>JAJYBI010000017.1 GCA_021779095.1 Deltaproteobacteria bacterium
AAGGTAGAAGCGGTACCTGTCCTTGTCATCGAAAAAAACCGGATCGCCGGCGTTTCCGCGCAGGATCGCGTGGTAGAAACCGCCTGGAATATGCAGTCGCTGTTTACGTGCCATTAGGTTCTTATATCATCTTTTTGCAGTTTTGCAGGCTTGACCCCAAAGTCCCTCCCAGAGTATTGATTCATAATTTCATTCTTCTCGCTAACGGGGCCGATGGTGAGCAGCGCGGGTTTATCGCGCCTGCTCCACTGGCGTGTTGGACTTTCGTAATTCCTCGATTATCTGAGCAGCAACCGCTGGTGTCAGTGCATATGTGATCATGGGATTTGCCAGAATATAAAGGACGTCCGCAACATCTTCGTAGCCTATGTCATCTCGGCACTCTATCAGGTTTGCCCAGTCCTCGACTTCTTGCGTTGAAATTTCTCCTGCCAGATATCGTCTCAAAACTGCTGTTACGTGGTGCCGCCCAAGCTGGACAAGCTCTTCTTCTGAGTCCCATGGAAAACTCTTTAGAACTCGCCGGAACTCCTCAGGCTTCTGTCGGTATTCAACTAGATCCTCTAGTGTCTTTTTTCGGCTTATCATTTATTTCTCTCAGTCCAATGGTTACGTGCCGGCTTTGTGTTCATGGCTTTTGGGGTAATAGCGCCGCAGAAACTTCTCTGATGTCAGATTCGAGTCCATTAGCCGTGAAAACACCTCGACTCCGCTCTTTATCGGCTCATCTATTAGATACGCCATGAATGCTTTGATGGATTCAATTCTGAAGTTTGCTGATGGGTCCTCGGTACAGTAGGTTTTGGATTCCTGTTCAGCGAGGTCTAGCGCTTCGTCAAAACTCGAAGCCAAGAAAACTACGACTCGTTCCTCAAAGTTCGCTGTATCTCCGGTCTCTTTGAAATACCATCTGAAAAGCCCTTTTACGGCATACCATGTTTTCTCTGATTTGCTGTCGTCTCCCATGACTTTTCCTTTTTGTCTGTCCAACGTCACAAGGCGCACCGGCGGAGCGTAGCGAAGACCGCGTGCCGCCGCGGGTTGGGCATTGTCCGTACGAAGTTCTCAACACATCAGCGCCTCGTCCCATTGCCCTATTTCGTCTTCGCTCTAACTCTCGTAGTTTTTCCCAACTTTTTTTGCGAACGCTACTTTATAACTTTCAATGTGATTAAGAAGATTTGCGTCATTGAAGACCATAGCCACCTGCTCAAATGAGAGTAGGCCGCGGAAGAAATAGTTCCACAAATCAGATCGATGTTCCTGTTCCCGCGTGGTGCCCAGCATGCCAGCTATATGGTATTTTGGAGGTAATCCTCCATACATATCCATTATTTGAGGTGAAGCCCCATGAACGAAACCAGAATACGTCTTGCTGAGGGTCCGCATCAATTCTTTTACTCGGTTTGGGTCTGCGCCACTAATTTCGGCGTCCTGTTTAGCAATGTATGCGTGAATGTTTTTCCTCGGTATCGAAGGACGTTTTTGGACCGAAGCTACTGGATTTTCTGGAACATCAAACTCTTCCTCATAAAAGGCATCTAGATAACGCTGGTGCAGGTCCGTAACATCATTGTTGAAATGGGCGTAGAAAAAGAATGTTATATCTTCCTGAAACTCATCAAGCATACGGTGAATGGCAATCTGCTCTTGCATGAAACCATTGTTCAACAAAATTCTTGCCGAATGTAACCCAGTTACAACTCTAGCTAGTTTTTGAATAAGCATCTGTTCAACAGACTTTTCTTTATATCTAAATACGAAGTGATCAAGAAATCGTATTTTTACTGGCGGAGGAACTTGCATTTCAAGCTTTTCAAACCACGACTCCATGTGCGCTAAACAATTAGCAAATAGTTGGTCCATTGTGAGCCCCAGCAACTATTTCAATTTTCTGTTTGCCCAACTCGATATTGACCGGTTTCCCTATACAAGTAATTTACCTGCCATATAAGTAACTTATTACCGATATAGGAGGTATGGATGGTTACCTATATCGGTAACTTCTGCCGCCTCACTTCTCGCTCCCATCCGGCTTTTCCGGCGGCGCTTCTCCGTCTGCCGGCAGCTCCCGCTGGTTTGCCTTCTTGAACATGGCGATGACCTTGTCCTTCACCGAGAAGTACTCATCCACCAGGTACCGGGCGTAGACTGTGTAGACGAAGACGAATACCCCGAGAAACAGGGCGATGTTGATGACCCGGGCGAGCTGCGGGAACGGGATGGCGGCGACGAGACGGCGGCCGACGAAGAGGACGGCGATGACGCCGGCGACGATGGCAAGCGGTTTGGCCCAGGGGAAACGGGCGAAGAGCTTGTCGGAACGGCTGGCGGTCGCGGCTGCCGCGGCGGCCTGCTCGTCCTGCTGCTCCTCCTTGATGGCCTCTTCAGCGGCACTGTGCTTTTTCGGCGCCGGGTCCTTCGCCTCCAGGGCCTCGTCGCGGATCACCTTCATCTTCTTCCGGTACGCCTTCGGCACCGAACCGAGATCGTTGGTGAGCACCACCGCCCCGCTCCGGTCGGTGTAGCGGTAGTAGTCCGCCCGCGCCATGCCGACCATCGCCACACCGAAGACTGCCACCAGCACCAGCACCCGTACCGCACCGCTCACCCGCATCGCTACCCCCCGTCCAGTAATGTAGAGCATGGCTGCCGGCAGGCCGGCGCCCCCGAGGTGCGCTTGACCGCCAAATCTTAGCCGCCCCTAAAATACCCGCAGACGGGACAATCGTCAACGCCATTTCACCATCGCGGGCAAAAAAAAATGGCGCCCGGAGGCGCCGTAATTACAGGAAGGAGGTGTTACTACGTTGGTGGTGCGTGGTACGAAGGGTGACGTTCAGTAGCGGGAACGCCTCCCCGTGGTGCGGGCCGCCATGGCGCGCTGCGGCGCGCTGAGGAGTGACGGCCAGGTGGCGGACAGCAGGTTGGAGACTACATAGACACACGCGGCACTGGCGAAGATGGGTATAACGTCGGCCATGGCTTCATACCTCCGTTGACGGCCGGTCCGCATCCAGAGCGTCCGGCGAGGTTGCGGCGGCCGTGGGTGATACCCACGACACCGGGTCCTTTTCGGCAACAAAAAAGCCGGGTTGCCGAAATCGTGGTGATATTTCGGCAACCCGGCTGTCTGCGTGAGACCCGTGGGCTTTCCGCCCCATCCTCGCGGATGGTTTAGTATTGTCGTGTATCGCGGCTGCGCTGCAGACCTGATGTTACGGCCTGTATAACCGATTATTCCACTGCAGCCAACATAATTTTTTCCAACGATTACGGCGGCTCCGCCAGCAGCAGCCGGTTCTTCGGGGTGATGTCGCCGGGTATCCGCTGGGTGTGTATCCCGTACCCCGCCGCGCGGAGCCGTTCGGCCCGCAGCAGGTCCATGGCAAGCGGGCCGTCCAGCCATCCCTGCAGCCCGCCCAGATCGGCCCCTCGCAGATCGTGACAGCACGGCAATACCGCCACCCGGGCGCGGGCCGCAGCCGCCCGCTCCAGCACCAGATCGGTGAGCCCGCCGCAGGCATGCACCGACACGACCAGGTCACCCGCATACAGCGGCACCGCCTCGATCTCCGATTCGACAAACCGTACCCGCCCGTCCAGCCGCGGCCAGATCTGCGTCAGGGAGGCCGCCAGGGTGGCGGCGCTCGCCGGGATGCGCCGGTCCACCGCCAGCGCCCCCGGCGAGCCGTCGTCCAGCAGCAGGAGGAGATGGGCCAGGAGGCCGTGGCCGCAGGCGAGGTCCACCACACGGCCGCCCCGGAAGCGGCGCCGCACCCGCCTCGCCACCTCCCACGCCTCGTACAGCTCCTTGCGCGGCAGGCAGCCGGCCACGCAGACCGCCCGGGCGACCCTGTCGAACAGGCTCTCGCCCGCAAACCGCGGCAGCATCCGCTCCGTCAGCCGGTTGCGCGACGCACGATCCAGATTTTCATCCTTCATCCTTCATCCTTCATCCCGTCAGGCCAGCAGCCGCTTCAGCTCCCGGTCCAGCACCGCGGCGCTGAACGGCTTGGGGATCGCGCCGCTGAAGCCGAAGTCGCGGTAATTGGCGACCACCGGGTCGTTTGAGTACCCGCTGGAGACGATCAGCACCGCCCCGGGATCGATCTCCAGCAGACGGGCGGCAGATTCCTTCCCCCCCATGCCGCCCGGTACGGTCAGATCGAGGATGACCGCGGAAAAGGGGGCGTCCTGCTCCCGCGCCGTCCGGTACCTCAGCACCGCCTCCCGGCCGTCGGCACATTCATCCACGCCGTACCCCTGGAATGCCAGGATCTCCGCGACGATCCTGCGAATGCAGGCATCGTCGTCCATGACGAGAATCCTGCCGCCGCCCGACTGTCCGGCAGTCTCCACGGGGACATCCGGGCCGGGCCGCTGCCCCGGCGAGGCGGGGAGACAGATGGTGAAGCGGCTCCCCTCACCCGGGACGGAGGATACCTCCACCACCCCGTTGTGTCGCTTTACGATGGAGTAGACCGAGGCCAGCCCGAGCCCGGTGCCACCGATCTTCGTGGTGAAATAGGGGTCGAATATCCGGGCGCGATGCTCCCGGGGGATGCCGCACCCCTGGTCGCTGACACTGATGGCGAGATACGGCCCGGCGGCCAGGCCGTGGTGATTGCCGGCCTCCAGCGACACGTTCCCGGCCCGGACCTCCACGTCTCCTCCACCCGGCATCGCCTGGGCCGCGTTGATGAGGATGTTGTGCAGCACCTGGCTGAGCTGCCCGCCGTCCGCCTCCACCGGCCAGAGGTCGTCCGCCAGGGAGACGATCCCCTTTGCGTTTCTGCCCCGCATCACGAAGGAGACGTGCTCCCGGATCAGCGGCGCGGGATCGAGCAGCTTCTTGACCGGTTCGCCCCCCCGGGCGAAGGTGAGCAGCTGCCGGGTCAGCTCGCTCGCCCGCTGCGATGCCTTTTCGCTCTGTTCCAATAGCCGGCCGACCGGGTTGTCGGGGTCGAGCTGGATGCGGGCCAGCGACAGATTGCCAAGGATGCCGGTGAGGATGTTGTTGAAGTCGTGGGCGATCCCCCCCGCCAGGACCCCGAGGGATTCCAGTTTCTGGGTCTTGAGCAGTTCCTCGCGCATCCTGCTCTGTTCCGTCATGTCGCGCACGATCGCCAGGACCGACGGTATCCCACGGTAGCTGAAATGGAGCGATACCGCCTCCACCGGCACGACCGTTCCGTCGAGCCGGACGAACAGCTCTTCGATCAGCGGGTTGCACCGGGACGCCTCGGCGTGCTCGGTGCGTTGCCGCACGATCTCCCTGTAATCGGGATGCACGAAATCGAGGGGGACCATGCCGTAGAGCTCTTCGGGACGCCCGGCCCCCAAAATCCTCGCCCCGCTGGGGTTCACGTAGACGAACCTGCCGCCGGAGTGGATGTAGATCCCCTCCGGGGACAGCTCCGTCACCCGCCGGTACAGCTCCTCGCTTTCCCGGAGCGCCGCCTCCATCCGCTTGCGGTCCGTGACGTCGCGGAAACTCCAGACCCTGCCGACGATCGCATCCGCAAGCCGCTTCGGCATGGAAAACGTCTCCAGCGTCCTGCCGTTCCTGAACTCCACCAGGTCGAAGCTCTCCTCGTCCGGATGGGCCAGGAGATGCTTCACCTTCCCCATGAACCGGGCCGGACGCTTCAGCTGGACCAGGGCATGATCCGTCAACAGCTCCGCTTCGGTCCTGGTGCGCAGCAGTTCGTCACCGATGCTCCAGAGAGACTGGAACCGTTTGTTGCACCGGGTGATTCGCCCCGCCGTATCCGCGATGAGGATGCCGACGTCGGTGGACTCCAGGGTCGCTTCCAGGAGGGAGACGGATTCGGCCAGACGCTGTTCCGACCGGCGGTGTTCCGCGATCTCCGACCGCAGCCGGCGATTGAGCCGCCTGAACATGAAGATGACCGCCGCCAGGAATGCGATGACGGCGAGGAAACAGAGGCAGAGACCGACGATGAGGGAGGTATCGCCGACGACGAGGGCACGGAGACGGGTCGCCGGGGCGCTGATCATGCCGGCCGGCAGTCCGACCTTTTCCATTGCCCCTGCCGGCCGGTCGGCGACGAACGGCAGCAGGCCGGAGAGTGCGACCGTCACGAAGCGGAACAGGCGGTGTGTCACCAGCATGCACATGGGCATCGTCCCCGGACATGCACCGACGCTGGTGCATGTCGAACCGTAAACAGTGGACCGCAACATGATTTCTGCAGCTCAGGAGATGGGGAAGATATAGCAGGTTTCGCGGATGATGTTAACGATTTTTATCGCAAGCCGCACGCCGTACGCGTTCGCCAGCAGTTTCGCCTGGCGGCTACGACACGGCACGGAGGCGGGCCACGTCCGTCTGTATATCGGCAGAACCGCCGACGTCCCGAGCGGCAACGGGATCGCACGCCAGAGATGGCAACTGATACCTGCCGCTGCCCGCTCCGTCTCAAAAGCCGTTCTATCTGAAAATTTCGAATACTTCTCACGGCGTATACGCAAAAATATAACACCCCGAAGTTTTTTGCAGAACCATATAAACCAACGATCTTCCCAGCAGAACGATGTGCATGTAACGTGCTGTTATAAAAGAACTTTTTTCTTGTCATAACGCAAGATATCCTGTATACAGTATTTCGTATACACAATCCATCCCACTCACAGGAGAAACACCATGAAATGTCCGAACTGTGGCCAGAAAAAACACATCGAACTCGACACCCATGCCGACGGCTATGCACCGACCCTGCTTGAATGCGGCGACTGTGGCGCAGTATGGGAGCTCAGGGAAGTAAGGGTGCTGAAAGACGTTCTCATCCAGCAGGCACCCGCCAGAACGGCGTGATCGACGCCGGCGTGATCGACGCCGGCGGGCTGACGTTTGCGGGGGAAACGGCGACACGTCCCCCGATGCGCGGCAAGCCGGGGCACGGCAACGACAAAATCGGACCTGATTAGCGCTGATCTTCCGTTAACCCCTTCTCCCCCCGGGAGAAGGTGGCCGGAGGCCGGATGAGGGAGATTTATGGAATGGGAAATCGGCCTTTTCCCTCACCCGAGCCCTCTCCCGGAGGGAGAGGGGACTCTTTAAAAGCCTAGCGGAAGATTGACGCTAATCAGGAAATCGGATGTCCGAAGCGGCGCGGGGTTCCCCCGCCGGACACCTGCGCCTCCACGACCCGCCCCTCGCAACTCTCACCACTGTTACATTCGGTCTTCCCCCGTGCTCCTCTGAGTGCTCTCTGGTTCGAGCTGTTGCCGCTTCATCCTCTCAACGGCGCGTCACCCGTAAAGCGCCTTTCGACGGGCACGCGCATATTCACACATCCCACGAACATTTACCTCCCTGTAACCAGTCCTTAAAGATCGTCCTGTATAGTCCGCTCCAGAACCGCACAGGGAGGAGCTGCCATGGAAGCCGCACTGCACGCCGTACCCGGACTCCGGGAGATCGTGAGACCGACACCGTTCATCGGACCGGAGACGCGGGTCCGGGAGGTGATCGACATCTTCCAGGGGGACGCGTCCCTCCTGGCACTGCCGGTAGTGGACGGCGGCCGGTTCACGGATACGGTGAACCGGCGAAACCTCTTCTTCCGGCACCTGGGCAAGCCGTTCGCCCGTGACCTGTACGGCAACAAGCCGATCAGCACACTCCTGGACGGCCAGGGGACCGTGATGGAATCCGGACTGGACGTGAACAGCGCCCTGGCCCGGCTCCTGGAGGCGGACCCGGCGCTGGAGACCGACTCGTTCGCGGTGGTGGACAACGAGAAGTGCCACGGGATCGTGCCGGTCGCCGACCTGATGATGCAGATCTCCGGCTCCCAGGCGCGCCTCCTGGACCGGCTGAAGGGCCTGAGCACCCGGATCAGGGAAGAGGTGGAGAAGGCGAGCAAGGTCCAGCAGGACCTGCTGCCGCTGCCGGAGTTTAAGGAAGACGGCCTCACCATAAGCGGCGGCATCACCACCTCTTCCGAGATCGGCGGCGACCTGTACGACTATTTTCGGCTGGGCGGCGACCGGTTCGGGCTCGTGGTTGCCGACGTGAGCGGTCACGGCGTCCAGTCGGGGATGGTGACCACGGCCGCGAAGGCGAGCCTGCACACCCTCATCGCGCTGGGGGTACGGACACCGGGGGAGCTTCTCGCGGGGATGAACGGCGCCATCCTCTCCACCGCGCGGCAGAGCCTCCTCATGACCTGCCTCGTCTGCATCGTCGACCCGGGACGGGACGAGCTTATGTACGCCAACGCCGGCCACAACTTCCCCTACCGCTTTGCCGCGGAAGCAGGCCGGCTGGAGATGCTGGACGGAATCTCGGGGTTCCCCCTCGGATTCGACGCGGAGAGCGCCTATCCGGAACACCGGCTGCCGTTCGAGCCGGGGGACCGGCTGGTGCTCTACACGGACGGGATCGTGGAATGCACCGATCCGCGGGGAGAGGAGTTCGGCTACGCGCGGATGGAGGAACTGCTCGCGAGGCATGCCGCGGCGGCGCCGGCGGAGGTCCGGACGGCGCTTCTCGCGGCGGCCGCAAAGTTCACCGGCACCGACGCCTTCGAGGACGACGTGACCCTGCTGATCGCGGCCCGCGACGGGTACTCTTACTAACGGAGGAGACGGCATGGGACGGACCATGACGACGACGCAGGACGACTACCCGGTGGCGTTCAGCCGGTTCATTCTCGGCACGGACGGCATCGTCGAATGCAGCGACGGCCGCGGCCGGGTGTACGGCTACCTGCAGCGGGACGATCTGCCGGAAACCCATCTGACGCTGCCGCACCACCACCTGGAACAACTGTACGCCCGGTCCGTCTGACCGGCGCACCGGATCGCACCACGAAAAGGAGAATCCCACGTGCAGTCACATCCCCCGATAGTCGCGCTCGTGCGGGACACCGGCGACAACCGGCTCCGCAAGCTTCTGACCGACGAGGTCCCCGGTATCGTCACGGTGGTGGTCGGCCCCCACCTTTCCTTAAGCCTGGAGAAGCTGTTGATGACCGGCCAGTCGCCCCGGCTCGTCATCGTTTCCGGCCGGCTCTATCCGGCCGAGCGGCCGGAGCTCGTCTCCCTCGTGCGCCGGGTCATCCCGGGCGCCGAGTTTCTCGTCGTTTCCGCGGCGGAGGACAAGCCGCCCGTGCTGCACCAGCTGGGGGTCGACCGGGTCCGTCACCTGGTCATCAGCCCCGCCGCCGGCGATACGGCCGATGCCGCCCGGGGCCAGCTGGGCCACGCCGTAAAGAACCTGACGGAAGGCACCCCCTGGACCGCCGTCGACTACCTGAAAGAAGGGACGAAGGTGCACGAGTTCCCGCTCTGCCGGTCCGACGAGAAGGAGGCGATCATTGCCGCCGTTGCCGGCCTCATCGACGGCGACAGTGACGAGACGGAGCTGTTCCGGCAGAAGGTGGCGCTCTTGACGGACGAGATGCTGGAAAACGCCCTCTACGCCGCCCCCCGGACTCCGGAAGGGGAGCAGCTGTACCGCAAAGGTGAGCAGCGGCCGGTCTCGCGGGAGGAGCAGATCGTCTTTAGGTTCGGATTCGACGGCGAGACGGTCGCCATGGAGGCCACCGACGGCTGGGGGAGCCTCCGTCCGGAGACGGTGATCCAGCACCTGGCGAAGAACCAGACACTCGCCGGCGATGTGGGGGAAACGGGCGGCCGGGGGATCTTCATCATCTGGCAGTTCCTGGAGCAGCTGTACATCTCCATCTGCCCCGGCCGCCGCACCGTGGTGGGTGGTCACGTACGCCGCTCGTCCCCCACCGACCTGGAGGTCCCCAGAGGCTTCCACATCGTCACCACCGCCTGCTGCATCTAAGACTATCAAGGAGACTCGTATGGAAACAGCATTCAGGGTTACCTCCGGCCGCGGCACCAGCTGCGACCTGTTCAGCTTCCACGGTAACATCGACGCCCAGGCGGAACACCTCCTGAAGGAGCTGCCGTCCAGGATATCCAGACCGGTGGTCCGGTTCGATTTCGGCTCCACAGGACGGATCAACTCCATGGGGATCGCCCTTCTGCTCCGCTGCTTCAAGCTGATCAAGGAGCAGAAGAAGGCGGAGATCGAACTGGTGGCGCTCAACCCGATGAACGCCATCCTGTTCAAGATGACCGGCGTCTTTCTGCTGGCGAAACAGGTCCCGTAGCCCCGCACAGGGAAGGTGAGGTACCGGCATGCTCTACCAGATGATCTTTTCCATGTCACCGGCATTGCGCCGCGCCATCGACCGGCAGCCGCTCCCCCGGCTGACGGCCCTGGACTTCTCCGAGCTCGACCGGCAGATCGAGAAACTCCGGGCACTGCGGGACGACTACCGCGCCGCCAACGTGGCCCACTACGGGGAGTTCCTCGCCGGCCTGCTGAACGACTGATCCGCACATCCAGGAGTGCCGGTGAACAGACTGCACAACGGCGGCGCAGCGATGCCCCGCAGCACCCCCCGTCTCGAAAATGCGCTCGATGATTCCGGCTACCTCTTTCAACGGTTCCGGGACAGCCTGGTCCGAACCGGACACGCGGGGATCGTCGCGATCCGGTGCCACGGCGCGACAGAACTGTCCGATGCCACTGCCAGGGCCATTGCCCTGTTCATCAGGATCGTGGGCCGGAAGCTCCACGGCCGGATCGCCGGTGGATACCGGGCCAGCGACCGGGAGTTCTTCCTCCTGCTGCTGCCGGCCGGCGCATACGGTGAATCCCTGTTCCAGGCCGACCGCGAGACCATCCGGAACGAACTCCAGGACCATTTCTCGCTGCCGCACGTCGTCAGGGGTTGCGTCGGCACCGAGAACCTCTCCGGACCGTCCCTGGCGGTAGACGGACTGTTCCTGACGAACGGCACGGAGGAAAACGCCAACAACACCCTGTTCCGCGCCTTCCGGGAGCTTTTTTCCGCGTTCGACCTTCCCCAGCCGGTATGCCAGGACCGCCGCGAAAGGGACACCATCACCGGCATCATCCGCAACGAGCTGATCGCCCCGGTGTTCCAGCCGATCATCAATCTTTCGGACGGCAGCCTGTTCGGCTACGAATCGCTCAGCCGGGTCGCCCACCCCGGCCCCCTGGCCGACCCCGAAACGCTCTTCGCGGCGGCCGGCCGCCACGGTCTGACCGCCTCGCTGGAGCGGCTCTGTCGCCGCACGGCCCTCGCCCGGGCGCGGGGACTTGCCCTCACCGGCCGGATATTTCTGAATGTGAGTCCGTCGCTCCTGCAGGACCACGATCACCGGCGGGGTTTCACCGCGTCGCTCCTGGACGAGCTGGAGATCGACCGGTCCCGGATCGTCTTCGAACTGACGGAACGGACGATGATCGACGATTTCGACCTGTTCCGGTCGGTGGTGCGCTACTACCGCGAACAAGGGTACGCCATCGCCATCGACGACCTGGGGACCGGCTTCGCCGGGCTGAAGATGCTGGCGGAACTGGAACCGGACTATGTCAAGCTGGCCCGCTACCTCATCAGCGACATCGACCGGTCGGCAACGCGGCAGGCGCTGGTGGAAGCGCTCCTGACCTTCTGCCGGAGGACCGGGGCGCGGGTTATCGCCGAGGGGATCGAGCGGGAGGAGGAGCTGGACTACCTGCGGGCGGCCGGCGTCAACCTCGGACAGGGGTATCTCCTGGCGCGCCCGTCCCCCCATCCCTTCCCCGACGGGGCATGCGCCATGCCCGGTTGCGACCGGATGCGTCCCCTCTTCCACTCCGCCTGAAAACCGCTCCGCAACTGCCGTTGCCCACCTTTTACCCCGTCGCAACACGCCTGTCACCCCCGCGACCATCTCCACGAAAACGTGCCGCCGCCGCAACACGGCCGTAACCGGCGGCTGTCATCATGCACAGCAGGCCGGGTTCTGCCGGCATCGTGCCCAAGGAGAAACCATGATGAACATGACACCCCACACCATCGACCGCAGATCGGTGCACCACCCCGCACTCCTCGGCATCGCCACCGCCGCCACCGGCTTCATGCGCCAGATCGCCATCAAGCCGTTCACGCCGCGCCACCGCAGCCGCGAGCTGGCCCTGCACGGCGAGGTGGAGAGCCTCCACGCCGTGCGGAGCCAGGTCTACAAGGAAAAGGGGGCAGGAAACATCCCGACCATCGTCATCGCCGGCTTCGTCCCCAACGCCACGGAGGTGGTGGAGTTCCAGCGGCCGCTCTTCAAGCGGTACGGCAGCATCTACTACCTGAACTACCCCGCACACGGCTTCGACAGCCGGGTCTTCTTCGCCCAGCTGGCCGACCTGATCGAGGATATCAACCGGCGGGGGAAACGGCCGGTGGTCTTCAGCATCAGCTTCGGCTGCGGCCTCCTGACCCGGTTCCTGCGGGAGCATCTGACCGGCAGCGACCTGCAGCTCAAGGGGGTCGTCCTGGCGAGCCCGGTGCTCTGCACCGAGGACCTGATCCGTCCCGACCACCTGCGGTCCGGCGGCGTCCGGATGCTGGAGAGCAACCTGAAGCGGATCCTCCGGGTCAACCGTGATGCGGAGGACGAAATGAACAGGCAGATCGAGCGGGCGCGCCGCTGCTTCCAGAGCCTGTTCGAGGCGGGGGCGGAGAACCGGGTCCTCACCCACCGCCACCTCTCCATCCGGGGCCGGATCATGAACGTGGTGGGGAACACCCCGGCCGCGGGGGGGTACGAGCGGGTGCTGGCCCTGAAGGAGCTGCTCCCCCCCGGCGACGAGGCCGTCTTCGCCGGCCCGACCCTGGCGCTCCTGGCGGAAGAGGAGGAGAGCATCCTCGTCCCGTCGTCACCCACCCTCTCCGCCCTCAGGGACCCGCAGCTCCGTACAAGGCTCTTCCCCCGCATCCGGGTGCGGGAGGTGGTCTCACGCAGAAGCAGCGACGCCGTCTCCCACGCCTCGCTCATCTTCCACCACCACTGCTACAACCCGCTCATCGCCGGCTGGTACGACAAGCTGCGCGACCCGGCGCTCTTCGCGGTGGTCTGATGACGGCCCGTTCCCCCCTCCGCACCATTACCGCCCCGGCTCTGGAGCTCGTGCTCCGTACCGGCGCCGCCACCGCCGCCCGGCGGTTCGAGGCCCGCGATCCGCTGACCGCCCAGCGGGAGATCTTCCGCCGGCTCCTCATCCACGGCGCCGCCACCCGCTTCGGCCGCGACCACGGCCTCGCGGAACTGACCGGGCTCCCCTTCGAGACCGCCTACACGCGGTACTGCCGGCAGGTGCCGCTCCGCTCCTACGCCGACTTCTGGCGCGACTACTTCGCCGCCGGGCTCACGGAGGAGGACGGCCGCAAGCGTCTCTCCCTCGAAAACGTCACCTGGCCGGGACGAATCCCGTTTTTCTGCGAGACCTCCGGCACCACCGCCCCGACGAAGTTCATCCCCTTTTCCCGGGAGATGTTCCGGGCGAACAAGCGCGCCGCCCTGGACCTCACCGCCTGCTACCTGCACCGCAACCGGGAAAGCCGCCTCTTTAGGGGGCGGCTCCTGTACATGGCGGGGAACACGGAGCTCACCGACCTGGGGAACGGGATCAAAAGCGGCGACATGAGCGCCATCACCCTGCGCCACCGGCCGTTCTTTCTCAAGCCGTTCGTCGCCCCCGGCAACCGTGTGGGGGCACTTCCCTGGGAAGAGAAGCTGGCGGCGCTCACGGGGATGCTCCTTAACAACCGGGACATCCGCGGCATCTCCGGCGTCCCCCCCTGGATCATCCTCCTCCTCAAGCGCTGCCGCGAGATCGGCGGCCGGCCGCTGGCGGACCTTCTGCCGCACCTGGAGCTGATCATCCACGGCGGCACCAGTCTGACGCCGTACAAAAGCGAGTTCGCCGACCTGTTCCCGGACCGCTCGCCCCGCTTCCTGGAACTGCTCCCCTCCTCCGAGGCGTTCATGGCGTTCCAGCTGCCGGGGGAGGAGCGGATGCGGCTCACCCCGTACTACGGGGCGTTCTTCGAATTCGTGCCGTTCGACGCGCTGGACGGCGGCACGCCGCCACCCGACGCCCCGGCAGTCCCGTTGGAGGCGGTGGAACCGGGCAAACGGTACGCCGTCATCCTCTCCACCTGCGCGGGGCTCTGGCGCTACCATATCGGCGATACGCTCCGCTTCACCGACACGCATCCCCACTTCATCGAGTTCACCGGCCGGGACCGGTTCCTGGACCGGTTCGAGGAGAAGGTGACCCAGGGGGAGGTGGAGGAGGCGATCGCCCGGCTGAACCGGCTGGACGGGATCGAGGTGCGTGAGTTCATGGTGGGGCCGGATATCCACGCACGCCGGCACCGATGGGTCATCGCCCAGCGCGGCGACCGGCCGGATTCCGCACGCCTCTCCGCCGCGCTGGACGCGACCCTCAAGGCGCTGAACGCCGACTATGCCACCTTCCGTTCCCAGGGGAGGATCGCGCCGCCGGAGGTGATCGCGGCGGACGAAGGGCTCATCTACCGCTGGTCGAAGGAGGTGCGGGGGAAGCTCGGGGGGCAGACCAAGATCCCCCACATTGACCCGACCATCGACGGGGAGATGATCGGGAGCCTGGCGCGGTTTGCCGGGGAGAAACGATAAGCATTCCTGCCACAGGGGACACGCTTGCGCGCTGTCCCGGCCGACGTAGCCACGCTACTTCGGTCATCTGCTGCTCCATCACCGAACCGCGGGCACCGGTGTACGGCAACGTCAACCAGCGGTTCATGCTCGCGCAGGCGCGCCGGGAGAACCGGCGGCGCGGGGTCTGGTACTGGCCCGAATCCGCCTGCTGGGTCGCCTTCGGCAACCCGGTGCCGCCCCTCATCCTCCCCTACCTGGACGCACGTTTTTCCGATATGGCCACCATGAAGCGGGTCGGCGTCGCCGGCACCTCACCTTCTCCTCCCGCTGGGAGTGAGGCTGCCGGCTCACCGACTGGAGCATCGCCCGCCGGTCGTGGCGCTACCGGCGGGACGGCAGGGAGACGTCACAGAGCCCACTCTCGCCGCGGCACGACCCCCTCCCCGACCGGCGGTTCGACGCCTTCTCCATGAAACCGTGGGACTTTAGGCGGACCCTGGGGCTGGGAAGCCTCTTCTGAACGAAAGGGTTGCAGCACGGACCCTGGCGGGGAAATCGCGGCGGAATGCCGTCGGGTCAGCCCCGGGCGGGGTGGTGATGCGGCAGCAGCGACGAGATGACCTCCAGCATCCTGCCGGAATCGATCGGTTTGGCGAGGTATTCCCGGATGCCGAGCTGGCGGGCGGCCTCCCGGTTTATCACGTCACGGTAGACGGTGCAGAGGACGACGGGGAGGTCGGGGCATCTATCGGCAGGTGACAGCATTTTCCGGGAAAGCCCCGGCGACCGATCCCGGTTCGCCACAATCACTCGCTGCGGCGCCGTTGAAAGCAGGGGCCAGGCCACCATCACACTGGTCTCATCGTCGCCCCCCAAAGGAGCTGACCGATAAATTATCGCAAGCGGGTCCGGTATTTGCAAAACCTCACCGGCATCCATTAATTATTTGCGCTGCATGTACCCATGGAGGGAGACACCATGCGCTGTTATCACCGGTTGGGGGTCATCGTTTTACTTGTTGCGGCAATTAGTACCGCACTGTCATATGGCGAGGCATGCGCCGCCATGCAGTGTTATGGCTGCCACGGCAGCACCGCCCAACAGGACATGAGGCCGATCGACTCCCCGTTTCGCAACCCCGATACGGGAGGATTCCAGGGGAGCCACCGGGACCACATGAAGGGAGCGGCAAACGCCGCGACCTGCGCGCACTGTCACCCGGGTGCCGAGAGCTACAGATCCGGACATCGAGACGGACTGATCAAACTCTCCTCCGCCATCAACGACTCTCCCCAGATCACCCAGTATCCTGCCGCAAGCATCTTCAACAACCGCACCTCCGCGTTCCGCCAGACGGCGACCCCTGCCCTGGGAAGCTGCAGTTCGGTAAACTGCCATTTCGAAGCCGCGACCCCCGTGTGGGGAAGCGATCCCGCCGCACTCTCCTGCTCCAGCTGTCACGGCTCGCCTCCCGGCGACGGCAGTCACCTGCGCAAGCACGACCAGTACCTGGGAAGCGATGCGGCAAGCTGCGGATACTGTCACGGGGAACACTCCACCTTCGATCACGCCACCAGCGCCGGAAAACGGCCGCTCACCGTCCGGTTCGCCAGGTTCCCCAACACGGGCGGCAGCTATACCGGCGACGTCTCCTACCCGGACTATCTCCCCAGCCAGCATGCCGGAGACCGCAACGGCACCTGCATCGACACGGCCTGCCACAGCGACGGCCGGGGAGGACCACCGCGGATGACGCTCAGCTGGTCCGACTCCAGGAGCTCGACCTGCTACTCCTGCCACGGGGGAAGAACGGTCGACAGTACGCCCGCCAACTGCGCGGCGATTTTCGGGGTATGGAGCAGCAGCGGCTACTGCACACCCGACCTGACCATCTCGTCCAACGGCCACCACCGGCTGGTCGGCCCCCAGTGGATCAGAAAGTACCCGTGCAGCTACTGCCACAGCGCCACGGCCGATGCATCGGGAACGATCATCGACCATACCCGTCACGTGAACGGGGCGAAAGATGTCGTCATCGACAGCCGCTGGAACATCGACGGCCGGCCGGCCGCGAGCTACGACCCCGCCACCAAGGTCTGCAACAACGTCTACTGCCACAGCGACGGCACTGCCGACCCGGAGAGCGTGCGGCCGTTCGCCTGGACGAGCCCCAAGACCGACTGCAATTCCTGCCACGGCCACGCCCAGGGGACCTGCTCCACGTCCGGCTGCCACGACGGACGTACCGACGCCCAGGGCACGTACTGGGAGGTGAAGACGGGATGGCCTGTCGGCCAGGAATGGATGAGCGCCATGCCGATGTACCCGAACGAGGGACCCGGCACCTCCCGGGCCAACTCCCACGCCCGGCATCTCCAGACGAACTTCACGTGCGATATCTGTCATGCGAACACGGTGAAGAACGGGGCCTGTACGGACTGCCACGCCGCCGGCATCCCCACCGGCAGCATGAATGAAGTGGCCCATATCGACGCCACCTACCATGTCAACAAGAAGAAGGACGTGGTCTTCAACGGCAGCCAGCCGCTTGCCGCGAGCTACAATCCCATCACCAAGACCTGTTCCGGCACCTCCTGCCACTCCGGGGGCACCGACCCGGTATGGGGCGGTTCGGTGAACGACGCCGTCACCTGCCTGAACTGCCACGGCACGTCCGGTCCGGATGTGGACGACTACGCATCGTTCAACGGCACCCAGGCGAAGATAAACCTGGCCCAGTGGGTGACGACCGGCCATGGCCGGTACTCCTCCGCCGGCCGCTACCCCGCCACCGGGAACCCGGCGGCCAATTTCCCCGGCAACCCCTGCTGGTACTGTCACGACAACTCGATCCTGCACAAGGACCCGGCCAACCCGTTCCGCCTGCGGATGCACAACCAGTTCGCGAGGCGATTCGAAAAGGAATGCATGTACTGCCACATGGAGCGGACGGACGCGGAGTGCCTCTCCTGCCATGTGGGACAGACCGAGACCCTGGCGCCCCAGGCCACCGGGACCGGCGTCGTCTTCAAACAGAAAGACGGCACCACGCAGACCCGTTTCCCCGACCATACCTATACCGCCGGCTGCACGGCCGGCGGCTGCCACGACTCGGATACCGGCACGTTCGCCGACGGCATGCACAAGGGGCACAACACGAACGCCGGCTCCTGGACCCCGGAGCAGAAGAGCGACGTGAAAAACTCCTACATGATGATGGGTGTCTGCCTGCAGTGCCACGACGACGACAGCAACGGCCAGTGCACCGGCTGCCACACCCCGCCCCCCGACCAGCCGAACAAGTACTCCCTCGGGTTCGACGCCGGCGCCGGCCTCGTCAAACCGAAACAGGCCAAGGCATCGGGCGCCCATTTCGGATACAAGCACTACCGCGACTTCATGAATTCCGGTGGCTGGACAAAGGATGCGAACGGCAATTTCACCGGGATCTGGAAAGGGGGGAAGTTCTGCTGGGACTGCCACGACCCCCACGGCGACGGCAACATCGCCATGATCCAGGACAAGGTGGCCACCACCACCGATGGCGTCTTCGGCATCCCCCGGACCACGGCCGCCGTCACGTTCACCGACAACAAGAGCGGCAGCGACTATGCGCGGAAGACCGGCGTCATCGACGGCATCTGCAACGTCTGCCACGCCCCGGACGGCAGGCACTACACGAGCAAGGCGGGTGACGGACACAACTACACCCGGCGCTGCACCTCCTGCCACGAGCACCGTTTCTCCGACAGCCACGCAAGCCAGCAGTCCTGCGACACCTGCCACCTGGCCAAACCGGTTCCGAAGCATACCGCCTTCGGTCTCCCGCGGGACTGCACCAAGTGCCACGCCGGCACCATCGGCAACCGGATGGACATCATCGGCCAGATGAAGGCCAACTCCCACCATGTCCAGGGTGTGGAAATAACCGACAAGGTCTGTTACCAGTGCCACTGGGAGGCGACGCCGGAAGGGCTGATCAACACCGACTACCACTCCGGCTACAACTACAAAACCTACACATCGGTAAGAAACGCCGAGGTCGACCTGGTCGTCTACGGACCGGGCTACCGCCCGACGGTGTACCGGGAATACTCCACCGCCGACGGACGGGCCACGGTCAGCAGGTTCCTCGCCAGCAGCATCGGCACGACGGACGAACGGGCCAACGTCGGCAGGATCACCAATCACTGCCTCGGCTGTCACAGCGACCAGAACAACAACACGCGGCCGTTCGGGGACTGCAAGACCCCGCGCCAGTACGCATGGGACCTGCAGAGCATCGCATCCCGCTACACCCAGACCGGCACCACCAGCTGGGGCAAGTACAACAGCACCACCTACCCCAACGCCAACCGGAAGGATACCGTGACCAAGGCGTTCTCCGCCCACGGCAACGCAGTCGCCAACCAGGGAGGGTTCGATCCGGTCACCGGGCTGGATGCGGCGATCCCCAACAGCCGGAACGGTACGGCGAATATCCAGTGCTTCGACTGTCACAACTCCCACGGCTCCAAGGTGGTGGGGATCACCTCCAGCTACGTCACCTTCAACGGCACCAACAACGGCGCCAACCTGAAGGAAACCAAGCAGTTCATGGGGGGATACGCCGCAGATTACAAGGCGACCGCCAACACCGGCGGCGTCAACCCCTACAACGCCGGGGCGGGAGAGTGCTTCGACTGCCATACCTCACCCGATGCCGGCACGGCCGTCGCGGGGGGGAAGACCCCGTGGGGCTACGCATCCACATTCGGCGCAACCGCACCGATCATCGGCGACATGGATACACCGCGCTTCGGCCAGGGGATGAAGGCAAAGACCGCCCGCTATGCGGAACGGGCCGGGAAGTCCACCATCCTGGGCGGTCATCTGCAGGCCTCGGTGCCCGCGGGATCGATGCCCCACCTGGCGAAGGAGAGCGGCACCGCCAGCGGCGGCACCACCACATCGCTCGACGACGGCGGCAAGTCGTGGGCAGCAAACGGCTGGAAAGACAAATACCTCTTGATGGACAGCGGTCCCAACGGCGGCCAGCTGCGCCGCATCACCGGCAACGGCGCCGCCTCGCTCACCTGCGAACCGTTCGCCGAACCGGTTGCCGCCGGCGACAGCTACCGGATCGTGCCATATGCGGCCCCGATAAACGGCCTCTGCACCCCGTGCCACGACCCCCATGGCGTCAGCCGGACCCTGGGGAGCGACCAGGCCTACGCCGTGCCGCTCCTTAAAGGGACCTGGCTCACCTCCCCGTTCAGGGACGATGCGCCGGAACCGACGGGAAGCGCCTATTATATCCCGCAAAGCTCACTGCGGTGGCGCACGGAACGCAGCACCCTGAACGGTCTGAAGATAAGCGAGACGGACAGCCGGTTTGCCGGCCTCTGTACCGGTTGCCATGCGAAAGCCAACCTGACCGACGGCATCAAGAAGAACACGCCGTTCAAGTCGCTGGACCGCATCCATGAATCGGTCAAGGGATGGGGCAACAACGGCGAACACGCCTTCAGCTGTTCCAAGTGCCATCAACCGCACAGCTCCGGTCTCCCCCGCCTCATGAGGACAAACTGCCTCGACTTCAAGCACCGGGGCGATCTGGTGTCGGGCGGCAGCGTAACGACGAGGACATCGAGTCAGACACGGTTCCTGAACTCCGGGCGCTACCCCAGCGGATACTCGACACCGCCGTACTCCGGAGCCGTCTGCCATGGCGGTCCGACGGAAAACGGCTCTGCGGACTGGCCGAACAACCAGCTCTGGAATACGGTGACACCATGGTGACCACGATGACGAAAGAGATCCGGCACGATGACTTCCCGGCGAAAGGGGGCCGATCCATGAAGATCCTGACCGCCGCATACCGGCGTGGTTGGTGGTTGCTGCTGGCGGCGACGTTCTGCCTTAGCGCCCTGCCGGCGTACGGCAAGGGGGGCGATCAGGTGTGGCACGTCTCCGACCCGCTGCCGGGCAAGCAGGAAGCGCGCGCCATGGCCAGCGACTCGGCGGGCAACGTCATCGTCGCCGGTTATACCTCGGCCGGCGGCAGCAACGATTACCAGGTCACCAAGTTCAAGGCGGACGGCTCGGGTGTGGCGTGGCGGGCGACCTACGATATGGCGGGAGGGGACGATGTGGCGACGGCGGTTGCCGTGGACGCCAACGACGACGTCATCGTGACCGGCTATGCGTGGAGCGGCCTGAGTTACGACATCCACACCATCAAGTACAGGGGGAGTCCGGCCGGCCCGACGGGCGAGGTCCTCTGGGAACACACCTTCGCCAGCACGGTCGGCGCCGGGGATTTCGCCACCGCGATCGCCGTCGACAACGGCAACAACATCTACGTCGCCGGCTATACCGTGAACGCCGCCGGCAACGACGATTTCCTGATCATCAAGTATCCGCCGGAGGGGACCGTCCCCCAGTGGCAGGAGATCTGGAACTCGAGCTACAACGATCACGACCGGATAACCGCCATCGCCGCCGGCTCCGACGGGATCGCCGTCACCGGCTACTCGTCGAAGGGGGGGACCGACTTCGACATCGTTACCCGCAAGTACGGGTTCGACGGTTCGCTGGTCCGCGCCTGGCGCGCCTCCTCCAGCGGCAGCCGCGACGATCGCGGAACCGCCGTCAGGCTGGACTCGACGGGCAATGTACTGGTTGCCGGCTATACCTCCTCGGCCGTCAACACGGACATCTACCTGGCCAAATACAGTCCGGCTTCGGACACACCGGTATGGGAACGGAGCTACGACGGCGGCTTCAACGACGAACCACGCGGGCTCTGGCTCGACGGCGACGATACGGTCTATCTCACCGGCATATCCTTTACCCTGGCGGGACATGAAGACATCTGCACAATCCGTTACAACAGCGACGGCACGAAGGTATGGTCCGACGTATTCAACTCGGGCGGCGAACTGACCGATATCCCGGCAGCCATCACCGGCAGCACGGCCCCGGATGGCGGACTGTTCGTCACCGGCTACTCCCATTCGTCCACCAGCGAGGACTACATCACCCTCAAGTACGACAAGGTCGCCGGTACCGTGCTCTGGAGCGCCGACTTCGACGGCGCCGCCGCAGGAAACGACCGCCCGGTGGGGATCGTCCTCTCCCCCGCGGGGAATCCGCTGGTTGCCGGCTGGTCCGAAGCCGCCACGTCCTACGATTTCCAGGTGGTCCAGTACGATTTCGGCCCTCTCAACGCCCCCACCGGGCTGACCGCAACGGCCGACAGCAACAGCGCCATCACCCTGGGCTGGCAGGACAACTCGGCCAACGAGGACGGGTTCCGGATAGAGCGGAAACTGGGCGAAGCGGGCACCTATACCCAGGTCGGCACCGTCGGCCCCGGGGTCACCACCTTCACCCAGAGCGGACTCTCGCCCGACAACTACTATTACTTCAGGGTGCTGGCGTACAACGCCGCCGACGGCGACTCGCGTTACAGCAACGAGGCCCATGCCCTGACCAAGGTGGTGAGCTACGACACGCCGGACTGGATCTACCGCTACAACGGCGCGGACGACCGGGACGACATCGCCACCGCCATCACCGTCGGCCCCGACGACAACCCGGTGGTGGCCGGCTTCAGCGACCTCACCGAGGAGGGGGTGGCGGGGATGTATTCCTACGACTACCTGGCGATCAAGCTCGACCGGGCGGATGCGACGGTAAAATGGAAGGCCCGCTACGACAGCGGGGACGGCGGCACCGACATGGCGACCGGCGTGGCGCTCGATCCCGCCGGCGACCTGCTGATGACCGGCACCTCCTACCTGTCCGGGGGGACGGACAAGAGCGACGACCTGTACACCATCAAGTTCCAGACCTCCACGCTGACCGATCCGGCGGGCAGCCCGCCGATCCTGTGGGGAGACCAGTACGGCACGCAGAGCGGCATAGACATGGCGATCGCCATTCAGGTAGTGCGGGACGGTTCCGGCAACAGCGTGGTGATCGGCTACGGCATGAATGCGGCGGGCAACAACGACATCTTCATCATCAAGTATCGTGAAGACGGCAGCCGGGCATGGCCCCCGATCGTGTACGACGGCGGTCGGGATGACTATCCCACCGGCGTGGCGCTGGACAGTGCCGGCAACATCTTCGTAACCGGGTACAGCACCAATGCGGAGGGGAACGAGGATTTCTTCACCGCAAAGTACAACGGCGCGACCGGAGCCCCCATCTGGGCCCAGAACTACGACGGACCGGGACACGGCAATGACCGGGCGCTTTCCCTCGCGCTGGATGCGCAGGGGGACCTGTACGTCACCGGGTACGGCGTGAACGGTGCCGGCGACGACCAGTTCGTCACCATCAAGTATGCCGGCGCGGACAGTGCCGCCCAGCGGGAGATCTGGCGGAAGACCTATGATGGACCGGCGGCGGGAAACGACCGTGCGGTTGCCGTCAGGGTCGACCCGATCGACGACGGCGTGGTGGTGGCGGGTAACAGCTACCGCACCGCCGATGACAGCGACTTCCATCTCATCCGCTACAACGCCGCCGACGGTACCGTCATCTGGGAGAAGAACTTCGACCGCCCTGCAAGCTATGACTATCCGACCGACATGGTGCTCGACCCGTCAGGCTACATCTATCTGACGGGGGAGGTGCGCAACGGCCCCGACACCGATCCCGCGTCCGACAACAGCTCCGATATCCTGACGCTCATCTACGACTTCGAGGGAACCTTCCTGGGGGCGACCGTCTACAACGGCACCGCAAACCTGCATGACGAGGCGATGGCCATTGCCGTGAACCTGCGCGGCGAGGCGTTCGTGGCCGGCTATTCCCCCAACCCGTCCAACGACGACTACATCGTGCTAAAGCAGAAGAACCGGTACATTCTGGTGCCGTCACCCCTCTCCGTGGCCCCCCAAAGCGACGCGTCACAGTTGGCGCTGGCCTGGCACGACAACTCCCCCGGCAGCCAGTTCCGCATCGAACGGACCGCTTCCCCCGTTACGTCGTCGAGCGTCTGGGAGCCGGTAACCATCGCGGCTGCCGGCTCCACCGGCTATACGGATTCCGGGCTCACCGCCGGGCACGCGTACTGCTACCGGATCGACGCCTTCAGCGGAAGCATCAATTCACGCAAGATCGTGCAGTGTGCGACCACGACCCTCCCGGCGACGACCCTCAACGCGCTGAACGTCGACTCGGGCACCGGGATAACCGTTGCGTGGAACCAGGTCGCCGGGAATACCGGATACCGGGTCGAACGGAAGACCGATGCCGCGGGGAGTTGGTCAGCCGTGGCCACCATCGCCGCCGATACGACCGGCTACGCGGATACGGGGCTCACGCCCGGCACGACCTATTACTACCGCGTGCTGGTCGCGAGCGATGCCGGCTATTCGCTTCCCAGCAACGAGCTTTCGGCCGTCACCCGTCCCGCACCGCCGATACTGAACACGCCGTCCGGTCTCGGCATCGACCGGGTGACCATCACCTGGAGCGACGTCGCCGGCGAAACCGGCTACCGGATCGAACGGAAAGAGGGTGCCGCCGGCAGCTGGTCGCAGGCCGGCACAACCGGGAAGGATACGGTTACCTTCACGGATGCGGGGCTTGCACCCAATACCCGGTACTACTACCGCGTTGCCGCGTACAACGCGGGTGGCGATTCTGTGTACAGTGCCGAGCAGGGAGCGCTCACCCTCTTCGTTTCGCCGACCCTCGCCAGCGCGACCGGCAGCGCCTCCTCGTCGGTCGACCTCGCCTGGACCGACGTCGCCGGCGAAACGGGCTTCACCATTCAGGAGTCGAGCTGCACCTACAACAACAGTGCGTGGGCAGCCACGTACTGCACCTCCGCCAACCTCTCCGCCGGTGTGTACTGGGGCAGCTGGCACACCGTCACCGATCTGGGGGCCGGCCAGCTCGCATACCAGAGGAGCGGGCTGGGGGCGGGGAGTGCCGTCGCCTACCGCGTCGTCGCCACGACGACCGGCAACAGCTCCGCGCCGAGCAACTGGCTCATCGCATGGACCTATCTGGCGACGCCGGCCATTTCCGTATCGCCCCAATCCGAAACCGCCCTGACCATCTCCTGGGGAACCGTGCCCGGGGCGTCCAACTATACCCTCGAACGGAAACAGCTGCCAACCGACCCGTGGACGGAGGTGACCGGTGCCGTCGGCCTGGCGGCAACCGCGACCACCTTCACCGACCAGGGACTGGCGCTGCAGACCGCGTACTCCTACCGTCTCAAGGCCTACAGCACGATCCCGGGCGGTCCTCCGGCCGTCTACAGCAACGAGGTGAACGCCTCGACACCCCCTTCGGCACCGGTGCTCGCCCCGCTCTCGATCGTGTCGTCCAGCGAGATCGATCTTGCCTGGAACGGCGTCCCTGGCTCGACGGGGTACGACATCCAGCGGTGCGTGACAAGGTACCCCGACAATCCTGAGTATCTGGGCAGCTACGCACAGCAGAGCTGGTTATGGAACTGCACCACCCCCGTTTCCGTGCCGACCGGAACCGTCTCCTACCGGGATCAGGGGTTGACCCCCGGCTACGGGTACCGTTACTTCGTCCGGAGCAGTTATGCGGGGGGAACAACCGCCTGGAGCACGGACCGGCTCGCGATCACCAATCCGCCGCCACCGACGCTCACCGGCATAACCGTGACATCCGCAACGCAATTGAACCTCACCTGGGGCAACGTGGCCGGCGAGACCGAATACCGGCTGGAATGGAAGCCACGTACCGGAGCGGACTGCAGTACCGGCACCTGGAACGGCCCCATCGCCGTTGCCGAGAACACAACCTCCTACGCCCACAGCGGCCTGACCGCCGGCACCTTCTACTGTTACCGGATGCAGGCCTACAATCCGTACGGCATCTCCACCTACGGCAACGAGCTGTCCGCCATGACGGCGGTCTCCCCGCCGGTCCTGGATGCGCCGGCCGGGGTAAGCGCCACCCAGGCGGCCCTCACCTGGAACAACGTACCGGGCAATGCAGGCTACCGGATCGAGCAGCGGACCGGGACGGGGGGAACGTGGGGCACCGCGGGTACCGTCGGACAGGATACCACCGGCTACACCGCTTCGGGACTGACGGCCGGCACACTGTACTACTTCCGCGTCAGCGCCGCCAACGCGAACGCGGTGTACTCCGTCCCCAGCAACGAGGTATCTGCCACCACGACACCGGCCGCGACGACGGTCGCCACCTCCGTCGTGTCGGGATCCCGCATCGATCTCTCCTGGCCGCTCGTCAAGGGCGCAACCGCCTACCCCATCGAACGTAGAACGGGAACCGGCAGCTATGAACCGCTCACCAGTGTCGCGACCCCCTATGCGGAGTCGTACTGCGGCTTCACCTCGCCGACGGTGAACTGCCCCGCGGCAGTACCGGTCGTGTCGGCGTACTCCGATACGGGGCTTGCGGCGCATACCACGTACTGCTACCGGATGACGGCGTGGAACAGCACCGGCGGTAATTCGCCCGACAGCACCGAGACCTGTGCCACCACGTCCGCCCTGCCGGGTCAGGAGCTGACGGCAACGGCGGTGAACCCGTTCAAGATAGCGCTGTCATGGACCTCGCTCGCCTGCTCGCCGGGCCCCTGCAGTCCTCCCGCCGCATACCGGATCGAACGTGAAGTACGTCCGGGCATCTGGGCCGAAGTGGCAACGGTCGACGGATCGACAACCTCCTATCTCGACACCACCGGGATTGCGCCAAACGCAATCCACCATTATCGGCTGAGCGCCATTGACGGCGCCGACAGTTCGCCGTACAGCGAGGCAACCGTCACGACCCCCGTCTACACAACGGGAGAGAACTGTTGCCCCTGACCCGTACCATCCTGTTCCGGTGCGGCGTTTCCCGCACCGGAACAGCCGTCTCTCCGGCTTCTCCGCGAAATGCACCATGATCGGACCGGGCAGCGCACATCGACCGACCGCTTCCCGAAAGGGCGAAACGGACCGCGGCTTGCCCCCGGCGATGCACGGATGGAAATTCTGTCAACCAATCCCTTTCCGGTGCGTTACAATAAAAACAAGAAAGTCGGAAACGGGCGCGGTCAGACCGCAGATGGGCTGGGGCGCCCGGCATCGGTATGGAAAGGAGGAGGCCATGAAAAGGGTCCCGTTCGTCGTCGTCGCCGTGGCGCTGCTGGTGATGGGGATAGCGTTGCCGAGCGAGGCGCGCGCGCATTTCAGGGGGAGCATCTGGATCGGGCCGGGGTGGTACCCGTACGCCTACACGTACCCGTACAGCTATTCCTACCCCTACTACTATTCGCCGCCACCGGTCATCATCCAGGAGCAGGCGCCGGACGTCTACGTCAAGCCCGAGCCGCAGCCGGAGGAGCCGGCCTGGTACTACTGTCCCGACCAGAAGGCGTACTACCCGTACGTGAAGCACTGCCCGGGCGGATGGCAGAAGGTGATGCCGACGCCGCCGCCGGCCGACAACGACAAGGGGAAGGAGTGAACCGGTCATGAAACAGATACGCATGGGGACGATTCTGCTGTTGGTGCTGGCGATGAGCGGCTGCGCGGTCCTTCCCCGGGGGCCGAGCGTGATGGTGCTGCCGGAGCCGGGGAAACCGTTCGAGCTGTTCCAGACCGAAGACATGACCTGCCGGCAGTGGGCCGCCCGGCAGATCGGCATGACGCCGCAGGAGATCTCGGATAGCAACATGATCAGCGGCGCCGCCGTCGGCACCCTGCTGGGCGCGGGGGTGGGTGCGGTTCTCGGCGCCGCATCGGGACACGCGGGTGCGGGTGCCGCCATCGGTGCCGGGAGCGGCCTCCTGCTGGGGACGGCGTCGGGCGCCGAAGGGAGCCGGGTATACGGCTACGAGGCCCAGCGTCGCTACGATATCGCGTACATGCAGTGCATGTACTCCTACGGGAACCAGATCCCCGGCTCGTCGGGATCGCGACGCTACCAGAGTGCCCCTCCGCCGCCGCCGCCGATGCGGTAACGATCAGCGGGAAGGCATCATTCCCGTATGAGAGACCGGCGGTACGCCCCTCTTGACAGGGAGGGTGCGGTTTGCTACATACAGGTGCGGACAGCATCATACCGGCATGCACCGGTCGCGATAGACGACAATACTAAACCATCCGCGAGGATGGGGCGGAAAGCCCATCGGGTCTCCAGCAGACAGCCGGGTTGCCGAAATATCAGACAGATATTCGGCCCCGGCTTTTTTCATGCGGAGGTACCGGGAAGGGAGGTAAAGGCGGCCCACGGACGACGGCCGCCGGATGAAGGACCTGACTGCCGTATCACGGCATACTTGTACCATGACACCATCAGGAGGAATCAGATATGAAGAAACTGTGCAGCATCGTCTGTCTTGCCGCGGTGGCGGCGCTACTGGCGGCACCCGCATCCGCGGAGAACATCTCCGGCAAACTGGGGCTCACCGGCCGTCTCGGCTTCATGATCCCGGCGGACAGCGAATATACCGACGCGTCTCCCCATGCCACCATCGACACGGACACCGGTTTCACCGGCGGCGGCGGGGTCATCTTCGGCCTCAACCGGAGCGTCGCCGCGGAGGTGGACATCACCCACACCGATTTCGACGGTTCCATCGGCGGCAGCCGGCTCGGGAACTTCGAGACGCTCGACCTCGCCTTCGGCCTGCAGTACCGGTTCTACGAGCAGATTCCCCACCTCGTTCCGTTCGCCGGCGTGGGATTCGACGTCCTTTTGAACGATTTCACCTTTGCCGACGGGTACCGGGCGGATGTGGACACGGTGGTCGGCCTGCACGCCAAGGCGGGCGCCGACTACTTCCTCACGAAGCGGCTGGCGCTGACCGGCGAGGTGAAAGGGCTCGTGGCCGGTGATGCCGATATCAACGACGCCGGGGCGAAGGTCGGCAACTACGACCCGATGGGGGTCTCCACCACCTTCGGCATCCGCTACTTCTTCAACTGACACCCCCTCCCGGGCGTCGTACGGTGCCGGGAAACAACGGGCCGTCCCTTGCGGGGCGGCCCGTCCATTTTTCGCCGGCCGCAATTATCCTTGACAATTTCAGCAGTTACCGGTAGATACATACCGAACAAACGCATTCAAGCAAATATCTCACATACAGGGTATCTGGGTGAATTCCATGGACGGAACTCATTGCAGATGTGATGAAGCCGTGTCGTCAGTCCGGAACTGACGGTGCGGCTTTTTTTGTGCCTGCGCCGACGACCGGCGGCAGGCGAACCGGGAAAGGAGATTACGTCATGGCAGATCGGTTGAGCAGACGCACCTTCCTGAAGATCTCGGCGGCGACGGCCGTCGGCATGGCGGCGGGCGGCGCCCCCTGCCGCAGCCAGGGAAGCCGCCCCGACGGGACACCCCACCGGCCCGGCATGCCGCCCGCCGGAATAGCCCCCCTGCGCATCAATGCGGATACCGACGCATTGCCCGCGCTCGTCCGCCGCTACCCCTGGCTCCGGTACGGCAGTTCACCGGCGGGTCGGCTGCAGATCGCCCCCGTCGGCGCCCTGGCCGGCGCCCCGGCGGCAATGCGGGGAGTGGGCACCCCCGGCGAGCGGGTCTTCATCCCGGCGCCCGGCGTCCGTATCCTGCCGTGGGCCCCCCTCTTTTGCCGGCCGTCGCCGCTGATCGAGGCGGACGGCACGATCAAGCGGCTCGCCGGGACGGACCGGCTCTTCATCAAGGATGAGGGGAGCATGGAAACGCTTCTGTACGGCAACAAGATCAGGAAGTACGAGTTCCTGCTCCCCAACCTCGCCGGCAGCGGCGTCCAGACGCTCCGGACCCACGGGGCCTTCGGCAGCAACCACTGCACCTATCTCACCCTGGCGGCGCGGTTCGGACGCTACCGCCCCGAAGGAGCGCCGGGAGGGCTGGAGGTGGAGCCGATACTCTATCCCCAGCCGCTCACGGAGCACGTGGTGACCAAGCTCCGGCTCCTCGTGGCGAGCGGGGCACGGCTCCGTTTCCTGGACGGCGACGCCGCCGTGGGGCTCTCCATCCTGCGCGAGGAGCTGCGGGAGCGGTGCGGCATCGCGGACGGTACGGCGTACGTGCCGCCGGGGGGATCGTCGCCGCTTGCCGTGCTGGGACATGTGGAGGCGGTCATGGAGCTTGCGGAACAGATCGCATCCGGCGACGGCCCGCTGGATGCCCCGCCGGACTACATCTTCGTGCCGCTGGGGAGCGGCGCGACCGCCATGGGGCTCGTGCTCGGCTGTGAACTCTTGGGATGGCCGACGACGGTCGTGGGGACCTGCTCCCAGGACAAGGGGCGGTTCGTCCGGTTCGTGGTGAACGGCGATGCGGAGCTGCCGTTCTCGGTGGGGCATGCCGCCACGCTCCTGGAAGGGGGGCTCGCCTGGCTGCGGGCGCTGGGGCTCCCCGGCACGACGCCGCTCCCCTCCCGCCACCGTCTGCTGCGCAATCGTTTTGCCTGGGACAGCGAGAGCTGGCGCCCCGCCTACGGCCGGGTGACGCCGGAGATCGCCCGGGAGGCGGCCGTCGCCGCCGGGTGCGGCCTCGTACTGGACACCACCTTCACCGCCAAGGCGTTCCACACCCTCCGCAGCTGGGGGGAGCAGGGGCGGCTGGCCGGCAAGAGCGCCCTCCTCTGGAACAGTTACCAGCGGTTTCCCCTGGAACGGCTCCTGCCCGACGATCCCGGCTGGACGGCGGCACTGCCGGAGCCGCTGGGCGAACGGATCGACCGCTATCTGGCCACGGAACAAGGGAGGTGCGCATGACCGGCATACGACGGAAATGGCTCGTGATCGGCTACCTCGCCGTTGCGCTCGCCGGCGGCGCCGCCTGCCGCACCATCGCCCCCCGGCTGGAAGCGCTGGCAGCGGCGACGGATACATCCGGTGCACCGTTCTCCGGATCGGTGCTGTCCGCCATGGCGCTGTTCGCCCTGATCTTCGCCCTGACGGTCTTTCTCTCCGCCCCGACGAACCCGCTCTTCTGCCTCGCCGCGGGGTACCTGTTCGGCGCGGTGCGGGGGACCGCCGTCGCCGCCCTGGCCATCACCCTGGGATCGATGGCGGCGTATTGCTTCTTCCGGATGACCGTCACGCCGCCGCTCCGCACACCGGGGCTGCGCAACCCGTTTCTGACCATCGCGCTGCTGCGGGCCTCCCCCTGGTTCCCCGCCCCGCTCGTGAACCTCTTCTGCGGCATCTGCCGGGTGCGACCGCTCCTCTTCGCCGCGAGCACCATGGCGGGCACCATCCCCCTCGCCGGGGTATATGCCCTCGCGGCGAGCAGGATGCGGGGTCCGCTGGATGCGTCCCTCCTCCGGTCGCCGGAGATCGTCACCGCCCTTGCCGTGCTGGGAGCGGTGTCGCTCGTCGGGTTCCTGCGGCCGCTCCGGATTGTCGCAGAACAGCTGCGGGGGGTCACGGCGCCGGCCGCACGGGCGGCGGACCACCGGACATGAACGGACGTCGGACCACGCCGGCCATGTCTGCGCGTACCCGCAGAATTGATCGGACACCAACAATTCCGCTCATGAAACCGCCCCGGATGCCGAACAGTGTAGGCAGGCGGACATCATTCTCGTCACGCCGGATTTCATGCCAGACCGGGAGAGTGCGAATGAAGATCAAGACGCGTATCGTGGCGGTCAATGTCGTGATTGCGGCGGTGGCGCTGTCGAGCCTCGCCGTCATGTGCATGTACACCTTCAAGCAGGAACTGGAAGCGCAGGCGGTCGTCTCCCAGGAGGCACGCCTCAGGACCTTCTGGCAACTCATCCACCAGGAGGGAAAGGAGCTGAGGCTCGAAAACGGCCTGCTCATGGCTGGCAGCCACGTGCTGAACGGCGACAACGACCTTCCGGACACGCTCGGCAGGCTGTGCGGCGGAGAGGCGACCATCTTCATGAACGACACCCGGATCGCCACCAACATCCTGAAGGAGGACGGCAGCCGCGCCGTGGGAACGAAGCTGACGGGAGCGGTCTACGACACGGTCATCCGGGACGGCAAACCGAGCAGGGGGGAGGCGACGGTGCTCGGCACCCCCTATTTCACGGCATACGACCCGATCAAGAACGGCCGGGGCGAAACCATCGGCGTCCTTGCCACGGCGGTGAAAAAGAGCGACTACCTCGCCTCCTACGACCGGCTCCTGATCCTGGTCCCGGCGCTGGCACTGGCGTTCCTCGCGGCCGCCGCGTGCGTCACCGTGGTGATCGTCCACCGGCTCTTCGCCCCCCTGAACCGGATGCACGACACCCTGGTCGCGGCCGAGGCGACCGGCGACCTGTCCCTGCGGATATCGTACGAGGAGCGGAACGAGGTGGGCGAGATGTGCCACGCCTTCAACACGTTCATGGAGAAGTTCCACACCATCGTCACCCGTATCCACGCCACCTCCCGACAGCTCGCCGCCGCGGCAGGCGCGCTGAACGGCGCCTACGGCACCATGGTCGCCAACGCCAACGACGTGGCGGCCCAGGCGGCTGCAGTGGCCGTGGCGAGCGAGGAGATGACCGCCACCTCCCACAACGTCTCATCCAGCTGTTCGTGCGCGGCACAAAGTTCCGAGCAGGCGAGCGGGTCCGCCCAGACCGGGGCCGGCGTCGTCCGGGAAACGGTGTCCGTCATGAACCTGATCGCGGAGCGGGTCAGGAACTCCGCCCTCTCCGTCGATGCCCTGGTGGCGAAATCCGACCAGATCGGCGCGATCGTCAGCACCATCGAGGATATCGCGGACCAGACGAACCTCCTGGCGCTCAACGCGGCGATCGAGGCGGCACGGGCCGGGGAGCAGGGACGCGGCTTCGCCGTGGTCGCCGACGAGGTGCGCGCCCTGGCGGAACGGACCACCAGGGCGACCCGGGAGATCGGCGACATGATCGGAGCGATCCAGAAGGAGACGAAGGGGGCCGTCCAGTCCATGGAAGAAGGGGTGAACGAGGTGGAACGGGGCACGCAGGAGGCGGCGAAATCCGGCGAGGCGCTCCAGGATATCCTGAACCAGATCCAGGACGTCTCCCTGCAGGTCACCCAGATCGCCACCGCCGCCGAGCAGCAGTCCGCCACCTCCAACGACATCAGCGGCAACATCCACACGATCACCGGCATGATGCAGGTAACGGTGGAAGTGGTCACGGAGAGCGCCCGGACCGCGACCGGGCTGGCGGCGCTGTCGGACGACCTGCAGCACCTGGTGGACCAGTTCAGGATCGCGTGATGACCGGCACGCAGCTACACGTACACCCAACGAGGAGGCAGCCCTCATGGCAGGAAAGATCAGAGAGATGATCGACTCGATCATCAGTCAACGGGCACAGAACAACCCGATGCTGGCGGGGGTCATCAAGACGAAGCTGGTATTGAAGGGGATAGATCCGAACAAATTCAACCGGCATTCCGACGATGACCCGGTGATTATCGCGAAGCTCGAGACACTGCTGAAGGATATCAGGTAGCTTGCAGCCACGTCAGGGAAAAGGAGCATCCCATGGGAATCAGGATTGCCAGTTCCACAAAGGGAACGGTTGAAGAAGCGGTACACGAAATCCGGGGCCAGCTGGAGGGGCTGGACGCGACGATGGTCGCCTACTTCGCGTCGTCCGTCCACCCGCCCGGATCGATCAGCATGGCGATGGAGGACGCCTTCGCCGGTGCGACGGTGTTCGGCTGCTCCACCGCCGGGGAGATCGTGAGCGGCAGGATGCTGACGGGGTCGGTCGTGGCCATGGCCTTCGACAAGGGGACGATTCGGGACGTGAAGGTGGAGGTCCTGCAGGACCTGGAGCACGACAGTTTCGAGACGTTCAAGGCGTTCGAACGGCACTTCGGTGAGAAGATGTCGCGGATGAACCCGGAAAAGTACGTGGGGATCATGCTCATCGACGGCCTGAGCCGCAAGGAGGAGCTGCTCATCGACCGGATGGGCGACCTGACCAACGTGCACTTCATCGGCGGCTCGGCGGGGGACGACCTGAAATTCGCCGCCACCAGCGTGTACGCCAACGGCGGCAGCTACCGCAACGCGGCGGTGCTTGCGCTCATCGAACCGGCCGTGCCGTTCGCCTGCATCAAGACCCAGAGCTTCCGGTCGCTGGGGAAGACCCTGATGGTCACCCGTGCCAACGAGGCCACCCGCGAGGTGCTCGAATTCAACGGCCGCCCCGCCGCCGCGGCCTATGCGGATGCGCTGGGAGTGCCGGTCTCGGAGGCGCCGAAGCGGTTCATGCACAACCCGGTGGGACTGGTCATCGACGGGGAACCTTACGTACGCAGCCCCCAGCAGATCAACGGAACCGCGATGGTCTTCTACTGCAGCGTCACCAAAGGGATGGAGCTCACCCTGCTGGAGTCGACGGACATCATCGCCGACACGGCACAGGCGCTCGGCAGGGCCAGAAACGACCTGGGGGGGCTGTCGGGACTCATCAACTTCAACTGCATCCTCCGCACCATGGAACTGGACAGCCGGCACCAGTGCGCCACATACGGCAGCCTGTTCGCGGAGGTCCCCACCATCGGCTTCAGCACCTACGGCGAACAGTTCATCGGTCACATCAACCAGACGGCCACCATGCTCGCCTTCAGGTAACGGCGCCGCACCGGACGCCGCTCCACTCCGACAACAAGGCCGGTCCCCTGCGGGGGGCCGGCCTTGTACGTTTCATGCCGCTTCGTTCACCGTCTGCCTCCCCGCGCCGCCAGCTCCCGCTTCAGCCGCTGGGCCGACAGGACGAGGCTTTCCAGCCGCGCCTCCACCACCTGGGGGAAGGCGTTGCCGTCGCTCTCGATGGCCAGGAACGGCAGGGGGAGCTCCCGCTTGTGCTCGGCCCAGAACCGGCCGTTGTGCCGGGAAAAACGGTCCTTGTCGTGGGTCAGCCGGTGGGTCACGATCGACTCGGCGATCCGGCACGGCATGCAGCCGAAGGGGCCGATGCTGATCACCCCGTGCACCTCGTCCCCCACCTCCGAAAGCGCGCTGCTGACGGTGAGGATCGCCTCGCCGGACAGCTCCGGACTGACGAGCAGCTCCCCCTTTTCCATCAGGTACGCCACATCCACCCCGTGCGCCTCGTAGAAGCCGGACAGCTCCAGCCGCTCCTGGATCTCCCGTTCGTACCTGCGCGTGACCATCCCCTTCAGCCGGACGGAAAGCTTTTTGGCAAAGGACGAACGCGTTGACAGGTCGTTGATCACGCAGTAATCGGTGTAGTGAAGCCATTCGGCGATGGGGGTCACCCGGGCCAGCACCCCCTTCTCCGCCAGCCGCTCCACGAGGTTCTGGCGCGAGAACCCCTCGCGCCGCACGTAGATCTCGCCGGTGAGAGTGACCTTGACCGCCTCCGATACGGGATGCTTCTTTTCGAAGGCGGCAAGCGCCCGCATCTCCACCTCGAGGACCGTCAGGAAGCGGGAGCGGGGATCGGTGGCGAGGCTGGCGACGATCCGCTCCTTCGCCGCGCAAAACGTTGCCAGGGCGCGGTCGCGGTCCCGGGCGAGGGTGAGGATCCCCGCGTACAGGTCATCGAGCCCGTCGGCGACGGTGATGCCGATCCAGGCGCGCCGGGTGAAGGCGGCGGGCAGCCCGGCATAGCCGTCCTCGAAGGAGAGGGTGAGCTGGGCGATGTTCTCGATACGCCCCCGCCGGATGGCATGTTCCATGAAAACGTTGTACTGGCCGAAGCGACAGGGGCCGTCCGCGTCGGGCATGAAATAGACGAGGATCTCGTCGTCGTTCTGCCGCTCCCGCAGGTACCGGGTGAGCGACCCGCTCGTCAGGATGAGCGGCAGGCACTCCTTGCAGGTCGCCTCCCCCTTGCCGAGGGTCAGTTCCTCCCGTCCCGGCGCCGGCAGGGCATCGGCACTGATCCCCACATGGCGGAAGGCGGCGGCCAGCGACCGGGACAGCATGTCCCCCATGGAGGGGACGACGAGATGGACACGCGGGTCGGTGATCGAGTATTCCTCCCCCCTCCCCGTCACCACCACGAGCCCCTCCTTCCGCACCTCCACCCGTGCCGGCCGGAACTCGCGCTCCCGCCGGTCGGCCAGGTTTATTTCGCGGTAGCCGCGGATGATATCCAGGAACGCCTCGATCCGGGTGTCCACGCCGGCATCGGCCGTATGGGCGTCCAGCTCCAGGGTGAGCGACGGCCGCTGCCCCATGGCCGAGCGGAAGTAGCCGGTGATGAACGAATCGGGGCCGCAGCTGAAGCTGGTGATGTAGACGCCGAACAGGTTGCGACGGTCCAGGATGAACCGCGCCCCCCGCAGGATACCCTGGCCCGACCCCCAGTACATCCGCTCCAGTCCCCCCGTGTCCGCCTCGTCCAGCGGGAGGAAGTCGTAGGGGATGATCCGGTAGCCGCGGCTGGCGAACTTGTGGGGTATCCCCATGTTGCCGAGCCTGCTGAAGGCGTTGTACGGCCGGCCGAAGAGCACGAGCGCCGTCTCGTCGGGCTCAAGCTCCGCCAGGAACCGCCGTCCGTACTCCCTCATCTCGGCGAACATGGCGGTCTGCCGGTCCCAGGCGGCGTCGAAGGCGGCCAGCGCCCGTTTCCGGGAGGCCCCCACCTTCCGGCCGATCTCGCCGAACGCACGCCGCAGGCTCTTCAGGTCCTTGAAGTCGATGACCGCCGTGAGCAGTCTGGACGAAAGCTCGTCGAAGAACGCCGCCGACTGGTAGTACGGCTCCGCCTGAACGAAGGGGCAGGTGCAGGTCACCTCCGCCGTCGCCTCCAGCGAGGCGTCCTTGATGTGGGGGATGAAGACGTAGTCGGTTTTCCGGTCCAGAAGCCGCTTCACGAGGCCATGGGCGAGGATGACCGGGTGGCAGAACGGCGCCGCCGCGGCCTCCATCCCGTCCGGATCGGGACTGTCGCCCACCACGACCCGCATCCCGAGTCCGGCGAAGAAGTTCGCGTAGAGGGGGAAGAAGGTGTTGGAGAAGAGCGCGGCGGTGATCCCCACCGACCTGGCCTCTCCCTCCTGCGGTGGCGGCGCGTACCGTCGGTAGACCAGCTCCTCCCGCACCTTGACCAGGTCGAGGCCGGTACCGTGCTCACTCCGGAACCGGACGTTCACGTACTTCTCGCAGGCCCCGCCGAAGGGGTAGGTAGTGTCGTCGATGACGATGCGGGAGATGGAGCATTTCCGGTCGCACTCCTCCTTCCCGCCGGAGCAGGTAAAGGGTGCGCCGTAGTGCACCTCCCGGTCCGCCAGTGCGGCCAGGTCGAACCGCCCCTTCTCCAGGAGCCCCCGGTCCAGCTTGCGATGGACCTCCAGCGCCGCGCCATACCCCCCCATGAGCCCCGGCTCGGGGGGGACGATGATCTCCTGGCCGCACAGGTTCGCCATGGCGGCGGGGACCGCCCGGTTGTAGCAGACCCCCCCCTGCATGAATATCTTCCGTCCCACCGCGCGGTTCCCCTTCACCCGGTTCAGGTAGTTCTGGCAGACGGAGTAGACCACCCCGCCGACGATATCCTCCCGCGTCACCCCCTCCTGGGCCGCGGTCTTGATGTCGCTGCCGATGAAGGCGGCGCACTGGTCGTTGAAATCGGGAGGAGCGGTGGCGTTGAAGGCGATCTCCGCGATCTCCTCCGTGCCGATGCCGAGGGATTCGCGGCACGCCTCCTCCAGGAACGAGCCGGTGCCGGCGGAGCAGGCCTCGTTCATGGCGTAGTCGCTGGCCACGCCGTTGGTGATGCTCGTGTACTTGGCGTCCTGCCCGCCGATCTCGAAGATCGTCTCCACGCCGGGATCGAAGTGGGTCGCGGCGACGGCGTGGGCGACGATCTCGTTGATCACCCCCGGGGTCTGGGCATGGAGCCCGGCGATCCGCCGGCCGCTGCCGGTGACCCCGAGACCGGTGATGACCGGTCGTGCCGTGCCGATCTGGGAGAGGATCTCCCGGTAGCAGTCGCGGCTCGCCCGGACCGGGTCGCCGTTCGTGCGCAGGTAGGCGCTGGCCGTAATGGCGAGGGTGTCGCGCCGCACCAGCACGGCCTTGGTGGTGGTACTCCCCACGTCGAGCCCGAGGATGCACTCGCCGTCGGGGACCTCCCCCCGCGGCGCCTCCTTGAACGTCACCCGTTCCTCACCCCGGCGGATGGCGGGAAGCCGTGGCATGGAACCGGCCGCCGGCCGGAAGAGCCCCTCCACGGAGTCGACGGCAATCCCCTCCCGCTCGCCCCAGAGAAGCGCCCCCAGCGCCTCGAAATACCCCGCCTCCTCGGGGACGAAGGTGTCGGGGTAGGCCTCGCGTACGTAATCCACCACGAGCCGGTTGCCGCTCACCCCGCCGACGATCGCCACGCGGCCGGCATTGGCCTTTCTCAGGAGCTCGATGATCTTCCCCGCCATCATCCTGCTGAGGCCGGCGACCACCTCCCCCTTTCCCGCCCCCTTGTTCAGCGCATGGGTGCAGTCGCTCTTGCAGAAGACGGAGCATCTCCCCGCCACCCGGTAGGGAGCGGCGCCGGCGGCGAGCGCCATCGCCTCGTCAACGGTGAGCTGCAGCCGCCGCAGCTGCTGCAGAAAGAATTCGCCGGTCCCCGAGGCGCACTTGTTGCCGGCGTGCAGGTCCCTGATCCGCCCCTGCCGGTCCAGGACGTAGACGAGAAAGCTCTCCCCCCCCGCCGACACGATGCAGTCGATGTCGGGCAGCTTCGACCGGATATGACCGTAGGCCAGTTCCACCGCCTCCGGTTCCGAGACGGTCGGCACGGTCAGCTGGCTGCGGAGTTTGCGGCCGGTGATCCCCATGGTAGCCGGCAGCACGGAGCCGATCAGCCCCCGCAGCACCGTCGCCGCATCCCCCTCGTGGGGGTGACGGGAGGCAACGATCCCGTCGCCCCGTTTCTCCGCGATACCGATGGTGCTCGCACCAAGACAGACACCGTACGATGGTTTCATCAGAAGATTCCTCCTCCGGTTTGTTCCGCGGAGATGCCTCCGGGGACCGACTGTCCGGTACGCAACGATTGCCGCCGCGGCGGTAATCGGTCATCCCTTCAGGTCCAACAATCGTACCATCCCCGCGCGAGCTCGCAACCGCCCGGTATTGCGCGACATTGCCCGGGATACCGTCACCGCCCGCTCCACCGGGGACGGCATCCATGCATACAGCGACGGACAAATCTGCACCCCTTCCGAACCGTACCGGCGCCGGACGCACGAAAGGCCGGCCCCTCACGGGAGCCGGCCTTTCGTGCGACGCATCATCGACGGACACGGGATACGGTCCGCCGGTCAGAACCGGTAGGCGACCCCACCGACCCACAGGTCCGCATCCCGCTCATAGGAGGTGATGATCCGGTTCCACGAGGCCCGCAGCGCCCAGTGGCGGTACAGGCGGTAGCTGCCGGTCAGGGTGGCGATCGCCGCCACGAACGGGTCGCTTCCCCCCAGTGATCTATCGCGCAGCGTGTCGATGGCCAGGTAGGGCCCGACGCCGAACCCGATGGCCACGGCGTTCGCAAGGCAGGGGCGCACCAGCCAGAGCTGGGTCGCCGCCCCGTAGCGGCGGGTGAGCCGGTTGTCCCCCTCGTGGAGCAGCGACACGGTCCAGTCCAGGTACCGCAGAAGCCCCTGGCGATACTCGACGACCATGCCGGACGAATGGGGGTTCCCCGCGTTGTTCACCGTCATCGGGCCGGCCATCACGGCAAGCTCCCGGTGCGTGGTCATGGAGCAGCGCCCCTCCCCGCCGCCCGGCGCTCCGCCCCGCTCCGGCCGGTCCATGCTATACCCCACGCCGAACAGGGCGCTGTAGGTATCGACGCCGTGGGTGGCAACCCAGTTGGAACGCAGATGGAACTGCCACGGACCATCCGTCCGCCAGATGCCGGCCAGGGTGACCAGCGTCCCCCAGCCGTGGTCGTCACGGATGAGGCCGGAGACCCTGTCCTGCGTCGTGTCGTAGTAGAAATACGGCCCCGCGGCGGCGGCAAGGGAAAACCGGCGGTCGATGTCCGTCTGCCCCCAGAACTGGAGCGCCTGCCCGTCGCGGTGGTGATCGGGGAGGTGCCCCTCGTTGAGCCAGGAAAGGCTCGCGGCAAACGGACCGACCAGCGGCTGCCGGTACTCGACCTGCCAGGAAAAAGAGGTGTCGGGGAAGTCGCTCCCCCAGATGCCGCCGCCGAGGGCGGTGAGCTCCGCCCCGAAGGCGGAAGGTACTGCCGTGAAGATCAGGAGAAGGACGGTACACCATTTCATCGGAAACACTCGCATCGGAATTTTTTCAATCCGGCGATTGTATCCGTTTGGGGAGAGAAAGCAACCTTTTCCGATAAAAGATGGCGTTTACGTTACGGCGTCGCAGTTGCGGGCCGCACCCGGAAGGACATCGAACGGCAGACCGGCAAACCGGTTGTGACAAACCAAAACTTCAAGCAACTGACTGAAGAATAAACCACACTGACGCGGCCGTCTTCGAGCCCGATGCTACCGGTCCAGCGCCCCCTTCAGGCTGCGCCGTTTGAGCCGGTTGGCCGCCCGCTGCCGCTTCTCGGCGATCTCGATCATGACGGCATGGCTCCCCCGGACATCGCCCCCCTCCGCCGGAGTCCGCTGCACGTAGCTCCCATCCGGCCGCATCTCCCAGGCGCTCCGCTGGTTCCGCAGCTGGATGTCGAAGATGGCGCGCAGTTCCTCCCGCAAGGTCGGGTCCTCCACCGGCACCACCACCTCCACCCGCGCCTCCAGGTTCCGCTTCATGGCATCGGCGGAACCGACGTAGAACTCCTCGTCTCCGCCGTTTTTGAAGTAGTAGAGCCGGGCATGCTCCAAAAACCGCCCCACGATGCTCACCACCCGCACCGTCTCCGAGATGCCGGGCAGTCCCGGCCGCAACCGGCAGCTGTCCCTGACCAGCAGCTCCACCACGACCCCGGCGCGGGAGGCACGGTAGAGCGCCGCCACCACGTCCGCATCCTCCAGGGCGTTCATCTTGAACCGGATGAGCCCCGGGTTCGCCGGCGTGTGCAGGGAGATCTCCCGGTCGATCTTCGCCAGGAGCGACTTCTTCAGGAGCTTGGGAGCGGGGAGGATCTTCCGGTAGCTGCGGCGCGGGGTATAGCCGGTGGTGAGGTAGTTGAACAGCTCGGTGGCGTCGCTGCCGATCTCGTCGTCGCAGGTCAGAAGCCCCAGGTCGCTGTACAGCCGGGCGGTTCCCGCGTGATAGTTGCCGGTCCCGACATGCACGTACCGGCGAAGTCCCGAGTAGTCCTGCCGCACCACGAGGATCACCTTGCAGTGGGTCTTCAACCCCACCACGCCGTAGGTGACATGGATTCCCTCCTCCTCCATCCGCTCAGCCAGCCGGATGTTGGCCGCCTCGTCGAAGCGGGCCTTCAGCTCCACCACCACCGCCACCTGCTTGCCGTTCTGCGCCGCCCGCACCAGGCTGTCGATGATCCGGCTCTCGCTGGAGGTGCGGTACAGGGTCATCTTGATGGCCCGCACCTTGGGGTCCTCCGCCGCCTCCATGAGGAACCGCTCCACGGAGGTGGAGAACGACTCGTAGGGGTGGTGCACAAGGATCGCCCCCTCGTCGCGGATGATATGGAAGATGTTCCGCCGGCTCTGCAGAAGCGGATGGTCCACCGGGGCGTGGGGCGGATCGTGGAGCGCCGGGTGGTCGAGGGCGGCGATCTCGAACAGGTCGCGCATCGCCATCATCACCCCCACCTCGAAGACGTCGGAGGACTCGTCCAGCTCCAGCTCGGCGGCCAGCCGTCCCCGGTGGAGCGGGATCATCTCCGGCGCCACCTCCAGCCGGACGATGGGGGCGAACTTCCGGTCCCGAAGCTCCGACTCGATCATGGAGAGGAGGTCCTCCGCGTGCTCCTCGTTCCGCTCCGTGTTGGAGTTGCGGGTCACCCGGAACAGCTCGCTGGAGACGATCACCATCCCGGGGAAGAGCATGTCCAGGTTGTTCCGGATCAGCTCCTCCAGGAGGACGAACCGCTCCCGCTCCCCCACCCGGATGAACCGGGGGATCCCCGCCCCCACCGGCACCTTGACCCGCGCCAGGGAGGCGTCCTTTTGTCGCGGATAGCGCAGCGTCACCAGGAGGTTCAGGGACAGGTTGGAGATGAACGGAAACGGATGGGCCGGGTCGATGGACTGGGGGGTGATGAGGGGAAAGATGTTCCGGTGGTAGTACTCCCGCAGCAGTTTGCGCTCCCGCGGAGAGAGGTCCGCATAGGGGAGGAGCTCGATCCCCTTCCCGTCCAGCAGCTGCATGAGCGTGGGGAGCAGCTCCTGCTTCTCCCGCTCCAGCTCGCGGATGACCGCATGGCATTCCTGGATCTGCTGGCGCGGGGTGCGCCCGTCCACGGTGAGGGTGCGGATGCCGGCCCCCACCTGCTGCTTCAGGCCGCCGATCCGCTTCATGAAGAACTCGTCCAGGTTGCCGCTGACGATGGCGGCGAACTTGATCCGCTCCAAAAGCGGCGTCCGCCCGTCCTGCGCCTCGTGGAGCACCCGCCGGTTGAACTGCAGCCAGGTCAGCTCCCGGTTGAGGTACAGTTCAGGTGCATGCAGATTGGGCGTCGTCGCCCCGTTTTCGGCCGGGGTCTTGCCCGAGCCGGCCTTCCTGTCATTTTTGCGTGGTGCCGTCATGTCTTTCCTTTCATCTCCTGGTTCGCCGCCCGGAGTATAGCCGATAATCTCCGGCTCATCCCGGATTTTCTGCCGAAGCGGCACCGGTTTCGCCGCCGCAGGTATAATTCTACGCACCATTTTCGAAGGAGCAACCATGTACCGTCCGTTCCGCCGTTTTATCCCGTTGCCGGGCGCCGGATTGCCGGCGGATTGCGGTCCGTCGCCCATCGGGTATGCTGTATCGTGACAGACCGCACGAGGAGCCGCCATGGAAACCGTCACCTTCGCCGCATACGCCCTGAACGGCGAGCTGGACCTGAACCGGCTGGCCCAGGAGCTCGGCATCCACCGCAAATACCGGTGGGAGGAGCCGATGCTCCTCAGCCCGGTCACCTTCACGCCGGTGGTGGATCGGCTGAAGGAGCTGGAGCAGGTCTACCTGTACTACTTCGGCGGGATCGTGTTCGTCAACTGCTCGGGAGATATCATCGGCAGGTTCTTCGGGGAACTGGCCAGGCTGTCCGAACTGTTCCGGGGGGTGCCGCAGCTGCGGTTCCGGGACGACTACGCCCTCCGGTACGGTCCGGAGGAGAAACCGGCCATCACCAACGACCACGCGCTGATGCCGGCCCACAACCCGGCGTTCGTGGATATCATCTGTTTCGTCATCGCCAAGTCGGTGGCGCTGGAGCGGATCGAGGCGCGGGTGGATACGGTGCTGGACGAGATGGAAGGGCTCATCGCCCAGCTGGATGCGGGCAAGCTGAGTATTCCGGACCGGCGGCTGGCCAAGCTCGCCTCCTCCATCCTGAATTTCAAGTACGCCTCCATCGCCCAGATCATGGTGCTGGACAAGCCGGAGATCACCTGGGACAACCCGGACGCGGACCGGCTCTACCAGACCATGGCCAACCTGTTCGAGCTGTCCCAGCGGTACCAGGAGATCAAGCACAAGTCCGAGACGCTCCTGGACGCCACCACCGTCTTCACCGGGCTGTCCCATGCCCGGCGGGCCGCCCGCCTGGAATGGATCATCATCGCCCTCATCTTCATCGAGATCGTCATCTACATCTTCGACATCATGCGGAAATCCTGACCCTCATCACCCGCCACCAGTCCCGCCGGCATGACCGGGATCGCAATCGACTGGTGACAGGCGCCGCAGGCGACCGTTCCGTCGTTGAACCGCGTCCAGAGCGTGAGGTTTTTGGAATCGCACCAGTCGCAGTACCACTCGTAGTAATCACCCATCGGCATGATGTGCATGATGAACTCCTTGTCGTGCGCGAATTGACTCCGTCGTCATGATGCCAGTATAGCCACCGTCCGTTGCAGCAGGATTTCGGCTGTCTTACATCTGCGCAACAAAAAAAGACCCGCCGGAGCGGGTCATAACAAAAGGAGGCATCATCGGTATCCTGTCCGGCAGATCGCCGACGACACGCGGGGACTATAGTGCTCGGTATCTCCTGACTAGAAGATTACCTGGGCCTGCAGGCGGTACTCCATGTAGTCCTTGTTGTTGCTGCTCGCCTGGTCGTGGCCGCTGGTCACGTCACCCTGCAGCTTCAGGTTGTGGTTGTTGAAGTAGTAGGAGATCGCTCCCTGGGTCTCCGTATGCAGGTCGTTGCTGACGTCCCGGTTCGGGTCCACATAGTTGAAGCGCATCGCCAGCTGGAGGCGTTTGGGGATGACGAAATAACCCGCCTGGACGTAGTACCCCTGGGCGCGGAGCTCCTTGCCGGTGGTGTCGCCCTCGGCCTGTCCGAGGAAGTACTCGGCGTCAAGGGAGGCGCCCATCCAGCGGAACGCCAGGTCGGCTTCCTGCTCCTGGATGTTCAGGTTTTCGCTGACGCCGCTGGTCGCCAGGTACGAGTACCCCTTGCCGAGCCAGCCGCCACTGTTCCGGTAGCCGTCGCCGTAGCTTTTTTCCAGGCTGGCAGCGCCGGCGGAGGTAGTGGAAAGACGCAGGGCGTTGAGGAAATAGGAGCCGCCGACGGTGACCTTCGGGGTCGGCGTCTGGTCGAAATCACCCTCGGAATAGGGAACCGCACCGAAGGGGCTGAAGGCGATCCGGCCGTTGAAGGCGAGCGTGTTGGTGGAACGGGTGGTGTTCTGTCCGGTTCCGTTGTAGACGCCGGCCGAGTACTCGACGAGATCCTTGCCAAGGTTGCCGTGGAGATTAAGGCCGATATCGTAGGCGGGAATGAAGGCATTCTCCGCGAAGGAACGGTCGACGAACTGGTAGGCACCGGACGAGGTGATTATCTGGCGGCCCCACGGGATGATGTCCTGACCCGCCTCGACCTGAAATTCGTTGACCGGCGCGTAGTTCAGGAAGGCCTCCAGGAGGTTGCCGTTGCTGCCGCTCTGGGAGTCCGTATTGGCGGCCATGTTGTACTGCACCTTGTAAGTCAGGTCTTTGGAGTAGGCGTTCCCCTTCAGCCAGATGTACATCCGCTTCACCTCGAACTTGTCCACATCCTGCTTCAAATCGTTATCCGTGAGGGTGAAACGGGTCTGCAGTCGCCCCCCCAGAGAGAGTTTGAACCGATCGTCATCGGTCTTGAACGTGAAACCGCTGCCAAGCTGGTAGTTACTCAGCGCCGACTTGGAGACCTCCTTGTAGTCCTGCTCCGTAATGACCCCCTTGTCCTTCAGGATGTCCTCGAGGCTCTTGGCCTGGGCGCCCTGGCAGACGACTGCGGTCGCCAGAAGTCCTGCAACAACGATTCTCTTTTTCACGGTACTTCCTCCTTGTGATGTATGGCGGCGGTACCGTGTCCGGTGCCCCACCCCTCATGTAAATGTGTCCGATGCCGCCCGCCGTTCAGCGGTTGACCGGCTTCACAGACGGGCACACTGTAGCCGCCGCGCTTTACGGGTGCGTTACAGAGGCGTCAAAAGGGAGTGAATTCGCCGGCACCGAAAGTTCGTTGCGGGACAACGCATTGCAGGGGATGATGCCCATGAAGACCGGCAGGAAGGGACGTTGTAACGGAACTGCGCTACAGGATCATGCGGGGAGCGGGAGTATATGTAGGGTGATTACCGGCGGGAGGTATCGGCACCGTCGTGCAGGACGAGCCGGCGTGAGAAGATCTGCTCGAAGAGGTCCCCCTTGGTGCGGGCACCGTACATCTCCACGGAGATGTCGTCGGCCCCTTCCAGGGTGACGATGAACTCGTCGCCGGTGACCTCGCAGCGAAGGTCCCGGACGAGCCCCGAGCGGCGGCGGTCGAGGCCGTCCGCCATCCGCATGATGCCGCCGAGCCGGCTCACGAGCAGCTGGTCGGCGGGAACGAGCCGGGCGTACGCCTCGTGCTTCTTCTTGGGGAGCGCCTTGCGGTGGTAGCGGGCGACGTTGGCGGCAAGCTCACGTTCCCGCGGGGTGAAGCCGAACAGGTCCGCGTGGCGGATCAGGTGGTAGGAATGCTTGTGGTGGCTGGCGTAGCTGATGAAGTACCCCACGTCGTGCAGGAGCGCCGCCGCCTCCAGCACCTGCCGGTCCCGCTCCGTCATCCCGGTGGCCGGGGCGAGGGCGTCGAACAGCTGCAGCGCGAGCCGCGCCACCTGGAGCGAGTGCTCCTCGTCGAAGTGACAGGAGCGGGCGAACTCCAGCACCGCCTGGCGCCAGGTGCGGGGCTGCGCCTTCTCCGGGAGGAGGTTGTGCTTGCGCAGGCTCGTGAGGATGAGCCCTTCCCGGATGCCGCGCTCGTTCACCCGGAGGATGTTCGTATCGAAGTACGCCATCATCTCGTCGACGAGCGTCACCCCGGCGACGATGATGTCCGCCCTGTCCGGGTTGAGTCCGGCCACCGACCGGCGCCCCTTCAGGTCTTTCCGCTCCAGCATCGCCAGGAGGTGCACCACGTCGGAGCGGAGCAGCTCGTAGCCGTGCACCGAGCCGTACCCCTCGCCGCGCTGGGCCATGGTCATGGCGGCAAGGGCGGTCATGGTCCCCCCGGACCCCACGAGGCAGTGGAACGCCCGGTCCCGTTCCACGTCCGCCTCCTTGAGCGTCGTGCGGATATGCCTGCGGAGCCGCTGCAGATCCTTCGCCGGAACCGGATCGGCGGTGATGAAGCTGTCCGTCAGGAAGACCGCTCCCAGCTCGAAGGAGTAGATCTCGTCGATATGGCTCCCGAGCGCCGTCACCACCTCCACGCTGCCGCCGCCGATATCCACCATGGCGTAGCGGATCCCCTCCATGTCGAAGTTGTTGAGCACGGAGAGGGCGGCCAGTTCGGCCTCCTCCTCGCCGGAGATGACCTGCACCGCCACCCCCACCGTCTCGGCGATGGCGTGTACGAAGGCATCGCCGTTGACCGCCTTGCGGACGGCGCTCGTGGCGACCGCCTCGATCGCCGCAACGCCGAACCCCTTGAAGATCTTGCAGATCCGCTCCAGCGCCTCCATGGCACGGTCCCAGGCAGCGGCGGAGATGGCCCCGTCCCGGGCGAGCCCCTCGCCGAGGCGCACCGTCGCCTTCTCGTCGTCCAGGACACGGAACGTGCCGTTTCGGTCCACCTCCACCACGAGGCCGCGGATGGAGTTGGTACCGATGTCGATGGCGGAAATCCGGTTCTTCTTCACAGGGAACTCCGCAGGGTTTCACAGATGGCCGCGAGCGGCGTCTCGTCGATCTCTTTTCGGAACGCGGCGAAGGTCTGCCGGCGGCGTCCGGCTATGGCGGCGATGACCGTTTGCAGGTCATGGGTCGGCAGCCCGCGCCCGTTCACCATGCCGGCAAAGACATCCAGATCGTGGAGGGTCCCCAGCAGGTCCTGGTACCTCTTCAGCGCGGCGTGGAGCCCATCATACCGTGAGCCGAACAGGAAGGAAAGCATTTCGACCCGGTAGCGCAGGTGTTTGACGGCGATCCTGAGCCGGTGCTGCGCGTCCGCTTCATCTTCCCGCGAGGCGATTGCCACCAGCGCCGGCAGGCCGGCACACCGCTCGATCAGGCTCTGCCGGGCGAAGGTCGCGACGGGAGCGAACGGATCGACCGTTTCCAGCGGGGCAGTGAGGAGGCAAGGAAACCGGACAATCCGGAGGAGCCGCCGCTGGAGCCACCTGCAGTCGATCCGGACAAGTCCCGCCGCCATCGCGTCCAACGCTCCTTCCCGCTGCGCCTCAAGGTCGGCGATGACCACGGCGAGGCAGCCGTGGCAGGAGGGGCCGATCTCCCGGTGGAGACCGGTAAAAAAGAGGAGCGCCTCGTCCAGGTTCCGCTGCTCTCCCAAGAGCATGGTCACCCTTTTCACCCGCTTCGCCGCTCTCCGGACGGTGTCGGGGGGATAGACGGGGGCAAACAGGAGGAGCCCCTCCCGCATCCGGCGGGAGGAGACCCGGAGATCGTGGATATCGTCCAGACCGCGCGAGTCGACGGCGCGGTCCCAGCGACAAAACAGGTCGTCGACCCGCACCTCCAGAAGGGTACGGGCCGCCTGCCAGAGCGGGGTATTGGCCGAGAGTTCCACAGCGGTGGGCCTTTCTACCGATAGACCTTTTTCAGCGCCTTGCGGGCCTTCTTCAGCCCCCGCGCGACCCGGTCCGTCCCCGTGTCCGTCAGCCGCGCCAGCTTCCGCTCCGCCCGAGCGAGCCCCTTGCCCGCCTTCTTCACCCGCGACTCCAGCCGCCCCTCCACATTTCCAAGGGCCGCCAGGGTCTTCACGAACTCCTTCTCCAGCCTGCGCGCGTCACCCACCAGCTCCTCGCCGAGCCGGTCGCGCAGGTCGCGGGCCCCCGCCTCCAGCACCTCCTTCAATGCGGCGGCGGACCTCTTCAGCTCCGCGATCCGTTCCGCCCTGCCGGGGCGCGCCTCACCGGCCTGCTCCGCCGCCTGCTGCAGGATGGACGGGATCATCCGGGGGTTCATCCCCCTGATGCGCCGCAGACCGTCCTCTCCGGCCGCGACGATCCGCTCGCAGCTGTGCAGCCCCGCATCCACCATCCGCCGGGACAGCACCTCCCCCACCCCGCGCAGCCTCCGCAGCTCCTTCATCCGCTCCTCCATCGCTACCCCCTTCATCGATATGGTATGGTCACTCCCGGTCCTGCAGCCACTCTTCCTGTGCATCGATCAGGTGCGTCCCACGGGCCAGCCAGCAGAACGATGCCGGAGCACCTGTCGCCGGATTGTATTTCAGACAGAGCGCCGCCCCCTTCTTCAGGGGGGTGGGTCCCTTGAGCCCCAGAAGCACCCCCGCCAGGGCCCCCAGGTCCGGTTCGTGCCCCACGAAGACCAGCCGTTTGGCCGGCCGGTACCGGTCGATGAGCGCCGACAGGCCGTCCCGGTCGAAGCCGTGTGCCAGTTCAGGGGCGACGGCGAGCTCGCCCCTAAACTCCATCACCTGCGCCAGGATCTCGGCGGTCTGCACCGCCCGCACGAGCGGGCTCGTGATGATGAAATCGGGGTCGATCTCCCGCCGCGCCATGGTGCGGGCGGTCTTCTGGAACTGGCCGCGCCCCTTGGCGGTGAGGTGGCGGATCGCGTCGTCCAGCGCGGGAGAGTGATCGATCGCCTCGGCGTGACGTACGAAACAGAGTCTCATGGCGCCCCTTCCTGTCCTGGATGCGCCGGCCGCACCCCGGGAAATCGTCTCCTGTTGCTATTACTTTCTATACAGCCGCACCGGCGATATGCAACCATGTACGGAAACTTATGCTTCAGACCGGCAATCTTTTAACACGGTTGTAACACTCTCCAAACTGTCCGGGACTGCGCCCGGCAGGGCGGCACGCCCACCCCTCAAACCGGTTGCGTTCGCTCCGGTCATGGGATATAACGGGCCAACCACCATTCCCGCCCACCGTATCCACGCTCCCCGGGGACCCGCTATGCGCCGCCGTCTATTCTCGTTCATGAACAGCCTGAAGCTCCGCTGGAAGCTGCTCGTGGTCGTGCTGCCGCTGGTGGTGATCCCGATCTTCCTGGTGGGCGGGATCATCGGCTATATCTCCTACCGGCAGGCGAACCTGGGAATCACCCAGACCAGCAAGGACGACCTGCAGCATATGGCCGACTTCACCATCGACCTTTTGGACGCCCACTATCGCCAGTTCGAGGTCTACCGGAAGGACAAGCGGCGCAGCTTCAACCTCGAACTCTCCACCCTCGCCAACCTCGCCACCAACCTGGTGGCGGCGGAAAACGACCAGTACCGCCGTGGCCGGATCGATCTGGCGACCGCCCAAAGTGAAGCGCGCCGCGCCCTCAAACGGGTGAACGTCGGCAAGTCGGGCTACATCTACGCCATGACCGGCAAGGGGGTGCTGAAGGTACATGTCACCAGGGAGGGGCAGAACCTCTCCAACGAACGGGACGGCAACGGACGCTACTTCATCCGCGAGATGTGCGAGAAAGCGGTCAGGTCCAGACCGGGAGAGGTGCTGTTCATCTCCTACCCCTGGAAGAACCCCGCCCTGGGAGACCGGTTTCCCCGCACCAAGGTCGTGGCGTACCGCTACTTCCGGGACTGGGACTGGATCATCGCCGTGGGGGACTACCTGGACGAATCCGCAGGGGACGTCACCTTCGAGCGGAACGCCTTCGAGGAGCTGAAGGGGCGGATCAAGAACAAGAAGGTGGGGAAGACCGGCTACATCTACTGCATGGACGGCACGGGAACCTTCACCATCCATCCCGATGCGGAAGGGAAGAACTTCTACGACGCCACCGACTCGGACGGCAACCGGTTCATCCGGGAGATGTGCGTGAACAGGTCCGGCTGGATCCGCTACCCCTGGAAGAACCCCCGCGATCCGGCACCGCGGATGAAGATCGTCCGCTACGAATACTTCAAACCGTGGAACTGGATCGTGGCGGTGGGATCGTACGAGGACGAGTTCTACCAGGAGGCCAACGAGATCAAGTGGCGGATCTTCGTCACCATGACCTTCCTCACGGCCATGGTCTGCTTCTTTGCCGTCACCCTCGTCTTCATGGCGTCACGGGTCCTGACCGATCCGATCAACCATATGATGGAGGTGATCCGCAAGATCAAGCAGGGGCGCCTGGACGAGCGGATGGAGGTGGCGAGCGGCGACGAGCTGGGGGAACTGGGAGAGGCGTTCAACCGGATGACCCAAATCATCAAGCACAACCAGGAGATGGAGGCGAACCTGGCTAGGCAGAGCAAGATGGCGTCCCTCGGGGTCCTCTCCTCGGGGGTCGCCCACGAGATCAACAATCCGCTCGGCGTCATCCTCGGCTACGCGAGCTACCTGGAGGGGAAACTCGATCCCGCCGATCCCCATTACCGGTTCATCAGCGAGATCAAGCGGGAAAGCAAGCGGTGCAAGAAGATCGTCCAGGATCTCCTCTCCTTCGCCCGCACCCCGAAGCCGACCCTGACCCGGATCGACATCAACGGGCTCCTGGACCAGATCGTGGACTTCGCCGCCAACCACACGGACATGCATCACGTGAGCGTCGTGAAGGAGTTCGCGCCGGACCTGCCGGAGGTCATGGTGGACAGCGACCAGATCCGGCAGGTGGCGATCAACCTGGTGCTCAACGCCGGCGCCGCCATGACCAGCGGGGGGAAACTGGTGGTCAGTACGGCCCGGGAGGACGACAACCAGATCGCCATCCGGTTCGCGGACAACGGCAGCGGCATCCCGCCGGAAAACCTGGAGCGGATCTTCGAACCGTTCTTCACCACCAAGGAGAAGGGGACCGGCCTCGGACTCGCCATCACCAAGCAGATCATCGAACAGCATATGGGGAAGATCGTCTTCGCCAGCGAGGTCGGGAAGGGAACGACCGTCACCGTCCTGCTCCCCATCGAACGGGAGATCTTCTAGCCGGTGCGGGGTGCTGCCGCGCCGTCACCGGTCACGGTGCGTTACGGCTTGACCGCCACCAGCTGCACCACCGCTCCCCGGCCGGTGTGCTGCGTCCCCTCCCGCACCTCCCGCTCCGTCTCCACCGCATGCAGGAATGAAAGACCCCGCAGCTCCTCACGGAGCAGTGCCAGCGACATCATCATCTCCTCCGACGGCGGCCCGCCGGTCTTCAGCAGGAGCTGAGCCGGCGTGTATGCCTCAAGCACGAAGACGCCCCCCCGCCGCAGCCCCTGCACCACCCGGCGGTGCAGCCCCGTCCGCACCTCCGGCGGCAGGTGACAGAAGATGGAGACGATGCCGTCCCATCGGCCGCTCCCCATATCGAACTCAGCCAGGTCCGCCACGACCGTAGTGATCGTCACTCCCCGCTTCCGGGCCAGCCGCTCTCCCTTCGCCAGCCCCACACCGGACGCATCAACCGCCGTCACGTCGTACCCCTTCTCCGCCAGAAAGACCGCGTTCCGCCCCTCCCCCTCCGCCAGGCTGAGGAGCCTGCCCACCGGGATACGGTCGACCACGGAGACGAGGAAACCGTTCGGTTCGGTGCCGTACACGTATCCCTCGGCGCGGTACCGTTCGTCCCACATAGAGCCCCTCGTTTCCCGCCCCTCCCCACCGCCCGGCGCCGTCACGGTTCACCCCGCTCTGCCGCGGATACGGTGATGGACCGGAGGACGCGGACCTGTCGCAGCATCTCCAGATGCCCCCTCTCCTCTTCCACCATCCGGAGCAGGACCAGCTTGTCCGTATCGCAGGCGGCGGACGCCAGCTCCGTATAATATGCGACCGCGGAGCTCTCCATCTCGATCGCCATATCCAGTGCCTTGAGGATATCGGCGGACAGCACCACCTGCCTGACCTCATGCGCAGAAGGGATGATCCTCTTCCTCAGGTTCCGGGCGGCGGAAATCAGCTCCTCCTCCGACAGCTCGGGGCCGCGCTCGGCAGCGGAGAGCGCCGCCCGCATCCGTTCGAACACCCGGACATGCTCGTCTTCATCCCGTGCCAGGGCGGTCGCGAGTAACGCGATCTCCGCGTCACCGCAGCCGGCGGAAAGCGAGTCATAGAAGAGATGACCGAGACGCTCCAACCGGATAGCCACCTGCAGTGCATGATCTGCCTCGTATCCCATAGATTCGCGCTCCCGTAGAACTTGTGCGGTACGCACCCAACCCGCCCGTATGGTATTATATAATATCGGTCTATCCGTCTGCCCGCAGGGCGGGACCCCTTCGAAACATACCCCCCGAACTCGTCACTGTCAACGGAACGGCCAGACACGACGACACGTGATGCGCACACACCAATTAGTTCCGCCGGCGATACAAATTCGTAACCAATTAATTTGCCGCATTTATTTACTGGATAATTGAAATAAGTCATGATACAAGCTTAATCATCACATGTATTATGAGATGCCGTTGAGGTGCTATTGTGACAAACGACATTCGCGAACTGATCGACAGCCACCCGCACGACGACCATCTGCTCGAGAAGGAGTTGGCAACCCTCGTGAAGCGATACGGCCCCGATGCATACCGGGAACTGTTGTCCCAGCTGACGGGTAAGGTCTTCACTCCGCAGAAGTCGCGCGCCTACTGGGAACAGGCACAGGCGCACCGTGACTATCTGGAACGGAGCAGCGGGCACCGCGTCGGCCTGCGGACGGCCCTCCTGAACATCCTGCACACCCACGCGGGTGAACTGTCATGCCCGGTGTTCATGGAGTCGGAACACCTGGAATCGCTCCGCCACGCATCCGTCACCGACGGACTGACCGGCCTGTACGACCAGACCTATTTCAAGCATTTTCTCTGCAGAAACCTGAGCCAGCACCGGCGGGCGGACGACTGCCACAGCGCCCTCATCCTGTTCGACGTGGACCGGTTCAAGCAGTACAACGACCGGTGCGGACATCTCGCCGGCGACGAGGCGCTGCGCACCATCGCCGATATCCTGCGCCACCAGATCCGCGACCACGACGTCATCGCACGCTACGGTGGCGAGGAGTTCGCCCTCTTTCTTCCCCGCGCCGACCGGATGATCGCCCACGCCGTTGCCGACCGGATCAGGCGGGTCGTGGAAGCGACACCGTTTCCGGGAGAGGAAAACCTCGACAGCGGCAACCTCACCATCAGCGGCGGGATCGCCATATTCCCCCGGGACGCCGAAGATGCGGAATCGCTCATCGTGACGGCCGACCGGCATCTCTACCAGGCAAAGGCACGCCGCAACGCCATCGCGCCCGCCAGTACCGACCGACGGCGTGAATCCCGCCTGCGCGTTCAGTCGATCGTGGAATACTGCATGTCCGAAAACGACGTGTTCTCCTGCGGCCTCGTCTACGACATCAGCAGCCGCGGCGTCGGTTTCGGCGGCTGCCGCATGCCGGCTACCGACGACCCCATCATCCTCCGTTTCGCGCGACCGTTCTGGCCCAGTGGCCGCCAGATGCGGGGACGCGTTCGCCAGGTACGCACCAATAACGTAAACGAGGTAATCTATCTCGGCGTGGAATTCGAAAGACAGCTCGACGAAATCGGCATCCGGATGCCGGACAGGGACAGGCCGTCTCAGGCGGGGCTGCCGTTTCATATTACGAATGAAACGGTCTTCCACGCAGCCGTGCCGGGACGCAGATAATACAAAAGGGAAGCCGGCACCGGCTTCCCTTTTTGCATCACACCATCCGCACCGCTGCATCGCGGCCGTTTATCCCCCCCCAGAGAGCACCTTCACAACCGGCGCCGTGCCGGTCAGCGTCCCCCGAACGCGGCACCGGGCAGGTCCTTCCCTTTCCGCCGCGCCACCGCCAGCCGGTAGAGGAGTTCGTACCGCCTTGCCGCATCCTCCCAGGTGAACCGCTGCGCCATCGCCTGCCGGATCAGCCGCTGCAGGGCATCCTTACGGTTGTACCAGGTGTGGACCGCCCAGCCGACGGTGTCGAACAGGGCCCCGGCGGTAAGATCGTGGAACTTGAAGCCGGTGCCGGCGCCGGTCCGCTCGTCGAAGTTCTCCACGCTGTCGTCCAGGCCGCCCACTGCCCGGACGACGGGAAGGGTGCCGTAACGCAGGGAGTACATCTGGTTCAGGCCGCACGGCTCGAAGGCGGAGGGCATGAGGAAGAAGTCGGCCCCCGCCTCGATCCGGTGGGCCAGCCGGTTGTCGTAGCCGACCCGGAGAGCGAACCGGTCCGGATGGGCCGCCATGACATCGCCGAAATAGAAATGGGCCCACGGCTCGCCCGCGCCGAGCATGACCACCTGCAGGTCCAGCTCCAGGATGCGGGGGATCGCCTCGGCCAGGACGTCGATCCCCTTCTGCTTCACGAGCCGGGACACCAGTCCGAAAACGGGCACGTCGTCCCGGACCGGGAGCCCCATTTCCCGCTGCAGCTCCCGCTTGCAGAGCCCCTTGCCGGACAGGTCGTCGATACCGTACGTTGCGGGAATCAGCGGGTCGGTCTCCGGGTTCCACTCGGTGTAGTCCACGCCGTTGAGGATGCCGTGCAGGTCGGTCGCCCGTTCCCGCACCACCCCCTCCAGCCCCCAGCCGAACGCATCGGTCTGCATCTCCCGGGCGTACCCTTCGCTCACGGTGTTCAACAGGGTGGCGTTGTAGATCCCGCCTTTGAGGAGGTTCACCTCGTTGTCCTTCTCCAGGCCGAGATAGGTGAACTGGTCCCAGCCGACACCGAGGACGTCCATCGCCCCCTCGTAGAACTGCCCCTGGTGCTGCATGTTGTGGACGGTGAGGAGCGAGGCAGCACCTCCCACGTAAGGATCGTCCCGGTAGATGGTGTTGAGGTAGACCGGCACCGCGGCGGTATGCCAGTCGTGGACATGGATCACGTCCGGCCGGAAGTCCAACATCCGGCAGAGCTCCAGCGCGGCGCGGGCGAGAAAGATGAACCGGTTGTCGTTGTCCAGGAAGCTCTCATTATCCTTCTCGTACAGGCCGGCCCGGCCGTAGAACTCCTCGTGCTCCAGGAAATAGACCGGGACACCGCTTTCGGGAATCCGTCCCTCGTAAACTCCGCAGTACATGTTCCCGCAGATTCCCATGGGGACGACCAGCACGCCGGGAAGCGGCGTCAGGCCGAACCGTTCCCGGTCCACCCTGTAGTAGCGGGGGATGACGACACGCACGTCGTGGCCCATCGCGGCCAGATATTTCGGCAGGGCGCCGACCACGTCGGCGAGCCCCCCCTCCTTGGCGAACGGCACGCACTCCGATGCCGGCATCAGTATCTTCACGTCACACCACCCTGATGATGAATTCGGGACAGGCCGCGCCGCAGTAGCCACAGAGGATGCACGCCTCCTCGTCCACCCGGGCCGTGCCGTCCACCACCGACAGCGCATGGTTGGTACAGGCATCGATGCAGACGCCGCACCCCTTGCAGAACGCCTCCATGATCCGGAGCCGGCGGCGCTTTTGTTCCAGCTCCTCCCAGACCGCCGGTTCCGGTGCAATCCCGCTGAAGAGCGCCACGTTCGCGTCGATCTCTCCCTCCGAGAGCATGCCGATGGCGATGCCGTGCACGCCGGCAAGCCCCAGCACATAGGCAAAGCTCTGCCGTGCCTCGGCGATGAGGTTCCCCCCGGCCAGCGCCTTCATGGCATAGACGCCGGTCCCCGTCCGGGCACAGGCGGCGATGGCGTCGGCCATCTCTTCCGCCGTGCCGTCCAGGATCCCCATGCCGATCCGGTTGATGAGCGGATGGACCACCTCGATCTCCGGGTGGTCCGCGGCGGCGCGGATGGCGGCGATGTAGTGGGAGGAGAGCCCCACGTGACCGATCTTCCCCTCCGCTTTCATCCGGAGCAGTTCCTCCAGCACCTCCGCCCGTTCCGTGAACGGATCGCGGACGCGGGCGCCGTGCAGGTGGATGATGTCGACCCGTTCCCGGCCCAGTTCCCTGAGTGCACGCTCCACGTGGGCGCGGGCGATCTCTGCCGTATTCGCGTGGGTCTTGCTGGCGATGACGACGGGGCCGGCATACCCCGCCAACGCCTCACGCACGTGGGGATAGCTGCCGTACAGCTCAGCCGTATCCAGCATGGTGACACCTCGTTCCAGGGCATGCCGGATGAGCCGTCCCCCCTCCGCAGGGGACAGGTTTGCCTGGAGCGGACCGAGGGGAAGGGTGCCGAAAACGAGCGGCGAGATACGCAGGCCGGTACGGCCGAGGATTACCTGATGCATGCTGACCTCCATAGGATATGGGGATAGCAGAACTGCGGGGCGAGCGCAAGCAGTATTCGGCCCGCTGTGGAGACATCTGCAGACAAAAAAAGAGGCAGCGCGGATGCGCTGCCTCGGTACTGCCTGCGTACTGTTACGGTCAGTGTTTTTCCACCGCCGGAGACCTGGCCGGGCCGTTCATCCTGATGGCGGCGGAGAACTCCATCCAGAAGATGAGGTAGATGGAGATCATCAGCGACAGGCCGATGTTGGAGTTTTCCGCCCCCAGCGCCTTGGTGAGGATGGGGGAGGCGAAGCCGGCCCCCAGGTTACCGGTAGCCCGCTCCAGCAGGTAGAAAACCGGCAGCGTCAGGGCGGTACCGACCACCATGATGGCGATGCCGCGGCCACGCTTCACCCAGTATTTCGGCGAGAATCCATACATCCGCATGAAGATGACGACCCAGATGATCCAGACGGAGTAGTCAACTGCGGCGTCGGGCAGGGCCAGCTTGTTCTTCACGAGGGCGACTTCCAGCACGGTGACGATGGCCAGCAGGGCGAACATCCAGGTGAACTTCTCGTCCGCCTGGGTCTGCCATTTGCGGCTGTCCGGCGCGGCGGTCTCGTCGACACCGTGGTTGTGGGTCCCCAGCGCCGAGAAGAGGATGGCAAACCAGATCCCCGCGTTGTGGAACAGGAGCGAGGCGTGGCCGCCCGCCACATCGGCGATGCGGGACATCGGATCGCGGGCGAAGTCGGCGGCGATCCGCATGAGGAACAGGTTGACCAGCACGGAACAGAGGATGATGACCGCGAGAGTCAATAGTCGTCGCGGCAGAAGATAGGGATCGATCCGGTCCGGGAAGCCGAGGATGAAGGCAAACCAGATCAGGTACATGATGAGCGGAATGCCGAAGCAGATGCCGTAGACGGCGTTACCGGCGAAGTCGCCCGCCTGGGCGTAGATGATATAGTGCTTGGACGGGTCAGGATCGGCATTGGCTTTCTTGACCACGTCCTTGTCCACCGACTTCACATAGGGGAGCAGCCCCATCATGTACCAACCATGGTCCCCCTGGGTGGTGTCGACGACCCAGTACTGGTTCCCCATCATCTCATCGAGTCCCTGGAAGACGCGCATACTGAAGGCGGCACAGAGCGTGACCACCACGAGAAGCAGAACGATATTTTTAAAACTCATAGGCATGGTGATTTCCTCCGGTTGTCGTTGGTACTATTCCTTGTGGGTGGTCCAGAACATGGAAACAGCATTAGCGGCAAACAGGCCGTAGAGCCACATGGTATTCCAGGCAGGTCCGGACCAGTGGCTGCCGCGACCGCCGCCGACGACGCCGGAGGCGATGATGATGCCGATCATCGCGGTGAAGGCCACCATGGCCACCGCGCGGAGGATGGCGCTGTTACGCCAGGTGTGCCGCTCAAGCTCTTCGATTCTCGCCAGCAGTTCAAGCTCTTTTTCGCTCATTGATCTTCTCCTTTGACAGTGAAGTAAATACAAAAAACGTTGCAGCGCAGACTGCGGCTGCAATATACGGGTTATACGAAAAAAGACTGAGGTAATACAACATGGCGCTCTCCTTTCAGAATTTCATCTCAGACGGCAACGACGCCGTCGGGGAAACGGTCAAACAGTTCCTGATACTTGAGGCATTCTCCAAAGCGGCAACTGCAGAAGCGGATGATCATGTTCACATCGTGCGGTGAGATGTAGCCGCAGCCGACATCGCAGTAGTCGTCACTTTTCCCGTAAAACGGGCAAACTACGTCTGGTGCCATGGTGTCCTCATCGACGTTAACTGCCGCAGTAGCCGGGGGGATGTCGTCACCATCCCCCCCCCGGCGGTATCTGCTGCGGGAATACTGACCAGCCACCGTAATAGCAACTTAAGTGCCAACACTCACCAGAACAAAACATTTCAACGATTACAAAGCGTTAGACAATGACGAGACACATCTCGGCGGGAAATGGGCGGCAGGTTTTGCAGTATTGCGAAAATTCTCACCAGTAAGGAAGGAATCCGGTGAATGGCAGAAGGTGCCGTAGCGGGCCGCCGCACCAGATTGGCAAGCGATATCGGCATGTTGCTCATGACAGCAAAACAAAAGGACTGGTATTTGCCAAAATGCGAGGTTGGAACGGGCGGATTCGCAGATTTGCAAAACAGCGAGAAGGATAGCAATTACAAACAGTTAACCTGCACGATGCGCGACAGGACCGCAACCACTCCCGGGAAACGGGCATTGCGGCCGTCACGGTGTGGGGACATTGTCTACGGTCGCCTCTCCTTCGGCCGTATACGCGACAGGCATCAGCGACGCCCGACGATCCGATCCAGCAGGGCGCCCAGTTCGCTGATGCTGAACGGCTTCCTGATGGCACCGCAGAAACCGGCACCCTCGTAATGCGACATGACCGGATCGCTGGAATCGCCGCTTGCCACGACGATGCGGGCGGCGGGGTCAATCCCCGCGATCCGGCTCGCAGCCTCCTTGCCCCCCATCTCCCCGGGGATGGTCAGGTCCATGATCACGACATGGAACGGAGTTCCCGCCGCCAGCGCTTCCCGGTACAGCCTGACGGCCTCGGCCCCGTCACGGCACGGCGTCGGTTCGTATCCCAGTTCGGAGAGGACCATCACCAGCATGTCGATGATGTACTCCTCGTCGTCCATCACCAGCACCCTGCCGGTTCCGACCGACAACGGCCCCGTCTGTTCCGCATCCTGGGCCGGCACCACCGGTACCGCCGGAAGCAGTATCTCGATCGACGTCCCCTCACCCTCCCGCGAACGGACGCTGATCTCTCCCCCGTGATGCCTGATGATGGAATAGACCGTCGCGAGCCCGAGGCCGTTGCCGTCTTTTCTGGTGCTGCCGTAGGGATCGAAGATCTTCCCCTGCTGCGCCTCAGGGATACCGCTTCCCGTATCCGACACGGCGATCCTGATTCTGGGCGATTCCCCGACGCGAGCGCCGTCCCGCGGAACGACATTCTCGGCAAGGAGGCCGACCGTGCCGCCATCCGGCATGGCCTGGTTCGCGTTCATCACCAGGTTGCCGATAACCTGGCCCAGCTGACCTTCGTCCACCTCCGCCGGCCAGAGATCATCGGCAATGTGCAGCTCGCACCGCACGTCTGAACCATCGAGCAGGGACAACGACGCATCCTTCAGGAGACGGCCCATCGGGGTCGGCTTCTTCACCGGCGCGCCGCCACGGGAAAAGAGCAACAGCTTCTGGGTGAGGTCCCGCGACCGCAGGGAGGCCTTCTGGGCGCGCTCCAGCAGCTCATGGGCCTTGTGGCCGGAGGGGACGAAGGCGATTGCCAGTGAGAGGTTTCCCAGAATCCCCGTCAGCAGATTGTTGAAATCATGGGCAACCCCGCCGGCCAGGTCCGCCAGCGCCTCGTACTTCCGCGCCCGGAACCGTTCCTCGACTGTCCGAGTCTGTTCGGAAATATCCGTCGCAATCCCAAGGAAGCCCGAGATTTCGCCGGCTTCGCCACGGATCGGGGTGACGGTCAGGCGGACCCTGATCCTGCGTCCGTCCCTGCCGACGCAGCTCCATTCGCGTTCATCCGCTCCCGACAGGCGGGCACGCTCCGCGAGCGCCACAAAGCCGCCGACGGACCGCCCGGTTTCCCGCCCCATCTCCTCGCCGCGGACAGCGATCTCTTCCGGCAGGAGGAACCTGAGCGGCGTATGCCGGCCGACCAGTTCGTCCGCACCGTAGCCGAGCATCTTCTCCGCCCCCCGGTTGAACAGGGTGATGGTTCCCTCCGTATCCGTCGCAAAGATGGCCGTTTCGGTCGCGGCGTCGAGCACCGCCTGCAGCTGTACGTTCGGAAATACCCGCAACGATCCCGACTCACCCCGTCGGTCCTTCTCAGCGCAGCCTGTGCGCTCTGTATCGTTGTCGCGCATCTCTCCCCCTTTCATCAACGCCCCCCAAATCCGCCGGTTTCGGGCGGTCATACGGCGTGGCGCATGATACCATAGAACAAGTTGGTTACGCCAACCCAACCTGCAAGCGGCGTCAGGAATCCGGCAGGAGCAGGTCGATGGACCCATCTTCGGGAGAACGTCCCCATGCCCCTCGCTGACTGACCGGGATGTCGTCCGCATCGCAATAAACCGTGGATTTTCCCGGAATCCGTGGTATATGGAAGCGATGAAAAATGGGACGCACGTGTGCAGTGCGTACCGGTGCAGGGATGCACCAGGGAGGAGAACGTGGCATGAGCGAGAAGACGGTCCTGGTGGTGGATGACGACGAGTTTGTCCTGTTCTTCGTCGAACGTGCGCTGCAGCACTTGGGCTATGCCGTTCTCTGCACCTCCAGTTGCGAAGAGGGGATCGAACTGTACGAGCAGCGTCATGCAGCGGGATCGCCGTTCTGCGCCGTCATCACGGACATCAGCATTCCCGGTGGCATGGGTGGAGAGGAACTCGTCGTCAGGTTGCGGGAGCGTTTTCCCGACGTGCAGGTCTTCGTCTCCAGCGGCCACCCGGAGGCCCCGTGCATGCTGGACCCCAACCGCTTCGGCTTCGCAGGCTCCATCCACAAACCGGTCACCCTGGAATCGCTCACCAACGAATTCGTTCCGGTCCTGGAGCGCATGGAAACGGCATAACGCCCGACCTGTTTGGGGGTTATCTCTTCTGCGGGGCGTCGCCTCCGGCAGAAAACGCCCTCCGGATCTCCTCCATCCGTCGCCGGTTCTTCCCCAGGTCCCACCAGCCGCTGCGCGATGCGGAACGTAGCTGGATGCTCCGGGCATCCCGGTCGACCAGAAACTCGCCGTCGTCGACAAATCCCAGCAAGGTGCGAAATTCCACCCGCAGATAGCCATCCCGCACCTCCACGATCCGTGTATCCTCCCTCCCCGCCAGTACACCGCGCAGCCTCTCCTGTGCGGCCTCCGGCGGACCGTCGAACGCGAACGGGGCGATGTGGTGCCGCTCGTCCGTAGCCATGCTGGAAACGCAGTTGGGCGATGCGGGACAGTCTGGCAGCGCTTCACCGGCGGGCATGCCGTCCGCGACAGCGCTGCCGGCAACGGGATGGATGACGATGAGTGCCGTCATAAGCAGCATGGATTTCAGCACGAGGTTCATGACCGCCCTCCCTTTACCGTTCATGGTACTCCCATTCGAAGCATAGTCCAGGGCGGCTCCACAACCTTGACATCCCCCCCCCGGGGGATACACTTTACGCGGAAGGAGGTGCGAACGATGGGATGCGCATGCGGTACGACAACCAAGGAGCACGTCTGCAGCCTGAAAGCGCGGGGTGCAACGGAGGAGATCGAAAAGCTGGCCGTCGACGCGACCTTTCAGTGCGGCAACTGCGGGGCCAAGGTCAACTGCAAGGACAATGTCTGCAATCCTCAGCCGCTTGACTAGACGGGCCGAGAACTGGCGGCGTCAACAAGGCCTGCGGCGAGTTCGCAGGCTTTTTTGTTGTAGGGTGACGGAGATGACATATGGAGCTGCCGTTCCTGGAAACCGGCGTCGAGATAAACGCCCCGGCTGACGCAGCGTGGTTGGTCATCACGGATACCCGCCTCTGGAGCGAATGGCGACCGACGATCGTTGCGGTCGAGACCGACGAGCGGTTCATCCGGCTCGGATCGAAGGGATGGATTTCGACCGTTGCCGGCATGCGGCTGCCGTTCGTCATCACCGAGTACGAGCCTGGTCGCCGGTGGCGCTGGGCGGTAGGCGGAATCCCGGCCATCGGCCATCGGGTGGAGCCTATCGACCCGGCGCGGTGCCGGATGATGTTCGAGGTGCCGATCCTGGCGGCGGCGTATCTCCCCCTCTGCCGCGTCGCGGCGGTCCGTATCCGGCGTCTCCTGGACAACAGCGATCTTACCGATGCGGGGGCCATGCATCAGGAGGTTTGATCCCGGTCCGCCCGTCGGTCACTCCCGCACGCCGGAGCACGTGCCCACCTCACCCGGCACGACAACGGGTTCCTGGGGTGCCGTAAAGAAGAACACCGCCCCCTCCCCGACATGCCCCTCGGCCCATATATCGCATCCGTGTCGCTGGAGGATGCGCTTTACGATCGCGAGCCCCACCCCGGTCCCTTCGTACTCGTTGTCCTTGTGCAGCCGTTGGAACACGCCGAACAGTTTTCCCGCATACGCCATATCGAAACCGGCTCCGTTGTCCCGCACGAAGCAGGCATGTTTCCCGTCGACAGTCGCCGTCCCCACCTCGACGAGGGCATGTTCCGTGTTCTTCGTGTATTTCCAGGCGTTGTCCAGCAGATTTTCCATGACGATCCGTATCAGCCTGGAATCCCCGGCGATCCTGATCCCCCGCTCGACCGTCCAGGCTACCTCACGGTCTGCAGCGGCGGTCGCCATGGTCGAACAGATTTCCTGGGCCAGCGCACTCAGGTCGATCGGCTCCATGGTGACGGTGCCGCGGGGTATGCGCGAAAGGTTGAGCAGGTCATCGATGAGGCTCCCCATCCGTTTCGTCGCCCGGCAGATCCGGTCCAGATACGCCCGCCCCCCCTCCGGAATCAGATCGCCGTACTCCTCGAGGAATATCCTGGTGAAACCGTCGATGTGGCGGATCGGCGCGCGCATGTCGTGGGAGACGGAATAGCAGAAGCTCTCCAGCTCCCGGTTGATCTCCTCGTATTCCGCGGTCCGCTCCCGGACCCGGAGCTCCAGTTCCTCGTTGGATTTCACGAGGGCTTCCTCGGCCCGCTTGACGTCGGTGATGTCGCGGGAGATGCCGAAGAGGGCGGCGGGCTTGCCGTCAACGTCGTTCAGAGGGCCCTTCGTCACCAGGAACGTGCGGAGGTTCCCCTCCGCATCGGTGAGCGCCTCTTCGTATGTCCTCGCTGCCTTGCCGGCGATGATCGACCGGTCGCGTTCCCGGATTCTGCGCGCTTCCTGTAGCGGAAACAGGGTCGTATCATCCCGGCCGAGAACCTCATCCTCCGTTTTCCCGGTGAGACGGGCCGACGCGGCATTGAACAGCAGATACCGACCCTCAAGGTCCTTCACGAAGACGGCGTCCGAGGTCCCCTCGATGACCGCACGGAGCAGCTCCCGGTTTTCCCACAGCTCCCTCTCGGTACGTTTTCGCTCGGCAACCTCCGCGGCGAGCTGCCGGTTCTTCTCGTCCACGGCCTGCTCCCGCAGGGTCGTCTCCCGCAGGGAGCTGTTCAGCAGGGCGTTCCGCATATGCATGCGCTGGAAGAAGAGCATGCCGGCGAACACCAGAAGCGCCATGCCGCCGGTGGTGTAGAGCAGTCGCCGCGGTGCGCTGAAATCCAGCTGCTCGCTCTCCGGAAGAAACTTCATCAGGGAGAGAGGGGTGTTGGCCACCGGCACCAGTACGGCGTACTCGCTCGCTACGGAGGATCGTCCGCCGGGGTCCGGCAGCCGAAAGGGGATACCCGGTTTGATGCCGGCGGGTATCGTCGTGGTTCCGGCAGGTATCAGGGACTTCACCTTGGGGGACAGATAGAAGAAATCGTTTCCGAAGGCCAAGGCCAGGGGGTGGCGAGCGGGCCCCGTTTCCGACCGGATGAAATACTGATAGACCTGGGCGCTGGATATCCAGCCGAGGACCTGGCCGACGTACCGTCCCTTGAAAAAACAGGGGGCCGAAACAACCATCCGGGACTGATCCGACGAGCGGTCCACGAAGAGGGTTGGTTTTGCGGTTTTCGGGGTAAGAAATCCGCGCCAGGAGGTGAGTGTTTTCTGGCGGGGCAGCAACCCACCGCTGTCATTCAGCAGCCTGCCGGAGGCGTCAATGAAGACGATCCGCTTGTAGATCGGCTTTCCGGCCAGGCTCTTTCGTGCGCGGGTCCGGTCGAACAGGGCGGTCACGTTCATGCTGCTGGCACGCAGACCATACTCCAGCGACATGCCGAGAGCGATATTTTCATAATACGCGGCCAGCTCACGGCTTTCGGCCAGATTCGTGAGATCGTCCCGGCGTTCGGCTAAAAAATAGCTGAGGGCGGTGGCAAGCTTTTCACTGTCGTAGGTGAGCCGCTGCAGGGCCGTCTGCTGCAGGGCGGTCTGATACCGGTACTGGGATGCAACCATGAAGGTCACATACCCCACCACCGCGATGCCGCTGAGGATCGAGGCGATCTTGCTCAGTTTGTCCGTAGCGCCGTCAAACAGCTTCACAGACACCTCGTTGGCCGGTCACCGCCACCGGTACCGGACGACCGGGAAAGACATCATTTACCCTCGAAGAATTCGGGGAAATAGCCGGTCGCCGTGGGATAATACTTCCTGACGATGGCCATGTACGAACCGTCCCTGAAACTTTTCTCCAGGAATCCGTTGAACGCCCGTAGCAGCTGCGGTGCATCCGGTGAAAACGCCACCGCCATCTCCTGCTGACGCGAAACGGGACCAATCACCTTGATCTTGCCCGGCCACTTTCGCAGGGCGATGAGGGCATCGGGAACATCCAGAATGGTCATCTCCGCCTCGCCGTTGATGACCGCCGGGGCGAGTTCGTTCAGGCTGCCGGTAAAGCAGACCACGTGCGCCCCGGTGGCCGAAAGATGATACAGGTCGGGTGCAAGACAGGTCTTTTCCAGGGCAAGCACCTTCCTCCCCCGCAACTCGGACCGTGCCGTCCGGATATCCAGGTCAACGCTTCCCGACGGCCGGATCGGCTTCACCGTGGAGTCGGCCCGGGCGATGAGCCAGATCTGGCTCGGGAAGGTCGGGTGCGAGAACGCCACCACCTTCTGCCGCCAGGGAAGCACCGTGAACCCGTTTGCCACCAGGTCCCCCTTCACCGGCACCTCGCGTTCCGTCGTCACCTCCGCCCCCTTCACCTGAACCTCCTTCCCGGTGAGGTCGCCCACAACCGTCCCCCAGTCGGTCTTCACGTATTCATAGCGCACCCCGAGGTAGCGGGCGAATTCCCTGATCAGCTCCACATCCATCCCGTCACCCGAGCCGGTGACGAAATTCGCGTACGGCACCCCCAGATGCCTGAGCACGCCTGCCTTCCGCACTGCCGGAAGGTCGCTGCCCCGGACCGTTACCGGTACGGCTGCAATTGCCGCCGCCAGGCAGAGACAGATAAAAACCGCAACGACTGATTGCTTCGATTTTCCCATGAGCGCCTCCACGCATGGATGTAATTGCCGGTACACGTGCCAGGACGGTTTGGGAATTTTATCACAAGGCATTTTAATTTTCACGCCGGCGCTGCATTTTTACCGACTCCGGCGCGGGGAGACGAGACATGGCAGTAAGGCTTTCGACCCGCGCCTTGCCAGCTCGCAGCCGCCAGTTCCGGCGCCTTCTCCACCGTCAGCCCCTCCGGGTTGCAGCGGTGATGGTGCACGTGCGGTCCGGATGGGGAGGAGACGCGGCAACGCCCTGACGGTGGTAACGCGGAACCGGATCGGCTCCTGGAGAAAGGGGCAGCAGAGGCCAAAGCGCACGGGTCTCTCCCGTAGCGGCAATGCAGGTTGTGAGGATAGCTGGAGATGCCGCGGCATTTCTGCAGGTCGCAGCGGCAGGTGGAAAACGGACGTTCGCCCGTGCGTCTAGCTGAAGTCTTCCTTGCGGATGGAGTATTTCTTGATCTTCCGGTAGATGGTGGCCATGTTCATACCCGCCTCTCTGGCCGCCGCGTCCACGTTTCCCCGGTTCTTCCGCAGAAGCCCCTGCAGGTAGTCCCGCTCGAAACGGGAGAGCGCCTGATTGTAATCACCCTCATCGCTCTCACCGTCCCCGTCGTCCGTGGCGGCAGGGAGATCGATGAACTGGGCGATCACCCCGCGGCCCAGGCAGTCGCCGCATTCCATCGCCATGGACGCCTCGATGACGTTCTGCATCTGGCGGATATTGCCGGGCCAGGGAAACGAGCAGACCGCCTCCAGCGCATCGGGGGCCAGCCCCTTCACCCGGGTGCCGAACTTCCTGTTCTGCTGGCCGATGAAATGTGCGGCAAGGAGCGGTATGTCGGACCGTCGTTCCCGCAAGGGGGGGAGATGAATATTCACCACGTTCAGCCGGTAGAAGAGGTCCTCCCGGAACTCGCCGCGCTCCACCGCCCTGTTCAGGTCGCTGTTGGTGGCGGAGATGATCCGCACATCCACCTTGGTGGGGGTCGTGTCGCCGATCCGGATAAACTCCTGCTCCTGGAGAAACCGAAGGAGGGTCTTCTGCACCTCCATCGGGAGGTTCCCCACCTCGTCCAGGAACAGGGTACCGCCGTCCGCCGCCTCCAAGAGCCCCGTGCGGTTCTCGTGGGCACCGGTGAACGCCCCCTTGCGGTAGCCGAACAGCTCGCTTTCCAGGATCGACGCCGGCAGCGCGCCGCAGTTGATGGCGATGAACTTCTTTTCCCGGCGCGGCGAGTTGTAGTGGATCGCCTGGGCGATGAGCTCCTTGCCGGTCCCCGACTCGCCGGTCACGAGCACCGAGGAGTCGCGGACGGCGATCCTGGCGACCCGCTCCAGCACATCCTTCAGCCCCTCCGACGCGCCGACGATGTTGTCGAAGCGGAACTTCCCCACCAGTTCTTCCCTAAGTTCACGGTTTTCCTCCAGGAGCTTCGTATGGTTGAGGGCGTTTTTTACCCGGTACAAGAGCTCCTCCGGTTCGAACGGCTTGGTGAGCATGTCGTAGGCACCGCGCCGCAGCGCCTGGATGGAGGTCTCTACCGTGGCATATGCGGTGACCATGATGACCGGGATCGACGGCTCCTTCTCCTTGATCTTCTGCAGCACCTCCAGCCCGTCCATCCCCGGCATCTTGATATCGGTCACCACCAGGTCCCACGCCCCGGCCCGGAAGACGTCCACCGCCTCGAACGACCGGGTATGGGCCTCCACAATGTAGCCGCTGTCCGAAAGGACGGCCTCCATCATCCGGCAGAGCCCTTCCTCGTTGTCGATCAGCATGATCCGCTTCTTGTCCGCCATGTGGCACCGTCTCCGTCTGGAAGCTGTCAGCGGTACCGGTATACACCAGGAACGGGTGGTGAAGCAAGGGGGGACTGCGCGCCGGACCGGCGCCACGGGACGGAGAACGGCTATGGGCTGCCGGTCAGATCGTGCAGGGGATCTGGCGTACCCGGTATTCGCCGCCGATCACCAGGTACTCCCCCTCCCCCTTCATGATGCTGTTGGGGAGGAGGTCGTTGAAGAAGAAGACCTTGGCAAGCGGCACCCGCACCTCCCAGACCGTATAGCCGAACTCCCAGGCACGCTCCTCCTCCGAGGTGAACGACACCAGGTTGTTGAGCCGGACGATCTCCTCCCGCTTGCCGATCTTCTCCACGACCTCGTGCTCGGAGGCATCGAAGGTCCCGCGATAGAGGGAGAGACGGTCACGGCCCGGAAACTTCCGCGCCAGCTCATACTGGCAGTATTCGTACAGGAGGTCAAACTGGGAGTTGATGGCGTTGGTGCGGGCGCTCCCCCGGGTCCGGTCGGTGGCGAAGACCATGTACTCTTCCGAATGGATGCCGGGTATGCGGATCTTGTGGAAGGTCGGGGCGAGGCCGATGCGGCTCTCCACCCACCCCTTGAGGACTGCCCCCTCGATGGAGTTGGAGTCCATCATCCAGCCGCGCAGGAAGCGGAGGTAGCTGTTCCTGATGCTCTTTTTCGCCGTATCGGTGTGACCGTGGCTTTCCCACTGGTGGAGCTGGAACTTCACCGACATGTAGTCGTTGAAGATCGTGGCACGCTCCTCGGCGGAGGCGATTCCGTCCAGCTTGTCGAACAGGAACCGGTTCGCCTGCCGCACCCCCTGGATCGAAAGCTCCTGCGGGTTGTCGTTGAAATGGCGCGAGGCGATGACCCACGGGGGCAGATTACAGTGGTTGAACGAACTCTGCATCGGGTCATCACCTCATTGTGCATGAACTATGAAAACTTTGTTGTTGATTGGCTCTTTACGGGCGAGAGATTTCGGGTTCTGGCAAGGCTTTGCAAGAATTCCGGCGGAGGCGTGGCCCCCCTCACCCTATCCCTCTCCCAAAGGGAGAGGGCAAAGAGTACTCTCCCCCGCTGGGGGAGAGATAGAGAGAGGGACTGCCACGTCGCACAACGGAATTTGAAGCAAAACGCCGCCAGGTTCCGAAAGACCTCGTCCGTCAAAGTACCTTCGCCAGTTCCACGATGGTCTGCTTGATCGGTCCCTCGGCGATGAACGCCTCGATGCCGTGCCGCTCCATCTCCATCTGCGGCCCCTGGCCGATCTGGGCGCAGACCACCGCCCGGCAACCGGCCAGCGCGTCGGTGATCGCCTGCATGAGATGGGCGCGCTGCGGGTGGTCGGCGTCGTAGGTGCAGTACCGTTCCACCCGCTTCTCGTCCACCAGTGTTGCATCACCGTCTACGATGGAAAAGATGAGGAACCGCTCCGCGTGGCCGAAATGCTGGTTGATCTCGCGACCGTCGTTGGATGCAACGGCAATAAGCATGGGGGACCTCCGTAAGGGGTGAACGTGAAAGGTGAAAAGTGAAGTGAAAAGGCCTTTATTCACCTTTCACTCCTCACCTTTCACGGTTTTACAGCACTACCGGTTCGAACGTGAAGCACCTCTTCGAGCAGGTCCGTCCGCAGGCCTGGCAGCCGATGCAGTTGCCCGGATTGGCCACCTTCATGAACATCTTTGCCGAATCGTCTTCGTCCAGTTCCTCGTATGCCAGCACGTCGTGTACGCAGACCTTGAAGCAGCGGCCGCAGCCGATGCAGGTCTCCTCATCGATGGCAACGATGAACTGAGGGGTGTACTCCGTCTTGTCTCTTCTCATACCGGTAATGTAAGCCATTGCGTAATACCTCCGTTTTTTATTTTTCACTCGTCCAGAAACGATCCCGCGCTCTCCTTGTGCAGCGCCTTCCGGAGCCAGGGGGGCGGGTTTCCCTTCAGTACCTCCTGGAGCTTATCCACGATCTCGCTCACCGGCACCTCGGTGTTGGTCTTCATGGGATGGATCTTGCGGGCCACCAGCTTGGCCGCGGCCGGACCGCCGATCTGCATGGTATAGACGATGGCGCAGTCCTTCAGAATCTCGGCACGGGCCGCGATCTTGTCCTCCTCGTCGTCATCGTGGTCGCGCACCGCCACGGTTTCGATGTAGCTGGCCGCGTCCGGGCCGATCTCCCACACCTTGAAATCCTCCGCCATGCCGAAATGCAGGTCAATGGTCTCGCCGGTCTTCGTCGTAAATGCCACTTTCATAGAACCGCCTCCCTAACCCCTCCCGACCTCCCCTTGTCAGGGGAGGAGCCAGTCTTCCCCCCTGACAAGGGGGAGCGCAGGGGGTTGTTTAGTTATGCGCCAGCTTCTGCGCTTCCTTCGCATTCGCCTGGAATATATTCGCCGCCTCGAACAGGAGGTTCATGCTCCCCCGGTAACCGACGTACATCTTCTGGTGGGCGCCGAGCCGGTCGAACACCGGCAGCCCCGTCCTCAAGTGCGCCGTGATGCCGAGCTTTGCGGCCGCCTGGCGGCCGTTGGAGTTGGCCACCAGGAGATCCGCCCCCTTCGCCTCCGTCTCCAGGTCCTCCAGGTCGCCGACGAAGATGTTCTCCACCGGCAGGGCATCGAGGCCGCGGGTGCGGGTGGCGGCGATCGCCACCTGAACCGCGCAGCCAAGGCCGGTGAAGAAACCGCACATCCCCTTCAGGTGGTCCGCCTCCAGGGCGATGGCGACCTTCTTCAGGCCGAACTGGTAATGGCTGTCCACCATGGCGTCCATGAGCCGGCTGCGCTGGCGGCGGAACTTATCCGGCACCGGCTTTTCTGCGATGGCCGACAGGGTCTCCATCCAGAGATCGGTTTCCGCAAGTCCCGAGATGGAGGTGAAGCCGTATGCGGGGATACCGAACCTCTCCGAGAGCACCGCGGCCGCTTCAAAGAGCGAGTCGCCGAAGTAGAGGGTCGCGCTGCTGCGGCCGGCGAGCAGGACCCGGTCCACCGGAATCCCCCCCACGGAGAGGGCCGACACCGTCTCGTCGATATGGCCGTCCAGGGCGCACGAGATATCCGGTATCACCACCGGGTCGAGGCCGAACGCCTCGCAGGTCTCCTTGATCTCCTCGATGTCCGCCGGCGTCAGCTGGCAGCCGGGGAGGATGTTCACCTGCCCCGGAACCGTCTCGCCCCCCTCCGGGAGGGTGTCAAGAATCGCCTTCACCGCCGCCGCGTACCCTTCCTGCATGGAGCCGCAGTAGTCGGGGGTGGAGGCGTGGATGACCGGGATAGCGTCGAATTCGGGGTTTTCCTGGCGGAACTGGACGATGGCGCTCCTGACGTCGTCCCCCATGGTCTCCGTGAGCCCCGAGGTCATGAGCCCCACGACCCGCGGCCGGAACTTCTCCATGACCCGCTTCAACCCCTTCTTCACGTTCTCCCAGCCGCCGAAGATCGCGGTGTCCTCGCTCATGCTCGTGGAGTTGAGGGCGATGGACTCCTTGAAGTGCCGGGAGAGCTGCAGCCGGATGAAGGTGGAACACCCCTGGGCGCCGTGCAGAAGCCCCAGCATCTGGTCGATCCCCAGATAGGCCAGGGTCGCCCCCAGGGCCGGGGAGTTCTTCTGTGGATTCACCGTGGCGTTCTTCGCCGGCACCTTCACCCGCGACGACTTCATATCTTCCGTGTCGAGCCGCGTCCCGAGCCCCGCCGCAAGCGCCAGGTCGGCGGCCAGCTTGTCGTCGGTCTTCTCCCACGGCGCCGTGCCGTTCAACACGGGCCAGATGGGGTTGTTCACCGTCAGGTCCAGCTGCCGGGCGAAGGTCACCATCCCCTCGTACCCGGCGTAGGGGTGGGAGCGGCCGTGGTTGATGTCCAGAAAC
>JAJYBI010000018.1 GCA_021779095.1 Deltaproteobacteria bacterium
TCCTCCCATCTGCCGGTCGTTGAGAGGGTGAACGCACTGCGCAACTCCGTCCCGCAAGATTGAAAGGCAATGGAACGCAGAAAAGGCGGAAACATCGGATCAAGACGGATCGCACATCAGCACCGGTATTGAAATGTGAAGTTAACGGATGACCGGCGCGGCGAAGGTACCGGTGATGGGAACGGCGTACTGGCCGGGGGTGACCATATAGCGGGCGAGAAGGAGGAAGACAAGTTTCTGGTCTTCCAGGAAGGCGGGTTGCGGCATCATCTCCAGGGTCATGTTGATGGGGGATGCGCCGAGGCTGTTCCCCAGGGTGACCGTGCCTTTCAGCCGCATGTACATGGACGGCCCCTGCAGGGCGAAGCTCTCCAGGGTGGCCGTGCCGCCGGTGATCTTCAACGCGCCCCGCACCGTGTCGAAGCCGGCGTCGGGGAGCGGTACCCCGTGGATGGCGACCCCCTTCAGATCCGCTCCTTTTACCTCGACCCTCACGGAGCCGTCTGCCTTTGACAGGGGGCCGGCCGCGTCCAGCTCGAATCCCATCTTCCCCTTTACCCGTGCGCCGGCAACGGTCCTGAACCAGGGAATATCCTCGGTCCGTATGCCGCTGCCATCGAGACGCAGCCGGCCGGGACCGGAGATGGTGGCGACGGCATCCAGATCGCCGCCGCCGACACGGGCGGCACAGTGCAGCCGCACCTTGCCGATCATAAGCGGTAGCAGCTGCAGCCGGATGACCGGCCCGTCCAGGACCAGCAGCGGCCCCTTCTCGCTGGCGATCTCGATCCGGTGTGCCTTGATGCCGACGGGAAACGCCTTGCCGAACCCGGTGATGGCGAGCGTATACCCTTCACGGGCGGCGGCCCGTTCCGCCACCCCCTGCAGGGCACGGTTCGGGATGAAATGGAGTGTCAGGAACAGAAACAGCAGCAGGCCGGCGATGACGCCGGCCGCCCGTGTGATGACGCGGCGCGGTGTCACTTCTGCCCCGGTGCCGCGGATTTCAGGAGGGCGGCGGTGATGGTCAGGTCGAGGCGCGACGGGTCGTCGAACCGGGTCTTGAGGTCCGCCTTCCGGACCACGACGGGACGCGTTCCCTTTTCCAGCCGGAAGAGAAGGTTCACCGCCTCGTTGGCGGTGAGCCCCTCGATCTTGATCTCGGCGGCGTCCTCCTGGTAGAGGCCGTGCTGCTCACCCCTCAGCGGGGTGACCTGCAGCGATTTTCCCTTGATGCCGATCTCGTCCACGATCTTCGCCAGGGTGTCGTCGGGTTTGGTGGCGGCCAGGCGGTTGGAGAACCGCTGGGATACCGCTTTCGCCGACAGGAAGCGGCTCTTGAGCTGCATCAGCTCCACGAGGTCCGCCTCCTTCGCCTGCCGCTGCCTGGCCAGTTTTGCCACCATGGCATGGGCGGAGGAGAGGAGCAGGGCGACCACCAGCAGCGCGGCGATTCCGCCTCCGATGGTGAGGCGGGTACGGCGGTCCAGTTCGAGGAATGCGTCGCGCAGTGCGTCAAACCGGCTCATTTTCCACCCTCCTTCAGCGTGCCGCGGATGGTGAAGGACACACTCCCGTCGGGCTTCGACTTCTGTTCACCCACCTGCACCGTGGCGAAAATCCCGGACAGCCGGTTGCGGAACCCGTTCACCGCCTCGATCGACCGGGCGTCGCCCTTCAGGATCGCCTGGTTTCCCTCCAGGGTCGCCTCGTACAGCCCCGTGACGTCGTCGCCCTTTGCCTCGGCGACCCCCTTCAGCGTTTTCAGGACGTCCTGGGCGGCGACGGCGCCACCCATCTGCCTGAGCTCCGCTTTTACCTCCTCCACCGGGTCGATCGAGCTCTTCCTGGTAGGGAACAGTTCGTGATAGATCCCCATGATGGAGCCGTTCAGTGATTTCAGGTCGCGGTTCACCAGGTAGTAGCGCAGGCCTGCCTGGGCGAAGAGCGTCACGACCAGGAGGACCGACAGGATCGCCGTAATCCGCAGCAGCTTCTGCTGCTGCAGATTTTCCGCCGTATGGGCCAGGTCGCCGTAGCGGAAGTTGACCGGCGCACCGGCGATACAGCTGGCGGCGATCCACCGGCATCCCGCCAGGTCGCGGGCCGCGGTCTCGGATTCGAAGGCTGCAACGACCGATGGTTCCAGCGGCAGCGGTACGACCGGTACGCCGCCTTCATCGGTCCGTTCCGGGATGCGGGGACCGTGCCGGTAGATCCTCTCCAGCCGGATGTCGCGCCCCAGGGCAAGCGCCGCTGCGGTCCGCTGCAGATCGGCGTCCGGGTCGCGCGGGTCGAGGGCGCGGAAGAAGAGCGGCTTGCCGTCCCGGTAGACCACGAAGGCCGCACCGTCGGCAACGGCGGTATAGCCCGTCTCGCCGGATGGTACGAGCCCTCCCCAGCAGAAGGGGGATGCGGTGACGACACGCGGTTCGAGGCCGGCGCGGGTGCAGTCGTCGATCAGGGCGGTTACTGTCTGGCGCCTGCACCAGACCGCCATGATCCGGCCCTCCGAAAGCGGCACGGCGTCGAACAAAAGCTCCTCCGTCGGCAGGACCGTCTCCCCCTTCAGCTCCAGCGGAATGATCTCTCGCAGTTTGCGGCGGTCGGTGATGGGGATCTCCATCTCACGGAAAGAGAGGGACGACGGCGGAAGCGCCAGGATCGTCCGGTTATCCGGCGCCGCCTGGGGGGCGAACTCCCGGATGAGCCCCTCCAGGGCGTTGTCCGTTTCAAGGGACCGGCGGGTTGCGCCGAGGAAGGTGAGCCCGCCGCGCTGTTGTCGAAACCGGGCGATGACCGCCTCGTCCGTTGCCAACTCGATGACCGTATATTCCATCACAGTTCTCTCCAGTACAAAAACGACGCGCTCGTGCCGTTGATCAGCACCACCGCCTCGATGGTGCGCACCGATTCACCGACCTGCCCCTGGGAAATGATCCGGTAGACGCTTCCTTTCACCGATATCCGTCCCAGCAGACCGGTCGTGATACTTTCCATGCCCGGTACCTTCGCCAGGTCCGCCGGCGCGGTGAACGGCGTTTCCTTCCGATACTCGACGATCCGCTGGACCAGGTCGTCCGTCATCTGGTCGTCCAGGGAGAGGAGGACCTCCGGCGGCGCCGTGTTGATGTTGATGACCGGCAATCCGAGACCGTTGCCGTAGACCGTGGCGAAGGGGCGCAGCTTCCGGCAGATCTCCGGCGTGAACCCCTTGATCAGTCCCAGTTCGCCCCAGGTGTCCGGTGCACCGTTGTGGGGCTGGTAAGGCGGATTGAGTGTTTCGTAGTACGCCTTTTCAGCGCCGTCTGGCCGGGGGAGGTCGTCGGCATCGATCCAGTCGGACAGGCTGTCCGTCAGCTCCAGTGGCAGGCCGAGCCGTTTCAGGAGGCGCTGGGCGAACCCGAGGGCAATCTCGTTCGTCGTCCCGTTGGGGGAGACGAGCGTCGCCAGGTTCAGTTTGCCGTCCTCCTCCTCCACCTTGAAGGTGATGGTGCCGCCGCTGTTCTCCAGGGTCTTTTCCTGGGCCCATTCGTCCTGCAGCGAGGAGTATTTCTGCGAGGAGAGGGTCCAGCCGACGAGCCCCGCCGCCCCGATGACCCCCGATTCGGCGAGCAGGCTCGCCTGCTGGCCGTTCACCAGGTTTCGTTCGTAGGCGGTTGCCACGTAGGTCTCCCGGATGAACTCCACCATCAGGGCGGTCATGAGGGCCGCTATTATCAGGGTTATGACGAGGGCGAACCCCTTTTCCCGTCTCACGTTCCGCTCATCCGCAGTTTGATGATCGCGCTCAGTTCCGGCGTCCGGGAACCGGCGGGGGGGGTGATCGTCACCCGGACCGCCTCGGGGAGTGCCGGTTTGAGAGCCGTGTCCCAGGTCTTGACCCATTTGCCGTTGTACAGGCACTCCACGAGGAATCCGTCGAGTTTCTCTATCTGGGGGTAGCTCACCGGCGGGTCGGTCCCCCGGTAGGCGTCCCGCTCCGACCGGTTGAGCGACACGGCTTTGCCGTCCTCAACGGTATGGTAGCCGAGCTTGACCAGATCGCCGTATCCCGCCGGCTGGTCGCCCGGTCCCACGGCCGTGAAGGTCAGGTTTGAGGCGGGCTTGCCGTAGATGTCCCGGTCCTCCACCACGAAGGAAAGCACCTGGTTGCCGGGCCGATAGAAGGCGGCGGACAGTTCGCGGCGCATAAGGTCCAGGGTCCCTGCCACTTCCCGGCGTTCCTCCATGTCGGCGGTGGCGATGTCGCGGCCGCGCATGAACGAGAAGTAGCTGGCGTACAGGGTGCCGACGATCAGCACCAGAAGCGCCATGGCGATCAGTACTTCAAGCAGGGTGAATCCGGTATGGCTAGATGGTCGGCACGTAGTGGACAAGGGTCAGTTGCCTCTTTCCCCCGTCCCAGCTTACGGTCATGGTCAGCCTTTTCACGATCGGAACGTAGGACGGTTCGGATTCCAGTTTCCAGTGCAGGTCCGGGTTTGCCGGCGCGAAGCTTCCCTCCGCCGGTTTCGGGTCCTTCTGCAGCTCCAGTTCCTCCAGCTTCTCCCGCCCCAGGAGGGCAGCCACGGTTTCCTCCCGGTTTTGTGTGATCCGGTTCAGCTGATTGTTAAAGGTGGAGATGAGTGTCAGGATGACCCCCGCCATGATCGCCAGGGCAATCATTACCTCCAGCAGGGTGAACCCCCTCATGGTGTATCCTCCACGTACCCCTCGTCCACCCGCACCCGGCCGGTGGAGGGGTAGGCCCGGACGGTGTACTGCCGGTCGTCGCTCCCTTTCAGGTGGATCGCCGCGTAGTCGTTCAGCCCCCCCATGCCGAACGTGAGCACGACCTCGCCCGCCGACTTCTTTCCCTCACGACCGGTGACGACGTCGCTGACCGTGACCCCGTCGGCCAGAAGCTGTTCCTGCAGGAACGGATCGAGCTTTGGCGGTGAGGCGGGCTTGTCCGTGCCGCTGGTGGCTGCTTCTACCCGTTGGATATCGATGGTCCCATCTCCCGGGACGATCCGCATCCGGTAACCGGTCTTCGTGGCGACCGCCTGGTCGTTCAGGTAACGGATCGCGCCCGCCAGCCGACGTGCCGATACCTTCAGGTCGTTTCCGCCGAGCGAGGGGAGGTGGGGGAACACCAGCGCCGCCGCCAGTGCCAGGATGGCGATCACCATCACCAGCTCCAGCAGGGTGAATCCCCCCGTCCGTCGCACGCAAGCGGACATGGCTCGCCGCCCTGCTATTTCAGATCCCAGCTGTCGATGTCGGCGTTGTAATCCTCGCCTCCCCGGACGCCGTCGGCGCCGTAGGAGGAGAGGTCGTAGTCGCCGTGCTCACCGGGGGAGAGATAGAGGTAGTCGTTGCCCCACGGGTCCTTGGGAAGCGATTTACTCTCCAGGTAGCCCCCGTCCCGGTAGTTCTTGGGGATCGTGCCGACGGTCGGCTTGGTCACCAGCGCTGCGAGCCCCTGGTCCGTCGTGGGGTAGACGCCGTTGTCCAGCTTGTACATCTTGAGGGCCGATTCCAGGTTGCGGATCTGCACCTTGGCGTCGGCGACCTTGGCCTTGTCCGTGTTCCCCATCAGCTTCGGCACGACGATCGCCGCCAGCATCCCCAGGATGACGATGACGATCATGATCTCGATGAGGGTGAAGCCTCGCTTGTCGTTGAGTCGGTTCTGCATGGTTGGTTCTCCTTTGACCGATTGTGCTTTTCCCCTCAGTCCGGCCCTCTCCCGCAAGGGGAGAGGGAGCACGTATTCCCCTCCCTTGATGGGAGGGGGCGAGGGGGAGGGTGATTTCTCGCCGTTGAGATTACTTCACCAGCTGGTTCATCTCTACGATCGGGAGGAGCACGGCGACGACCACGATCCCCACCGAGAGCCCCATCCCCAGTACCAGGAGCGGCTCCAGGAGCGCCGTGGAGCGGGTGACCGCCGTCTCGAACTCCCGCTCGAAGGAGTGTCCCGCCTTTCCGAGCATCTTTTCCAGTTCCCCCCCCTTCTCCCCGACGGCGATCATGTGCACGAGGAGCGGCGGGAAGAGGGGATTGGCCTGGAGCGAGCCGGAGAGGGTACCCCCTTCGGCAAGCTCCTCGCGCACCTGTTTCAGGATGCGCTGGTATTCACGGTTGGCGGTGACGGCGCCGGTGATTTCCAGCGCCCGGATGACCGGAACGCCGCTGTTGAGGAGAAGCCCGAGCACCCGGGCGAACCGGGCGAGTATCAGCTGCTGGAACAGGTGGCCGAAGAGCGGGAGCCTGAGGAGCAGTTGGTCCCGTTTGAGCCGGAACGGCTCCTGCCGGTCCAGCTTCCTGAAGGTCCAGACGGCAAGGATCACCAGCCCCAGAAGGAGCCACCAGAAGCGGCGCAGCGCCGTACTGACGGCGATGAGGGCGATGGTGATGAACGGCAGGGCGGCGTTGTTCTCGGCGAAGATGGTGACGATGCGCGGGATGACGAACGCCAGCAGGAACATCATGACGCCGGTGCCGACGATGACCATCAGCGCCGGGTAGACGAGGGCGGAAGAGACCTTGGTCTTCACCGCCTGCTGGTCTTCGAGGAACTCCGCCAGGCTCTCCAGCACCAGCTCCAGTGCGCCGCTCGCCTCCCCCGCCGCCACCATGCTCACGTAGCTCTCGCCGAACACCGCCGGCTCCGCGGCAAGCGCCCGCGCCAGGTCGGCCCCTTCCGCCAGCCGGCCCCGTACGCGGCCCAGGACGGCCTTCAGGGGAGGGGACTCCTCCTGCTCGTGCAGGGTGGAGATCGCTTCGAACAGCGGCACCGCCGACCCCAGCAGGGTCGCCAGACGGCGGGTCATGAGCGACAGTTCCGAAAGCGTGATCCCGCGCTTGAAGAGCGCCGAAAGGCCGCCGGCGGGCCGCATCCCCTGGAGCACGATCTCGCGGGGGTAGAGTCCGTCGCTGCGCAGCCGGTCGGCCACCTCCCGCTGGTTCTCCGCCTCCATGGTCCCGGAGGCCGGACTGCCGTTCTTCCTGTAGGCGCTATAACTGAATGTCGCCATACTCTTCCTGGGTGACCCGCAAGACCTCTTCCACGGTGGTGATTCCCGCGGCTACCTTGCGCATCCCGTCGTCAAGAAGGGTGGACATTCCCCGCGAGAGGGCGTACCGCTTGATCTCCCCCGCCGGCGCCCGGCGGATGATCATGGAGCAGATCTCGCTGTCCACGTTGAGCAGTTCGTAGATGCCGATCCGGCCGAAGGAGCCGAGCCCGAAACAGCGGTCGCAGCCGGCGCCGCGGTAGATCTTCGACGGCAGGGTGATGCCGGCGGGTACCCCCTCGGGGGCGTACTCCTCGCGGCAGTGGGGGCAGATTCGCCGCACGAGCCGCTGGGCGAGGACCGCAGAGAGGGACGACGCCACCATGAACGGCTCGATCCCCATGTCGATGAGCCGGGTCACGGCGGTGGCGGAGTCGTTGGTGTGGAGGGTGGAGAGAACCAGGTGGCCGGTGAGGCTCGCCTGCATGGCGATCTCGGCGGTCTCGGCGTCCCGGATCTCACCCACCATGATGATGTCCGGGTCCTGGCGCAGGATGGAGCGCAGGCCGTTGGCGAAGGTCAGCTCGATCTTCGGGTTCACCTGGATCTGGCCGATCCCCTTGATCTGGTATTCGATCGGGTCCTCGATGGTGATGATGTTCTTTTCCGGGGAGTTCAGCCGGTTCAGCGCCGCATACAGGGTGGTGGACTTGCCGCTTCCGGTGGGGCCGGTGACGAGGATGATCCCGTTGGAGCGGGTGAGGAGCCGCTCCATGGTGGTGAGCCCCGCGTCCGTGAGCCCCATCTCTTCCAGAGAGATGACCCCCTTCTGCTTGTCCAGGAGGCGAAGCACGGTCCGTTCGCCGAAGGCGGTGGGGATGATGGAGACGCGGATATCCACGTCCCGTCCCGCCACGATGACCCGGATCCGGCCGTCCTGGGGGAGCCGTTTCTCGGCGATGTTCAGGCCCGCCATGATCTTCACGCGGGAGATGAGCGCCTCCTGCACCACCTTGGGGGGGGTGAGCATCTTGTACAGGATGCCGTCGATCCTGAACCGCACCTCCAGCTCATGCTCATACGGCTCGATATGGATGTCGCTTGCCCGCTCCTTCACCGCCTGGAACAGGACGGAGTTCAAAAGGCGGATGACCGGCGCCTCGTCAGTCAGCTCCAGGAGATCCTTCGGTTCGTTGAAGGCGGTGGCGACGGTGGAGAGGTCCTCCCCCTCCAGCTCCTGCACTACGTCCTGGGCGGTGCCGGTGGAGTGTTTCGCGTACCAGTGGTTGATGGCGGCGACGAGCGTGCGATGGGGGACCACCACCGGCCGCACCGTCATGCCGAACAGGGTGCGCAGCTCGTCCAGAGGGAGCAGGTTCGCCGGGTCGGCGGTGGCGACGGAAACGGCGCCGTCTTCCTCCTTGAGGGGGAGGAGCAGGTTGCTCCGGGCAAACCCCAGCGGGACCCGGGCGAGCAGCGCCGCATCCACGGCACTGTCGTCCAGCTCCGCCCGGTACGGCAGCCCCAGGGTCCGGGCGATCTCTTCCATGTCGGTGGTCGGCGATACCGGCATCAGTGCCCCGTCGGCTCTGCGGCGGGGTGGCCGCCGTCGTCCGTGTTCGTGGTGGAGAGTACCTTCTTCAGGTTGAACGGGTGCTCACCCGATGTTGCATTGCTGAAGTTCTGCTTCTGGTCGTGGGAGATCGCCGTCATGTCGTCCGGCCCCTTGACGATGCGCGGGGTGAGGAGGATCATCAGGTTCGTCTTCTGCCGGGTGGTGCTCCGTGTCTTGAACAGCCAGCCGAAGAGCGGGATGTCCCCCAGGAACGGCACCTTGTTCACGACCTTGGATTCCTGGTCCTGGATGAGGCCGCCGATGACGACGGTCTGGTCGTCCTTTACCATGACGGAGGTCTTGGCGGACCGTTTGGTGGTGGTGATGTCCGCCGCCGCCCCCTTGTTGAGGGCGTCCTTTACCGCCGAGATCTCCTGGTAGATGTCGAGCTTCACGTAGTCGCCCTCGGTGATCTGGGGGGTGATCCGCAGGGTGATACCGGTGTCCTTCCGTTCGATCGACTGCTGGGAGAGACCGGTGGAGCTCAGGTTGGAACTGGAGAGGAACGGCACGTTCTCACCGACGAAGATCTCCGCCTCCTTGTTGTCAGAGGTCATGATGGTGGGGGTGGAGAGGATGTTCAGGATGTTCTTCTGCTCCAGAGCCTTGACCGTCGCGCCGAACTGGGTGTTGGTGCTGGTGGCGAGGCCGTTGAGAACCTGATAGACGAGGTTCTGGGCGGTCCCGGACTGGCTCGCCACGAAATTGAACGGGTCATAGATGCCCGCCGCAGCGGTGGTGCCGGTGACTCCACCGCCGGAGATCACGGTCTGGAGTCCCGCATCGTTCAGCTTGTCCAGGGATATCTCCGCGATGACCGCCGATACGAAGACCTGCCGCCGCTTGCGGTCCAGCTTCTTGATCACCTCCAGGAGGTTCTGGTAGTCGGTGGGGGAGGCCATGACGATGAGGGAGTTGGTCGCCTTGTCCGGGGTGACGGTGATCTTGCCTCCTTCAAAGGGGGACTGCTGTGCCGGTGCGGCCGGCCGGCCCGGTTGGCCCGGTTGGCCGGCGGTCGGCATCCCCTTCAACATGGTGTCCAGCACCTTGGCGATCTCGGTGGCGTCGGCGTACTCCAGGAAGTAGACATTGACCTTGCTGGTGCTGGCCGGCGGTGCTGTATCCACCAGTGCCACGAGCTTCCTGATCTCCGCCTTCTCGTTGTCGGTGCCGAAGACCACGACGGCGTTCAGGCGGGTGTCGGCGACGATCGAGTTGGGAGGGTTCACCGGACGTCCCGCAGGCGTCGCAGCCTTCTCGCGGTTGAGGAGCCATTCCTTCACGATGCTGACGACCCCGTCGGGATCTGCGTTCTTCAGGTAGATGACATCTGCATCTTCACGGCGCTGGGGGATGTCGATCAGCCGGAGCAGGGTGAGGTTCTTCTGGATGTTGGCGGCGGAATCCACCATGAGCAGCATGTTGGACGGGCCGAAGACGGAGAGGTGGCCGTCCTTGGAGACGGTGGGCTGCAGGAACGCGAGGGCGTCCTGGGCGGAGATGTTCTGCAGGGTGACGACATGGGCGATGTAGCTCTCGTTGACCGGCCCCCGCTCCGCGCCGGTGAACACCTTCACACTTTCCTGTTTGGCGTCCGTCTTCGGGACGATCTTGTACACCTTCCCCATCTGGACCAGGGTGAACCCCTTCAGATCAAGCACAGAGGTAAACAGGTTGAACGCCTCGTCAGGGGAGAGCTTGGTGGGGGAATAGATGGAGATCTTTCCCTTCACCCGGTCGTCCATGATGAAGTCCTTGCCGGTCAGGTCACTGATGAACTTCACCATGGTGGATATGTCCACGTCGCTGAAATTCAGCACCACACCCTTGGCCGCCGATGCGGAGATCGGGGCCAGCAGGGTGAAGAACAGGGCCAGTGCCGTGAGCGTCGTCAGTATGCGGTTATTCAATGGTGTCCTCCCGTGACGGCCGGGCAATCGTTGCCGTGGTCGTCGTCACCGTATGTCGTAGGTAAATGTCTCCGGCTGATCACCGCGGATCAGGTCCAGCTTGACCCGGTTCTGCCCCTTGAGAGTTACCAGAGACTGGATCGCCTTTTCCGGGGAATCGATGGGGAAATCGTTGATCCGCAGCAGCACGTCGCCGTTTTTCAGCCCCACCATCCCGAAGATTCCCGCCGGCTTCACCTCGCTCAGCCGGAACCCCTCCACCTTGCCGTTCTTCATGTCCGGCAGCAGCCGGGCGTCGGTCATCGCCTTGCCGATGTTGTCGAGGGCGGCGTTCAGCGCCTGCTGGTCGATGACGTAGCTCCCCTGGCCCACCCGGGCCGCCAGTTTGTCTTGGGCGGGGGCGGTCTGCTGGAGAGGCGGCGTCTCTCCGGCGGCGCCGGCGGAGTCGGGGGTGGCGAGGGTGGTTGGATGGCCGTTCAGGGTGATGGTGACCGATTCCTTCTGCACGGCCGTCAGTTTGCCCCCGTCGAATACCGTGTCGCCGAGGCGGAACACCCGTTCTTCGTGGGAGCTGTTTCGGCGGATAAGGGCGAAGGTCTCGCGGACGGAACCGCGTGCCGTCCCCAGGAGGGAGAGGTCGGACAGGGCGACGCCCGCCGGCTTGTTTGCGGCGGCTGCGGCGACGACCGGCGTGAGCGACCCCTTGGTGGCCGGTCCGAACAGCCCCTTGTCCAGGATCGGGGCGAAGCTCATCAGGTCCTCCGCAACGCGGGGCGCCAACGGGGCGGCTGCCGTCGCGACCGGACCGGTGAAGGTATGGGCCAGCCGCCAGGCGACCAGATCCGATGCGGTCATGGCGATGGCGATACAGAGTGCTGCCGCAAGGGCAATATTGAGCGAGACGAGTTTTTTCATGGAGTCCGGTGGGAACTGCGAGTCAAATGCGCCAATCATAGCAGAATTGGCAGTCAGTGCAAGAGGTAAAGCCTACATGACGGGCGGGGGTATCTTGAACGTTGCTGCCCGGTGGGGGCCGTCTGAGCGGATGCGTGGTGAGCGAAAATGCGCGGGGTCATGCCGACACGGAAAGACGACGCCCCCAAACGATCGGTTCGCCGGGGGCGCGGTGAGGCATGAGTGACCGGTGGGGATTTCCGTCAGGAGTTCTGGGCGTCCACCACCGCGAAGGCGGTCATGTTGACGATTCCCGCCACGTCGTCGGCGCGCGTGAGCACGTGCACCGGCCTGTTCAGCCCCATGAGGATCGGCCCGATGGACTCGGCCCCCCCCAGATGCTTCAGGAGCTTGTAGCAGATGTTCCCCGCGTTCAGGTCGGGGAAGATGAGGATATTGGCCGTCCTGGTGAGCTTCGAGAAGCCGAAGCTGTCCAGGATCGTCTGGGAGACCGCCGTGTCGGCCTGCATCTCGCCGTCCACCATCAGCTCCGGCGCCCGCTCGTTGATGAGCGCAAGGGCGGCGCTGATCCTGTCGCTCTGTTCCGAGCGGACCGAGCCGAAGTTGGAATAGGACAACAGCGCAACCCGCGGCTCGATCCCCAGCATCCGCACCTTGGCAGCGGCCAGGATGGCAGTCTCCGCCAGCTCCTCGGCGGTCGGCTCGATGGTGACGGAGGTGTCCGCCAGGAAGTAGATATCCTTCTTGAAGACCATCATGTTGAAGCCGTGCACACTGGCAAGCCCCTCCTGCTTGCCGATGACCTGCAGCGCCGGACGGATGGTGTCCGGGTAGTTGGAGTCGATTCCCGCCACCAGGGTATCCGCGTCCCCCGTCTGCACCATCATGGCGCCGAAGTGCATGTGGGACCGGAACCTGAGGCGCCGGTTCGCCTCGGAGAGGGTCATCCCCTTCCGCTCACGGATCTTCGCCAGCTCCGCGGCGTACCGATCCGTCACCTCCGAGGTGTCGGGGTCGATGATCGGCACCTCCAGCTCGATGTTCATCTCCGCCAGCTTCCGCGTGATCTTGCCGTGGTCCCCCACGAGGATCGGCCGGGCGATCCCCTCCTCGACGATGGTCTGGACGGCGCGCAGGATCTTCTCATTCTCACCGTCGGGGAAGACGACCCGCTTCGGATCGCTCTTGGCGCGGTTGATGATGGCGCGCATCACCTCCTTGGACTTGCCCTGCAACGCCTCCAGCTGCTCCACGTACCGGTCCATCTCCAGGATCGGCTGGCGGGCGACCCCGCTGTCCATGGCCGCCTGGGCGATGGCCGGCGCCACCCGCAGAAGCGCCCGCGGGTCGAACGGTTTGGGGATGATGTAGTCGCGGCCGAAGGTGAACTTCACGTTGCCGTAGGCCTTGCACACTGCGTCGGGCACCTCTTCCCGGGCGAGCCGCGCCAGGGCGTACACCGCCGCCAGCTTCATCTCCTCGTTGATGGAGGTGGCCCGCACGTCCAGGGCGCCGCGGAAGATGAACGGGAAGCCGAGGACGTTGTTCACCTGGTTCGGGTAGTCGGAGCGGCCGGTGGCCATGATGACGTCGCTCCGTACGGCGAACGCCTCCTCCGGGGTGATCTCCGGGTCCGGGTTGGCCATGGCGAAGATGATCGGGTCGGGGGCGAGGCTCGCGACCATGGCGGGGGTGAACGCCCCTTTGGCCGAGAGGCCGAACAGCACGTCGGCGCCTACTGCCGCCTCTTCCAGGGTGCGCAGCGGGGTGTCGACGGCGAACAGCTCCTTGTAGGGATTCATCCCCTCGGTGCGCCCCTTGTAGATCACCCCCTTGGTGTCGCACATGATCATGTTCGCCGGTTTCACCCCCAGGGCGATGGCGAGCTTGGCGCAGGAGTTGGCCGAGGCGCCGGCCCCGTTCACCACGATCCGGATCTCCTCGATCCGCTTCCCCGTCAGCTCAAGCGCGTTGATGAGGGCGGCGGCGGAGATGATGGCGGTGCCGTGCTGGTCGTCGTGGAAGACCGGGATGTTCATGGTCTTCTTGAGGGCCTCCTCGATGTAGAAGCATTCCGGGGCCTTGATATCCTCCAGGTTGATGCCGCCGAAGGTGGGCTCCAGGAGCTGGCAGGCCTTGATGATCTCGTCCGGGTTCTCCGTGTCCAGCTCGATGTCGAAGACGTCGATGTCGGCGAACCGCTTGAAGAGGACCCCCTTCCCCTCCATGACCGGCTTGCCGGCCAGCGCCCCCAGGTTGCCGAGGCCGAGCACGGCGGTGCCGTTGGAGACGACCGCCACCAGGTTTCCCTTGGCGGTGTAGCTGTAGGCGTCCTCCGGGTTCTCCCGGATCGCCAGGCACGGCTCCGCCACGCCGGGCGAATAGGCCAGCGACAGCTCCGCGGCGGTCTGGCACGGCTTGGTGGAAATGACCTCGATCTTCCCCTTGCGGCCGCCGGAGTGGTAGTCCAGGGCCTCCTGTTTCTTGCTCATGATCTCTGTCTCCCGATGGGTGATGGTATATGCCGGACGGTGCAGGGGCGGGGCGGCGCGACCTGTCTGCCGCTGGTGCCGGCTGCCGGGGCAAGGAATGTATACGCTGTCGTAAGATACGCGCGCCGCAGATAATGTCAAATAAAATTTTATTGTGGGTAAACTTGTTTATTGCCGGTAAATGCGGCGGTGCGGCGGGGAAGCGTCGCGCCGCCGCACCGTCCGTTACGCCCGTTCCATCGCCACCTCGCCGTCGCGGGTCAGGACCCCTTCCAGAACCGCCTCCGGCCCGTCCGCCTCGACGCCGGCCTCGTTGTTCAGGATGCTCCGCATCCGGCCCATGTCCAGCTCGTTCTCCCAGCGGGAGACCACCACCGTCGCCACGCCGTTCCCCACCAGGTTCGTGAGTGCCCGCGCCTCGGACATGAACCGGTCGATCCCCAGGATGAGCGCCAGGCCGGCCACCGGGATGGTGGGGATGGCGGCGAAGGTGGCGGCCAGGGTGACGAAGCCGCTGCCGGTGACGCCCGCGGCCCCCTTGGAGGTGAGCATCAGGACGCCCAGGACGGTCAGGGTCTGGGTCCAGGTGAGCGGGGTGTTGGTGGCCTGGGCCACGAAGATCGCCGCCATGGTCAGGTAGATGGAGGTGCCGTCCAGGTTGAAGGAGTAGCCGGTGGGGATGACGAGCCCCACGACCGACTTGGTGCACCCCAGGTTCTCCAGCTTGGCCATCATGCGCGGCAGCACCGTTTCGGAGGAGGAGGTCCCCAGGACGATGAGCAGTTCCTCCTTGATGTACCGGACGAACTTGAAGATGCTGAAACCGCACAGTCTGCAGATGACGCCGAGGACGCCGAAGATGAACAGGAGGCAGGTGAGGTAGAAGCTCCCCATGAGCATCCCCAGCCTGGTGAGGGAGCCGAGGCCGAACTTGCCGATGGTGAAGGACATGGCGCCGAAGGCCCCGATGGGGGCGGCCTTCATGATGATGCTCACGATGCCGAACATGGCGTGGGAGAGCTGGTCGATGAGCCGGTACACCGGCTTGCCACGTTCACCCAGCGCCGACAGGGCGAAGCCGAACAGGATGGCGAAGAAGAGGACCTGCAGGATGTCCCCCTTGGCGAAGGCGTCCACTACGCTGGTCGGGATGATCCCCATGATGAAGTCGACGGCGCCGTGTGACTTGGCGGCAGTGGTCGTGTAGGTAGCGAGCGCCTTGGTGTCCAGCTTCGTCACGTCGGCGTTCATGCCGACTCCGGGCTGGATGACGTTGATCACGAGGAGCCCGATGGAGAGCGCCATGGTGGAGACCACCTCGAAATACAGGAGCGCCTTGCCCCCCACCCGGCCGACCTTCTTCATGTCCTCCATCCCCGCGATGCCGGTGACCACGGTGCAGAAGATGACCGGGGTGATGATCATCTTGATCAGCTTGATGAAGCCGTCCCCCAGCGGCTTCATGGCGACGCCAATGTCCGGGGCGAAGTGCCCCAGCAGTACCCCGATGGCGATGGCGGTCAGGACCTGGAAATACAGATGCCGGTATATCCTCTTCTGTTTCATGGCGGCTCTCCTTTTTGATGATGGTCTCGGTCAGTACAAAGCCATATCAGCAAGAGAAATACCAATGGCTGAAAAACTATGTAACGCTCCGTATTGCAAGGAGAAAATAACGTTATAAAACGAAATGGGGCCGGGAATGGTGTTAGCCGCAGGTTAACGCCGTTGGGGGGGTAAGCGAAAAGCGGAACGAAATCGGGAGGGTATGGCGGGCTTCGCCGTGGTTAAGTGATTAACCATGGTTAAGCCCATTCGTCGCGTCTGACCTGCTTAGTGTAAACCTTCCGCCAGCAGAAACTCCCCCCTCCCCTTCAAGGGGGAGGGACCTAATGGCGGAAGATTAGTACTGATCGGTTCTTGTGATGAAACGGGAAGGGAGGGCTATTTGCGCGACATCTTGAGCCGCTTGTTGAGGGCGGGGGGCGAGATCCCCAGGAGGCGCGCCGCGATCGCCTGTACCCCGTTCGCCCGGGAGATCGCCTCCTCCACCAGGAGCTCCGCCGCCTCGGTGAAGGTGGGAAGCCGCTCGAAGGATGCGAAGGGGTTTCGCGCCGGCCCCGCGGCGGCCGGGTCCGGGCGTGAGGTGCCGATCGCCTTCAGGAAGCTCTCCATGGAGAGGATCCGCTCCTTGTGCAGGCTGACGGCGTTGTAGACCATGCCGCGCAGCTCGCGCACGTTGCCGGGAAAGCGGTAGGTGGCCAGGAGCTGGGCCAGCTCCTTCGGCGGGGTCGGTTTCCGTTTGCCCAGCGGTCGGGCGGCCTCCCCCAGGAAATGGTCCAGCAGGAGCGGGATGTCGCCGGGCCGCTCCCGCAGGGGGGGGATCTGGATATGATGGGTGCAGAGCCGGTAGTAGAGGTCGCGGCGGAAGCTTCCGGCCGCCTCCCTGGCCGCCAGGTCGGCGTGGGTGGCGACCACGATGCGGGCGTTCATCCGCTTGGGGCGGTCGCTCCCCAGCGGAAAGTACTCCCCCTCCTGGAGGAGCCGCAGGAGCTTCACCTGGGAGGCGATGCTGAGATCGCCGATCTCGTCGAGAAAGAGGGTGCCGTCCCCCGCCTGCTCCACCATGCCGGGGCGCGCCTGGTCGGCGCCGGTGTAGGCCCCCCGCACGTGGCCGAACAGCGTGTCGGCGAAGACCGTGTCGTCCAGCCCCGCCACGTTCACCGCCACCAGCGGGCCGGCACAGCCGCTTAAGGTATGGACGGCCCGGGCGAACAGCTCCTTGCCGACCCCGCTCTCGCCGGTGATGAGGAGCGGCTGGCGGCTCGGCGCCACCGCCTCGACGTAGGCGAAGATGTCGTGCATCCCCCGGTCGCAGGTGACGATCTCCACGAATGCCTCCGGGTGCTGCAGCTCCCGGGACAGCATCCGGTCCGACATGGCGCGCACCTCGTGCTGCAGCTCCTGCAGCCGGATGGCGCGCTGCACCCCGCCGACGAGCCGGTCCTCCTCGTCGGTCTTCACGAAGTAGTCGAACGCCCCGAGCTTCATGCACTGCACCGCCGTCTCCAGCTGGTTCAGGCCGCTGACGATGATCGTCATCACCTCCGGGTGGCTCTCGCCGATTTGCTGCAGGAGCGCCTCTCCCGACAGGTGGGGCATGGTCAGGTCCAGCAGCACGAGGCCGATGTTCCCCCCATCCAGGAGCCCCGGCACCTCGCGGCCGTCCTGGCAGCGCTGCACGTTGGTGATCCCGGCCCGGCTCCGGAGGGTGAGGGCGAAGGACTTGAGCCAGGCGGGCTCGTCGTCCACGAGCAGGATGCCGAAGGCCGGGTAGAGGGTGGTTTTCATGTCGTCTCCTTGGCGGCGGGGAGGGAGAGGGTGACGGTGGTGCCGGCGCCGGGGGCGGAGGCGAAGCGTAAGTAACCGCCGTGCTCCTTCACGATCCCGGCGGATACCGACAGGCCGAGGCCGGTGCCCCCCGTGTCGCGTTTGGTGGTGAAGAACGGGTCCGTCAGCTGCTGCAGGTGCTCGGCGGCGATGCCGGTCCCCTCGTCCGCCACCCGGACCTCCACGCAGTTCTCGTCCGCGTTGAATCCGGTGGCGACGGCAATCCCACGGTCCGGCCCGGGAAGCGCCTGGCAGGCGTTGAGGACGAGGTTCACGACCACCTGCTCGATCCGCTGGCCGTTCCCTCGGACCTTCGGCAACCCCTCCCCGTATGCGGCGGAAAAGCGGTGCGTGGCGGCGCGGATGGTGGGGTCCACGAGCCTGAGCGCCGTCCGTACCGTCTCGTTCAGGTCCATCGGCACCAATCGGCCGCTGTCGTCCCGCCGGGCGAAGTCCTTGAGGTCGTTCACGATCCGCTTGATCCGCTGTGCACCGTCCTGCATCTCCTGCAGGATGCGCGGCAGCTCGCCCCGCATCTCCGAGTACGGCACCCCTCCCAGCATGAAATCGCCGTGGTTCCGGAAATGCTCTTCGAAGAGCTCCGCCGCGTCGTCGTGCACCCGACGGAGGATCGGGATGTCCAGGAGCAGCAGGCCGTTGGGGTTGTTGATCTCGTGGGCGACGCCGGAGACGAGGGTCCCCAGGGACGCCATCTTGTCCGCCTGGATCAGCTTGTCCTGGTGACGGCGCAACTCCTCCAGTGTCCGGTTACGTTCCGCCACCTCCCGGGCCAGCTCCGCCGTCCGCGCCTCCACCCGCCGGTGGAGCGTGCGGGACCAGAGGACCGTTCCCGCCAGGACCAGCAGGAGCGGCACGAGGACCAGCAAGCCGTACTTCACCACCAGCGCCTTGTTGATCCTGGGTGGTTCGTTCACCCCGAGCCACCGGTTGTAGATCTCCTGGTACCGGCCGTTCTTGACCAGGATGGCGAGCCCCTCCGTGAAGCGGGAGAGAAGCTCCCGGTTCCCCTTGAGCACGCCGTAGCAGTACTGCTCGCTCACCACCGACTTCGCCACGGGGGTGACGTTCGTCAGATGCAGCTCCCGGATCAGGTACATGCCGGGGAGCATGGCCACGACGGCGTAGTCCCCTTCGCCCGAGGCCAAAAGCCGCATCGCCTCCGCGGGGGTCGGTACCAGGATGAGGTTCGGGCCGAACCCCATCCGCTTCAGCCGCTCGTGCATGATCCCGTCGCGGAAGACGATGACCCTCTTCCCTCGCAGTTCATCCAGGGTTTTCACCGGCGGGGTGTCGCGGCGGGCGAAGATGGCGTGGTTGACTATCGTGTGGGGAGGGGAGAAGTCGATGGTCCGGGCGCGGTCCTCCGAGTAGGAGAGTCCCTGCAGGATGTCCACCTTCCGCTGCTGCAGGCCGTCGCGCATCTCCGACCAGGCGCCGAAGCGGAACTCCACCCGCATCCCCATGACATTGGCGATGGCTTTCGTGAGGTCCACGTTGAACCCGGCCGGCTGGCCGTCCCTGTCGAGAAATTCGTAGGGGGGATATGCCCGGTCGCCGCCGACGATGACGGGACGGGAGAAACCTGTGTGTTCCGGTGTGTCCGCCGGGACGGGGACCGCCGCCGCGAGGCGCGGCAGGAGGGTGAAGGCGAACAGGAGGACGAGCAGGGAGACGAGCGGTGCGGTACGGAATGGCGGTTCCTGGCCTCCGCGCATCACGCCCCCTGCCCGTATTCCGCCGCGTGGTAGGAGCTGCGTACGTAGGGGCCGCTCTCCACGTGGGCGAAGCCCAGCGCCAGCGCCGCAGCCTTCAGCCGGTCGAAGGTCGCCGGTTCCACGAACTCCGCCACCGGGGCGTGCCTGCGGCTGGGGGCGAGGTACTGCCCCAGGGACAGGTAGTCGCAGTCCACCTCCCTGAGATCGCGCAGCACGTCCAGCAGTTCATCCTCCGTTTCGCCCAGCCCCAGCATCACCCCCGATTTGGTCTTCAGTGGCGGGTCCAGCTCCCGCAGGGTCGCCAGCACCTCCAGCGACCGGCGGTAATCGGCGCCGGAGCGGATATGGTAGAGGCGGGGGATTGTCTCCAGGTTGTGCCCCACGATGTCTGGCCGGGCGGCCACCACCGTTGCCAGGCTCTCCCGGTTTCCACGGAAATCGGGGATCAGCAGCTCGATCCTCGTGGCGGGTGATGAGTCGCGGACCGCCGCCACGGTGGCGGCGTACAGCCCGGCGCCGCCACCGGAGAGGTCGTCCCGCGTCGGGCTCGTGATTACCACGTGGGCGAGGGAAAGGCGCGCCACCGCCGCCGCCACCCGGGACGGTTCCGCCGGATCGACCGGGAGCGGGGTCTCCTTGGTGACGTTGCAGAAGGAACAGAGGCGGGTGCAGATGCGCCCCAGGATCAGGAAGGTGGCCTGCTTCTGGCGGAAGCATTCGGTGATGTTGGGGCAGCACGCCTCGCGGCAGACGGTGTTCAGCCGCAGGTCCCCCAGGAGCCGGTCCATCTCGGCGTGGGCGCCGGGGGCGATCTTTTTCTGCAGCCAGACGGGCTTGCGGCGGATCTCCATCGCTCGTTCCTTAAATTATCATTTTCTCGCGCAGAGACGCAAAGAATGCTGTGTGCAGCTATTCTTAGCCATTCCCATCAGAGAAAGCAACCACCTTCTTTCCCTTGCCGTCGTTGAAGATGCCGGTGGTAACGGTATAGTTTGCATAGGCAATTATAATCGCAAAGGGGCCGGTCATGGCACGGAAACGAAAAGCGGCATATATCGGCGGCGGCCTGTTCGCGGCGCTCCTCCTGTTCATCGCCTTCGCCCTGCCGCCCATCGTCCGGAACAAGGCGATGGAGGCGGTGCAGTCGTCCACCGGCCGGACGCTGGATATCGGCGCGGTGCGCATCAACCCGCTCACCTGGAGCGCGGAGGTGCGGAACGTCCGGCTGAGCGAGAAGGGACATCCGGCGGATACCTTCGCCGCCGCCGACAGCATCCGGATCAGCGTCAGCCCTTCCTCCCTCTGGCGGCTCGCACCGGTACTCCGCAGGGTAGAGGTCGGCGGGCCGTACCTGCATATCGTCCGGACCGGACCCAACCGCTACAACTTCTCCGACCTGCTGGAGAAGAAGAAAGACGAGGAGAAGCCGGGCAAGCCGGTGCATTTCTCCCTGAATAACATCATCATCAGCGACGGCACGATCATCTTCGCCGACGACGCCCTGAAGGAGCCGACGGTGCACACGGTGCGCAACCTGCGGCTCCAGGTGCCGTTCATCAGCAACATCCCCTACATGGTGGACCGGTATGTGGACCCGTACCTGAGCGCGGTGGTGAACGGCGCCCCGTTCACCTTCACCGGCAAGATGAAGCCGTTCGCCAAGGGGCTGGAGGCGTCGGTTACCGTCGACCTGAAGGAGCTGGACCTCCCCCACTACGCCGCCTACATCCCCGCGAGCCTGCCGGTGTCGGTGGTGGGTGGACGGCTTTCCACGAAGCTGGAGGTGACCCACCGGCTTTCCACCAAGGGGAAGCCCGACCTGACCCTGGCAGGGACGATCGGCCTCGACGGGCTCGACCTGCGGCTGCCGGGGAACAAACCGTTTGTCGCCCTGCAGCGGGTGGAGATGCGGATAGCACGGGCGGGGCTTCTTTCCGGCCGCTACTCTATCGACAGCCTGAGTATTACAGGCCCCGACATACGTCTGGCGCGGGACCGGGCCGGCACCATGAACTACGCCGTCCTGATGGCAAAGAAAGGCACTGAGGAGAAGGCAGCGGAGAAACCCACGCCGGACGGGGAGAAGAAGCCGTTCGACCTCTCCCTCGGCCGGTTCACCCTCTCCAACGGGACGGTTCGTTTACGTGACGACGTGCCGAAGGGGGGCTTTACGGAAGAGGTGAAAAAGATCGCCCTGTCGCTCACCGGCTTTGCTACTGCGGGGGGACGGCCCGCCGACTGTGCACTCTTCCTGGAGACGGGGCGGGGCGAGAAGCTCACCGTGGGGGGGACGGTCACCGCCGCACCTGCCGCCGCAGCGCTCCACGTCTCGTGGGACGGGATCGTGCTGGAGGCGCTCTACCCCTATCTGGCGAATGAGCTGACGGCGCCGGTGGCGGGCCGGCTCTCCGGCGCCACCGATATCTCGTATGACGAAACCGCCGGCCCGAGGCTTGCGGGGCTCGGGCTGCAGCTCAGGAACCTCGCGGTGCCGTTCGGACCGGGCGAGGGGGCGAAGCTGCCGCTCCTGGAGGTGAAGGGGGGAGCGCTGGACCTGAACGACCGGCAGGCGACGCTGGAGGAGGTAATACTCACGAAAGGGAGTGTCATACTGTCCCGGGATGACAAGGGGAAACTGTCGCCCCTGACGCTCCTCGTGGTGAAGCAGCAGGGACCTGCCGGGAAGCCCGCCGCGACGCCGCCGAAAACGGCGGGAAAGCCGTTCAACTGGCTCGTGAGGCGGATAGGCGTGCGGAATCTGAACGTGGAATTCACCGACAGGACACGGAAAGAGAAGCCTACCTTCGCCCTGCACAGGTTGAACGCCGACCTGTCCGGTCTCGCCGGTCCGATCATGAAGCCGATGCCGTTCAGGCTCGTCTCCGGCTACGGTAACAGCGGCCGGATCAAGGGGGACGGACGGATCGATTTCGCCCCGTTCTCCCTCGACGGCAACCTGGCGGTCAGCCGGATTCCGATCCTGGACGCCGATCCGTACCTGCCGGCCAACCTGAACATCGTCCTGGCGGATGGCGCGGTGGATGCGGCCATGAAGGTGCGGCTCGCCGCCGGCAAGGACGGAACGTTGAGCGGCAGTTTCAGCGGCAGTGCCGGGGTACGGCAGTTCTACAGCCTGGACGCCGTCAGCATGGAGGACCTCCTGAAATGGGAGAGCCTGCAGTTCGACGGGATCAGCGGCCGTCTCTCGCCCTTCAGCCTCAGGCTCGCCGGGGTCTCCCTCGACAACTTCTACGCCCGGATCATCGTCAACCGGGACGGCGTCCTGAACCTGCAGCAGATCCAGGGGAAGGCGGCCGCGCCAGCCGCCGGGAAGCCGGAGGCCGCCCCGGCCACCGCGGCCGCTCCCCCGCCCCTGCCGCAGACGGCCGCCACACCGGCGGGGCCGCCCCCGGTACAGATCGATGCCGTCACCTTGCAGGGGGGGACACTCTTTTTCACCGACCGTCACCTGAAGAGCGAGTTCGACACCACCATGTACAACCTGGGGGGCCGGATCAGCGGCCTCTCCTCCGCGCCGGGCGCCTACGCGGACGTGGACCTGCGGGGGAACCTGGAGAACCAGTCGCCGCTCACCATCACCGGCAGGATCAACCCGCTGCGGGGCGACCTGTACGCCGATCTGAAGGTGCGTTTTGCCGACATCGAACTGGCCCCCGCGACGCCGTACTCCGGTACCTACCTGGGATACGGCATCGACCGCGGCAAGCTCACCCTCGACCTGAAGTACCTCATCGACAAGAAGAAGCTGGACGCGGAAAACAAGGTGATCATCGATCAGTTCACCTTCGGCAGGAAGATCGAGAGCGACAGGGCGACCAACCTGCCGGTACGGCTGGCGGTGGCGCTTTTGAAGGACCGCCAGGGGGTGATCAGTCTCGACCTGCCGGTGTCCGGCCGGACCGACGATCCACAGTTCAGCGTCTGGGGGGTGGTCTGGAAGATCCTGAAGAACCTGCTGGTGAAGGCCGCCACCTCGCCGTTTGCGCTCCTGTCGTCCATGTTCGGCGGCGGTGAGGACTTCAGCGCGGTCACCTTCGCCCCCGGTTCCAGCACGTTGACGCCGGGGGACGCGACGAAGCTGCAGGCCCTGGCGAAGGCGTTCCACGACCGGCCGGCGCTCAAACTGGACGTGGAGGGTTTCGTGGATCGTGATCGTGACGCGGAGGGGTACCGGAACGAGCTGCTCCTGAAGCGGATGAAGGCGGAGAAGTTCCTGGCGCTGGCGAAGGAGAAGAAGATCCAGCCGGGCCAGACCGCCGAGAACGTGGAGATCACCGCTGCAGACTACCCGATCTGGCTGAAGGAGGTGTACAAAAAGGCCAAGTTTCCGAAGCCGCGGAACTTCATCGGCATGCTCAAGGATATCCCCGACGCGGAGATGAAGAAGCTGATCCTCGCCAACACCACCGTGGGGGACGCGGAGCTGAAGACCCTCGTCCGGGACCGGGTGACGGCGGTGCGCACCTACCTGGTAAAGGACGCGAAGCTCGAACCGGAGCGGGTCTTCGAGAAGGGGGGCAACATCTACCAGCCGCCGAAGGAGGAGGGAAAGACGGCGTCGCGGGTGGAGTTCGGGCTCGTGGCGCCGTGAGTTGAGGCGAAAGGCTGGTCGCACGCAACGACGCGACGGAAAGTCAAAATCATTGTCCACGAAAGACACGAACGACACGAAAGTAAAGTAATGGTGTTTAAGCTCCGAATGAAGTTACTTTCCTGGGGTGCGTTGTGAGGTTGTACTTTTCGTGCGTTCCGTGTTTTTCGCGGACCGAAAGATGTTGGGGTTAGTCGTTCCCGTTGCGTCGTTGCGGCGTTGCGTGAGAATGGTTTTTACTCAGCTCCATCCAGGTTCCACGCCGCATCCCGGTATTTCCCTGCCAGGAGCCGTTCCGCCTGGGCCTGCTCTTCGGCAGTCAGTCCGTCTCCCACCAGCGTAACCCCCATCGCCTCCTTAAAAGCGTCCGCCAGCTTGGGCGCCAGCACGTCCCGTCCCGTCGTGATCCCCTCCTCCTTTAGACTCGTTGTTGCCGTCTCGATCCCCGCCGGCCGCTCTCTCAGGTAGCCCACCCCCTCCTCGATCCGGTTTACAAGCGGGATGGAGCCGTGCTGGAAGATGGCAGCCCTCGTGCGCCGCTGGGCGTTGCCGCCGATCTTCCGGTCGCCCGCGATGATGTCGTAGCTCTCCCGCCCGGCGAAGCAGAACGCGGTGCGCTCGCCGAGGGCGGCGTGGTGCGGGTCTGAATCCATTGCCCAGGCGGCGTCGAGACCGAGGGAGCGGTAGAAGGCGAGGAGGAACGAGGTGAGGACGCGGAAGGAGCCCTTCACGGAGAGGCCGTCCGGGAGGTGGCGGGGGGCGCAGACGAGGGAGTAGGTGAGCTCGCTGGCGTGCCAGATGACCCCGCCGCCGGTGATCCGCCGCACGATGGGAACGTTATGTGCGGCGCAGCGGTGCAGGTCCAGCACCTCCGCAGTCTTTTGATAGCGCCCGAGCGACAGTGCCGGCGGCTGCCAGCCGTAGATGCGCAGGACCGGCAGTGCGCCTTTTCCGGCGGCGAAGGCGGACAGCAGCGCCTCGTCGATTGCCATGTTTGTCGGTCCGGAAAACGGGCCGGTGTCGATGATGCGCCATGTCTGCGGTGCCGGTGTCATCGGCATACCATAGAGCATCGGCGCGGGGAAAGCAATGGCCGCTCACGCGTGAGCGGCCATTTGCGAGGTGGCTGTGGCGGGAACTTCAGTACGCCCAGTAGGGGCCGGTGCCCAGTGGTGAGCTGCGCCCCTGAATGCCGACGGCGACGCTGCGGCCGAAGAAGAACGGCAGTCCCCAGTCGAATCCCGATGCTGCCGGCGGACTCGATCCCCCCAGGGTAGAGAAGACGTGATTGCCCGAGGCGAAGAGGCTGGTGGCGGTAGCCACCTGGAATAAGACCGTCCCGCTCGGCGTGCCGGTTGCCCCCTCGTTGACTGCGGACAGGCTCAGCGTGGAGGCGGGGCAGTACCATGCGGCATTGGGCGCCGCACAGGTCGGAATCGCCGCGTCGCTGAAGAACAGCCCGTTCGACCCGCTGTCGATGAAGCTGCTGGAGTAGGTGATACCGTTGTAAATCGTCGTGAATTCCCCGATCTGGGTCGTCGGATAGACCGTCATCCCCGACGGCGTATTGTTGCTCCGGGTGCCGATTCCGAGTACGAGCCGGCCGCTCACGGATGATGTGCCACCCGGCGGAACGGCCGGCAGCTGCACCTGCACACCGTTGTTGTCTACCGGGAGGCTCGCAACGGGGTTCTGTACCTGGCTGGCAACTGGGACAGTCGTGCCGGTACAGCTCGTACCGATACAGGCATAGTACCTGCCGTTGTTCGTTCTCGTTGCGCACCCCGTGCCGCAGTCGGCGACGAAGAGCCCGACCCCCAGGATGCCGTTGAGCGCGGCGGCGGACGGGCTCGTCTGCAGGGTGCCGCCCGTCGGTACGCAGCCCGCGGGGACACTGCCGAAGGTCGGGTCAACCACCTGAATTGGCAACGTCACGGCGGCCTCTCCTCCCAGGACCACGTCAGCGCTTTTCACCGGTCCCCACATCGCCGTGTTGTCCACAAACTGGACGCATTCGGCAAGGTCCCCGGAGGGGACGGTCGACTGCGGCAGGGAGACGGTGCCCAGGGTGGACTTGAACAGTCGCAGGCCGAAGCTCCCCGTATCCAGCAGGATGTCGTTGACGGTCTGACACGAGCCGGTGTCCGGCGTGCAGACCGTCACGCTGACGCACGGCTTGTTGGGATAGGCAGCGTTGAAGGCACCGGAGCAGAGCGAGCCGTTCACCGTGACGGAAAGGATGTTGCCGCCGTCCGGGACGGGAACGGTCATCGTGGTGGAGTCCGTGGCACTTCCGGCGGCGGCGGAGACCGTGGTCGTGCCGGCAGCCGCGGCGGTCGCGAGGCCGCTTGAGTTGATGCCGGCAACCCGCGTGTTCGACGAGCGCCAGGTCACCAGCGTCGTGACGTTGCTGGACGAGCTGTTCGCGAAGGTGGCCGTGGCGGTGAACTGCTGGGTGCTGCCGACGGAGACGGTTGGATTCTGCGGCGTGACGGCCAGGGATGCCGGATTGATCGTCGGTGCGCTGGTTTCGCTGCTGTTACCGCCGCCACCACCGCAACCGAACATGAGCAGCAGGACCGGAATCAGGAATGTCGACCTATTTGATCTCATCGGGGCTCACTCCTGAAGGGATCAATGACGGTACGTAGGCCCGCCCCTGCTGGTTCCGCATGTTCCCCCACTTTTCGACGATCACCCGGTCACCCTTGACCTGGAGTGACCGGCGGCCGTGGGGGCGCGCGGCCTTGTGCAGGGACTGCTCGTAATCGTCGAGATAGGAGCCGAGGAGCGTCGCGAGGTCGGGCTGAGTGATGCCGTTCCAGGCGATCCCGAACACGACTCCCGACGGTGAGACGTATTCGCGCACGCTGTTCGCGTCGGAGACAACCTCCTGGACCGTATAGGTGGTGGTGGTCGTTGTAGCCCGGTGCACGGCGGAGAGGGCCTTGCGGTCCGTCTCCACCGAGGCGGCAGGTTCGCCGAGTGCCGCACGGGCCAAGCGGACGGTCGGAGAGAGCAGCAGAGGGAAACCGAGGCAGAGTAACATGGTCGCGAATCTCTTCATGGGCGTTACCTCGCTTGCATGATGTAAGATGATTAGAAGTATATCATGTATTCTGAGATATATTTCCCCGTAAAAATATATGCCGACATTGTCGGCTTGAAACAATGCCAGAACATGGCTCATCTGGTTGGAGTCTTTTTTCGCGCATTCTGAGGCGTTTTTCTGCGGTGCAGGCTCAGGCGGCATGCCAATATCGGGCTTGGTCATTCAACGAAGTAGTGGTAGTATTCTGTTACGAAGGATCGGCGGTGGAGGGGAGGGCGAAATGATGCTCTGCTCGTCGGACTTTTGATGTAATCGTAACAAGCGGTTGTCATCCGCATCAGGAGGGTGTTATGAAAGGGAAAATTGCAGCATTGCTCATGCTTGTCTTGGTGATGCCGTTGGCGGGGTGTGGCGGTGGAGGCAGCAATCCACCCCCGACGGTAGTCACGCAAATCATCAGTAATTCGGCCAATGATGGTGACATCGAGCTGACTGCACCGAGTTCGTTCGTCGTGACCCAGGGGATGTCGCCAACGGTCCAGAGCGTGTTCGCCGGCATAGATCCGGTTACATTGACGGAAACCCGCGCGTTCCTCGACTTTCCGCTGGGTGGCACGGGCGGTGTGCCTGTCGGGGCATCTATCGTGTCGGCGACCCTCGATATAGTCATCAGCAGCATTCAGCCGCCGACCGCCCCGATACCGGTTCGCATCGACCTGGTTAATATTCAGCCACCCACGCTCATCGCAACCGATTTCGACCGATCGATACAGCCCGCGTTGGCATCGATAACGACATCGATACTTCCGTCCGACCTTGGCAGGCACGTGTTTGTCGATGCAACTTCGTTGATGCAGGAAGCGCAGCGTTTAGGACTGCAGGACTTTCAGGTTCGCATCCTCGAGGACGTGGGACCCGTTTCCCCCGGTCTCTTCGAGATCAACGACACGACGGGCGTGGACCGTGCCACGCTTGCGCCTCTGCTGGAGGTTACCTACTACTGACGTGCGGGAAGCCCAGGGAGGGACGGTTTGCGTTAACGATTGCGCACCGGATGTTTTCAGCCGTTCAGAGGAGCAGGACCCCCACGAGCGGGATCGCCACCCCTGCCGCGATGAGCCAGAAGCCGCGGCTTATGAGCCATGATCTCTCCCGGAACATGAAGAGCCCCGTGACTCCCAGGAGCGCCAGTGCCACTGCGTAGAGATCCGCCACCAGGGTCCATGCCTTCTTGGGACGGTTCAGGTGCAGGGCGTTCAGCTCATACAGCAGCGGTCTCGGCACCGCTCTGTCGTATACCACATCTCCGGTGGCCAGGTTAGCGAGGATAGAGCGACCCTTGAGGAATATCCGGATGCTCTCCGGGTCGGGTCGGAAGCTGTTCTCGTACTCTATCTTCTCACCCAGTCGCTTCAGGATGGTGGGGATCGCCTCCTCGGCCCGGTCCAGGTAGGCGGGGAGCGGCTCGATGCGCGTCTGCACCGTTTCGATCCGGTAGCTCGGGTTCCAGTCGGAGATGTGGTTCACGGCGAGGCCCGACACCGCGTAGAGCAGGGTCAGGCCGATGGAGATGTAGCCGATGTCACGGTGCAGGGCATAGTTGAGACGGCGCCAGTTCATGGCCGGTCAGAGCCCTTCTACTGTCGCGCCGGTCCCCCTGATCTGGTAGGAGATCTCCGGCCCCGTGACGGTCTTCGGGTCGAACTTCTGTCCCGTCTCCTCGGCCATATGCCTGTGGAAGGTGAGCGCCTGCTGTCTGGTCATCTCCAGCTTTTCCACGATCCCTTCCACCGTCGCCATCTTGCCACGTGCGTTCATGGGGAAGACGATGACACCGTCCACTACCTTGATCTGGATCTTCTGGAACGGCTTGTCGCCGGACAGATAGAGCCAGCAGCCCCGTTTGGCGCAGACCTCCACCACCAGCCCCCGCACCTGTACCGTCTTGCCGATGAACGCATTGGGATTTTTCAGGATCGCCGAAACCGGTGTCGGTGTCTTCAACGTCAGCGGATCGCCGTAGTTCCGGGCTTCTGCGGTAGCGGCGGCCATCGTCAGGAGGCCGGCGAGCAGGAGTGATAAAGCCGCTTTCATGGGGTACCTCGTTGTGTAAAATTTTATAGCGGATTCTAAGACGATCGGGGCGATACTGTCAATAAAACATTTGACTATATTCATACATGGATAGAACCGGTCCGTGGTGGAGTTGTTCACCGTCTCCATCTCCTCCGGTTCGATCATGATCGCTTCCTTCGCGTTGAACAGGAACTGGAGGGTGGGTAGGGTGGAAACACCGGCTGCCGATCTCCACGGCAATGGCAACGACGGAGACATTGTAACTGTTGAGAACTGCTGAGATATCTTTATTTCATTCAGGCGGTTGACAGTGGGTTGGAAGTGATAGAATCTGACTTGTAATTACATCGGTTGAAAGGAGGCAGCACATGAAGAAGTTTGTAGGGTTGGCGTTTGTTCTTATGCTTTTAAGTACCACGGGATGCGCTACGAAGGAGTACGTAAGGTCTCAGGTCGACCCCCTGGCAGAACGTCTCAGTAAACTCGAAGACAAGGTGTCCCAGCTTGGCGGAATGACCGATGCGGACAAGGCGGCCATCCAGCAGGCGAACGGTAAGGCGCAGCAGGCACTTGACGTTGCAAACAAGGCGGAAGCAGGCGTAAAGAAAGCCGATGACGATGCAGCCCAGGCGGCGGCGTCGGCCACCAGGGCGGAAAACGCCGCAAATACTGCGGAACAGGCAGCCAGGGAAGCCCAGCAGCAGGCAAAGAAGACGGAGAAGATCTTTAAGCTCGAGCAGAAAAAATAGTCGGGTAACAAAGAGTCGTGGGTCAACTGCACGCATCAATCGGGAAGGGTATCGAGAAGGGTAGGAACGTGCGCCACGCATTTCGGATTTGCTTCGTGCTCATCTCCTGTATTGTCGTGACGACGCTTCTGACGTGCCGTGTTTCTTTAGGGAAGGGACTTCGTTTTCGCGATGGTGTGGGAGGCGTGAATGTGGCCCACACCATCGTGGAGAACGATTCCCTCGTTGAAATGGCACGGCGCTATGATGTCGGCTACAACGAGATCTCTGACGCAAATCCGGGGGTTGATCCGTTCATCCCCCGGGTCGGGACCAGGGTCACCATTCCCGGTAGATGGATACTGCCGGATGTCCCGCGCCGGCGCGGGATCGTCGTCAATATTGCCGAAAGGCGCCTGTATTTCTTCCCGCCGCACAGAAATCATCTGGTCGATACGTTTCCCGTCGGAATCGGGGACGAGGGGTGGGAGACGCCTGTCGGTACGTATCGCATCGTCGAAAAGTTAGTGCATCCTTCGTGGTACGTCCCGGCTTCCATACGTCGGCAGAAGCCGGAGCTTCCAAAGGTCGTACCGCCCGGCCCGGACAACCCGCTTGGCGACTATGCCTTGCGCCTCTCCATCGGGACGGTGCTCATTCACGGCACGAACCGGCCGTTCGGGATAGGCAGGCGGGTGAGCCACGGCTGCATTCATCTCTATCCGGAAGACATCGCCGCACTGTATCGCATGGTTAAATGCGGAACCAGGGTCACCATCGTGCGACAGCGGGTGAAAGCGGTTCTTGTTAACGGAAAAGTCCTGGTGGAGATTCACGGCGGCGAGGGACGACTCTTGCAGCAAGAGGCCATTCAGGTTCTTGAAAAGAAAGGCCTCCTCGGCCGGGTGGATATGGGCTTGCTCCTGGCCGCGCTGAAGTCCGCGTCGGGAATGCCCGTGGATGTGTCAAAAGTAGCGGCTACGGCCGGATGACAATCGGCGTGCCGTCCGGCACCAGACGCCAGATTTCATCCATCTGGGCGTTGTTGACGGCGATGCACCCCTTGGTCCAGTCCATCCGGAAGTGGGTGTCGGCCAGATCCTCAAATCCCTTCGGAAGACCGTGGATCATGATGTCGCCACCCGGGGAATATCCCTTTTCCGTCGCCGCGATGCGGTCGCTGCTGTTGGGATAGGAAATGTGAAGCGATTTGTAGAACCGACTGCTTCCGTTATGCCGGTCGATGACGTACTTCCCTTCAGGTGTTCTGCAATCGCCCGCCCTGACCTTTCGGCCGTGCGTATTCCGGCCGAGCGCAACGTGGTAGGAGCGCACAACATCTTCCCCCCGCAAGAGCTGCATGATGTGACGGCTTTTGTAGACGACCACCCGGTCGACAGGAGTAACGTGGGCATCGACAGGGGGCAGCGGGGTGAATGCCGCTGCCAAAGCGAGGACGACGAGAATTCGTATGACGCGCATCGGGAGCAGTCCTTTCGCGGGAGAAGAAGGGTCAAAGTGTCAAAATGCGTTCGAATGAATATCGCATGCCGCAGGTGGTCGCCATAAACCAGGCCAGTATGTCTGCGTTTGTCCGCAGGAGACATCGTACGACCTGTAACTGCAAAAAAAAGGCCGCTTCTTCACGGAGCGGCCTTTTCCAATCGTGCGTATGCGGTCGGAACGTCAGTAATCCACGCAGCAGACGTGCTGCTCCCGTGCGGCCTTGGTCTCGTCAAGCCGGGAGACCGGCATGGTGAGCGGGGCGTCGAGGAGCGCCTGGGGGTTGTGTCCCGCCTGCCCCGCCGCCTCGATCATGACGTCGATGAAGGCGTCCATGGTGGACTTGCTTTCCGTCTCCGTCGGCTCGATCATGATCGCCTCCTTCACGTTGAGCGGGAAGTAGACGGTGGGGGGATGGAAGCCCCGGTCGATGAGGAACTTGGCGATATCGATGGCGTGCACGCCGTGCTTGAGCTGCCTGCTGGCGGAGAAGACACACTCGTGCATGCAGGTCTGCTCGAAGGGGAGGTCGTAATAACCTTTAAGCCGCGCCATGATGTAGTTGGCGTTCAGGACCGCCTGCTCGCTCACCTGGATCAGCCCGGCGCGGCCGAGCATGGTGATGTAGGCGTAGGCCTTGACCATGACGCCGAAATTGCCGAAGAAGTTGGCGGTGCGGCCGATGGAGAGCGGCCGGTCGGTCTCGATGCCGAAGTCCACCTCGCTGGTTTTGACGATGCGCGGCACCGGCAGGTAGGGAATGAGCGCCTCCTTGACCCCCACCGGGCCGCTGCCGGGACCGCCGCCGCCGTGGGGGGTGCCGAAGGTCTTGTGCAGGTTGAGATGGATGACGTCGAACCCCACGTCGCCGGGGCGCACCTTTCCCATGATGGCGTTCAGGTTGGCGCCGTCGTAGTAACAGAGGGCGTCATGCGCGTGGGCGATGTCGCAGATCTCCTTGATGTGCGGGTTGAAGAGCCCCAGCGTGTTGGGGCAGGTCATCATCACCGCCGCCACCTCGTCGGTCATCGCCTGCCTGAACAGCTCCAGATCCATGTCGCCCGAGGTGTCGGAGGGGATCGTGATGATCTCGTAGCCCGCCATGGCGGCGGAGGCCGGGTTCGTGCCGTGGGAGGAATCGGGGACGACCACGTACCGCTTTTTGTTCCCCCTAGCCCGGTGGTAGGCGGCGATGATCATGACGCCGGTCATCTCGCCGTGGGCGCCGGCCAGCGGCTGGGTGGTCACCTCGTCCATCCCGGTGATCTCGGAGAGCAGCCCCCCCAGCTCAAAGAGCATCTCCAGCGCACCCTGGGCGTGAGTCTCCCCGCCGGGCAACAGCGGCAGCATGGGGTGGACGCCGGCGAAGAGTCCGGCGGCGTTCTCCAGCGCCTTCACGTTGTACTTCATGGTGCAGGAGCCCAAGGGGTAGAAGTTGGTGTCCACGGAGAAGTTGCGCCGCGACAGGTTGGTGAAATGGCGCACCAGGTCCAGCTCCGCCACCTCGGGGAGGCCGACGGGAGCACTGTGCAGGAGGTTTGCCGGCAGCGCGGCGGCGCGGGGAACGTCGGAGGCGGGGAGCCTGACCCCGCGCCGTCCCGTGACGGATTTCTCGAATATCAGTTCCATAGCGCCTCCTGCAGCTTTTCGGCCAGGGTGTCGATCTCGGCCCTCGTCCGTTTTTCCGTGACCGTCACCACCATGCAGTCGGCCAGGTGGGGATAGAAGCCCCCCAGCGGGACGCCGGCGGCGATCCTATTGTGCAGCAGCCGCTCCACCACCGGCTCCGCCGGCGTGGGGAGGACGAGGGTGAACTCGTTGAAGGTGGCGCCGGAGTTCAGCACCGTGACGCCCTTGATCGACGAGAGCCGCTCCTTGGCGTACTCCGCCTTGTCGTAGTTGAGCCGGGCCAGCTCGGCGAAGCCGGTCTCGCCGACGCTCGCCATGAAGATAAGGCCTTTGAGGGCGCAGAGCCCCTGGTTGCTGCAGATATTGGAGGTGGCCTTGTGGCGCTTGATGTGCTGTTCCCGCGCCTGGAGGGTGAGGACGAAACCGCGCCGTCCCTGCCGGTCCACCGTCTGGCCGATGATCCGTCCCGGCATGGAGCGGATGAACGCCTTCTTGGCGGCGATGAAGCCGAAGGCCGGCCCGCCGAAGGAGAGCGGGTTCCCCAGGCACTGGCCGTCGCCCACCACGATGTCCGCCCCCATGGCGCCGGGGCTCTTCACCATCCCGAGAGAGATGGGGTAGACGGACGCGACGAGGAGCGCCCCCTTGCCGTGGGCCTCCGCTGCAAGGTCGGACAGGTCGTCCAGCGTCCCGAAGAAGTTGGGGTTCTGCACGACAATCGCCGCGGTCCGGTCGTCCAGTGCCGCCATGAGCGCCGCCCGGTCGGCGATGCCGGTGCCCGGCGTCACCGTGACGATCTCCACCTCCTGGTCCTCCAGGTAGGTGGCGACGATCTGACGGTGGTACGGGTTGATACCGCCGTCGAGAATCAGTTTCCGGCGTCCCGTGGCCCGCATCGCCATTACGGCCGCCTCGGCAAGCGCCGTGCCGCCGTCGTACAGGGAGGCGTTGGAGACATCCATCCCGGTAAGCCGGCAGATGACACTCTGGTACTCGAAGAGCGCCTGCAGCGTTCCCTGGGAGCACTCGGGCTGGTAGGGGGTGTAGGCGGTGTAGAACTCGGCCCGGCCGGACAGGTGGTCCACCACGGCGGGGATGACGTGATCGTAGGCGCCGCCGCCGATGAAGAGCGACAGGTGCTTCGCGTTCCGGTCCGCCAGGTACTGCATCTGGCGGAGCATCTCGAACTCGGACATGCCGTCCGGCAGGTCGAAGGACTTTGCCCGCAGCGCCGCGGGGATCGGGGCGAACAGGTCGTCCACCGACACGGCACCGATGGCGGCGAGCATGTCGGAGATTTCTTCGGGGGTGTTGGGGCAATATGACATGTAGTGCCTCGCGAAGCGCGGAACCCCCCTCTGTCCCCCCTTGTCAGGGGGGAAACCCTCCCCTGTCAAGGGGAGCGGTGAGGGGTTTGCTCCGCGTTACGTTTGATATTATCTGCCTGTTGTTACAGGGATTTCAGGTACTCGTCGTACTGGGCCCTGGTCATGAGGTTCGACAGCTCCGCGGCGTCGACCCCTTCCAGCTTCGCGATCCAGCCGGCGTCCTCCGCCGACTCGTTGACCACCTCGGGGGCGTCGTTGAGGCCGTCGTTCACGGCGGACACCGTGCCCGATACCGGGGCGTAGATGTCGCTCGCCGCCTTGACCGACTCGATGCCGGCCAGTACGTCGAACTGCTTCACGGTCTTGCCGGTCTGGGGCAGCTCAATGAAGGTGATGTCCCCCAGCTCGTGGGCCGCGTGCTCGCTGATCCCCACGGTGGCGGTGCTGCCATCGATCCTGACCCACTCGTGTTCCTTGGTGAAATAGGTTTCCGACATGGTAAATCCTCCTTCTTGCTATGCGAGTTGATCTGGAATTATCTCATACCCTCTCCCTCGGGGAGAGGGTGCCCGAAGGCCGGGTGAGGGAGAATCTTGTACCGGTTTGCCCCTCACCCCTGCCCCTCTCCCTGAGGACCCAAGGGTCTAAAGGCGAGGGGTATTATCTTCTGAGTGTTACGACCTGAGCGACCCGCCCGCATAGAATGGCAGCTCCACCACCTCCGCCTCCATGTTCACCTTCTCGTGGCGGATCGTGAGCGTGGCGCCGAGGGGGGCGCTGCCGGGGCGGACGAAGCCGATGCCGATGCCGCAGCCGAGCATGGGGGAGAAGACCCCGCTCGTGACGGTCCCGACCGTGTCGTCGCCGGTGCAGATCTCGTAGTGGTGGCGCGGAGAGCGGCGGGAACCCACCCTGAACGCCGCCTTGACTTTGGCAAGCCCCGCCTTTTGCTGGTGCAGGAGCGCCGCCTTCCCCACGAACTCCTTGTCGAAGTTGACGAACGCCTCGAGACCCGCCTCCAGGGGAGTGGTCACCTCGTCGATATCGCTGCCGTACAGGCTGTATCCCACCTCCAGCCGCAGCACGTCCCGGGCGCCCAAGCCCGCGGGTTTCACCCGCTCGTCGGCGAGGAACAGCTGCCAGAGTTCCTTGACCCGGGTCGCCGGCAGGAAGATCTCGTAGCCCAGCTCTCCCGTGTAGCCGGTGCGGCTGACGATCGCCTCGACCCCGAGAATCGTGGTCTTTGTAGACCTGAAGTAGGGAAGGTTGCAGGGTTCCGGATCGAAGAACCGGGACATGACCTCCCGGGCCAGGGGGCCCTGCAGGTCCAGCTTGGCCGTTTCGGCGGAGATGTCGGTGAAGTTCGCGCGGCCGGAAAGGCGCGACGCAATGACGGCAAAGTCGTTGTCGATGGTGGCGGCGTTGGTCACGACCATCGCCTCGTCCTCGGCGAGTCTAAAGACGATCAGGTCGTCGATGATCCCCCCCTCATCGTTCAGGAGAAAGCCGTAGCGGGAACGTCCCACGGGGATGCTTTTCACGGAGAAGGTAAAGACGTCCTCCAGGCCGCCGCCGACGATGTCCCCCTTGTAGAGGAACTCCCCCATGTGGCAGATGTCGAACAGGGCTGCCTTTTCGCGGCACCATTTGTGCTCCGCGATGATCCCCTCGTACTGGATCGGCATGTTCCAGCCACCGAAGGGGGCCATGAGGGCGCCGAGGCGGACGTGTTCGTCGTAAAGGGGCGTATCCTTGAGGTTTTCCATGGGGCCATCCTGTTCGCAAGGTGGGAAAAATCGAGGGGAACACTCTACTGGATTTGGGGCGATTTGTAAATGGATAGTAGTGGTGCGGCAGTAAATGCGTGCCGTCCGTTCAGATGGTGTCGTGGGTATTACGATTGAAAGAGTAGATAAATGTGTCGGTGCTTATTATTGCGCTTGTCGGGATGTTTTTTGCCGTGCTATTGTATTGCAAATTTATTATTGGTACTCAATGTAATAGTTGCCCGATGTCTTCCTACTGTGGTCCGGTCGGTATCTCTCGGCATGTCATTTCCCATTGGAGGTGTTTCCCATGAATCCATCGTTGCGTCTGAAGCTGGGCGGTATTGTGATCTTCCTTCTGGCACTGGCAGTACCCCATGCGGCGCTGGCCGCTGCGCTTTCTTTTGCGGCGCCGAAATATATTGACATGACCCCCGATTATTACGCCAATGGGGTTGCTTCCGGCGACTTCAACGGCGATGGCAAGCTGGACCTGGCAGTGGCAACCAATAACGGCGTATCAATCTTCCTGGGGAATGGCGCCGGCACCTTCCAGCATCTGGTTGACTATGCGACTGGTCAAAACCCAAACTCCATTATAGTCGGTGATTTCAACGGCGACGGCAAACTGGATCTGGTGACGTCGAATTTTGGTTTCGCAACGGTTTCCGTATGGCTGGGAAACGGCGACGGCACCTTTCAGACACAGGTGGATTACGCGACAGGAAACCTGCCTTTCGTTGTAGTCGCCAGTGACTTCAACGGCGATGGAAAAGCGGACTTGGCGGTCGCCAACGCCAACAGCGGCACGATCTCAATCCTGCTCGGGAACAGTGACGGCACGTTTCAAGCGAAGATAGATACGAACACCGGCGTAGAGCCCTTTGGCCTGGCGCCTGGCGACTTCAACGGCGACGGCAAGCTGGACCTGGCGGTCGGCTATCATTCCGGGAGTGCTATCTCCATCCTGCTTGGCAACGGCGACGGCACCTTTCAGCCCAAGGCCGATTATGTTGATGCAAGCTGGCACCAGTCCATGGCTGTCGCGGCGGCCGATCTGGACGGCGACGGGATACTGGACCTGGCGGTGGGACAGAGTACCGGTGTTACCATCATGCGGGGGAAAGGTGACGGAACGTTCGTGACGACGGGGAATTACTCTAGCTATAACCAGAGCGAATTCGTCTCGGTCGGTGATTTCAATGGTGACAACATCCCGGACGTACTGGCTGGCCGGGTAGCCTCTAATTACGTAGATATCTGGCGCGGGAATGGCGACGGTTCTTTTCAGCCCAGCGAGAGCATCAACGTGGGGGGCGGCGGGGGAGGCGGCTTCTTACCCACAATGGTAACCATGGGTGATTTCAACGGCGACGGAAAACCGGACCTGGTGTTGGGAAACCAGCTTCTTGCCATTTCCCTGAACAATTCGAATCTGGCTTACGCGCTGTCGGTCGGCATCGATACCTCCCCCGGTACCGGAAGCGGTACGGTGAACAGCAATTCATACGGCATCGCTTGCAGTGCGCTGACCAGCTTTGGCTGCAGCACTTCGATCGACGCCAGCACTACCGTCAGCCTCACCGCGACACCGGACTGGAAATCGCTGTTCGGCAGTTGGGGGGGCGACTGCGCCGGCAGCGGCAATCCCTGCAGCCTCGCCATGGACGGCGCCAAGTCGGTGTCCGTCGCCTTCGTCCCCAACATACAGGTAGCGGTCTCAGGCGACCCGTCGCCCGGCTATGCATCGTTGCAGGATGCCTACGCCGTCGCAGCCGACAGTTCGACCCTCCGGGCGAAGGTCTATACGTTCTATGAAAACCTCGACTGCAACCAGGCGAAAACGATCACCCTTGCTGGCGGCAATAATGACAGTTACCAGAGTACGGGAGGATTCACGACACTGCAGGGAGTTTTGACCATCTCTGGTGGTACGGTGAACATCGGGAACTTCATCATCGAGTAGCTATCGGCATGAGAGCTGCCCCGCGGGGGGGGGGGGAGCCATGTGTCTCATCCCCCTCACCTGCCCGCCTGACGCCTCATTTCTTCAGGTATTCGTGGATGCCGTCCTCGAACCGGATCGGCGCGAAATCGAAGGTGCTCCGCCACTCGCTGTCGCAGACGCTCCCCTCCACCAGCATGGTGAGCTGGTCCATGGTGAGCGGGAAGAACGGCAGCTTCTGCATGAGCGGTACGACAAGCTTCATGAGGGGGAGCGGGTTGTGCACCGTGGTGACCTTGCTCTTGCCCAGTACCCAGCCGATGGTGTCCACCATCTGGTCGTAGCTGAGGCTGTCGGTGCCGCACAGTTCATAGGTCTTGCCGGCCGTCTCGGGATTTGCGAGTGCCATGGTGAAGCAGCGGGCCACGTCGACGACGTGGATCGGCTGCAGCTGGTAGCTGCCGTCGCCGATGACGGGGATCGCGGGGAGGGTCCGGATCTGGTCGGCGATCATGTTGACGAAGGCGTCCCCGGGGCCGAAGATGAGCGACGGCCGGAAGATGGTGTACTGCAGGCCCGAGGAGCGGACGTACTCCTCTGCCCGGTATTTCGTCTGGTGGTAGTGCGATACCGCGTTGCGCCGGCTGCCCAGGGCCGACATCTGCAGGTATCGCCCAACGCCCGCCGCCTTCGCCGCATCCACCAGTGTCTGCGTCGCCTGGACGTGCAGCTTCTCGAAGGTGATCCCACGTCCGGGATACTCGCGGATGATGCCGATGAGGTTGATGACCGCGTCGCACCCCCGGACCCTCTCCCGCCAGTCGGACGGGTCGGCGGCGTCGCCGTCCACCTGTTCGATCTCAGGGCCGAAGCCGTCTCCGCGGCGGTGGGCCAAGAGCCTTATGGTGTGACCCTCCGCCAGGAGCGCCTTGCGCAGGTGCCCTCCCACAAAACCGGTGCCTCCCGCCAGAAAGACCTTCATGACCTGCCTCCGTTTCCGCCGCGTGACTTCGTTTGTTCTACCATCAGGATATCACCCGTCATCTTTGTTGTAAAACAGGGGTTGATACATTACACTCCGTCCTTCCCTTGGGCGGCCGGTCGTGCTATGTATCGGTAGCGATACGGGTTTGAACGGGGAGATCTCAAATGGAGACACGGGACAGAAAGATTCTCTTCCAGGGGCTGGTAGTGGACCTTGAGGAGATGCAGGTGAAGATCGGCGAGAAGGGGTGGCACCGGTTCCAGGTGGTGCGCCACCGGGGTGGGGTGGGGGTGCTGCCGCTCCACGACGACGGCACCGTCACCCTGATCCGTCAACCGCGGCCGGCCATCGATGCCGAAACTCTGGAGATCCCCGCGGGGCGGATCGATCCCGGCGAGGAGCCGCTCGCCTGCGGTGCGCGGGAGCTGACGGAGGAGACGGGGCTCGTCGCCGCGCGGATGGCCTCGCTCGGCTTCATCCATCCGGCCGCCGGCTACTGCGACGAGAAGATCCACCTGTTCCTCGCCACCGGCCTCACCCAGCGGGAGGCGCACCCCGAGGCATACGAGGATATCCAGACCGTCCGGATGCCGCTGGCGGAGGCGCTGCGGATGGCGGCGGACGGCACTCTCTCCGACGGCAAGACGCTGGCCGCCCTGTTCCGGGCGGCGGGGGACGGCATATGATCGTAAAGGGAACGGTGGAGGCCGAGCAGGCGGGGATGCGTCTGGACGATGCGGCGCGGGAGCTGTTCCCGACCCTCTCCAAGGGGGAGATCCGCCGGATCATCGACCGGGGGGGGTGCACCGTGGACCAGGCCCTGGTGCGGGTGGCGTCGCGCCAGGTGAAGGAGGGAAACGAGCTGATCCTGGGGATCATGGAGGCGGAGCGGTTCGTGGAGCTGGCCTACACCCGGGAGGAACTGCTGTACGAGGACCGGGACTACCTGGCGGTGAACAAGGAGGCGGGGTTCAACAGCCAGCGCACCCCGTACCAGCTGAAGGGGACCGTGGAGTACGCGGTGGACCAATATATGAAATCCATCGGCCTTGCGGACCCGGCCCGGGTGATCCACCGGCTGGACCGCGGCACCTCGGGGGTGATGTTCTTTCCCAAGCACAAGCGGGCGGCGACGGAGATATCGCTCCTTTTGAAGGAGGGGAAGGTGGAAAAGGTCTACTGGGCGCTGGTGGCGGAGAGCCCGGACGAGGAGCAGTGGTTCGTGGATGCTCCCGTAACGAAGCTCTCCAAGTTCCGCTACGGCGTCGGCCTGCCGGGCAAGGAGGCGCTGACCCGCTTACGGGTGCTCGCCCGGGGGGCGGGGGCGACCCTGGTGGAGGCGCGGCCGCTCACGGGGCGCACCCATCAGATCCGGGTGCACCTGGAGCACGGCGGGATGCCGATCGTCGGCGACCTCCCCTACGGCGGCGTCGCCGCACCCCGCATGATGCTCCACTGCCGTTCCATGGCGTTCACCACGGGTCGTGATCGCGCGGTGGCGGCCACCGCGCCGGTGGACGACCAGTTCGGCGCCATATGCCACGGCTACGGCATAGAGGTGGACGGTTGACGCCATATTCGAGCCCTCTCGGCGTTGCCTCGTCGTCGGTCTCCTCAGCGTACTGATGTACGCTTCCGGAACCTCCTCCTCGGGCGCCTTGAGATCATCTCGAATCTGACGTCAACAAAACGGACCGATGCTTTACTCACGCCAGCGGCCAGCGTGTGGTGTGCAGGTCGGACGCGGCATGCTCCTCCGCCGGTTCGTCCCGCCGAAGGAGCGCCCGGGCCGGGGCGCCGTCGCTTCCCGTGATCTTCAGCGGGAGGCAGATCAGCTCGTAGTCGCCGTACTCCACCCCGGTCAGGTTGAGGCATTCCACGATGACGACGCCGTTTCCCAGGAGCAGCCGGTGCACCTCTATGCTGTCGAGCCGGTCGATGGAGAGCCCGTCGATTCCCACCAGCCGTACGCCGATTTCCAGCAGGTAGATTGCCCCCTCCATCGACAGGTGCGCCGGATCAGCGCCGACCGTTCCCGTATCCCACTGTTCCGAATTGTCCGTGCGCAGCAGGAGCCGCTCCACCCCCTTCAGATGCAGCCGCGCCAGCTCGTGCCGGCCTATTTCCTTTACGCCGCGCAGGTCCGCCACCCGGGCCGTTCCGGCCAAGAGGGTGAGCGGCAGGTGGTCAACGGAGATACCGTGGTCGTTGAAGTGGAGCGGGGCGTCCACGTGGGTGCCGGCATGGCAGGAGAGGGCGATGTGCGAGACGTTCGCCCCGTCTCCCTTGGCGAGGGATGCCGTCCGGCCGATGGTGAACGGTTCGTCGCCGGGAAAGACCTGCAATGACGGCGACAGCGGGACACTGATGTCGTAGATCTTCATGGCGGGCTCCCGATACTGGAGGATATAAAAAGTATACCGGACACGGCGTAATACGCCAGAACGTGAACGGGGCGCACCTTTCGAAGATGCGCCCCGCTTTACATGAGATGCCGGTATCGATCAGAACCGGATGAGGATTCCCCCCCAGCACAGCCCCCCGCCGAACCCCATCATGAGGACGGTCTGGTCCGGCTTGATGACGCCGCTGCGCAGGTTCTCGTCCAGGGCGATGCTCACCGATGCGGCGGCGGTGTTGCCGAACCGGTCCAGGTTGAGGAGGAACTTTTCCTTGGGGATGCCGGTCCGCCTGGCGATGTTGTCGATGATCCGTACGTTGGCCTGGTGCGGGATGATATGGTCCAGCTGGTCCGGACGGATGCCGCCCCGCTCCGTCACCTCGTCGATGATGCGGGGGATGATGTCGGTGGCGAAGGTGAAGACCTGTTTGCCCGCCATGAAGAAGGTGTTCTCGCTGGCGGCGATGGTCTCCGGGGTGACCGGCTTGCGGGAGCCGGAGGAGGGGACCTGGATCAGCTCCCAGCCGCCGCCGTCGCTTCGGATGAGGGACGAGACGATCCCCCGGTCCTCTTCGGTTGCACCCAGAATCACCGCGCCGGCGCCGTCGCCGAAGAGGGGGCAGGTAGTCTTGTCCTGAAAGTTGAGGATCTTGGAGTAGGTGTCGGCGCCGATCACCATGACGGTGCGGTACTTGCCGGACCGGATGAAGCAGTCGGCCGTTTCCATCGCATAGACGAAGCCGCTGCAGACGGCGTTCATGTCGAAGGCGCTGGCGTTCTTCGCCCCGATGTTCTTCTGCACCATGCAGGCGGTGGAGGGGAGGCACATGTCGGCGGTGGAGGTGGCGAGGATGATGCAGTCGATTTCCTGCGGGTCGATCCCCCCCCGCTGGAGCGCGTTTCTGGCCGCAACCGTTGCCAGGTCGGAGGTGGATTCGTCCGGTTCGGCGAATCGCCGCTCCCGGATACCGGTGCGGGACCTGATCCACTCGTCCGCGTCTTCGATGAGATAGTCGAAATAGCTGTTCGGCACGACCCGGCCGGGAATGCCGCTGCCGGTGGCACGCACCATTGCTCGATACATGAAGCCCCCGTTTCCGCACAACCCCGGTAAAACGGAGTTCTGCTGATTCATGAGGGGTTTTATCGCACGAAGGTTACGCGGATGTCAAAAAAAATATCGTATACGCTGTGAATGCGGCAACGACGGCTGGTCACTGCGGCTCGCCGCCGGAACGGCCGCCGAGCAGGGCGTCCACCGTGCCGAATATCCAGAGCGCGGCAAAGGCCGCCAGGAGCCAGCGGCCCGCCGTTCCGTTCTGCTCCAGCACCTGCACGACCAGCGTGCGGTCGACAACGGCGCCCGCCGCGGATGACGCGGCGATACTGCCGATGGCCCGCAGCACGAGCACCAGGGCACCGAGCAGCAACAGGTTGACCAGGACGATCATGATGCCGCCCCGCAGCTTGCGGCCCTGGTACAGCTGGCCGATTCCCGGCAGGACGAGCGCGGACAGCAGCCCCGCCTTGATGTCGATCTTCATGGTGGTCCTTCCCGTACCGGAAATGTTATGGGCGTAAAGATAAGGTTGTGTCCGAGGGAATTTTTGGCATAATATCTCTCCATGAACTCGACCGCAACGGATAAACGACGGCAGGTGCTCATCCCCCTGCTGAAGGACCCAGCCGAGGAGGTGCGTCGCGCTGCGGCGGCCGCCCTGGAGACGCTGGAGGGGGCGGGCAGCTTCGACGAGGTGGTGGAGCTCCTTAAGAAGGGGAGTCTGGCCGAAAAGGTGAGGGCAATCCATGCGCTGGGCGAGATCGGTGGACAGCGGGTCATGCCGCCGCTGCTCTACTGTGCGACACGGCCGGAGGTCGATCTTCGGGCGGCGGCCATCGACGTGCTCGGCCGGCTGGGCCATCCGGCTGCGCTGCCGGTGCTGAAGGAGCGACTTTCCGACCGGAATCCCGGTCTGATCGGCAAGGCGATCGCGGCGCTCGGCAACTTCTCCGACCCGGAGATTCCCGCTCTGCTGCGTCCGTTCCTCGATGCGAACGACGGCCTGCTGGAGGTGGAGGCGCTGCGCGCCCTCGCGAAGACGGGCGACGCATCGCTGGAAGACCGGTTCATCTCCCTCCTCTCGTCCCCGTACCCACTGACCCGCGAAGCGGCCGCGGATGCCCTGGGCAGACTCCCCCTCAGCTGAGATACTTTCCCACGTCGATATTCTTCAGGAGCGGATTCACCACCGCCACGATCTGCGCGTAACAGGCGCCGGCCGCGTCGGCGAGCGCCTCCACCCGTGGTGACGGAAGCAGGTCGCCCGTCGTATCCATGATGATCTTGACGATCGGCGCATCGTTGTTGACCGGGTTCGGTCGCATCACCACCGCGATCTCGTTCGTGTCCAGCCGGACGAGGGTTCCCACCGGATACTTCCCCATCATCATCACGAAATTGTTGACGAGCCGTTCGTCCAGGTAGCTGCCGGCCAGTTCCTGCAGCTCGTCCATGGCGGCCTTCGGGTTGAGCGGGTGCTGGTAGACCCGCAGGGTGGTGATGGCGTCGTAACAGTCGGCCACGGCAATGATCTCGCTCATGACGCCGAACGGGAGCTGGCGCGCCCAGTCCGGATACCCCTGGCGGTTGCGGTGGATATGGTGACCCAGCACCGCCTGGGCCACCTCGTTGCTCATCTCCTTCATTTCGCCGATGATCTTTGCCCCCAGTTCGGGGTGGCGCTTCATCTCCTCGAATTCCGCATGGGAGAGCTTGCCCGGCTTGTTGAGGATTCCCTTGTCGATCCGCGTCTTGCCGATGTCGTGCAGGAAACCGGCGACGCCGATCTCCTCCAGGGTCCGACGGTCGAGCCCCATGGCGGCGCCGAGGGACATGGCCAGGATACCCACGTTGACGCTGTGGGTGAAGGTGTAGTTGTCGTAGTCCTTGATCATGGCGAGACCGAGGAGGGTGACCGGGTCCTGGATGGTCATCTCCACCATGGTGTTGACCACGGAGATGACCGCATCGCTGTGGGGGATGCGGCCGCTTTTGATGTCGCGGAAGACGCCGTGCACCGCTTTGATCGCCTGGTTGTAGGCCTCCTTCACCACCTTGCCGTCTGGCTGTTCGGCGGGCTCCGGTTCCTTCGCCTCTGCCACGTCTCCGGTCAGCAGGATGGTGGTGACCCCCTCGTTGCGCAGTGCGGTGTTCACCTCTTCGAGGGTCGCTTTCCGCACGGCGAGATGGGTCGCGAGCCGGGTGAGGTCGTCCTCGCGGACGCCGCGGACGATGCGGATCTCCCGGATCTCTTTTTCCACCAGCCTGCCGGCGAGCTCCTCCAGGGCGGTGGTGGGGGCGACGAAGAGGTGGTCGTCCACGAACAGCACGCCGTCGTGGGTGCCGACCCGCACCTCGGCGGCGGTGACGAGCCGGGAGGCGAGGATGGCATGGAGTTCCTGGAGCGGCTGGCGCACCGCGGGGTGACCCGCCGGGTACATGGCGACCCCCTTGATGGAGCCGGACAGGAGGGTCAGGGCCCGCTGGGCCGTCTCAAACGGTAAGTTGCTCATGGAGATCCTTCCGAAAGCCGTTCGATGGTGTCGATGGCGTCGTTACAGGCCGCTCCCAGCGCGCCTCTCCGCATGGCTCCGGCGCGCAGGGCCGGCAGGGCGGCTTCGTCGCCGATCTGGCCGAGGGCGGTCGCCGCGGCGCTCTTCAGTACTTCCCAGCGACGCCAGGCGAGGATATGGGAGCCGATGAGGATCGCCAGCAGCTGGGGGGTCGCCCGTCGGTCCCTGATGAGCCCGAGGGCCTGTACGGCATCCTTCTTCACCGCCAGGTTGTTCAGGAGCCGGTCACGCTGCATGACGATCTCCAGCAGCGGTTCTACCGCCGTCCGGCACTTGATCGTGCCGAGGGAGACGATGGCCTGCCGGACGATCCCCTGGTTCTCGTCCCCCAGCATCCGGACGATGGTCTGCTCCGCCTCGCTTCCGCCGATCTTGGCGAGTGTGCGGATCGTCTCCTTCCGGACACGGGGGTCGTGGTGGTTCGCCGCATCCTGCATCTCGCCCACCCAGTCGCGGTTGCCGATCTCCCCCAGCATGGCGATCATGTTCCGCACCACGTACCACCGCTCGTCCCGAAGCATGACGATCAGGGGGGGGATGGCCGGATCACCGATCCGGATGAGCGCAGTGGCCAGCGCCTTGCGCGCCGAGAGCCCCTCGGCGAGGCAGATCCGCTGGATGATGGCGTAGACCACCCTTGCTCCCAGCCGTTGCAGGATCAGGTAGATCCATTCGTTCCGTTCGTGGTCGTTGTCCTGGAGCTGATCCAGCAGGTAATCGCTCATGGCGCCGCCCGCGAGCTGCTCGAAGGTGAACCAGGCGTATTCCCGCTGGAATTCGCTGCGGGTCGCGTCCTCCCCGTGCCGGCGAACCAGGACGATCGCCAGGACGACCTGTTCGAACTCCCCGGCTTCCATCAGCGGCTCCGCGCGGTTCACCACCATCTTCGCCAGCTGCAGGTAGCGGGCATCCGACGGCTCCTCGTCCAGCAGGTCGAGGAGCTCCACGAAGGAGATATCCTGCTGGTCGGGGATGTCGATCGTCGCCAGCATGTCCGGCAGGGCCATCGAGCCTTCATCCAGCATGTGCGGCTCTGACTGCTCCTCCTCCAGCTCCTTCCGTTTCCGCTGGATGACCGACAGGTCCACCTCGTTCGCCCAGATCCCCCGGATGGCGCACTGGTGCATGAGCGTCTCGATGCCGCCCGCCTCCTGGACCCCCCGCGGGTCCATGGTCAAAAGCTGCAGGAACGCCTGCAGGTCCTCCGAACTTACGTCGCTCAGGATGGTGAGCCGCTGGACACGGCGGATGAACAGCTCCTTGGCGAGATTTGTTGCCTTGGTGTTGCTCCCCACGGGGGCGCCGCCGTCCGTGGGGACGAAGCCGGCCCGGCTCACCACCAGGACGATCTCCCGTCCGTCCAGGAGCTCGTGCAGTGCAGTGAGGGCCTGCCGCAGGCTCTCATCGCGTTGGGGGTGCTTGTCGGGATAGAAGGTCTGGGATTTCAGAGCCTTGTAGACGTCCGCAATGGCTGCGGCATTCCGGTCGGCAACGATATTCTGGCTTTTCACCAGCTTGAGGGGGCTGTTGTCGGGGATCGCCATCGGGCAGTTCCGTCCGTTTCGACAGGATAGATTAACAGGCGATAAATTTTATCCTACGGGTGGAAACTTTGTCAAACGTAATGCCGCCGGAATTTCTCCGGACGGCTGACGGCGGGCCGCGGTCCACAGTCATCTCAAGGGGTTTGACAATACTCCGGCTTTCCGCTACCTTGACCGATGTGCGGTTCCCGCGGCTCTCCGCCGGGCCGCACCTGCACGACGCATCGCCCTTCCCCGGGAGTCCCCATGATCGCCTGTACCACGACCACTCTGCCCAGCGGCCTGCGCCTCGTCGCGGTGGAGATGCCGCACCTGCACAGCGCCGAGATCGCCGTCTACATCAAGTGCGGCGGCCGCAACGACCCGGCCGGCAAGGCGGGGCTGTCCCATTTCCTGGAGCACATGCTGTTCCGCGGCACCGCCGAGCACCCCACCACCCTGGAGCTGGAGGTGGCGTTCGAGGCGATCGGGGGCAGTGTGAACGCGACGACGGACGAGGAGTCCACCTGCTATTTCTCCCGGGTCCATCCCGACCATGTCGACACGGGGCTTTCCCTCTTCTCCTCGCTACTGTTGCGTCCCACCCTCCCCGACCTGGAGGTGGAACAGCGTATCGTGATCGAGGAGGCGCTGGACGACATCAACGACAAGGGGGAGGAGATAAACCCCCACAACCTGGCGAGCCGGCTTCTCTGGCGGGACCATCCTCTCGGCTGCCCGACGGTGGGGTACCTGGAGAGCATCCGGTCGTTCACCGCAGCCGACCTTAAGCGGCACCTGGAGCGGTACTACGTGCCGGGGAACGCGGTCATCGTCGTCGCCGGCGCCATCGATCCGGCAACCGCCTTCCGCGCCGGGGAGCGGCATTTCGGGAGCTGGTCGGGGGGCGCCGCACCGGCTGGCGAACCGGTGGTCGCGGCGCAGGATGCACCACAACGTCTGCTGGTGAAGGACGCCGACAGCCAGGTGCACCTGCAGACGGCGTTCCGCGGCTTTTCCCGGTCCGATCGCCGTCTCATGGCGCTACGGATGATACGTCGCATTCTCTGCGGTGGCGGGGCGTCGCGGCTCCACCTGGAGCTCCGCGAGCAGCTGGGGCTCGTCTATTCCGTGGACGCCCATATCGCCGCTTACGCCGAGACGGGCGCCTTCGCCATCGAACTTTCCACCGCTCCGGAGAACCTGCCGGAGGCGGCCTCGCGGGTGCTGGCGGCCACGGCCCGGCTGGCGAACGAACCGCTTCCTCCGGCTGAGCTGGAGCGGGTCCGGCAGGGATACATCTTCGACCTGGAATACAGCCGCGATTCCACCTACGAGATGGGGGCCCGGTACGGCTGGGGCGAGCTGATGGATCAGGTGCGCTCCATCGAGGAAGACCGGATGGAGGTGGCAGCGGTGACGGCGGAGGAGATCCGGGCCGTGGCACGGGAACTGTTTGCCCCCGCCGCCCTCAACCTGGTGGCGGTGGGACCGTGGAAGGCGGCCGACCGGCGCCGGCTCGACGCGCTCCTTGCTGATTACCGTACGAAATTTCCGGGAGCCTCCGCGCCATGAACCTGCTTCACGGACTCAATCCCCCCCAGCGCGACGCGGTGCTGCACGGCGAGGGGCCGCTCCTGATCCTGGCGGGGGCCGGTTCGGGGAAGACCCGGGTCATCGTCCACCGGATCGTCCATCTCGTCCGCGAGCGGGGGGTTCCCCCCTGGCAGATCCTGGCCGTCACCTTCACCAACAAGGCGGCGGGGGAGATGCGGGAGCGTGTCCAGAAGCTCCTCGGGGGGGGCGAGCTACCGCTCATCGCCACCTTCCACTCCGCCTGCGTCCGTATCCTGCGCCGGGAGATCCACCTTTTGGGGTACGAAACCAACTTTGCCATCTACGACGACCGTGACGGCGAGAAGCTCCTGAAGGAGGTCTGCGCGGAACTCAAGCTGGACGAGAAGCGGTTCCCGGTGAAGTCGCTCTCCGCCGCCATCGACGAATGCAAGAACGCCGGCCGGCATCCCGACGACATCCCCGTCGGCGACCCGTTCCTCGCCACCGTCCGCCGGGTGTACGCCGGTTACCAGGAGCGGCTGAAGAAGTGCAATGCGCTCGATTTCGGCGACCTCCTCATGCTGACGGTACGGCTCTTCGAGGAGTGTCCCGACGTGCTGGACCGCTACCGGGATAAATACCGCTGGATACTGGTGGACGAGTACCAGGACACGAACCCGATCCAGTACCGGCTGGTGCGGCTTTTGGCGGGGGAACGGCAGAACCTCTGCGTGGTGGGGGACGACGACCAGTCCATCTACCGCTGGCGCGGGGCGGACATCCGGAACATCCTGGACTTCGAGCACGACTTCCCCGGCGTCCGTGTCGTGAAGCTGGAGCAGAACTACCGTTCCACCCAGACGATCCTGGACGCGGCGGGCGCCGTGGTGGCGAAAAACCGGGGCAGGAAGGGGAAAAAGCTCTGGACCGAGAACAGTGCCGGCGAGAAGGTGGTCTACCGGCGGCTGGAGGACGAGCGGGACGAGGCGCGCTTCGTCTGCCGCACCATCGAGCAGTACGTGCGCCGGTGGGGCGACCTCTCGGGGGTGGCGGTCTTCTACCGCACCAACGCCCAGTCGCGGGTCATCGAGGACGCCCTGGTGGCCGCCGGCATCCCGTACCACATGGTGGGTGGCGTCAGGTTCTACGAGCGGATGGAGGTGAAGGACATCCTTGCCTACCTGAAGGTGCTGGACAACCCGGCGGACGAGGTTTCGCTCAAGCGGATCATCAACACCCCGGCCCGGGGGATCGGGCTTGCCACCCTGGACCGGATCGGAGAGCTGGCGGTCCGGCAGGGAGTTCCCTTCATCGACGCCGTGCGGGAGGCGGCCACGGGGGGGCTTCTCGGGAGCGGACCGCGGGGCAAGGTCGCCGGCTTCGTCGCGCTCATGGAGCGGTTCGGCGCCCTCGTGGGGACGATCCCGCTGTCGGAGCTGGCGTCCCGCATCATCCACGACACGGGGTATGCCGACCGGCTGAAGGAAGAGCGGACCGACGAGGCGGAGGAGCGGCTCGCCAACCTGCAGGAACTGGTTTCGGCGCTTACGGAGTTCGAGCGGCGCAGCGAGGACCGCAGCCTCTCTGCCTTTCTGGAGCAGGTGGCGCTCGTCTCGGACCTGGAGCGGGGCACCGATACCCGGGAATCCGCCACCCTCATGACCCTCCACGCCGCCAAGGGGCTGGAGTTTCCCGTGGTGTTCATGACCGGGGTGGAGGAGAAGATCTTCCCCCACGTCCGTTCCCTGGATGACCCGGAGGGGATGGAGGAGGAGCGGCGGCTCTGCTACGTGGGGATGACGAGGGCGCGGGAGCGGCTCTACCTCTCCAATGCCCGCCGGCGGCGGATCTTCGGCCAGGACCAGTTCAACCCGCCGTCCCGCTTCCTGGGGGAGATTCCGCGGGAGCTCCTGGACCTGGAGGACGAGTACCAGCCATCCTTCGGCTTCGGCCGCCGCGACGTCGGTACTGCCGGCGGCCGGCAGGAGCGGCGGGAGGAGCCGGCCCACAACCTGGCGGCGGTGTTCGGCGCGGCGGAGGAGACCTGCAACGACGTGGAGGTGGTGCCGGACGAGGAGGAGGGCGAGATGGTCCGGCTGGGGATGAAGGTCCGCCATCCCAAGTTCGGCGTCGGCACGATCCGCAAGATCGAGGGGACGGGAGACAACCAGAAGGCGATCGTCTGGTTCAGCGTCGGTCCGAAGAAGCTGCTCCTCAGGTTCGCCGGGCTGGAGCGGGTGTAACGAAGGATGAAGGATGAATTATGAAGGATGAAGTTATCCCCCTTGAAATTTGGACTTTGAACCTCGTACGTAACTTGTGTTTTTGCCCTGTTCGTGGTAAAAAATACAACTCATTTCAACGGTTTTTCCGACGGAGTCATTCCCATGAAGATAACGAGAGAGGAAGTGGAACACGTGGCGCGTCTGGCGCGCCTGGCCCTGACGGAGGAGGAGAAGGATACCCTGACCGGCCAGATGGACGCCATCCTCGCCTACGTGGACAAGCTGAACGAGCTGAATACGGACGGCGTCGTGGCCACCTCCCACGCCGTGCCGATGGAAAACGCCTTCCGCGAGGACGTGGTGCGGCCGTCCATCGGTATCGACAACGCCCTGGCCAACGCGCCGGCGCGGGTGGAGAGCTTCTTCCGCGTACCGAAAGTGATTGAATAAACGATTCTTCCTCCCCCTTCAAGGGGGAGGCCAGGAGGGGGATGGGGTGTCTGCATCCGAGGAATACCCATCCCCACCCCAACCCTCCCCTTGAAGGGGAGGGCTCCCATCATCCGATTTCTGGAGAACATACATCCATGGAACTTTTCGAACTCACCATCCACGAACTGCACGAGAGGCTGAAGAAGCGGGAGATCTCCTCCGTTGAGGTGACGAAGGACTGCCTTGACCGGATCGCGGCGACGGAGCCGCAGGTGAACGCCTACATCACCGTCACCCGCGATGCGGCTCTCTCCGCCGCCGAGACGGCGGACAAACGGCTGGCGGCGGGAGATGCGGACATCCTCACCGGTATCCCGGTGGCGCTGAAGGACATCTTCCTGACGAAAGGAATTCGCTCCACTTGCGGCTCGAAGATCCTCGCCGACTTCATCCCCCCCTACGACGCCACCAGCTGGCTCAGGCTCAAGGAGCGGGGGGCGGTGCTCGTGGGGAAACTGAACCAGGACGAGTTCGCCATGGGCTCCTCCAACGAGACGAGCGTCTTCGGCCCGACCAGGAACCCGTGGAACACGGACTGCATCCCCGGCGGCTCCTCCGGCGGTTCGGCGGCGGCCGTGGCGGCCCGCTCGGCGGCGGCGACCCTCGGGACCGACACCGGCGGCTCCATCCGCCAGCCCGCCTCCCACTGCGGCTGCGTGGGGCTGAAGCCCACCTACGGCCGGGTCTCCCGCTACGGCGTCATCGCCTACGCCTCGTCGCTCGACCAGGTGGGACCGCTGACCCGCGACGTCACGGACTGCGCCATCATGCTCGGGGCGGTGGCGGGGTACGATCCGCTGGACTCCACGAGCGTCGACCGGCCGGTGCCCGACTACCGCGCCGGCCTCACCGGCGACGTGAGCGGGCTGAAGATCGGCCTGCCCAAGGAGTACTACATCGAGGGGCTCGACCCGGATGTGAAGAGGTCGCTGGACGCGGCAATCGAGACCTACCGCGGCCTGGGTGCCGAGTTCGTCGAGATCTCGCTCCCCCACACCGACTACGCCGTGGCGGCCTACTACCTCATCGCCACCGCCGAGGCGAGCTCCAACCTGGCCCGCTACGAGGGGGTCCGGTTCGGCCACCGCACCGCCGAGGCCGGCGGCCTCATGGAGATGATGTCGAAAAGCCGTGACGAGGGGTTCGGGCAAGAGGTGAAGCGGCGCATCATGCTCGGCACCTACGCCCTTTCTTCCGGCTACTACGACGCCTATTACCTGAAGGCGCAGAAGGTGCGCACCCTCATCATGCAGGACTTCCTGAAGGCGTTCGAGACCGTGGACACGATCCTCACCCCCGTGGCCCCGACCCCGGCGTTCAAGGTCGGCGAGAAGACCAGCGACCCGCTGCAGATGTACCTCTCCGACATCTTCACCATTCCGGTGAACCTGGCGGGCACCTGCGGCATCTCCGTCCCGGCGGGGTTGAGCGGCGACGGCCTTCCCGTGGGGCTGCAGCTCATCGGCAAGCCGTTCGGCGAAGAGACGATCCTCCGCGCTGCCCACGCCTTCGAACAGGCGACTACGTGGCACCAGCGGAAGGCGGCGCTGTAAAAGGCACAGCAACCGGGGCAGGCACATACTGCCTATAGGAGGTTACCCATGGCTCTTGTCCACCCCGAAAAATTGCTGGAACGGATTACGGTTGACGCGGACGTCATGGTCGGCAAGCCGACCATTCGCGGGCTGCGGATCACCGTCGAGCAGATTCTGCAGTTCATGGCCGGGGAAGGGACGGTTCAGGAGTTGCTGGATGACTATCCAGAACTTGAAAAACAGGATGTCCAGGCGGCTCTCTTGTATGCATCCCGGCTTGTCCACGAGGAGCAGGTTTTCAAGGTGTCGGGGAACTGATCGATGAAATTCCTCGTGGATGTCGGCGTCGGTCGGGCCGTGGAGCAACTGCTCCGGGACAGCGGCCATGACGTGCGGGCGGTACGCGATATCGACCCCCATGCCAAGGACAGCGAAATCCTGCGGATTGCCGTCGCCGAGTCCCTCATGGTTGTCACGATGGACAAGGATTTCGGCGAACTGGTGTACCACTCCGGACTGTCGCATGCCGGGGTGCTGATCCTGCGGCTGGAGGATGCCACCGGTGCGGAGAAGACAGACGCCGTCCGGCGGATCGTCCAGATGTACGGAAACGACATGGTCGGAAAGTTCTGCGTCTACCAGGACGGACGGCTGCGGATCAGGAAATGAATGAACCTAATCAACAGGGATATTCAGGATGATCAGGATGTTGAAAGGCGCATTAACAGGATGGGCAGGATAGGCAGGAAAAAACACAACTTTAAGTTGTTTGCCGTTATCCTGAACATCCTGATTATCCCTGTGAAAATCGGGTTTTTATCCTGTACATCCTGTTCATCCTGTAAATTGACTTTAACTCGTTACGGAGTCTGAAACATGACCGAATACCAGGCAGTCATCGGCCTTGAAGTCCACGTCCAGCTGAAGACGAACACGAAGATCTTCTGCGGCTGTTCCACCACCTTCGGCGCGGAGCCCAACTCCCAGACCTGCCCGGTCTGCCTGGGGCTCCCCGGCGCGTTGCCGGTGCTGAACAAGAAGGTGGTGGAGTACGCCATCCGCGCCGGGCTGGCCACGAACCACTCCATCGCGCCGCGCAGCGTCTTCGCCCGCAAGAACTACTTCTACCCGGACCTCCCCAAGGGGTACCAGATCAGCCAGTACGAGCTCCCCATCTGCCTGAACGGCCACCTGGACATCGAGGGTGAGTGGGGGACGAAGCGGATCGGTATCACCCGCATCCACATGGAGGAGGACGCGGGCAAGCTCGTCCACGGCGACGTGCCGGGGCTCTCCGATGGTTCCGGCGTGGACCTGAACCGCGCCTGCACGCCGCTCCTGGAGATCGTCTCCGAGCCGGACATCAGAAGCGCCGACGAGGCGGTGGCATATCTCAAGAAGCTGCACCAGATCGTGGTGTACCTGGGGATCTGCGACGGCAACATGGAGGAGGGGAGCTTCCGCTGCGACGCCAACGTCTCCGTCATGCCGGTGGGCTCCGACACGTTCGGCACCCGTACCGAGACCAAGAACGTGAACTCCTTCCGCTTCGTGAAGCAGGCGATCGAGCACGAGATCGAGCGGCAGATCGACCTGATCGAGGAGGGGGGGAAGGTGGTGCAGGAGACGCGGCTCTTCGACCCCGCCTCCGGCACGACCCGCTCCATGCGCGGCAAGGAGGACGCCCACGACTACCGGTACTTCCCCGATCCGGACCTGGTGCCGCTCGTCATCTCCGACGACTGGGTGGAGGACGTGCGTCTCTCCCTCCCCGAACTGCCGGACGCGAAGAGGCAGCGCTACGTGCAGGAGCTGGGACTCTCGGCGGCTGACGCCGAACTGCTCACGGCGGCCCGGGAACTGGCGGAGTACTACGAGGCGGTCCTTGCCGCCGGCGCCCCGGCCAAGCCCGCGGCCAACTGGGTCATGGGCGAGGTGAGCCGGGGGCTGAACGATGCGGGGATCGCCATCGACGCCTGTCCGGTCGCGCCGGCACTGCTGGCGGAGCTGCTGGGGCTCATCGACAAGGGAACCATCTCCGGCAAGATCGCCAAGACGGTCTTCGACGAGATGTGGCAAAGCGGCAAGAACCCGGCGGCAATCGTGGAGGAGAAGGGTCTCGTCCAGGTCTCCGACACCGGCGAGATCGAAAAGATCATCGACGGGATCATCGCCGCCAACCTGGGTCAGGTGGAGGAATACCGCGGCGGCAAGGAGAAGGTGCTGGGCTTCTTCGTCGGCCAGGTGATGAAGGCGAGCAGGGGGAAGGCGAATCCGGCGGTGGTGAACGAACTGCTGCTGAAGAAACTCAAAGGATAAAGATCAAACCTGCCACAGAGACACGGAGGCACAGAGCAAAACCGAAACATCATTACCCACAGATTACACTGATTTTCCACAGATTTAAGTCTTAAGAGGTTACTATTGATGGTAATCGGTGAAATCTGTGGATCAATCCTTTAAGGTTTTCTCTGTGTCTCCGTGGCAGATTATTAAAGGGGTAACCATGTCCTTCCGGACCATCGAATGGCGCGACAACAAAGTCATCATGATCGACCAGACCCGGCTCCCCGGCGAGGAGATCTACAACGAGTACGAAGACTTCCAGAGCGTGGCGGAGGCGATCAAGGGGATGATCATCCGCGGGGCGCCGGCCATCGGCGTGGCGGCCGCCATGGGGATCGCCCTGGGTGCGCGGGAGATCATCGCGGATACCCACGAGTCGTTCTTCCAGCAGCTCTCCAACGTCTGCGACGTCATGGCCCGTACCCGCCCCACGGCGGTGAACCTGTTCTGGGCCATCAAGCGGATGAAGCGGGTCGCCGATGCGCACCGTGACCGGGAGCTGGCCTACATCCGCGAGGTGCTCCGCCTGGAGGCGATCCGGATCGAGGAGGAAGACCTGGAGATCTGCAAGGCGATCGGCAGGCACGGCGCCAAGCTGATCCCGGAGGGGGCGACGGTCCTCACTCACTGTAACGCCGGGGGGCTCGCCACGGCGGGGTACGGTACGGCACTCGGGGTCATCCGCGCCGCCCATGACGCGGGGAAGAAGATCAAGGTGTTCGCCGACGAGACCCGCCCCTGGTTGCAGGGGGCACGGCTCACCGCGTGGGAACTGATGAAGGACGGCATCCCCGTGACCCTCATCTCCGACAACATGGCCGGGTTCTTCATGCACAAGGGGGAGATCACCTGCTGCGTGGTGGGGGCCGACCGGATCGCCGCCAACGGCGACACCGCCAACAAGATCGGTACCTACAGCGTGGCGGTGCTGGCGAAGGAGAACAACATCCCGTTCTATGTGGCCGCTCCCGTCTCCACCCTGGACCTTTCCCTGGCAGGCGGGAGCGACATCCCCATCGAGGAGCGCCACGCCCGCGAGGTGACCCACCTGCACGGTTTCCCCGTGGCCCCCGAGGGGATCAGCGTCCGCAACCCCGCCTTCGACGTGACCCCCGCCCGCTACATCGCCGGCATCATCACGGAAAAAGGGGTGGTGCGGGGCGACTACGAGCGGGGGCTGAAAAAGCTGGTAGGGTGATGAACCGGGCGGCGGAGTTCAGTGCCGAGCTCCTTGCGGTCATGGCCGAACCGGTTGAGGCCGGGGACGTCGACCTGCTGGCCACGTTCCTCGGGCTGAAGGGTTATGTCTACGGCGGCCGCTCCGCCACCAACGTCCGGCTGCTCGCCGGGCTCTTTTCTTCCGACATCCTCGCCACCATCTGCTACATGGCGCTGTCCGCCCCCGTACCGGACATGGCGCTCAACAACCTGGAGCGGCTCTGCGGCATCGTCCCCCGGGACCAGCTGCTCTTGGTCGCCAGCAACAGGGTGAGCCTGCGCCAGCTCCTCGTCATCTGCGGTTCCTCCCCCTTCCTCACCAACATCATCTCCCGCGATCCGGACCTCGTACACGACCTGTTCATCGGCCGGAAGATCAACCTGCGCCGCAGCGAGGCGGACATGCTCGCCGCCCTGCGCAGCACTGTGGCGGGGGCCGGCTATGCCGACATCTTCCCGCTCCTGCGCCGGTTCAAGCATGCGGAGGTGCTGCGTATCGCCGCCCGTGACCTGAACGGCCTGGCACCCCTGGAGGAGGTGACGGAGGAGCTGTCCAGTCTCGCCGCCGCGTCGCTCCAGGTGGCCTACGAGTCGTCCCGATGGTACCTGGCGGCCGAGCACGGCATCCCGTTGATGCGGACCCCCACGGGGCTGCGAGAGGCGGAGCTGACCATTCTCGGTATGGGGAAGTTCGGCGGCCGCGAGCTGAACTTCTCGTCGGACATCGACCTCATCTTCGTCCATGCCTCCGACCAGGGGGAGACGACGGGGGTCGGCGACGGCACGGGTGGGTTGAAGGGGCGCATCCCGATACACACCTTCTTCGTCAAGCAGGCGGAGCTGATCGCACGGGCGATCTCCCAGGTGACGGGGGACGGGTTCGTCTTCCGGGTGGACATGGGCTTACGTCCCGAGGGGAAGAGCGGCGAGATGAGCATCTCGCTTCGTTCCGCCGAGGTCTACTACGAATCGTGGGGGCAGTCGTGGGAGCGGGCCGCCATGCTGAAGGCGCGGCCGGTGGCGGGCGCGCTGCAACTGGGGGAACAGCTCCTGCGGTCCATCGAGCCGTTCGTCTACCGCAAGTACCTGGACTACAACCTGATCGAGGACATGATGGCGATGAAGAAGAAGATCGACGCATCGCTCGTCCGCGAACGGGAGGGGGAGTACAACATCAAGCTCGGCCGGGGGGGGATCCGGGAGATCGAGTTCTTCATCCAGGCGCTCCAGCTCGTCTATGCCGGGAAGAACCCCGCCCTGAGGGAGCGCAATTCACTGAAGTCGCTGAAAAAGCTTGCCGAGGCGCGGATCATCACCGAAGAGGACGGCAATGCGCTCAGCGAGGCGTACCGGTTCCTGCGCACGGTGGAGCACCGTATCCAGGTGGTACAGGAGCGGCAGACCCACGCGCTCCCCAGGAAGGACGACGAGATGCTCGCCCTGGCGCGGCGCACCGGCTACCTGCGCACCAACGGGTGCGAGCGGTTCCGTGCTGAGCTGGAGGCCCAGCGCAGCAGCGTGTCAAAGATCTACGGCGGCCTGTTCCTGGCGCGCGACGAGCGGCTCCGGAGCGACGTGCGGCCGGAGACCTACATCTTCTTCGACCAGGCGGCGGACCCCGAACTCATCAAGGACATGCTGGCGGAGCAGCGGTTCGAAGATCCGGACGCCGCCTACGAGCACCTGCTGACCCTGCGGGACGGCCCCCCACGCGCCCATTTCACGGAGCGGTCGCAGCGTATCCTCACCAAGATCGGACCGCTCCTCTTGCAGGAGATCTTCGGCTCGCCCGACCCGGACATGGCGCTCGCCCACCTGGACCGGTTCCTCTGCACGGTCAGCTCCCGGACCCCGTTCTTCTCGCTCTTGGCGGAGAACCGCGAGATCGCCAAGGTCCTCGTCTCCCTGTTCGGCATGTCCGAATTCCTCTCCAAGATTTTCATCGGTCATCCCGAACTGCTGGACAGCATGGTGGGGCGCGGTTATGCCGCGTACTACAAATCAAAGGAGACCATGGTATCCGATCTTGCCGCACTGCTCGAACGGGCCGACGATTTTGAGGAGCAGCTGGACGTCCTGCGCCGGTACCGCCACGAGGAGTTTCTGCGCATCGGGATGAACGACATCTACGGCAAGGTCCGCCAGACGGAGATCGCCGCCCAGCTCACCAGCCTGGCCGAGGTCTGCCTGGATGCGGCATACCGGCTGTCGAGAGAGCAGCTCGACCGCTACGGCCGCCCCACCTGGAAGGACGGGGACGGAAAGCTGCACGAGGCGGAGATGGCGATCGTCGGCATGGGGAAACTGGGGGGCGGGGAGCTGAACTACCACTCCGACCTGGACATCATCTACATCTACGACCATAAGGGATTCACGGACGGCGAGAAGCAGGTCACCAACCACGAGTATTTCGCCAAGCTGGGACAGAAGATCATCTCCATCCTCACTACCCAGACCCGGGAGGGATACGTCTACAAGCTGGACACCCGGCTGCGGCCGTCGGGGAACGCCGGGCCGCTCGTGACCTCGCTGGAGTCGTTCGCCGCCTATCACCGGGACGAGGCGCAGATCTGGGAGCGGCAGGCGCTCACGAAGGCGCGGGTCGTGGTGGGTGGCGACGAGCTGCGGCGGGGGTGCGAGAAGATCATCCGTCACACGGTCTACGACTTCAGCACCGACGAGGCGGCGCGGGCGGAGATCCACCGGCTGCGGATGCGGATGGAAAACGAGCTGGCGAAGGAGAGCGCCGGGATCTACAACATCAAGACCGGCCGTGGAGGGATGGTGGATGTGGAGTTCATCGTTCAGTATCTGCAGTTGAAGTACGGACGGAACATGCCGGAGGTGCGCGTCGTCAATACCCTGGAGGCGCTCACGGCGCTGGGGGAGGCGGGCATCCTCGCGGAGGACGAGGTGGCGGACCTCTCCAACGGGTACCGGTTCCTGCGGCGGCTGGAGAACCGGCTGCGGATCATCCACGACTACTCCATGAACGGGCTCGGTGGGACCCGTGACTACCTGGACAAGCTCGCCCGCCGGCTCGGCTACGACACCAAGCTGCGCCACCCCGGCGACGACATGATGAGGGACTACGAAGAGGTAACGGCCAAGGTGCGGAAGGTGTACGACCGGGTCCTGGGGGGCGCATGATGGACGGCAGGAACCTGCGGCTCCTGGGGCGCGAGCCGTCTCCCGGCGCCCAGCCGAGCTTGACGGAAATGATCCGGGAACTGGAGGCGGAGCTGGCGAAGGGGGCGGCGGTCTACACCGCCGACGAGCTGGCTCTCTTGGCGCGGAAACTCGCCGGATACCGGGAACTGCTCCGGGCGATGGAGTTCGGGGGGTGAGTTCCCTGAAGGATGGTGAAACGACAGCGGGGCCGGTCTGTGAAGACCCGGCCCCGTTTTTCGTTTGGATTATGACGTGTGATGCTCAGTGCGTTGCGAAACGCCAACCGGAATCACAGAATCAGCTTAGTACAACATCCCTGTGGGATAGAGGATGGCAATAATCGCGTCCTTCTCCGTCTCGGAAATGCCACCGATCCGCGCCCGTACCTCTGCCCGCCGCTCCTGGTCTTTCTGCTTCAGTTTGTCCAGGGTTGCAAGGGAAAGCCACGGCGGCATGGTTATCAAGCTTTCCGCCTGTTGTTCATCCTGTGAATTCAACAATGCCACAAGCGTCAAGTCGTACTGCAACTGGGCAAGCGCGCGATAGGGACCGTCGAGCTGGTCGAATAGGTAGGGGGCAGGCGGATTTGTAAAGCCTGATGACAGATTGGGTATGGGGGTGTAGGTCAGGTTGGGGGTGTTTTTGAGGTAATACCAGACCGGCAGAAATTTTCTGCCGATAGGTTCCAGTCCGAATGGCTCAAACGCAATAGCTCCCATGATGCTTCCCAGCCGTTCCACGGTCATACTGTTCATAACGCCGCTGTTTTCTGCCATCCGGGCGATTACATCTGCCAGCATGGTGTCGAATTCAGATGGAGGAGGTTGTCCAAGGTCTGTAGATCCATAAAGCTGTAAATATGAACTAAACCATACGAGGTCATGTTGCGCGAGCATGTTGAAGATATATCTTTCAAGGTATGCAGTATCGAGAGAATACGGCGTGAGGAGGGTGTATTCCGCGCCAATACCGTTCGAGCGAGCTGCGAGGATATTCAGGTAGTAATAGTAGCGCGGCAGGTCCGTCGGAGCGAATCCAAGCGACGCCAAGGCATCAGAAGTCCCACGTACGACTTGCCGAGCCTGACACTGCAACATCCCCGCAACGAACCCAATCCGGATGAGACTCAGTGACGGTGCAGATACGTTCTGTCGCGTCAGTGCCGATTCTGCCGCCCCTCCTGCTGCAATGTATGCACCGTCTACACCGTCAAGAGGCAGTCCCGCGGTAGCGGCCGCATCTATCAGTTCTTTCATCATCTGTATGAATGCCTGACTGCGGCTAGCCGCTTCGACGGTCGGGTCCGCCGCCACGGCGGTTTCCACCGACTGCCGGTAGAGTGTCATGGTGCGGCGCAGGCCGGCCAGGAGCGCGGTGTCGAAGGCGGCGATTTCTTCCTGGGTGGCGTTCCGGGCGAGTGCCGCATAGAAGGCGTCGGCGGCCGCATTGAGTGCCGGACCGGTGCGCTCGGCGTCGGCGGTGGAGATGGCCGGCGAGCGGAGGAGCGTGAGGGCGGCCAGCAGGTGGACCGGGGTGAGCCGGCCGGAGGCGGACCGGGCCGCCAGCAGCGCCCGCGCCTGCAGGTCGGATACCTCGCTGATCCCCGCATCCACCGCGCCGTCCTTGTCCGGAGCGGGGACGACCGTCTGGCGCAGCACGCTGCCGTTATAAACGATCCGCACAAGCAGGAGGGGCGACTGGTCGTCGGCGGGGACGGTCGGAAAGCTGAAGGCGAGTTTGCCGTCGGCGTCGGTGTGGGCCGGCGTGGAGGCGTACGGAACGGTCCAGCTCCCCGGGGAGAGCTTCAGCACCTGCACCGTCATGTCGCTGTCGGCGGGAAGCGGCTGGGCGTGTGCTGCCGCCGCCAGCAGCATCAGCGCGGAAAGGATGGCGGTAACGGTCCGTTTCATGCCGTGCCCCCTCATTTCGCGCTTCCCGACAGACTGCCGGTGCCGCCGGTGCTTCCGGAGCCGCCGCAGCCGGTAATGGGGGTACAGAGCATCATCATTACTGCCGTCAGAATCAGGATGCGTCTCATGGAATCCTCCCGGTGGGTTTTGAAGATTTATACCATGCGGAAGCATGCAGTCAATCGATTTAATGTTAACCCGGGATTGATTTGGCTGGGAGGGAGATGCTCTTGCCTTCTGCCGCTGCCCCATGGTATCCAAGGTCATGCACACGAGACTGATGGAGATCTACACGCGGCTTTCAGAACAGTACGGCGCGATGCACTGGTGGCCGGCGGAGACGCCGTTCGAGGTCTGCGTCGGGGCGATCCTGACCCAGAACACCAACTGGGGGAACGTGGAGAAGGCGATCGCCAATCTCAGGGCGGACGGCCTGCTGACGGCCGAGGCGATCCACCGGCTGCCGGCGGCGGAGCTGGCGGAACTCATCCGTCCCTCCGGCTTCTTCAACGTGAAGAGCGTGCGGCTCAAAGGTTTCGTGGACTGGCTGTACGGGCGGTTCGACGGGGAGCTGTCGCGGATGTTCGCGGAGGACTGGCGGGCGCTGCGGGAAGAGCTCTTGCGGGTGAAGGGGATCGGCCGGGAGACCTGCGATTCGATCTTGCTGTACGCGGGGGGAAAACCGTCGTTCGTGGTGGATGCCTACACCATGCGGCTCCTGGGGCATCTGGGGCTGATCGTCGGGGCTGCCGACTACGAAACGGTACGGAGCCTGTTCATGGACCACCTGCCGGAGGATGCGGCGCTCTTCAACGAGTACCACGCCCTCATCGTACAGCACGCCAAGGCGTTCTGCCGCAAACGGCCGGTCTGTCCCGGCTGCCCCCTTACCGGCCCCTGCCTGTCAGCAGAGTGATTCCACCTGGTTGCGGCCGTTGCGCTTGGCGCGGTACAGCGCCTCGTCCGCCTGGCGGATGAGGGAATCGATGCAGTCCACCTTCGGCGACGGGAAGACGGCGACGCCGAGACTGATGGTGACGACGATGTGCTGGCCGCTGTCGCCGGAAAAGCCGAGCGCCTCGACGGAGGCACGGAGCCGTTCGGCGACGTGCATGGCCTCCTCCTTGGACGACTCGGGGAGCACGGCGACGAACTCCTCGCCGCCGTAGCGGGCGGCGATATCGTAGCTGCGCAGGTGCTTCTGCATCTGGAGCGCCACCTCCACCAGCACCTCGTCCCCCTGCTGGTGGCCGTAGGTGTCGTTGATGCTCTTGAAGTGATCCAGGTCGATGATGATGAGGGCGAGCTCGCTTTCCTTGCGCCGGACCCGCTGGAACTCCTTGTCCAGGTTTTCCATGAGATAGCGCCGGTTGTACAGCCCGGTGAGCGGGTCGGTGTTGGAGATCTCCAGTAAGAGTTCGTTGGTCCGTTTCAGGTCGTCCTGAAGCTTCTTGATCTTCTGCTGCACCTTGACCCGTGCGATCAGTTCCCCTTCGTCGAACGGCTTGGTGACGTAGTCCACCGCCCCCTGTTCCAGCCCCCGGATCTTCATCTCCCGGTCTTCCCGGCCGGTGAGGAGGATGGTGGGGATGTCGCTCAGTTCCGCCCGGCTCGCCAGGAGCGAGATGAACTTGAACCCGTCCATGCGCGGCATCTCCAGGTCGCAGATGACCAGGTCCGCCCGTCGCTCAAGGAGCTCCTTTACCCCGTCCAGGCCGTCGGCCGCTTCGCGGTATTCGTCGAACAGCCCCGCATTCCGGAGGGTGCGGATGATCTGTTCCCGTATCTTCGGTGAATCGTCGACAATCAGGATGCTTGATGGCATGCCTTAGTCCCTTGTCCTGCGCATGAATTTATTCCATCTACACTTACAGTATCGGCTCTTTTGCCCGCCGCTTGAGCTCGGAAATGGTGGCGGCGTAGTCGGGGCTGTTGAACACGGCACTTCCCGCCACGAAGACATCGGCGCCGGCGTGGGCGATCCGGTCGATGTTGTCGGTCTTCACCCCGCCGTCCACCTCCAGTTCCGTATCCAGCCCACGCTTGTCCAGCATGGCCCGCAGGTCGCGGATCTTGGGGATGCACGCCTCGATGAACGACTGGCCGCCGAAGCCGGGGTTGACGGTCATGAGCAGCACCAGGTCCAGATCCTCGATGACATAGTCCAGGCATTGCAGCGGGGTCGCCGGGTTGAGGGAGACGCCGGCCTTCTTGCCGAGCGACTTGATGAGCTGGACCGTGCGGTGCAGGTGGTGGCATGCCTCGGCGTGCACCACGATGATGTCCGACCCCGCCCTGGCGAAGTCGGGGATGTAGCGGTCGGGGTTTTCGATCATCAGGTGCACGTCCAGCGGCAGATCGGTCACCCTGCGGACCGCATCCACCACGAGCGGCCCGATGGTGATGTTGGGGACGAAGTGACCGTCCATGACGTCCACGTGGATATAGTCGGCGCCGGCCGCGGCGACGGCCCGCACCTCGTCGCCGAGTCGGGCGAAGTCGGCGGAGAGGATGGATGGGGCGATTTTTTTCATGGTCTGTCCTTTCGGAAGCTTTTAAAGCCTGCCATGGAGACATAGAGGCATCGGAAAAAGACGAAAAGCAATGGTACACGGAAAAGGCGGAAACACCGGATAAGAGCGGATCAAGCAAGACCTGAATAAAATAAAGAATAAGGGGTTAATCCGCCGTTATCCGCCTCTTCAGATTTGATCCGTGTCCCATTCAGGTTTTGAGGTTTCCCTGCGTCTCGGTGTCTTTGACTCTGTGACAGGTGTTACGTTCTTCTCAGTCGCGCGGCGCAGAAGCCGTCCATGCCGTGGCGGTGCGGCCAGCTGCGGAACATCCCCCGGTCGGTGAAGAGTTCCGCGGCTTCGGGGAACAGGTCGCGACCATTTTCTAACACGAAATCGCGCCGTTGTGTAAGTAAATTCTCAACGACCGCCTTGTTCTCCTCCTCGCTGGTGGAGCAGGTGGCATACACCAGGATACCGCCCGGGGCGACCGTGTCGGCGGCGCTCGCCAGGAGCCGTCTTTGCACATCGGCGAGTTCAAGGATGTTCTCCGGCGTCTTCCACCACTTCCCTTCCGGGTTGCGACGGATGACGCCGATGCCGGAGCAGGGTGCGTCCACCAGCACCCGGTCGAACCGTTCGCGGGGGAGCGTTTCGGCGGCGCGGGCGCCGTCCAGCTGCCGGGTGGTGACGATGGTGATGCCGAGCCGGTCCGCCGTCTCTTCGATGAAGCGGAGCTTGCGGGGGGCGACGTCGCAGGCGATGATCTCGCCGCGGTTCTCCATCAGCTGGGCGCAGTGGGTGGTCTTGCCCCCCGGCGCGGCGCAGAGGTCCAGGAGCCGGTCGCCCGGCCGGGGGGCGAGGAGGAGTGCGGCACACTGTGACGCCTCGTCCTGCACGGTGAAGAGCCCCTCGCGGAACGAGGGGAGCGCAGCGAGCGCCGGATGGGTGGTAAGGACGAGCCCGTCGGGCGAGTAGCGGCAGGGGACGGCGGTCGCCCCCTCCTCGGCGAGCCGCGCCCGCAGCCGGTCCCGGTCGGTCTTCAGCGTGTTGACCCGTACCGTGAAGGGGGGCGGTTCGCTCATGGCTTTCGCCAGTTCCGCCGTTTCGGCGGGGCCCAGCTGTCGCAGCCACTGTTCCACGAGCCAGCGGGGGTGGGAGTGGACGGCGGCGATATGACCGGCGGGGTCTGTCCGCTCGTCGGGCCAGGGGATGGCGTCCCTCTCCCGGTCGGCGCGGCGCAGGATGGCGTTGATGAACCCGGTGGCCCGGGGGGCGGCCTGGTGGGCCAGCTTGACGGTCTCGTTCACCGCGGCGGGGGCGGGAATCCGGTCGAGATAGAGGAGCTGGTAGAGCCCGAGACGCAGCAGCAGCAGGACGGCCCGCTGGAGCTTTTCCGGCTTCTGGGTGGAAAATGACCGGATGACGTGGTCCAGCGCCCCCTGACGGCGCAGGGTGCCGTAGACCAGTTCGGTCAGGAGCCCCCGGTCGGGACCGGTGAGGGGGCCGGCGGCGAGCTCCCGGTCGATGAGGATGTCGGCGTAGGATCGCTCCTTTTCGATGCGCAGGAGGATCTCGAATGCTGCCTGGCGGGGATTGGTGGTGGACACAATGACTCCATCGGGTGTGATTTCGGGGGGCTATATGCTCAGTCGATATGATAATTGATAATGCTTCATAACTACAGCTGCTCACGCAACGAGGGCATCAAAGGTAGGCGCTTTTAAGCGACGAACGCAACGGACCCGTATCACAGCTCATGATATCTGTTGGTTGTCCGTTGCGTCGTGGCGTTCGTTGCGTGAAAACGTATGGTGCTCTCAGGTGGCTGTTAGACGTTTCCGTTTCTTGCCATCTCTTCGAGCCGGCGCACCCGTTCCTCCATGGGGGGATGGGTGGAGAAGAGCGACGTGATGCCGCCGCCGCTGAGCGGGTTCACGATGAACATGTGGGCGGTGGCGGGACTGGCGTCCATCGGAATCCGCTGGTTGGCCATCTCGAGCTTCTGCAGCGCCCGGGCAAGGTAGAGCGGGTTGTGGGACAGCTGGGCGCCCCCCCGGTCCGCCTCGAACTCCCGGGAACGGGAGATGGCCATCTGGATCAGCATCGCCGCGATGGGGGCGATGATCGCCATGACCAGCATGCCGGCGCCGCCCCCCCTCTCGTCACGGTCGCGGCCGGCACCGAAGATGGCGGCCCACTGGGCCATCTGGGCCAGGTAGGTGATGGCACCGGCGATGGTGGCGGCGATGGAGGAAATGAGGATGTCCCGGTGCCGGACGTGGGAGAGCTCGTGGGCCATCACCCCCGAGAGTTCGTCCCGGTCGAGGATGCGCATGATGCCGCTTGTGGCGGCAACGGCTGCGTGTTCCGGGTTGCGGCCGGTGGCAAACGCATTCGGCGTGTCGGATTCGATGATGTAGACCCTGGGCATCGGCATCCCCGCCTGCACGGCGAGCTGGCGCACGATGCCGTAGAACTCCGGACTTTCCGCCTCGGTGACCTCCTTGGCCCGGTACATTCTAAGGACGATCTTGTCCGAGAACCAGTAGGACCCCAGGTTCATGGCCGCGGCCATGACCAGGGCGAAGGTCATGCCGCTCCTCCCGCCGATGGCGCCTCCGGCGAGCACGAGAAGGACGGTCAGGAGGGCCATGAGGAAGGTGGTGCGCAGTGCATTCATCGCGTTTCTCCTACGACATCTGTTATAGTGTGATGTTCCAGGGTCAGTATAAGCATTGGCGTGGGAAACATCAAGGGGAACCCGGTCGCCCGGACAGCCGCACGGTTCTTGACTCGGCGGGCGGATACGGTAACCTTGACCGCATATTTGCACGTCTTAAGGTGACGGAGACCGGATGGACCATCTTTTGTGGGGAATAGCGTACGGCGTTGCCGTGCTGCTCGCCGTGACGGCGGCGGGTCATGCCCTGCTCACGAAGCGCGATCCGCGTTCCGCTCTGGGGTGGATCACCGCCAGCCTGCTGGCACCGTTCGCGGGGGCCATCCTGTACTGGAGCATGGGGATCAACCGGATTCCGCGCCGGGCGCGGCAGTGGCAGCAGATGGGGCGGCGTCTCACCGGCTGGCAGATCTTCCCGTCCCAGGGGGAGGAGGCGACGGCCCAGCTGCTCCCCCGCGGCGCCGGGCACCTGACCGATCTGCGCGACCTGGGCGACCGGGTGGTGGGGGTGCCGCTCCTGGAGGGGAACACCGTCCTCCCGCTGCACAACGGGGAAGGGGCCTACCCTCCCATGCTGGCCGCCATCGACGGCGCGACCTCCTCGGTGCACCTCAGTACCTACATCTTCGACATGGACAAGATCGGGCAGCGGTTCACCGATGCCCTCAAGCGGGCGGCGGCGCGGGGGGTGGCGGTGCGGGTGCTGGTGGACGGTCTCGGCGAGAAATACTCCCTCCCCACCGTCAGCAGCCGGCTGAAGGGGAGCGGGGTCAGGGTGGAGCGGTTCCTTCCTTTGCGGCAGGGGGCGTACCTTAACCTGAGGGACCACCGGAAGATCCTGATCGTCGACGGCGTTACCTCGTTCACCGGCGGGATGAACATCGGCGACCGGCATGTCGTGGGTGCGATGGCCGGCGACTTCCCCGTCGTCGATCTCCATTTCCGGATGGAGGGGCCGGCGGTGGCCGACCTGCAGCGGGTCTTCCTCGACGACTGGCACTTCGCCACCGGCGAGCTTTTGGACGACGAGACGCTGTTTCCTCCTCAGCTTACCGACGGTACGGCGCTGGTCAGGGTGGTGGCCGACGGTCCGGAACTGGAGACGCGGAAGCTGGAATGGGTAATCATGGGGGCGCTGTCGTCGGCCCGGGACCGGGTGCAGATCATGACCCCCTATTTCATCCCCGACCGGCCGCTTTTGGCGGCGCTCAACATCGCGGCGCTGCGGGGGGTGAAGGTCACCCTGGTGCTGCCGGAGGTGAACAACCTCCCCTTTGTCAGCTGGGCGAGCCGCGCCTACCTGTGGGAGCTGCTCCAGGCGGGGATTCGCGTCTTCTTCCAGCCCCCTCCGTTCGCCCATACGAAACTCTTCATCGCGGACGGCATCTGGAGCCTCATCGGCTCCGCCAATCTCGACCCGCGCAGCCTGCGTCTCAACTTCGAGCTCAACCAGGAGGTATACGACCGCCAGTTCGCCCGCACGCTGGAGCGGCATTTCGAAACGGTCGTCGCCTCGTCCCGCGAGATCTTCCTCGCCGACATGGACGGCCGGAGCCTCCCCGTCAAGCTCAGGGACAGCTTCGCCAAGCTGTTTTCGCCGTATCTGTAGATAAATTGCGGCATAAAATAACTTCGTCTGGTGGTACACGCCCGGTCTTGAAACGATATTCGTCTTGACGAACGCCGCATAGCGCATGTGCTTTCAGTGTGAGCGGGCGAAGCAGGTGGAATATGTGGGGAACCGCCAGACCGGACCCAACGCCACCAAGGACACCCGCTACCAGTACGACATCGCCAACCGGCAGACCAGCGGGAAACTCCTGGACTACGGCTACGACGACCTGGGGAATCAGAACAGGCGCACCGTCCCCGGCGTGCCGGACACCACAAAGGGGTGGACCCTTACCTGGGACAACGAGAACCGGCTCGTCGCCATGACCAGGACCAAGGGGAGCGACAGCCGCACCGTCAGCTTCGCCTACGACCCCTTCGGCCGGCGGATCGGCAAGACGCTCGTCACCGTCGTTGGCGGCGTCACCAAAACCACCACCTGGACCTACGTCTACGACGGCGACGACATCGCCCTCGAGATCTACGCCCCGCCGGCAGGGCCACCGGAAAAGACCTTCTACACCCACGGTCCCGGCGTCGACGAGCACCTGGCGCTGGAGCGGGGCGGCAGCTACGATTACTACCTTGCCGATGGGCTGGGCAGCATCACCGCCATCACCGACCAGGGCGGCAGTGTCGTGCAGAGCTACCGATACGACTCCTTCGGCATGGTCACCCCGGCCAACACCACCTTCCGCAACAGCTACACCTACACCGGCAGGGAGTGGGACAGCGAGGCGGGGCTCTACTACTACCGGGCGCGGTACTATGATCCGGTGGAGGGGAGGTTTATAGGGAAGGATCCGCTGTCGTTCGATGCGGGGGATGTGGTGTTGTATGGATATGTCCAAAACAATCCTTTAAACTATACTGATCCTAACGGGGAAGTTAGGTGGGGGGTGCTTGGAACGGCAGTCTACGGTTTGTATACTATAAAAAGCGCCATAGAATCAGCTGCAGATTATTATTATGAATATAAAGTAGTTCAAGCTTATGAACGTTACATTGATTACTTAAACAAGCAGTTACAAAAGACTAAACCGTGTGAGCTAGAGCGAATCAATTATCTACAAACAGAACTGAATAAGATGGTAGCTGAGCGTGCTAGGCTTGCATCAATCGGTTTGACAAAATTTTATTCAGATTTTATTCAATTGACTGTTGGTGAAGCTAAATATTAGGAGGATATGTGCATATTTATAAAATTTTGATTTTAAGTTATATTTTATTTGTATATAGCGCGTATAAATTGATTTTGGCGATTAAAAAGGAGCCTCAGTCAGCATTGATAACTGAAGTTAAGTCAGCAACATATGCTTTATTTGCTGGCATGTTAATACAACTATTTATCCTAGTTTTATTGTCAATCGCTTATAGAGCATTTAAGATCGGTGGGTAGAACCGGGAAACTGAAGGAGAAGAGGAAGCGGCAGATTCAAATTGCAAGTGCACCACGTAGAGCTTGCCGCATGACCTCCGCAGGTGTCCGGTAGTCGAGGCACTTTCGTGGTCGATTATTGATCTTCCTCACCACCTGTTCCAGTTCTTCTTCGGA
>JAJYBI010000019.1 GCA_021779095.1 Deltaproteobacteria bacterium
CGATCTGTGACGGCGACGACCCCGTAGTCCATCCCGATGGGATGGTTCACGTTCATCCCGGTACATCGCACATAGGCGAGGCCGGCACCACGCAGCTGGACCTGGTACGCCGTAGCCAGCTGACCGTCGTGGCACTGGATGCAATCGTACGAAAACCGGTCGATCTCGACCGTGGTGCCGCCGTCGCCGGTTACCGTCACCAGGTTGGCGGGATCACGGTAGGGGATGCCGGTCTCCATGTCCGGCGGATGGCTGGCGCGCCGGACGGCGACGCTGTACTCGATCCGGACCTCGTAGTTCTCCAGCGACGTGACGAACGCGCACTGCCGTTCATCGGCGGACACCGGGCTGCCGGCACTGCCGCAGAGCCCGGCCAGAATCACCCCTGCGATCCCCGCAGCGAATCCTCTCGCACCCATGGCCCACCCCGCTCAGAGTCACGAACAGACCTCTGTTAATATATACTAATACCACGTGAACGGTTCCCCGCAACCGGTCCGGCACCCGTTCACGCCCCGCAGCAAAATCTTTAAATCCCGGCAATCGCCACCGTGCTATAATGACCGTACCAAACCGGACATACCTGAACCCTAACCCTCAGGAAGGAGGAACCATCATGGCAACCGGCACCTATCACGGCATGGTGACCCCCTCCGACTGCGCGCTGGCCCTCATCGACTACCAGCCGGCGATGTTCTCGGGGGTCCACTCCCACGACCGTACCGTAATCGTCCAGAACGTACAGGTCATCGCCAAGGCGGCGAGGCTCTTCAACGTTCCCGTCATACTCTCCACAGTCGCCGCGGACAGCTTCAGCGGCGCCATGATCCCGGAGATCGGCAGCATCTTCCCCGGCGTCACCCCCATCGACCGCACCTCCATCAACGCCTGGCTCGACGGCGCCTTCAGGATAGCGGTCGAACGGACCGGCCGGAAGAAGATCGTTCTCGCCGGTCTCTGGACCGAGGCGTGCGTCCTGTTCCCCACCCTCGACCTCCTGAAGGCGGGGTACGAGGTCTACGTCCCCACCGACGCCTGCGGCGACATCTCCACCGAGGCCCACGAACGGGCGGTACAGCGGCTCGTCCAGGCCGGCGCCGTCCCCGTCACCTCGCTGCAGTTCCTGTTCGAGCTCCAGCAGGACTGGGGCCGGAGCGCGACCTACCAGGGGTGCATGGACATCCTCCTGGCCCATTCGCCGTACGGCATCGAGGTACGGTTCGTGAAGGAGTTCCTCGGCGGACACGGGGAAGGACACGGCTACGCCAAGGCCGCCTGACGGCCGGAAGCGGGCATGCAGCACCACAAGGGGCAAAGCCCTTTCCCCTGCAACCGGCGACAGGGGGAGAGGCGATGCCCCTTTTTTCGCCTGTGCCGTTACCGGAAAGGCAGATTATCCCTTGCAGTGGAGCAGGTTTTTCGCTAGATTCATGGCGGCTCACCGGAAAGCGGGGTGTATCGATGAGAATCTTCGCCAACCTGTTTCTGACCCTGTTCCTCACCGACGGGATGCTCTCCCTCCTGGACGAGATCACCTCCCTCGCCTTTTCGCTGCACCTCTTCTCCGGCGTGCGGAGCGTCGTGGCCAACCTCGTGTTTCTCATGGCGATTCCGCTCTACCTCTGCCTGGGGATCGACAAGCGGCTCCCCAAACGGGTCTTCCTCCCCCTCACCCTGTTCGTGCTCTGGTGCCCGGTCGCCATCACTGCGTTTCCCTCGCTGGCGGAAAGCGGCGCCTACCGCCTGCTCCTGCCAGCGGTACAGCTCCTGCTCTGCCTGGTGCCCGTATCATGCTTCCGGACGGCACGCTTCCAGAAGAAGCGTGCTCACCGTCTAGTCATGCCGAAGGAGCCGTTCGAGGCGCCGTTCTTCAGCCTCAAAAACAGCGTCACCTTCTTCGCGGCCAATCTGGTCGCCGTCCCGCTTGTCGTGGCGCTGCTCCTCTTCAACGCGGCAAATGCATACCTGACGGAACATACCGCCGGATTCATGCACCTCGCGCCCGACGGGCTGCACATGGTCGAGAGGGATTACCGCCGCGGCAACAAGACGGTCCGGCTCGTCGCCATGATCCATGTTGGCGAGAAGGCATACTATGACCAACTGTCGGATGCGGCCGTCACCGGCCGCACCATCGTGCTGGCCGAAGGGGTGACCGACGACAGGCATCTCCTGAAGAACGGTCTCGACTACGGAAAACTGGCCGGCGTTCTGGGACTCTCCTCCCAGCGAAAGATGCAGCTGAAAGGGAGGCTGATCGACGAGGCGGAGCTGGAAGAGGCGGGCCCCGCGACATCCGACGCGGGTGAAAACGCCGCGGAAGCGGATATCCTCCGGGCCGATGTGGATATCAGCTCCTTCCGTCCCCCGACCATCCGTTTCCTCGATGAATTCGGCCGGCAGCTGAAGAATAACCCCTCCGTGATGAAAGGGCTGCTTGCATTCAACGGCTGGGCGGAGAAGAACATGACGGCGAAGATGTACGACACCCTCATGAATGACATCCTCTACAACAGAAACCGTGTCGTGATCGGCCACCTGAAACAGGCCATAGCGCGTTACGATACGGTAGTCATTCCATGGGGTGCCCTGCACATGCCGGAGATCGAACGTGCCGTCCGGAAGCAGGGGTTCAGGCTGCAGCAGGAGGATGACAGGGTCAGCATCGATCTGCGGAAGGTAGTCGGGAAGGTCCTGTAGACGGGGCAATCGGCTGAAAGGGTGCGTGGCGGGCGCATCGCCCGGATGAAACCTGTAAATGTGGGCAGGCTATACGGGAATGCCCAGATACCCTGCTGCTGTCCGCGATCTGGGGACGAACAAGCAGGGCGGGATTGAACCCTATCTGGCGGCCGCATGCAGTTTGCGTCCGAGGGCAGAAACGATTTTGAGGATCGTATAGAAGCCGGGAACTCGCTCACCCGATAGCGCCTTGTAAAGACTTTCCCGGGAGAGGCGGCATCGCGCGCAACCTGAGACATCCCTTTGGCACGAGCTATGTCGCCAAGGAGCGGAGCCAGTGTCAGAGCTACACATTTTGCATTTTGCCGTTTTTGGCGTTTTGTCATATGTGTAGCCGCGACACCATTGTGTATACCTTGTGGCCCAAATAGAATACAAAGACGATCAAACAACGGCAAAGCAATATGTTGTGGTCACTAAGAACTATTCTGGATATGCCGACACAGAAAGCCAGTTGATTCAACAAATGAACGCTGCTTCTGCAAGCAATGCGAGCAAGCTGGAGTGGTTAAACCAAGTATTCAACATCGGAGGAATTATAGCTCTTGTCCTTGTATTGACTGCATCTTACATAACCATCAGTACAGGCAAGAATGACATACCTGAATATCTCAAAGCTTCCTTGCTCACAATAGTGGGTTTTTACTTTGGAGGATATATCCAGCAATCCTCGAAGAAGAGGCAACAGAGGGGAAATGGCTAACCAGCGGCAACAGCGGTCTCCGCTAACGCTCCGCCGCTGGTGCCTTATGACGTTGAGCAAAAAGGAACTAAGAATGATAGGGTTGGACCAGATCAGACAGCGCCTACCTAATTGGCCTAGTGAACTTGACATAGCTAAGCAGAGTGCCAGATGGGCGATGATGGCACAAAGTTTTTACTGTGCATCGGTTGTGCTTAACGACGAAATGGAAAAAGCTCATCGGCAAATGCACATTGAAATGGAGAATCAGATATCAATAGATTTGGCACGTCGTGAGGAGGTGGGGGTACCTGCGCTCTTCTGTTTGGCTTTTTCATTGGAGATGGCCATCAAAGCGGCACTTATACACCAAGGGGCGATTGTTGAGCTACAAACCGGACAAAAACTACCTTTTTCTTCTCACTCCTTGAGTGAGCTTGCAAAAAAAATCAAAGGGTTGAACCTTCTGCCTGTCGAGGAAGAATGTCTCGAACGTGCGGCTAACATAATAGCCGATGGGAAGTATCCAGTTCGAAAGAAGCCATGCGATGCAAAAAATGGCCTGCCTGGATACCCAAACTACCAGAATTTTCTGCGCACAGCGGAGCCTCTGTATGAACGCTTGATGGATCTTGCAACAGCAGTAGGTGCTCAACAGTAGCCTTCAGCAGACTTCGCCGCTGAGGCTACGACTCGTTGGCCGGAATAAGGAGGAACTTTGCAAGGAACGATAGCTCAATTACTGAGCCTTACGGTGCATGGAAATTGCTTCCTATCAGGAAACTCATTACATGAATATTTCCCTGAAAATACGACGTTTAAGTTCTGCAAATATGTCAAATTCATTGATATTGAGTCGGACGGATCTGGTTGGACAGAAATACCATATGCCGACAACCCCTTTGAGTGGTTGAATAAAATTCAATCTGAAGGTGTTTATCAGTTAAGGGCTTGGCACTTTGGGAGCAAACAAGAAGGAATTTCAGACCGGATGTCAGTTGAATTTGTCGGTGGAGGAGGTCGCTGGCTAATAGAGTGTTTGAAACCTAAAGAATCAGATTTCTGGGAGGGACGATGGGAAGCCCCCAAGGGGACGTTGGTAAGTTATGTAACTTATCGGGGGCCTGTTGGGGACTTTGTTTATTTGTCAACTATGTCGATAATTGTTAAACAAATAAACAATGTCCCCGGAGGTAGATCGCGCTCAGACCATGACCGGGCGGAGAATCTTCCCGACAGGTCAAGCGCAGCCCCGTTGTACAGGGGAAAGGGTAGAAGATTAAGAAAGCTCAGTGGCCGTGAACTGCACAATCTGATAAGAGTTCAACGACCCAGGCATTGATACTCTTGCCGTGGGCGGCAGCTTGTGCGGCGAGGCGCTGATGCAATGCAGGAGGTACCCGTAAATTGAACTTGCCGGAGAAGTGTTTGCGTGGCTCAACTCCGTCTTCGGTGCACATTTCGAGAAAAGCCTTGAGAGATATTTCGCCCTCTTTCCGAAGATCGTCAACTGTGCTTGCATAGAAGTCTGCACCACCGTTGATCCCAACAAACTCTCCCCGGAACATATTGATTTCCGGGTCGTATGAAATGACTGCGTCATAGCCGTTAATGGTCATATTGTTCATGGTCTGACTCCATTTTCTTCAAGCCATTTGCGTATGGCTGCGACTGCTCCTTTGTCCGTATCCGGCGAAGGATGCAGACGGTGAAAGACTCGACGATCCCCAAAAAGACGAACCCCGACACGGGACCCTTCTCGCTCGGTGATCTCTGCACCTAGCTCTCTGAAAAGAGCGAGGATATCCGGCCATTGAATGCTTCCAGGAACGGGATGAGAAAAGATGCTTTCCAGAGCTTTAAGATTTTTTCTTTTCACAAGTGTTTAGTACCACAAGTTAGTACCACAGTCAAGAATGGAACACATCACGAAAAGAGGTACAACCAGGAAGATCCACCGAATGTTATAAGGGGACAGGCACCTAATTGACGTAATTGGTGCCTGTCCCTTTACTGTCATTCGCGGCGGATCAACATCCAGCACCGGCTGGTATACCAGGTGCTGGAGGAGATCAGGACCGTCAAGATCATCCGGATCTGGACCCATTACGAGTAGCGCAGTGCAGTTCCCGACTACCAGGTCTGCGTAACGGAATCGGGCGTAACGGCCAGGGTGGCGCGCAGCCAGTCGAATTTCGCTTTCAGCAGCTCGTAATCCGGTCCGGACGTCACGAACTCCGCCTTCCCCTTGATGAGGAATCCGGCGCCCGGTCCGTGCAGCCCCTGCACCTTGCTGCTCCCCAGGGTGATCAGCACCTCGGGGTTATGGGCGACATTCGCCTCGGTGCGGTGCATGTACCCGGCGGGGATGAGCAGGCGCCCTTCGGCGGATATGCGGATGTAGCTGTTCCACGTGTTGACCATGTGCGGCCCGTCCTGGCCCAGTGTCGCGATGGCGACGACGCCGTCCTGTTTCAGTATCTCCAGCAGTTTTTCGGGAATCATCGGTTTCTTCCTCCGGTGTATGCGGGCGGCCAGCAACCCGGCGCCTGTCTCATGGATGCGGCGGGACGAATGTAGCACATGGGGAGATAAAGGGCTACCTTTGGGACTCATGCTGAAAAGTAGCCAGTCCTTTTTGAATCTGCCCCATTGGCGGAGCACGCAAGGAACCTTCGGTGGCAGATAAACGGTGTACGATAACCGCAGACAGCAGAGGCCCGGCGGGGGATTCCGCCGGGCCTTTTTGCTTGGCAGGCCGGCGCCGAATCCGTAGAATGTGACCATCGCCTTCCGAAAAGGAGTCACCATGGCCATCATCGCTCTCGTTGCGCTGGTCTTCCTTGTCGTCATGCTCGTCACGCACACCCAGGCCACCCTCGTCGTCTGCGGCACGCTCATTGCCCTCAGCATCACCGCCGGCCTCGTCAGGAGGAAGCTGGCGCCCCAGGAGAGCCGGACCCCAGCGGCAGGCCGGGATGACGAATGGTGGAAAGGGGACTGGCCGGGCAAGTCCTGAACCCAAATGCGGGAAGCTCGCCACTTATCCCCACTGCACCAGCCGGCAACCGGGTAGATCTGCAGAGGAGCCACCACCACGATGAGTACCAAAGCCTCGACCCGGGCGGTCCTGACCGCCCTCGCCATGAATACCGCCATTACCGTCATCAAGGGGATCGTCGCGATCCTCTCCGGCAGCGCCGCCATGCTGGCCGAGGCGGTCCACTCCCTGGCCGATTCGGGCAACCAGCTGCTCCTCATCTTCGGCATGCGCCGAAGCAAACGCCCCGCCGACGCCAACCACCCCTTCGGCCACGGCAAGGAGGAGTACTACTGGTCCAACCTGGTGGCGGTGATCCTGTTCCTGCTCGGCGCGGTCTACTCACTCTTCGAGGGGATCGAAAAGGTGCTGCATCCCCATCCGCTGGAGCGGCCGGCGCTGATCTTCCTGGTGCTCGGCATCTCCGTGGTACTTGAGGGGTATTCGTGGCTGGTGGCGCTGAAGGGGATGAAGGCGGGGGCGCGGCGGGTACCGCTCCGGACGCTTCTGCGGGAGTCCAAGGACTCGAACCTGATCGTCATCGCCGTGGAGGATACGGCCGCCATGATCGGCCTGGTGACGGCGCTTACCGGTACGCTTCTGGCGGTGTTCACCGGGCTGCCGGTCTTCGACGGCATCGCCTCCGTCATCATCGGCCTGCTTCTGGGGACCATGTCGCTCTTCCTGGCGGCGGAGATGCGGAAGCTCCTGGTGGGCGAGGGGATCGACCGGGAGAAGGTCAACGCCCTGCGCAACATGCTGGCCGAACAGCCGGAGATCGACCGGGTGGTGGGGATCTGGACCATGCAACTGGGGGTCGGGTCGTGCCTGATCGCTCTGCGGCTCGATTTCGACGACAACCTGCCGGCCGGTCAGCTGGAGAGGCTGGCCGCCACCCTCCGCACAAAGATCCGCGCCGTCGTCCCCGAGGCGGAGCATGTCTTTCTCGGGCTGGAACCGGCCGGCGACGGCGCCGCTGCCACCCCGGAGGGTCGATAGGTCCCGGCACACGGCATGAAACCGGCCTCCCCTGCCATCGGTGCAACGTTCCGGCAGTCGACCCTCCCGCTCCTGCTGTTCGTGCTGTACGGGCTGTACTACGGAGTGCCGGACGGGGATATGTGACGTTCCTCGCCAAGAGCGCAGGACGGCCGGGTCCTGCGAAAAGATGCATGCCGGGCAGTGCCGGGCCGGGCTGCCCCGCCCCTGCTCACCCCCGCCGAAGACTCCCCATCCCCGCCAGCAGGAGTACGGAGGCGACCGCCGCCAGGGCCGCCCCGGTCAGAAAGGCCGCATGCATCCCCGCATGCTCCCAGATCAGGCCGAACATGATGCTGGCGGGGAGCGTTCCGATGCCGATCACGCAGTGGTACCAGCCGAACGCGCCGCCCCGTTCCTGCCCGGCGACCATGTCTGCGATGAACGCCTTCTCCACCCCTTCCGTCAGTCCGTAGTACAGCCCGTACAGCATGAACAGCAGCCAGATCTGCCGCTCCGTGGTGGCTGAAGCGAACCCCAGGTACGACAGGGCGTAGATCGTCCACCCCGCGACGATGACGCCGCGCCGGCCGATCCGGTCGGACAAAAGACCGAACGGCATGGAGGAGCCCATCTTCACCAGGTGGAACACCATCCAGAGGAGCGGGATCACAGCCGGCGTCACCCCCAGCCGCGACGCCCTGAGAAGCAGGAACGCGTCGGTGGAGTTGCCGAGGGTGAAGAGAAACAGGATGGAGAGAAAGGTGCGGAGCCGTCCCCGCGGCAGTGCCGTCAGGAAGGTGCCGTTCGCCGAGGCGCGCCGCTTCACCTCCTGCACCCGGAAAACGATGACGACCACGGCAAAGATGCCGGGGATGGCGGCGAGCCAGAAGACGGTGCGCAGGCCGAAGCCGGCCACACCCAGGAGAAGCGACGCGATCAGCGGACCGATAATCGCCCCGGCGTGGTCCATGGAGCGGTGGAACCCGTACGCCCTCCCCCACGAGGAGGCATCCACCGAGTCGGCGATGAGCGCATCCCGCGGCGAGGTCCGGATCCCCTTCCCCAGGCGGTCGGAAAAACGGATGACGAGTACCGCAAGGGGGGACGTGGCGAGGGCGATCAGCGGGCGGGAAAGCGAGGAGAGGGAATAGCCGCCGAGCACCAAAGATTTCCGGCGTCCGACACGGTCGGACAGCATGCCGGAAACGAGCTTGAACAGCGACGCCGTGGCCTCGGCGATCCCCTCGATGACGCCGAGAAATGCCGGGCCGGCCCCCAGCACGCTGGTGAGAAACAGCGGCAGGAGCGGATAGATCATCTCGCTGGAGACGTCCGTGAGCATGCTCACGAACCCCAGCACGACTACGTTTGCGGCAAGTCCTCCGAACACCGTTCCTCCTCCGCTTTGCCGGGGAATTGTACCTCAAAAAACGGTACGGGCAATACGTTTCGCGCCGTACCGCCGTATCCGATCCGGACCGCCGCTTCCCGGCCGCAGAATCGTGCCGACGGGCCGTGTGTACCGCCGCCTCCTCTGGTATAGTTACTCCCGACAGTTACCACCGACGCTGCATCCGGGTCAGCACATGAAGATCACCGCACGATTGTCCGTAGTGCCGATGGCGACCGCCTGCCTCGTCTGGCTTGCCGGCTGCGCCCCCCTCCCCAACGCCGCCGAGGTCATCGGAAAGGTGCCATTCGACGGCACGCCTCCGCGGATCGCCTCGATCCACGGCCTGCTCTCGCCCGAACAGAGCAGGGCCATCATGAAACGCCTGAGCCGGTCGGCGGGGTCGACGGAGATACTGGAGCGCCAGATCGCGGTCAACGAGGAGGTGAGCGGAGGCCCCCTCATCAAGGGAAACCGGGTAAAGCTCCTCGTCGACGGACCGGCCACGTTTGCCGCCATGTTCACGGCGATCGGAAACGCCCGGCAGACGATAGACCTGGAAACGTTCATGTTCGAGGATGACGAGACGGGACGGCGTCTGGCGGACCTGCTGATCCGCAAGCGGCGGGAAGGGGTCAGGGTCAATCTCATCTACGACAGCGTCGGCAGCCTGGAGACCCCCGACGGCTTTTTCCGGCGGCTGCGGGACGTGGGGATCAACGTGGTCGAGTTCAACCCGGTCAACCCGTTGAAGGCGTCCGAAACCTGGCGGCTCACCCCGCGGGATCACCGCAAGATCCTGATCGTGGACGGCAGGACGGTCATTACCGGCGGCGTGAACATCAGCCGGGTCTATTCGAGCAAGTTCTTCGGCGACGAGGAGCAAAAGCCCGCCATCCCCTGGCGCGATACGGACATCCAGATCGACGGTCCGGCCGCGGCCGAGTTCCAGAAGGCGTTCCTCCGCGTCTGGACGCTGCAGAAGGGACCGGCACTGAACGAGCGGGACTATTTCCCGCCGCTGCAGGAAGAGGGAGACACCCTGGTACAGGTGATCACGAGCCGGCCCGGCGAGGCGGGCCGGACCACCTTCATCATGTACGTGTCGGCCGTCGCCTTCGCCGAACGCTCGATCCACCTGACGGCATCCTATTTCGTGCCCGACGGGCAGATGATCAGGGCACTCTGCGCGGCCGCACAGAGCGGCGTGGAGGTCGAGATCATCCTGCCGAAGACGAGCGACCAGAACCTGGCCCTGTACGCCGGTCAGTACTATTACGACGAGCTGCTGGAGTCCGGGGTGAAGCTGTACGAACGGCGCGACGCCGTCCTGCACGCGAAGACCGCGGTCATCGACGGCGTCTGGGCGACCGTCGGCTCCACGAACCTCGACTTCCTGAGTTTTTCCGACAACTTCGAGATCAACACGGTGGTACTGGGCGGCGAGTTCGCCGCGCAGATGGAGCGGATGTTCCGCAGGGACCTGGCCGCATCGGACCGGATTACCGAGGAGGGATGGGACGACAGGCCGTGGTCGTCCCGGATACGGGAATGGTTTGCCCACCTCTTCGCCCGCATGCTGTAAGGCGGGGATTCATCGGGCAGATAAAACAAGGTCCCCGGCCGTATCGGCCAGGGACCCAGTTCCGTTCATCTTCAGTGGCAGCGCGAAACCTGCCAATGCATGTTCAATGTCGACGCTTCTACTCGGCGGTGGTCGGATCGATCATCCGCTTCACCTCGGCCACGCTGTTGGCCGGGAAACCGCCCTGCCGGGCGTGCTCGAGCACCATCTCCTTGTTGGGGGCGATGTAGATGCAGTAGATCTTGTCGTCGGTGACGTAGCTCTGCACCCACTGGATCTGCGGCCCGAGCCCCTGAAGGACGCTGCAGGATTTCTGCGAGATTGCCTGCATGTCCGGTGCGCAGATCTGTCCTGCGCCGGGAAGATCCCTCTCGATGACGTACTTCGGCATACTTTCCTCCTTTGCTACATCTGGGTTATATACAGAACGAATGTTCGTTTTCTACCACTTCGCGTATTCATTTGCAAGGGTTTTTTAAGGCAAATACAACGGCATTTTATTTTATTCGGGATGGGCGGCGACGCTGCGCCAGGAGCAGCTCCAAACGGTTTCGAGCTGGTCGGGGAGAGGTCCGTCGATGCTGTTGTCGAGACGGAGGTTTATCAGCCTGAACATCCCTCCGAAAAGACAGTTGGATGCGATGGTCAGGTCCAGTGGAGCGATTTCCTTGTTGTCGATCCCTTCCTGCACCATCTCGCGCATGATGGCGAACGGCCGGGAGGAACAGATGGGGGTGACCGTCGGAATGAACTCCCGGTGTTTCGCATGCAGCATGAACGCCATCTGTGTCGGATTCGACTCGGTGAGGTCGAACAGCAGCACCATGATGGCCTTGCACTGATCATGGGCCGTAACATGGCCGTGCCTGATGGCGAGAAACTCCGCCGTGATCTTCTCCAAGAGGGAGTCGTACAGGGCGGAGGCGAGCTCCTCTTTGCTGGCAAAGTAATGATAGACGGCGCCGATGCTGATCTGGGCATCGCGCCTGATATCCTGCATGGAGGTATTGAAATACCCTTTCGTCGTAAACAGCTTCAGGGCCGAATCGAGGATGGCCTGCCGGAGATTCTCGTTCTCGGTGGATATTTTCAGTCGCCTGCCCATCGGTTCCTCTGTACCGGTGGTGAAACCAACCACCGCAAGATCTGAACCATGTATATACATCGTTTGTGCATGAATGGCAATTTCTTCGGTCTGCAGACGACGTGGCGTGTGAATCGAACTGACGCCGGATCGACTTCGACGACCCCACCGGGCTGATGCCGGCGTTCCTGGCGCTTCTGCTGTTCGTCAGCACTCCCCGGTAGCGGGTCTTCCAACGCTGCGGTATCATTGCGGACGCCGTCCGGTCAAATATTCTACTGGACCAATCTGCGGATCTGCCGATGAATAGCTACGGGTGGACTGCTCTCGTCACCGGGTGCGGCACACGGCAGCCGGTCATCCGGAATGAGAAGGGCACGGGCGAAACGTCAGGACAAGAGGTAAGGTGCATGTCAGTACGATCCAGGGTCATGGTGGTAGACGACGAACCGGCGGTGATCCTCCTGCTCCAGTCGATGCTGGCGAAGGACGGTCGCGACGTCGTCGCCGTCGGCAACAGCAACCTGGTAGTCGGTACCGCCCTGCGTGAAAGACCTGACCTGATCCTGCTGGACGTGACCATGCCGGACCTGAACGGTCTGGAGGTCTGCCGCCAGTTGAAGAGCGACGACCGGCTGCAGGAGATCCCGGTGATCTTTCTGAGTGGCAGGGACAGCCCGGAGGACAAGATCGAGGGGTTCCAAGCGGGGGGGGTGGACTACGTCACCAAGCCGTTCGATCCCGACGAGGTGCGGGTACGGGTGAACACCCAGCTCCGCCTGCGGTCGCTGCAGTGCGACGTACGGGTCAGGAAGGCGGTGGAGGAGAAGGTCCGTGAGCTGTCGGAGGCGCAGGCGGCAACGATCTTCGCCCTGGCGAAGCTGGCCGAATACCGGGACGAGGATACCGGCTCCCATCTCGAGCGGGTGCGGGACTACTGCCGGCTGATCGCAGAACGGCTCGCCCTGGATTCCCCCTATGCCGGTCAGGTCTCGGCCGACTTCATCGAATGCATCCAGCACGCCGCCCCGCTCCACGACATCGGCAAGGTGGCGATCCCCGACCGTATCCTCCTCAAGCCCGGCAAGCTCACACCGGAAGAGTTCGAGGTCATGAAGACCCACACCGTCATCGGTGCGGAAAACATGCAGACCGTCTACAACCGCTATCCCGGCAACGCCTTCATCGGCATGGGGATCGAGATCGCCCTCTACCACCACGAACGGTGGGACGGCAACGGGTATCCGGACCGGCTGGTCGGACGCAACATCCCGCTGCCGGCACGCATCATCGCCCTGGCCGACGTGTACGACGCGCTCCGTTCCGACCGCTGTTACCGCAAGGGGTTCGACCACGAAACGGCGCGGGCGATCATCCTGGAGGAGGACGACAGCCACTTCGACCCGGTGATAGTCGGGGCATTCCTCTCCCTCCAGAACGAATTCTGCGGCGTCCAGGAGTTCTACCGGTGAACCCGCAAAAAAATACCCCGGCGTCGGGTGACAGCGGGGTGAGAAGGAGAAGTACTATGTTGTTGTAATTAACTCTACCCTTCACGGAAAACAAAGTCAAACAAGATAGTTTTTGTCCGAAATTATTTCTCCCTAACCAGCATTTTTCCGAAACTGCCGCCCCCGTTCGGGTCCGGCCGCTACAGCCCGTCGAGACTGGATTTCCGGGGCGTCGTGATCGCCTCGGAGTTGAAAAGCACCAGGTTGATCCGGTCCCCCGCGCGGCCGAAGGTGCACTGCAGGCCGTGCTCGAAGGCGAACCGCGCCACCGGCTGCAACTGCTCCGGGCCACCCAGGCGGAAGAGCACCCTGTTTCCCCGCGCCAGCATATCCAGGAAATCCGGGGTGGCATCGAACGCGATCTCCCCCTCCTCCCCCGTCAGGTCCACCAGGTTCCCCTCGTCGCCGCTGATGAAGCGCTCTCCCAGGTTGATCCGCCGAACGGCACTGCCGGCTGCCGGCACGTCCTCCGTCTGCGTGCCCTCCGGCGCCGCCGCAACGACCATCCCCGCCGCCACGGTGGCGTTGGTGAACCGGTCGATGAGGATGAAGCAGCCCGTATCCCGGCACTGCCGGTAGGAATCGAAGGCGGCGGGGCGGTCCAGCTCCAGCCGGGCGACGCCGATCTCGTTCAGCCCCAGGGTATTTGCCGGCTTCTGCTCCAGGCTGTTCACGTCCACCGCGAACTTCATGGCGGTGACCCGGCCGGGGATCAGGGCGGAGGCGGTCTTCACCAGATAGTTCCTGCCCGGCTGCAGCGGCTCGTCGTGGAGCCAGACGAGATGCGCCTCCAGGTGGCGGGAATGCAGCGGCTGCGCCTCGGGGGCGGCCAGCATATCCCCGCGGCTGATGTCGATCTCGTCCGTAAGCGTCAGGGTCACCGCCTGACCGGCGGACGCCTCCTTTAGATCGCCGTCCATGGTGACGATGCGGGCCACCCTGCTGGAACGCCCCGACGCGACGACACGGACCTCGTCTCCCGGCCGGATGATCCCGGAGGCGACGGTGCCGCAGAAACCGCGGAAATCCAGGTGGGGGCGGTTCACCCACTGCACCGGCAGCCTAAACGGCTTCTCCCGGCTGTCGTCCTCCACCTGCACGGTCTCCAGGTGGTTCATGAGGGTGGAGCCGGCGTACCAGGGGGTGTTGACGCTCCGCCCGATGATGTTGTCCCCCCCGAGCGCAGAAATGGGGATGGCGGTGATGGAGGAGAAGCAGAGCGGGGCGGCGAACCGCTCGTAGTCGCTGCGGATCGCCTCGAACTTCTGCTCGTCGAACCCGATGAGGTCCATCTTGTTCACAGCCAGCACGATATGCCGGATACCCACGAGCGACACCAGGTAGCTGTGGCGCCGGGTCTGGGTCAGGAGTCCCTTGCGGGCGTCCACCAGGATCACCGCCACCCTGGCGGTGGAGGCGCCGGTGACCATGTTACGGGTGTACTGCTCGTGGCCGGGGGTGTCGGCAACGATGAACTTGCGCCGGTCGGTGGAGAAGTAGCGGTAGGCCACGTCGATGGTGATCCCCTGCTCCCGCTCCGCCTGCAGCCCGTCCAAAAGCAGGGCGTAGTCGATGGCGCCCCCCTGGGTGCCGACCTTCTTGCTGTCCGCCTCCAGCGCCGCCAGCTGGTCTTCGAACACCATCTTCGAATCCCACAAAAGCCGCCCGATGAGCGTGCTCTTGCCGTCGTCCACGCTGCCGCAGGTGATGAAGCGGAGCATGGACTTCTCCTCCTGGCTCTTCAGGAACGCCAGGATGTCCTTTTCGATCAGTTCGGATTGGTGGGCCATGTATAATCCTTCGGTTTTCATAGGACCTATACGACCTATGGGACCTATAAGTCCTATCAGAAATATCCCTCTTGCTTTTTCTTCTCCATACTCCCCGCCTGGTCGTGGTCGATGAGCCGCCCCTGGCGTTCCGAGGTGCGGGTCAAAAGCATCTCCTGGATGATGGCGGGGAGCGTGTCGGCGGTGGACTCCACGGCGCCGGTCAAGGGGTAGCACCCCAGGGTGCGGAACCGCACCGATTTGAGCTGTACCGTCTCGTCCGGCCGGATGTCCATCCGCTCGTCGTCAACCATGATCAGCATGCCGTCCCGCTCGATCACCGGCCGGACCGCCGCATAGTAGAGCGGCACGATGGGGATGTTCTGCAGATGGATGTACTGCCAGACGTCCAGCTCGGTCCAGTTGGAGAGCGGGAAGACCCGGATGCTCTCCCCCGGTTTGATCCGGGTGTTGTACAGGTTCCAGAGCTCCGGCCGCTGGTTCTTCGGGTCCCAGCGATGATTTTTGCTTCTGAAGGAGAAGATCCTCTCCTTGGCCCGGGACTTCTCCTCGTCGCGCCGGGCACCGCCGAAGGCGGCGTCGAACTTGTACTTGTCCAGCGCCTGCTTCAGCCCCTCGGTCTTCATGACGTCGGTGTAGAGCGCCGAACCGTGGGTGAGCGGCGAGATTCCCTGGCGCACCCCCTCCTCGTTCACGTGCACGATGAGGTCGAGCCCGCATTCGGCGGCCATCCGGTCCCGGAACTGGATCATCTCCCTGAACTTCCAGGTGGTATCCACGTGCAGCAGGGGAAACGGCGGCGGCGCCGGGTAGAACGCCTTCCGCGCCAGGTGCAGCATCACCGCCGAGTCCTTGCCGATGGAGTAGAGCATCACCGGGTTCTCGAACTCTGCCGCCACCTCGCGGATGATATGGATCGATTCGGCTTCGAGCTGCTGTAAATGGGTCAAAGTTTCACTCATGTCGTGATATCTCCCGTTGAAGAGAAAATTTATGAAGGATGAAGGATGAAACAAGCCCCTTCATACCTCATAATTCATCCTTCATCCTTGCGTGGTCTTCATCTTCGATGAAGACCGCACTCCTTGTGCTCCGGATTCTCCCACCACCACCGCCCCGCCCGCGGGTGCTCGCCGGGCGCCACCGGCCGGGTGCAGGGGGCGCAGCCGATGGAGGGGTACCCCTGCCTGTGGAGCCGGTTGGTGGGGACGCGTCTCTCCTTCGCATACTCCCAGACCTGCGCTTCGGTCCATTCCAGAAGCGGGTTTATCTTCAGTATACCGCCGTTCAGTTCGTCCAGCTCGATGGGGGCGAGTTCGCCCCGGGTGACGCTCTGTTCGCGGCGCAGGCCCGTGATCCAGCCGGCGAGCCCGGAGAGTGCCCGCCCCAGCGGCTCCACCTTCCGGATATGGCAGCACTCGTGGCGGTTCTCCAGCGACTCGCGGAAGGAGTACTGCCCCTTTTCCCGGATGAGCTTCTCCACCGCCTCGTGCCGGGGAAAGAACCAGTCGATGGGAATCCGGTACCGCTCGGTGATGGCGTCGGCCACCTCGTAGGTCTCCTCGTTCAGCCGGCCGGTGTCCAGGGCGAAGAGCCCCACCTCCAGCCCCAGCTCCCGGATCATGTCGATGATGACCACGTCCTCCACGGAGAAGGAGCAGGCGAGCTTCACCGGACCGGCCACGGCCCCCACGGCGATGCGGAGAATCTCCTGCGGAGAAGCGTCGGATGGAACAACAGGTATATCACGTTTCATATTTTTCTCCGAAATTCCAATCGTCAAATCCCTATTTTATTGAAATTTGCGATTTGTGTTTTGGAAATTAGATTTTTAATCCCAGGTGCGGCCAGACGAACATCACCGACGCCATGAACAGCGTCCAGGAGATCGCCATGACGGCGCAGCCGGCCACGATGATGTCCCGGCTCCTCAGGAACCCCGAGGCGTAGGCGATGGCCGTGGCCGGCGTCCCCATGGGGAGGCAGTAGGCGAGCCCCGCCGGGAGCGCGATGGTAAGCGTCATCACCTTCGGGTCCATGCCGAGGGTAGAGCAGAGTCCGATCCCGATCGGCATGAGGATCGCCACCACCGCCGCGTGGCTGATGCACTCGGTGAGAAGCATGGCCGCCAGGGAGATCACCATGATGACGGTCAGCGGCGACCCCTGGAAGAGCCCCATCCCCTTCCGCACGATCCAGGTCGCCGCGCCGGTCCTGGACAGGGCCGAGGCCAGCGCGATGGAGCCGCCGTACATGAAGACGATCCCCCAGTTCACGTACTCCTCGATCTTCTGCCACGACACCACCCGGAAGGTGAAGAGCGCCGCCGTGCCGAGGATCGCCACGGAGGCGAGCCCGGTCTTCTCGCCGAAAACGAGCCAGCACCCCACGGTGGCGACCATGACGACGGCGGTGATCATCTCGTCGTAGGTCATCCGTCCCAGCTCCAGCCGTTTGCGGTTGAGGTACCGCACCCCGTCGCTCACGTCGGCGATATCCACCGGGAAGAACCGCAGCAGCAGCAGAAACCCGATCACCAGGAGCGGCAGGACGATCATGCAGGCCGCCGCCGTCCACTCCAGGAAACTGAACGAAAGGCCGGTGCTCTCCTTCAGCATCCCTGCGGCGAGCGGGGCCCGGGCGCCGCCCAGAAAGGTGGCGATGCCGCCGATGATGCACCCCCAGGCGATGGACATGAAGATGAGCCGGCCGAAGCTGCTCTTCCCCTTCTCCAGCCCAAGCGCCCCGGCAATCTCCGCCACCACCGGGAACATCATGGCGGCCACCGCGTGCTCGCTCATGCAGAAGGAGAGGAGCGCGGAGAGGAGGTAGACCGTGAGCGCCAGCCGCCGCGGCGTGGTACCGAACCCGGCCAGCATGGTCCTCGCGAGCCGCGCCGACAGCCCGGTGCCGGTCATGGCCGCCGCCAGGATGAAGGCGCCGAGGATGAAGAAGACCGCCTCGTTGCCGAACATGGCGTAGGTGGTCCGCGCATCCATGACCCCCAAAAGCGGCAGCATCGCCATGGAGAGGAGCGCCGTCACCGCGATGGGGAGGAGTCCGGAGACCCAGAGGGCGACGGTGGCGCCGAACAGGACGAGGGCGTGGTATCCCGCTTGAGAGAGCCCCGCCGGCGGTGAAAGATGGAACAGGATTGCGCCGACCACCGCGAGCCCCGCCAGGAGCTGGTAGTGACCCGTCCGGTCCAGCACGATGAGCCACATCGGACGGTTGTCCAGCTTCAGCGGCTTGTCCATCGCGGGAAGGCCGTTGCTTCCCGGCACGTCGCTTCCGTGAGGGTTCTTCATCCTACAGCCCCGCCGATTCGAACGACTGCTCCACCTGCCTTACCCGCAGACTGCGGCGCAGGTCGGAGGTGGCCAGGAGCTGCCGGTCGTGGACCCTGTCGATGAACCCCCTGAGGATGCCCGCCTTGCGAACCGCCACCAGCGGGGTGAGGCAGCCGACCAGCGGCTGCAGCGGCAGAGTCACCACCTTGTGCCGCCTCCACGCCGCGGCCAGGTGCCCGAACAGCTCGGCGATCTCGTCGAGGGGGTAGTGGAACGCCCGGGGAGAGAGCTCCACCAGCGGGACGATGCCGGCCGCCAGGAGTTCGTCGATGCCACGACGGGTGACGCAGGGGGATTCCTCCCCCGCCATGAGGGTCGTCGCCACCCCCCAGCGGGGGAAGACGCTCCGCGCCGCCTCCAGCGACGCCAGACGCCGGTCACGCTCCAGTCCCCGCTCGCGGGCGGCGGCCGGATCGAAGACGTACAGCGGCAGGTCGAGGATATCCACCCCCGCCGCGTAGGCCCGCTCCAAGATGTAGCGAGGGGCCGGAAAGTCGAGCCGCCCCACGATGTGGGTGCTGAAGTTCCGTTTCAGCTGCCTCGCCAGCTCCTCACCCAGGTGAAAGGTGTCGAGCCCCCCGAAGGTGATGTGGAACAGCTCGGCGGGCACCTGGCAGTGGCTGTCGAAGACGGTCTCCAGGGTCTGCCGGGCGGGGAGCTCCCCCCCCACGAAGAAGAGGTTGCCGTCGCGCCGCAGCTCGCCCACCAGCGCCGGATGCACCGGGCGGGCGATCAGCTCCCGCAATCTGGTCTGGTCTGTGGTCATGGTCCGATGCCCTCCGCCGCTCCGGCAGGTTCCCGCACATTCAATTCAACAAACATCCGGTATATGAACCGTACCAAACACCATCTAATTGGTCAAGTAAATTTTCCACGGCTTTTTACACTTTATTGGTCAAGTACACATGCAGCCGTCCGATCCGCTGCCGTCAAGGGTTCAGGGCCTCCAGCTCGTCCGCCGGCACCGTGATCGTCGGCCGGTCGCCGCAGACGGGACAGTCGGGATTGCGCCGTACCGGTACCTCGCGGAACCGCAGCCGCCGGGAATCGTAAACGAGGAGCCGATCGGCCAAAAGCTCCCCGACGCCGAGGAGGTATTTCACCGCCTCGGTCGCCTGCAGGGTGCCGATGACGCCGGGAAGCACCCCCATGACCCCGGCCCGGGAGCAGGCAACCGCCGTCTCCAGCTGCGGCGGCTCGGGGAAGATGCAGCGATAGCAGGCGGTGCCCGGCAGGATTGTCATGGTCTGGCCGTCGAACCGCAGTATTCCGCCGTGGGAGTAGGGTTTTCCCGCCAGCACGCAGGCGTCGTTGAGAAGGAACTTGGCGGCGAAGTTGTCCGTGGCGTCGATGACGAAATCATACGAACTCACCAGCTTGCCGACGATATCGGCCATGACCCGGAACTGGTAGGTCTCCACCTGCACCTCCGGGTTCATCGCGGCCATCTTCTCCCGGGCCGATTCCACCTTGGGGCGCCCCAGGTCCTGCGTCCAGTGGACGATCTGGCGCTGCAGGTTGGAAAGTTCCACCGTGTCCGGGTCGGCGATGCCGATGGTCCCGACCCCGGCGGCGGCGAGATAGAGCGCGACGGGAGAACCGAGCCCCCCGGCGCCGATCACCAGCACCCGGCCGGCGCGCAGCCGTTCCTGTCCCGCCTCCCCGACTTCGTCGAGCATGATGTGGCGGGCATACCGCACCCGCTGGTCGTCCGTCAGCATCCGGTCCGCCTCCTTCCCGTGCGTGTCGATCCCATCTGTCCCCCCGTCCCGTCCGTCACCGGCAACTACCGTCAAGTATACCAGCAAACGGTCCGCAACCGACCGTGACTCTTGCACCCCGGGACGAAAAACGCCCCGTCTCGGACGAGACGGGGCGGATAGATGCAAAGGCATGCCTTTGTTTCCGTCAGCGCCACCTCATCTTCGCCGGCTGCCGCCGGCAGGAATTAGCACCTGACATCCGCCGCGCGGACCGGTTGCTGTGGCTTCGCAGGGCCTTTCCCTCCACCACTCTCGATAAAGCAGATGCTTCGTGTATGCGGTTGTCCCGAAAGCTATAGCGCACCATCCCCGCCCTGTCAAGAACAAAAACCGGAATTCTTGACCGGACCAGTAAGCTACGTGACGGCAAAGATCGGCAGACTATCGTACTATGAACAGCCGTGAAGGGCCCGGGTCAGCGCCGGTCCGCGGAAACGATCCCGAGATCCACGTTCATCGCACCGATACCGGTGGCCGCGTTGACCCGGTAGACCTTGCCCCGCTGCCACCCCTTCTCGAACGACAACCGCACCGAAACGCCCCGCGACTGCGGCGGGTGCGGACCATGGCCGGCATCGACGGTGACGACGCCGTTCCGGTAGCTGACGACCGCCGGCAGCCTGACGTTGCCGGAGATCAGCACCACGTTCCGGCTTTCCCCCTCGGCGAGGGTGAAGCTGGCGGGCTCCGCGGCGGGACGCCGCACCGCGCCCATCACCACCTGCGGCTGGAACTGGAGGTCCACCCGTGCCGGCGCCCGTTCGGCAACCGGGGGGGGCCGCCGGTCATTTCCTCCCTGTCCGCGGCCTCCCGTATCGCGTCCCCGGTCGCGCTGCCCGCCCCCCTGCCGGCCGTCGTCGGGACGCTGGCGTCCGTCGCCCCCACCTGGCGTCGCGGGCGGTTGCGGCGGACGTTCCGGCACCGTCACCACCGGCGGCGGTTCGGGGCGATGGTGATCATCGCGATAGTCGGGGGGCGGCGGTTCATACCGGTACTCCTCCTCCCCGAGCACCATCACCGGCTCCCGGGCGTGGCCGTCCCGGTCGGCAACCTCGACGAACAGATCGACCCGGCGCAGCGGCAGCGGACCATCCGCCGACGTATCGGAGTAGAACGCCCCCCTGTCCCAGCGGCGCTCGAAGGGGAAATGCGCTCCTCCCCGTCCCTCGCCGTCGATACTCAGCAGGCGATCGGCGTAGGAGGCGGTCAGCACCCCGGTGCGGCCCTGCCACCCCACCACCGGGATCTGTACCGCCTCGCCGTCGGCGATCATGAAGGAAAACGGCCGGAAGCGGTACACACGGTCACCGATCCGGGCCTCGCCGCCGCGCAGCGACACCCGCAGCAGGTCGCCGTACCGCCCCTCGCCGGCGTGGATCGCCGCGATCCGCTCCCGGGCACGCCGTTCCTCCTCCGCCCGGCGCTGGCGTTCCAGGGCCATCTGGCGGGCCCGCTCCTCGGCGGCCCGCTGAAGGGCACGCTGCCGCTCCTCGTAGTTCCGCATCGTCTCCTGGCGCTCCTGCGGACTCATGGTGTCCCAGGTGGGCTGGGGCACCCCGTATATGTACGGCGTGCATGCGGACAGAAGCAGGCAGAGACACGCCAGTTTCCATCGTTTCATGACCTTCTCCCTTATGTCGATTCAGTTTTTGGACGCAACCGGCGCATCTCGGAACCATGCAGCTCACATGACGTTTTCGGCATGCGGAGTTCCCTTGCGTCTCCGCGCCGCTGCGCGAGTGGTTCAGAAAGTGGTCACCGCAGCGGCAGCTCCAGCGGCGGTTCGGCCAGTGCCGCCACCTGTTCCCGCAGTTCCAGGATATGCTCCCCCCAGTAGCGGACCGTGTTGAACCAGGGGAAGGCGGCGGGAAAGGCCGGGTCGTCCCAGCGGCGGGCGAGCCAGGCGCTGTGGTGGAGCATCCTGAGGGCGCGCAACGGTTCAACAAGCCGCAGCTCCCGGGGGTTGAATGCGCAGAACTCGTTGTACCCCTCCAGGAGCGCGTCCAGCTGGGCGATCCGGCGCGGCCGGTCGCCGGAGAGCATCATCCAGAGGTCCTGCACCGCCGGCGCCATCCGCGCATCGTCGAAATCCACGAAGTGGGGGGCGTCGTCCCGCCAGAGGATGTTGCCGGCATGGCAGTCACCGTGGGTCCGGATGTACCGCACCTCCCCCGCGTCGGCCAACGCATCCTCCACCCCCTCCAGCAGCCGACTCGCCACGGTGAGGTAGCTCTCCCGGTAGTCGTCGGGAATGAACCGTTCGCCGATGAGCGCGACGCTGTCGCGGCCGAAGCTTGCCACATCCAGGACCGGCCGCTTCTTGAACGGCCGCACCGCGCCGATGCCGTGAATGCGCCCCAAAAGCCGCCCCAGGACCAGCAGGTTGTCCAGGTTGTCGAACTCCGGCGCATGCCCCCCCTGGCGCGGATAGAGGGCAAAACGGAACCCCTCGCACGCGAACAGGGTCTCGCCGTCACCGTTCGCCCACGGCGCCACCACCGGCAGCTCGTGCTCCGCCAGTTCACGGCAGAACCGGTGCTCCTCCAGGATCTGTCCGTCGCTCCAGCGGCCGGGACGGTAGAACTTGGCCACCAGCGGCGCTCCGTCCTCGATCCCCACCTGGTAGACCCGGTTCTCGTAGCTGTTCAGCGCCAGGGTGCGGCAGTCGCAGAGAAACCCCTGACTCTCCACGGCGTCCATGACGAAGCCGGGGGAAAGGGTCTGGAATGGGTGGGAACTTTCGGGCATCGGCAATCCTTCTTGAGTGACATGGGTAGTGTGACGAGGTGCAAGCATAGCATCATTCGCCGGAGGAACCAAGGGGGGGACGCCGTTCCCGGAACGCCGGCGTGAAGAACGGGGCATGGTTGGAGGTGAAGATCGGCGGGTCCCGGCGCAGGATCGCCGCCACCTCCGGTGCCCTTCGGAACTCCCGGTCCAGGAACCGGCGCACCTGCAGCCGGTCCCAGCCGGCAGGATGGGTGAAACCGGTGTAGAGCGACAGGTCGCCGTCGTAGAACGGCGCAGTCCCCAGCGCGTCCGCCTCCTCCCCGGCGGTCGGCATGTTGAAGATCGCCAGGTTCAGGAAGGTGATCGCCTCATGGTGCCGGACGGTGAACTGCAGGGTGCGCCGCGCCGCGGCCTCCGTCTCGGCGGGGGTGCCGAACAGGAGGTACAGGTAGACCCCGATCCCCGCCTCCCGCAGGTTATCGAGCACACGGGAGGCGGTCGCCAGGTCGATCCCCTTGGCGAGCCGGTCCAGCACCTCCTGGTCCCCCGACTCCAGCCCCAGCTTCAGCATGACACAGCCGGACCGCCTAAGCGCCCGGCAGAAGGCGGGGTCGGCCAGTTCCTCCCCGAACCGGACGAAGCCGTACCAGGGCGCGCCGGGTGGATGGTCCGCCAGCCCCCGCAAAAGGGCGGGGCTCACGGCGTTGTCCAGGAGGTGGATGAGGGAGGGGCGGTGCCGGTCCGCGAGGGTCCGCAGCTCAGCCAGCGCCTGTCGTACCGGCACGGGACGGTAGAGAGTCCCCTCGGCCCGCTCCGGGCAGAAGGAGCAGCGGTTCCACCAGCAGCCGGCGGCGGCGCTGTAGGGGAGGATCGGACCGGGAGAAAGGTAGTCGGCGAGCGGCAGCCCGTCGTACGCCGGCAGGGCGGGGCCGCCGGCGGCGACGCCGGCCAGCTCCAGGAGCGGCAGCTCACCCGGCCCGTCGATGAGCCGGTCCACGAGACCGGCGAAGGGGTTTCGCCAGACGGGGCGCCGCAGCCACGATGTCACGAGCCCGCCGCCGAGGACGATCGTCAGGTCGGGGTATTGCAGCTTCAGAAAACCGACCATGGCGAAGGTGGTGAGCGCCTGGCCGAGGAAGTTGAGGGAGAACCCCACGATCCGGGCCGGGCCCGCCGCCCCCTCCTTGATGAGATCCGAAAGCCGCGTGCTGAACCAGGGGAAGAAGGGATTCCGCTGCGGCTCTTCAGCCGCCCGGATGAGATCGGCGCTTCGCAGGGGGGAGAGGCTTTCCTGCTGGTAGTCCGCCAGCCCCACGATCGCGCCGTGGCCGCCGCCTGCCATTGCCGCGAGCCGATTCAGGTCCCGCACCGCCCGGCCGTACCGGTCAAAGGTGCCGCAGCTCCGCGGGTCCCGCAGGGCGGCGAGGTGCCGTTCCCGGGCGGCGGCGGCCCGGCGGGTCCAGGTGTCGGCGGCGGCCGGCTGTCCCAGGAGCCAGAGGAGCCCTTCCAGGTTCGCATCCAGGAGCCGGCACGGGACGCCGGCCGTCTGCAGGGTGCCGGCAAGCCGGGCGATGCCGGCCGGCGGTTCGCACGGTTTGGCAACGGGGGGATAGATGAGCAGCATGGCCACATTATGGGGCAGGCGACGGTATACGGCAAGGGTATTTGCCATCGGCCATCTGCTTGCTATACTAACGTTTTGCAACATCATAAAACCAAGGAAAGGATTCCCATGCGCAGACTCGTAATTGCCCTCCTCATCACCCTCATAGCCGCGCCGTCGTTCGCCGCGGACGCCCCGAAAACCGAACAAGAGAAAACGCTGTACGCCATCGGTCAGGTGGTGGCACGACAGCTCTCCGTCTTCAACCTCTCCCCCGCCGAGTTCGAGATCGTGAAGCGGGGGCTGACCGATGCCATGGAAGGAAAGCCGGCCCTCGCGGAACCGGAGGCCTATGCGAAGCAGGTCCAGGAGCTGGCCATCGCCCGCCGCAAGGCCGAGGGAGAGAAGCTCGCCGCCGAGTCAAAGACGTACATCGAGAAGGCCGCCAAGGAGAAGGGGGCGATCAAGACCGCGTCGGGGATGGTATACCAGCCGCTGAAAGAGGGAACCGGCGAGAGCCCGAAGGCGACGGACAAGGTGAAGGTGAACTACCGCGGCACGCTCATCGACGGCAAGGAGTTCGACAGCTCCTACCGGCGCGGCAAGCCGGCTGAATTCCCGCTCAACGGCGTCATCAAGTGCTGGACGGAAGGGGTACAGATGATGAAACCGGGCGGCAAGGCCCGACTCGTCTGTCCCGCCGACCTCGCGTACGGAAACGCCGGCGCCGGCATGATCCCCCCCGATGCCACGCTGGTGTTCGAGGTGGAGCTGCTGGACGTCGTTAAGGCGCCGGCAAAGAAATAGCCTGCCATCTGCCACGAAAAAGACCGGCCCCGTTCGCGGGTGCCGGTCTTTTTTTATGCGCGTGACCCGGCCGGCGTCACCGGACCGGTCAGGTTCCTGCCACATCCCTCTCCTCGCGGCGGACGAACCGGCTAGTCGACCGACTTCCCGCCTCCCACCTTGCCGTTCAGCTCTTCCAGCAGTCCGACGACGGAGTTGTTGATCCCCCGGCCGATGAGCTTCCGGACCTTGTCCTGCGGCTCCTTCGGGCTGAAATGGTCCGTGGTCACTTCCGACGACTGTTTCTGCATGACGACGGCACCGGTGCGGGTATCGCGGACCGTGCTGTCCAGCGTGACGACGGTCTCGAAGGTCACGATCGGTGCGTACGGCTTGAAGAAGAAGAGCGGGATGCTGGCGAACCAAATCGGGTTGAGCTTGCCGTCCACGTTGATATCGTTGATGGTCAGGCTCATCAGGTAGTCAGCCCCGTACTCCGTGCGTATATCCTGGGGGGTCTTCATCCGCGCTTCGGGCGGCAGCATGATCACCTTGTCGAACAGCGTGCCGGATGTGGCGGCGATTGCGGACTCCCTGCTGTCGTTCAACGCCTCCTGCAGCCGCAGCCCCGCCGCCTCCACCCCCACGACCACCGGCTTCTTCTTCATCGCCGGGTCCACCTGCTGCCGGGGTGTTACGTCGAGGGTCGCGCACCCCCCCAGCACCATGGAAAGCATCAGAATAAGTCCCGCAACCCTCCCCATTCTCATATTCGATATCATCCCGGCATACTCCTTTCGGCGAAAGATGCCCCATAGCATACCGTAGATTTCGCTTCTGGCAACAGCCACGGTCTGCGGGAGGACGCACAACGAAAAAGGGGCAGCCGTCAGGCTGCCCCTTGCGTACGGTACGCTTCGCCGAAGCGTTGCTACACCGCGCTCTTTGCTGCGGAATCGACCGCTGTTCCCGCGGCGGTCGGCAGCGGTTCGCCGTGCTCGTACCGGGTGACGAGCCGCATCATCTCCATATTCACCAGCGCCTTCAAGGGAGAACCGGGGTACTCCCGGAACAGCTGGGACAGGTAGCCGGCCGCGTCCCGCTGGTTCCCGCTCCGGTAACAGGCACGGGAGAGCCAGTACAGCGCCATGTCCCGCACCGGCGAAGACGGGAATCGGGCGACGACCTCACCGAGCTTCAGCTGCGAGCCTGCGTAATCCCCCTGCTGGTACGCCCTGAACCCGTCGAGGAATGCCTTGCTGTCGGCGGGCGGGGAAGGCGGCGGTGCGGCGAGCGCGGAATGGGCACGGACGGCGATCAGCACGGCAAGAAGGACGGCGGCAATGCCCCACCGCGCGGAACGCAGTGCGGCATGATGGAGAGGTGCGGAGGCGGGGAGGGCCAGGGTACGCATCCGTTTCACGGGACTCCTTTCTACCCGGCGCAGCTACAGCCGGGGCTTCGTATCGGGTTTCGATAGTTCGGCATCCCGGCTGTCTTCGTGAGACCCTAGGCTTTCCGCCCCACCCTCACGGGTGGTTTAGTCTTGTCGCGTATCAGGCTATGTGACAACTACGTTGCCGGCAAACACCTCACCACGGAGGCACTGAGAAAAGCTGAACGGCAATGGTACACGGAAGGGGCGGAACCAGCGGATCAAGGCGGATTAAACACGATCTGAAGATGAGGGTATAGGTTTAGATCCGCCGTTATCCGCCCTTTCAGATTTGATCCGTGTACCATTGCTTTTTATGTTGGTTGTGCATCTAATGGTGGAAGTGCGTTTTCAGCGGCGTCGAAGGCAGGGCACAAAAAAAGCCGGGACCGCCCCCTATCGACTGATCGATATTTCGGCGACCCGGCTGTCTTCGTAAGACCCTAGGCTTTCCGTCCCACCCTCGCGGATGGTTTAGTATTGTCGTCTATCGCGCCCGGTGCGGGCGTTGTATGTCCGTCCCCGTATCCAACCATATCCCGACGGCAAAAGGCAAGACATTTATCCGCCGCAACACCGTGCTAACCTGTTAATTATGCACATTTTTTGCACGGGTAAAATTCTTACCGCACACCGACAGGATCACCCGTTCCGGAATATCTCCCGGAGGAACGCCCCGGTCTGCCGCCACGAATCCCGGTCCGCCTCCCGGTCGTACGCCAGGGGGAGCTTGAACTCCTTGGCGAAACGGTCCGCATCCGGATTGGTGAAGCTGTGCAGGGCCCCCGGATACCCCACGAGGCGGAACCGGACCCCCGCCCGCACCATCTCCTCCGTGAAGGCGGCCACCTGCCCGGGCGGGACGATGCTGTCCGCATCGCCGCTGAAGACCAGTACCCGTGCCTTCACCTTTCCCGGCTGCGCGGGACTGTCGGTGGCGAGATCCCCGTGGAAGCTCACCACCCCCTTCAGGTCGGCCCCCTCCCGGGCCATCTGCAGCACCACCCCGCCACCGAAGCAGTACCCGATGGCGGCGATCCGCGTCGGGTCCACCGACGGCTGTTTCCGGATGAACTCCAGGGCGGCGCCGAACCGCGCCGTTTCCACCCCCCTGTGCTTCGTCACCTCGGCGGCGAGCCTGCCTGCGTCCCTGGGATTGGCGGCGGTTGTCCCGTTGCCGTACATGTCCACCGCCAGCGCGACATACCCCATGCGGGCGAGCATCCGCGCCCGCCTGCGGGCGTAGTCGTTCAGCCCCCACCATTCGTGCACCACGAGCACCGCCGGTCGCTTCCCCTTGACGGAGGAGTCTTGCGCCAGATACCCCTTGAGCAGCGTATCCCCGGACCGGTACGCAACCTCGCGGCCGACCACCTTCCCCCATGAGGGTACGGCGACGGTCAGCAGGACGGCAACCACAGCAGCACAAAAGACGTATCGTTTCATCGCCCCTCTCCTTTCTCCTCGAACCTGAAAGACCGTTTCCATCATTGTAATTGTATCAATCAAGGGGTGTTTTGCCGGGCGGGGACGAAAAAAGGGCGCCCGTTTCCGGACGCCCTTTGCATGCAGCAATTCAGCTTTGTGTCAGTTCGGCAGTGAAGGCAGCTCCAGGCCGGCCATCCGCTGGACCATGCGCACCACCTGGCAGCTGTAGCCGAACTCGTTGTCGTACCAGACGTACAGCACGACGCGGTTCCCCTGGACGATGGTGGCCAGCGAGTCCACCACCCCGGCGTGGCGGGAGCCGACGAAGTCGCTGGAGACCACCTCCGGCGAGTTGGTGTAGTCGATCTGGTTCTGCAGCGGGGAGTCGAGGGTGATACCCCGCAGGTAGCCGTTCAGCTCGTCCACCGTCGTCTCCTTGCCCAGCTCCAGGTTGAGGATCGCCAGAGAGACGTTGGGAGTCGGCACGCGGATGGCGTTGCCGGTCAGCCTGCCGGCCAGGTCCGGCAGCACCTTGGCCACCGCCTTGGCGGCGCCGGTCTCGGTGATGACCATGTTCAGGGGGGCGCTCCGGCCGCGGCGGTTCTTCTTGTGGTAGTTGTCGATCAGGTTCTGGTCGTTGGTGTAGGAGTGGCAGGTCTCCATGTGGCCGCAGACGATGCCGAACCGGTCGTTCACCGCCTTCAGCACCGGCACGATGGCGTTGGTGGTGCAGCTGGCGGCGGAAAAGATCTGCTCGCCGCCGACAATCAGCTCGTTGTTCACGCCGAAGACGACGTTGGGAATATCCCCCTTGCCGGGGGCGGTGAGCACCACCTGGGAGATCCCCTTGGCCTTCAGGTGCAGGCCGAGTCCCTCGCGGTCGCGCCATTTGCCGGTGTTGTCGATGAGGATGGCGTTGTTGATCCCGTACTGGGTGTAGTCGATCTTGTCGGGGGCATCGGCGTAGATGATCCGGATCATGTTGCCGTTGGCGATGATGGCGTTTTCCTGCTCGTCGATGGTGATGGTGCCGTGGAAGTGGCCGTGCACCGAGTCGCGGCGCAAAAGGCTCGCCCGTTTGGCCAGGTCGTCCTCGCTCCCCTTGCGCACCACGGCAGCCCTGATCCTGAGCTTCTCGCCGCTCCCCGCCTTTTCCACCAGGATGCGGGCCAGAAGCCGGCCGATCCGACCGAAACCGTACAGGACCACGTCCTGGGGTTCGCTCCTGAGCGACGAACGGCCGGTATTGACGGAGGCCAGCTCCTGTCCGACGAACTCGTCCACACCCAGTTTTCCCTTTTGGGCAAGATAGCGGGCGGTCAGCTTGCCGATATCGATCCGCGCCGGCGCCAGGTCAAGCTTGTCCATCGCCTCCAGGACCGGAAACGTCTCTTTCACCGTCAGGTCGCCGTCCATGACGAGGCGCGCATAACGGTGCATCTTGAGGATCTCGAGGGTGGTGATGTTCACCAGCGAGCGGCCGTACACGGTCGGTACCACGTTGTGGTGACGGTAGAGGCGGCCGATGATGGGGAGCATATGCTCGGCAATCTCTTCACAGCACTGCCATTCCTTCAGATAGGTTTCGTGTTTGTCGTTCATCGTTGTCAATCCCTTCTCCTGGAATATTCATCGCGCCGCCCCGACGCTGGAGCCGCGGGCACGGTGCGGAGTAGCCTGCGGGCCGGCCGGCCGCTGCCGGAGATCACCCCGGTCGCCGGCCGCAGCGCGCATAGTACAGGGTTATGCATGCGTAAACAATACCTAATTTGGCGGATGATCCGGAATTCAGCGACCATGGCCCGTTTACGGCGTCCGGCAGGACGGATGCATACTACAGACTCCCCTCGCCGAGCAGCCGGTAGGGACCGGTCGTGTACGTACGGTAGGCGGCGGTGCCGGCATACCCCAGCAGGGTGACGAGCCGGTCGCGGGTGACGGGGTGCGTGACGAGCGTCAGGGCCTCCTCGACGGGAAACCAGCCGATCTCAGGGGTCTCGTCGCTGGGGGCCGGTTCGCCGGAGAGCCAGGTCCCCAGGAACATGAGCACCAGCGCCGGCGGGGACGACAGCTTGGACCAGACCCCGCCCAGCGGACCGGCCTCGATCCGCACCCCCGCCTCCTCCAGCACCTCGCGGTGAAGCGCCGTCAGGAGGTCTTCACCCTCCTCGACGCGCCCCTGGGGGATCTCCCACCCCCGCCTGTGGTGGCGGACCAGCAGGAGATCGCCGGCATCGTTGCGGATCAGGCAGCCGACGACCAGGGTATGCCGCGGTGATGCGTTGTCTGTCATGTCGTTACTTCCTGGAACCGCAGTAATCGCCGATCTTGACGAGGAGCTGCCGGTAGAGGGACCGCTTCGCCGCATCCAGCGTCTCCTGCTCCAGGTCGGTAACCTCCGCCAGGGAGAGGAACTTCATACTCATCTCGCCGTGGGAGGTCGCGTCGACCGACCGGATCAGCTGCTTTTCCCCGTAGATGTCCACCCTGCCCTGCAGGTCGTACCCGTAATCATACCAGAACACCGGCTCCAGCAGGAACAGGGAAAATCCGACGACGAACGACTTGGCCATGTTCGCCCCCATGTGCGGTTCGAACCCGACATCAAACTTCCCCTCCAGGGTGATGTCCGCCTTGTCGTCGGCCCGGGACGGATAATAGACCGTATCGAACATGCCGCTCTGCACCAGTTCCCGGGCGAAGTCGGCGGTGGGGTTCCCCGCCGGCGCGTAGATCCGGGTCGGTGTCAGCTCCCGCACGGCGACCGTCCCGCATTTCCGCGTGGCCGGCGGCAGCTGCATCGAAGCCGGATCGGGATTGACGTGTATCTGCGTGCCGGTACACCCGGACAGCAGCATCACCGCTGCCACCATTGCCAGGCCCGCATGAACAGCGAACTTTTTCATGATCTCTCCCCTTATTGGAAATACTCCATTACATGCTGCGCAGCAGTATACCATCCGCGACAGAAAACCCAGATGAAAAATTTTTTGCTTCGCATACGGCGAAAGTTAGTGTATACAATACACGCCGCCCCCGCGGGGACGGGATATCCAATTTACGGATAGTTCGTTGTCTTTCGCCCGGTTCCGGGCTTCATTGATGTATGCTGTATGCAAAAAGGCTTTACTGAGCCTAAATAAAATGGTAGGTTACCGGCGCCTTGCGGCACCACTCACCCGCACACAGCACCCAGACCAGATACACCTCCAGACCGCTTCATGAATCGGTCCGCCCCGGCCCGGGTACCGGCCGGCGGGACAACGGGTAAACCCGGGTCGACGGCCACCATTACGGAGTCTTTTCATGTCGGAACAGTACCTCATCGACTACATGTACGTGATGATCGTGTTCGCCCTGGGGGTCGTGGCGGCGTCCTCCCCCCTGATCATCTCCACCCTCATCGGCCCCCCCTCGGTCAAGACCAAGACGCTTGAACCGTACGAATGCGGCATGGACCCCTACGGCTCCGCCTGGGACATCCGGTTCAACATCGCCTATTACCTCTACGCGCTGATATTCCTGGCGTTCGACGTGGACATCCTCTATCTCTTCCCCGTCGCGGCGGCCTACGACAAGGTGTCGGGCATCCGCGGCGTCGTTGAGCTGGTCATATTCATCGGCATCCTCACCCTGGCCATCGTGTACGCCTGGGTGAAAGGAGTTTTTTCGTGGGCGAAGAAAAGAAAAGCTTACTGAACATCCATTCCTATGCGGGACTGGCGAAGGAGCGCGGGGAGAGCGGTCACCTCTACCATCCCGACAGCGCAGAGCCCAGCCCGATGGTCCAGATGGCCCTCACGGAGAAGTTCCTGGACCTCTGCCGCGCCAACTCCCTCTGGCCCATGACCTTCGGGCTGGCCTGCTGCGCCATCGAGATGATGTGCCTCGGCATGGCGCGGTTCGACATGTCCCGCTACGGCTTCGAGGTCTTCCGCCCCTCGCCGCGCCAGTGCGACCTGATGATCGTCGCCGGCACGGTGAACAAGAAGATGGCGCCGGCCGTCATCACGCTGTACGAGCAGATGGCCGCGCCGCGCTACGTCATCGCCATGGGGAACTGCGCCATCTCCGGCGGCCCCTTCGCCACTGCGGAAAACTACAACGTCGTGCTGGGCGTGGACACGCTGATCCCGGTGGATGTCTACGTCCCGGGCTGCCCGCCGCGCCCCGAAGGGCTCCTGGAAGGGTTCTTCAAGCTCCAGGAGAAGATCACCGGCCAGCGGTATCCGTTCCCCCAGTTCAGGCCCCCCAAGGACAAGGCATAAATGAGCGACAACAGCATACTCATCACTGACCTGCTAAGCCTCCCCGCCACGGTGGACGAGGTCGACTATGCCCGCCGCGGCTACCACCTGGACGTTGCCCTCACCGCGGACAGGGTAAGGGCCATGGCCGAAACGCTCCTCAGGCACGAGTTCTACCTCGTCTTTGCGAGCGCGGTGGATCTGGCGCCGGACGCGGAGGTCGTCTACCAGTTCGCCCGTCACGGCTCCCCCTGCCGGATCATGGCCCGGGCGTACGTGCGGCGTGACGGCACCGTACCGACCATCGCCGACATCTACCACGGCGCCAACTGGCACGAGCGGGAGACGAAGGATATGTTCGGCATCCGGTTCGCGGGACACCCCTACCTGCAGCCGCTGCTGCTCCCCGAGGAGAACGCGGAGCTGAAGCCGCTGAAAAAGTCCGAGAAATCGATCAAGCTCCCCGCCGACGTCCGGTGGCTGCCGGAAGAACCGGCACCGGCCGCTCCGGCGGCACCCGCGGCGCCGAAGGCCGGCGGCGACACACCAACTACTCCGGAACAGGGCTGACACGATGACGCCAGAAGCCGCGAAACAAGACAAACACACCTTCGTCCTGAACATGGGCCCCCAGCACCCCAGTACCCACGGGGTCATGCGGGTGATCCTGGAGATGGACGGGGAGCATATCCTCGAACCGGAACCGGTGCTCGGCTACGGCCACCGCATCCAGGAGAAGATGGGCGAGGCCCGTCCCTGGCCCGGCTTCATGCCCAACACGAGCCGGATGGACTACCTGAGCGCCATGATCTACAACCATGGCTACGTCTCGCTCATCGAGCGGATGACCGGGATCGAGGTGCCGCGGCGCGCCGAGTTCATCCGGGTCATCACCGACGAGCTGAACCGGATCCAGAGCCACCTCCTCTGGCTCGGGGCGTTCCTGCTGGACCTGGGGGCGTTCACCCCGATCATGTACACCTTCGACGACCGGGAGCAGATCCTGGACATCCTGGAGGACGTGACCGGCTCGCGCCTCACCTACTGCTACCACCGGGTGGGGGGCGTCGCCCGCGACATCGACGAGAAATTCGTGGAACGGACCCGCGCCTTCATCGCGCGGCTCAGGAGCCGTTTCAAGCCGATCTACTACGACCTCGTCACCTCCAACATCATCTTCATCAAGCGTGTGAAGGACGTGGTCAGCTTCACCCCCGAGCTCGCCCGCCGCTACGGCCTCACCGGTCCGCCGCTCAGAAGCACCGGGATCAGCTATGACATCCGGAAGAACGAGCCGTACTCCATCTACCCCGAGTTCGACTTCGAGGTACCGGTCGGCACCAAAGGTGACTGCCTGGAGGTGTACAACATCCGGGTCGCGGAGATGGAGCAGAGCCTGCGGATCATCGAGCAGGCGCTGGACCGGCTCCCCGAGGGACCGTTCAGGAACAAGATCCCCCGCAAGGTGAAGCTCCCCCAGGGTGACGCCACCTTCTCCGTGGAGACCGCCCGGGGCGAACTGACCTACTACCTCGTCAGCGACGGCAGCGACGTGCCGTACCGCCTGAAGATCAGGGTCCCCTCGTTCTCGAACCTGAGCGTGCTGCAGGAACTCTGCCGCAACATGCTCCTTTCCGACCTGGTCATGTCCCTCGGGACCCTCGACCTGGTCATCCCCGAAATCGACAGGTAATGCACATGGATATCTCCATCCTCCCACCGGAACTGATCAGGATCGTGATCTCCGCCGTCATCATCATCGCGTTCGTCTTCCTGAACGCCATGGTGCTCGGCTACGCGGAGCGCAAGCTCGCCGGCTACATCATGCGCCGCCCCGGCCCGATGGAGGTCGGCCCCCAGGGGATCCTCCAGCTGATGATCGACGGCGTGAAGCTGATCGGCAAGCAGCTCATCGTCCCGAAGGAGTCGGGCCACGCCCTCTTCCGGATCGCCCCGCTCCTGGCGTTCATCCCGGTGGGTCTCGCCTTCGTCGTCATCCCGTTCAGCGACAAGCTGCAGGCCCGCGATCTGGACGTCGGGCTCGTCTTCATGCTCGCCATCATGTCCGTGAACGTCGTGGCGGTCCTCGTGGCCGGCTGGTCCTCCAACAACAAGTACTCGCTCTTCGGCGCCATCCGCTCCGTCGCCCAGAACGTCGCCTATGAGATCCCGATGCTCCTGTCGCTCCTCTCCGTGGTGCTCATGGCCAACACCCTGAGCCTGAAGGGGATCGTCCTGGCCCAGCACCCGGTCTGGTACGTGGTCTGCCAGCCGCTCGCCTTCATCATCTACTTCGTGGCCGGTCTGGCGGAGACGAACCGCGCCCCGTTCGACCTGCCGGAGGCGGAGAGCGAACTGACCGCCGGCTTCCACACCGAATACAGCGGCATGAGCTTCAGCCTCTTCATCCTCGCCGAGTACACGAACATGTTCTTCGTCTGCTCCATCGCCGTCGTCCTCTTCCTCGGCGGCTGGTCGGGGATTCCCCTGCCGTTCTACGCGTATTCCGGTGGCATCTGGTTCCTCTTGAAGGTGTACGCCCTCCTGTTCGTCATGATCTGGGTCCGCTGGACCTATCCCCGGGTGCGTTTCGACCAGCTCCTGAACTTCTGCTGGAAGTACCTCATCCCGTTCTCTCTCGTCAACCTGATGCTGACGGCGATACTCGTCAAACTCTGGCCGGTGGTCTTCTAACTATGAACGAATACTTTTCCGATCTGTTCAGCGGGGCCAAGAGCCTCCTCGTGGGCCTGAGCGTCACCATCAGGGAGATGTTCAAGCCGGTCGTCACCGTCCAGTACCCCCGGGAGAAGCTGGAGATCACCCCCAACTTCCGCGGGCACACCGAGCTGGTGAAGGACCCGGAGACCGGCACCCACAAGTGCATCTCCTGCATGATGTGCCAGAAGGAGTGCCCCTCCGACTGCATCCGGGTCAAGGGCGAGAAGCGGGAAGGGGTGAAGGGGCTCGCGCTCGTCAGCTACTCCCTGGACTTCACCAAGTGCAGCCTGTGCGGCACCTGCGTCGAGGTCTGCCCGACGGCCGCGCTGGAATATTCCCAGGAGTACGAGCTCGCCGGCTACTCGAGCGACGAGTTCCGCTTCGATCTCCTGAAGCGTCTGGAGGAGCGGTAATGTTTGCCTACAAGTGCATAGCCGAAGCGCTGTTCGTCTTTTTCATCGCCGTCACCTTCACCGGTGGCTACTTCGCGGTGCGGGCGAAATACATCATGCATGCGGTCATGGGGCTCGCCGTATCGCTTCTGGGGATCGCCGGCCTCTACTTCCACCTGGGAAGCCCGTTCCTGGCCATGATGCAGGTGCTGATCTACGTCGGCGCCGTCTGCATCATCATCGCCTTCGGGATCATGGTAGGTCCCAAGCCGCAAGCCGACGAGGAGAAGCGGGTGCTGGGGAAACGGAACGCACTCCTGGCCGGCGCCGCCTGTCTCCTCGGCTTCGGCCTTCTGACCGTCACCGTGGTGCAGGCGACCTGGGTGCCGGCGACCGTGAAGACCGGCGACATGACCGTCAGGTTCCTGGGCGAGAGCCTCCTGAACCAGTTCTGCCTCTCCTTCGAACTGATCTCCGTCATTCTCCTGACCGCCATCATCGGGGCGCTCATCATCGCCAACATCGGAAAGGAAGAAGCAGAGTCATGATCTTTTTAAGCGACCACCTGGAGACCTACCTCGTCATCGCGGTGCTGCTGCTTCTGCTCGGCGTGTACGGCATGGTCCGCCACAAGACCTTCATCGGCATGCTGATCTCCAGCGAGTTCATCCTCGCCGGGGCATCGATCAACTTCATGGCATTCAACCGGTTCCTGGCGCCGAACCCGGCGGTGGGACAGATCTTCGCACTGTTCATCATGGGTATCGCCGCGGCGGAGGCGGCCATCGTCGTCAGCCTCATCCTGATGGTCTACCACCGGTTCCGCACGGTGGACCCGGCGCAGGTTCACGATCTCCAGCACTGACGTGCATTCCACTCCGAGAGAGAGACAGGCATAGTACATGGATACGATTACCACCTGTAAACTGCTGATCGCCCCGCTGATCCCGTTGATCACCAGTCTCCTGATCATGGCCACGGGAAAGAAACCGAACCTGCGCGAGACCTGCATCATCGCCGGTGCGCTCACCACCTTCGCCACGGTAATCTCCCTCTTTCCCCATGTGATGCACGGCGGCACCTACGATTACAACCTGGTGACCATCATCCCGGGGATCTCCGTCAAGTTCCACCTGGACGGCCTCGGCCTCATCTTCTCCGGCGTCGCCTCCACCCTCTGGATCTTCGCCGCCTTCTACTGCATCGGGTACATGCGCGGCCTGGACGAGCACGCCCAGACCCGCTTCTACGTCTGCTACGCCGTCTCCGTCGGCGCGGGTATCGGCGCCGCCTTCGCGGGGAGCCTCTTCACCCTGTACCTCTTCTACGAGATCATCTCCATCATGACCTACCCGCTGGTCATGCACCACCAGGATGCGGAAGGGTACGCGGGGGGCCGCAAGTACATCATCTACCTCATGTTCACCTCCAAGGCGTTCCTCCTCCCCGCCATGGCCATCACCTACGTCATGTGCGGCACCCTGGACTTCGCCACCACCGGCGTGCTGAACGGCATCTTCCCGGCAACCGCCAACCCGCTCCTGGTGACCATCACCTACCTCTGTTTCTTCTTCGGCTTCGCCAAGGCGGGGGTCATGCCGTTCCACAACTGGCTCCCGGACGCCATGGTCGCCCCGACCCCGGTCTCCGCACTCCTGCACGCCGTCGTCGTCGTCAAGGTCGGGGTCTTCTCCGTCTGCCGGATCATGCTCTCGCTGTACGGGGTGAAGCTCCTGCAGGATACGGGTCTCGGGCTCTTCACCGCCTACTTCGTCTCCTTCACCATCCTCTGCGCGTCGGTGATCGCCCTCACGAAGACGAACCTCAAAGCCCGGCTCGCCTACTCCACGGTGAGCCAGCTCTCCTACATCATCCTCGGGGTGGCGATGCTCACCCCCAACTCCATCACCGGCGGCCTGATCCATATCGCCAACCACGCCTTCTCCAAGATCACCCTCTTCTTCGCGGCCGGCGCCATCTTCGTCGCCACCGGCAAGAAGGACATCTCGGAACTGGGGGGGCTCGGCTACCGGATGCCGTTCACCATGATCGCCTTCGGTCTCGCCTCCTTGAGCATGATCGGCATTCCGCCGGTGGCCGGGTTCGTCACCAAGTGGTACCTGGCGCTGGGGGCCATGGACATCCACAACACGATCCTCCTCACGGTCCTGATCGCCAGCAGCCTCCTGAACGCCGGCTACTTCGTGCCGGTCTTCCTCACGGCGTTCTTCGGCGATCCCCCTCCGGGCGACACGGCGACGGGGAGCCTGGAGAAGCAGCCGCTGATCCTCTTCATGGTGGTGCCGCTCTTCATCACGGCGCTCATCTCCGTGATGCTCGGTGTGTTCCCCGATTTCCTCATTAACATCACGAAGCTGATGGGAGGGGCATGATGGTCAAACTGCTGGAATACCTCTACGAGCGCAAAAACGCCGCCAGGTGGGTCTTCTTCGGCGCACTGGCATTCACCCTCGCCTTCGACTTCTTCGCGAAGGGTCACGAGGCCGAATTCTTCGGTGACGAAATCTACGATTTCTGGTCCGTATTCTCGTTTGTCGTCTGCATCGCCATGATCGTGGTATGCAAATGGATCGCCCACGCCTGGCTGGAGAGGGATGAGAACTACTATGATAACTAGCGGCATTTTCATGCATCCGGCAACGTACTACCTCATCGGCGCACTGCTCTTGCCGGTCGCCAAGCGGTTCAACGCCATGAAGGCGCTTTTGATCGCCGTACCGGTCCTGGCGTTCCTGCAGGTCCTGCAGATGCCGATCCCCTCCACCTTCGGCGTGGTGCACTACCTGGGCTTCGATCTCATCTTCGGCAGGGCGGACAAGCTCACCTACGTCTTTTTGAACGTCTTCACCCTCATGGGGATCATCGGCTGCATCTATAGCTGGCATGTGGAAGAGGCGGGCCAGCATATCGCCGCGTTCCTCTACGTGGCGGGCGCGCTGGGCGTGACCCTGGCCGGCGACTACCTGACCCTGTTCATCTTCTGGGAACTGATGGCCGTCGCCTCCACCTTCCTCGTCTGGTACCGCAGGCAGGAGAAGTCCCTCAAGGCGGGGTTCCGCTACCTGCTGGTGCACGTGACGGGGGGTCTCATCCTGTTCGCCGGGATATTCCTCCGCTACCAGCACCTGCACGACCTGCACTTCGACCGGATTCTGGTGGAGAACGCGGGACTCGCCGAATACCTGATCATGATCGGCTTCGCACTCAACGCGGCGGTGCCGCCGATCCACGCCTGGCTCCCGGACGCCTATCCCGAGGCGACGGTCACCGGCGCCGTCTTCATGTGCGCCTTCACCACCAAGTCGGCGGTCTACGTCCTGGCGAGGGCGTTCCCCGGCTTCGAGGTCCTCATGTTCGCCGGTGCGATCATGTCCCTCTACGGCGTCGCCTACGCGACCATCGAGAACGACGCGCGGCGGATCCTCGCCTACCACATCGTCAGCCAGGTGGGGTACATGGTGTGCGCCGTCGGGATCGGCACCGAGATGGCGATCAACGGCGCCTGCGCCCACGCCTACGCCCACATCCTCTACAAGGCGCTCCTCTTCATGGGGGCCGGCTCCGTGCTGCAAATGACCGGCAAGTCGCGGCTTTCCGAACTGGGCGGCCTCTACAAGTACATGCCGCTGGCGATGATCTTCACGATCATCGGCGGGATCTCCATCTCCGGCTTCCCGCTCACCAGCGGCTTCATCAGCAAGTCGATGATCATCTCCGCGGCGGGCGAAGACCACCACGTCTGGATCATGATCATGCTCCTGGCGGCGGCGGTCGGTACCTTCCTCTCCGTCGGGATCAAGCTCCCCTACTTCGTCTGGTACGGCGGCAAGGAGTCCGACTTCGAGGCGAAGGACCCCCCCTGGAACATGATCCTGGGGATGGCCATCGCCGCGGCCTTCTGCATCGGCCTGGGGTGCTACCCGGACTACCTGTACAACATGCTGCCGTATCCGGTCGCGTACCACCCGTACAACCTGCCCCACATCTCCGAGACGTTCCAGATCTTCGCCTTCACGGGCCTGGGCTTCTATCTCCTGGTGAAGAAGCTGAACCCGCACAAGCACCATCCGGTGATGGACGCCCTGCGCCAGCCGGTCGAGGCGCCGGAGCGGGTCCATGCGCCGAAGACCTCCATCAACCTGGATCTGGACTGGTTCTACCGCAAGGGGGCGAAAGTCTTCATGTGGATCGCCCGCAACCCCGTAAGCGGCCTGAACGAGGTCGTCAGCAACGTCTACAAGACCGTCGGCATCGCCTTCACGATGATCTCGGCCCAGTTCCTCTCCTGGTTCGACTGGAACGGCATCGACGGCGTCCTGGACGGCTCCGCCCGCGGGGTCGTCGGCTGCGGCAACCGGGTGCGGACGCACATCACCGGCAACCTGCAGCAGTACATCGGCGGCGCGATCCTGCTGGTGTTCCTCATCGTAGCCGTCGTACTCATGGTCTGACGGCGCGGGACGCCTTGTCCCCCCGCCACCGGAAAACGTAACGCGACAACAGACAGAACAACGGTCAGGTACCCATGGAAAAATATCTCATCCTCAACACGCTGGACTATCCGATCCTCTCGCTCACCATGATCATCCCGGTGCTCGGCGCGCTGGTCTGCATGTTCATGAAGAACGAAACGGCCCTGAAGGTCTGGGGGCTCATCGTCACCCTGATCACGCTGGCGGTCTCCATCCCGCTCTACACGGCGTTCGATGCGACGACCCCGCTCTACCAGTTCGTGGAGAACCGCCCCTGGTTCCCGGCCATCAACCTGAACTACGTGGTGGGGGTGGACGGCATCAGCGTGCTCCTCGTGCTCCTCACCACCTTCGTCATGCCGCTCTGCATCCTCTGCTCCTGGCGCTACATCAAGACCCGGATGCGGGAGTTCATCTTCGTGACGCTTCTCATGGAGACGGCCATGATCGGCGTCTTCGTCAGCCTCAACACGGTCCTCTTCTACATCTTCTGGGAGGGGATGCTGGTCCCGATGTACCTGATCATCGCGGTCTGGGGCGGCCCCCGCAAGGACTACGCCTCCATCAAGTTCTTCCTCTACACCTTCACCGGCAGCATCTTCCTCCTGGTGGCGATCATCGCCCTCTACATCACCACCGGCACCTTCTTCATCCCGGAGCTGATGGACCACACCTATCCGTTCATGTTCCAGCTCTGGATCTTCCTGGCCTTCGCCCTGTCGTTCGCCATCAAGATGCCGATGTACCCGTTCCACACCTGGCTGCCGGCCGCCCACGTGGAGGCCCCCACGGCGGGGAGCGTGATCCTGGCCAGCATCCTCCTGAAGATGGGGGGCTACGGCTTCCTCCGCTTCTGCCTCCCGATCGCCCCCGCCGCCACCATGGCCTGCGTGCCGTGGATGATCGGCCTCTCCATCGTCTCCATCATCTTCGGCGGCTACCTGGCGCTCGGCCAGTCGGACATGAAGAAGCTGATCGCCTACTCCAGCGTCGGGCACATGGGGTTCGTGACCCTGGGGATCTTCCTGCTGAACCCCGAGGGGATCAAGGGGGCGATCCTCCAGATGATCAACCACGGCGTCACCACCGGCGCGCTGTTCGTCTGCGTCGGCCTCATCTACGAGCGGACCCACAGCCGCGAGATCAGCGACAACTCGGCGCTGGGGATGATGATGCCGCTCTTCGTCACCTTCTTCGGCATCTTCTCCCTGTCGTCCTTCGGCTTCCCCGGCACCAACAGCTTCGTCAGCGAGATCCTCGTCCTCGTCGGCGCCTTCCGGGAGATGCCGGTCGTCGGCTTTCTCGCCATCATCGGCGCCATCCTGGCGGCGGCCTACATGCTGCGCCTGTTGCAGAAGGTGGTCTGGAACACCTCCGACGGCCATGCGCATCACGGAGACGACCACGGACACGGCGACGGCCACGGCGGCGGCCACCACGTACTGGCGGACCTGAACCTGCGGGAGATCGGCACCCTGGCATTCCTCACCTTCTTCGTCTTCTGGATCGGCTTCTACCCGAAACCGCTCCTGGGGATGATGGACGTGAGCGTCAACCACCTCATCCAGCAGGTGAACGCCGGCATGGCCTGCGCGCCGACGGCGGCCCTCGACCATTTTGCCATGATCAAGGGGATCGGCGCGAAGATCGCGGGGATGTAACGGCGGGAAGAGTCCCGCCGCGCACCACACCACACACGGAGAACCACGGGAATACCTATGAATATCGTCCAGTTGCTGCCTGAATTAGTGTTGTCCGCCATGGTCCTGGTCCTGTTCGGAACGAGCCTGACCACAACCAGGACGGAGTCGCTCAACGCCATCGCCCTCGTCTTCTCGGCACTGTCGCTTGCGGCGGCGATCCTCTCCTTCGGCCAGCAGGGGATGCTCTTCTACGACACCTACCGTCTCGACGCGCTCTCGCAGCTGTTCAAGGTCATCATCACCTTCGGCCTCTTCCTCGTGATCTTCGCCGCGCCGGGGTTGAAGGGGATCGACGCGAAGATCCGCTCCGAGTACTATATGTTCCTCGCCGTCGGCACCCTCGGGCTCGTCTGCCTCGTCAGCTCCTACGAACTGCTGACGATCCTCCTCAGCCTGGAGATCTCCGCCTTCGCCCTGAACGTGATCATCCCGTTCCGCTACCTGAACTCCTCCCGCACCCAGATGGAGGCGGCGATCAAGTACTTCCTGTTCGGCGTCATCGGCACCGGGATCATGCTGTACGGCATGAGCTACATCTTCGGGCTGGCCAAGTCCACCTACCTGGCCGACCTGGCGAAGACCATCCCCGCCCTGCTCCAGACCGAGCCGCTGGCGGTCGTCGGGATGATCATGCTTCTGTGCGGCTTCTTCTTCAAGCTGTCGCTCTTCCCGATGCACTTCATGACCCCGGACGTCTACGAGGGGTCCGCCAACGAGACCACGAGCTACATCGCCACCCTCCCCAAGGTGACGGCGGTGGCGCTCCTGATCCGGCTCGTGAGCCTCACCGGGGTGGAGTTCTCCCAGCTCACCTGGCTTCTGGCGATCTTCGCCGTCCTCTCCATGACGGTCGGCAACCTGTCGGCGCTGGCGCAGAACGACCTGAAGCGGCTTCTGGCCTACTCCAGTATCGCCCACGCCGGCTACGTCACCCTCGGCCTTCTGAGCGTGAACGAACTCGGCTTCTCGTCGGCCATCTACTACATGGCCGGCTACCTGCTCATGAACCTCGCCTGCTTCTTCGTGATCTACCAGCTCTCGGCAAACGGCGAGAACCTCACCTTCGACTCCCTGCGCGGCCTCTACAAGCGGTCGCCGCTCCTGGCGTTCACCCTGGCCGCCGGCGCCTTCGGCATGACCGGCATCCCGCCGACGGTCGGGTTCACCGGCAAGTTCCTCATCTTCACCGCCGCCATCCAGAAGGGGCTCTACGCCCTCGTCATCATCGCGGTGATCAACGCCGCCATCTCGGCGTTCTACTACCTGAAGATGGTGCGGGCCGCCTACATGACCACGGACGAGCCGTCGGACGCCGTCGCGCTGTCGCTGCCGGCAGCGGCGCTGGGAGTTTTCTTCATCGTCGCCATCATCGCCACCGGCATCCTCCCCCAGAGCATCATCGCCCTGGCCAGGCAGGCGGTCGCCGGGATGTAGGCGCCCTTTGCCCCGGCACGGTTGGAAAAGACCCCGATCCCGGATCGGGGTCTTTTTGTTTGCACGTACCGCCGCACGCCTCTCTCACGGGGAGAGATCCGCGCCATTCCGCCACTCCGGAATTCCCAGAACGATCCGGTTCTGCTACTATACATCCCGTCGATCACATCCTGAAGGGGGTCCCATGCGCAAACTCGTTATCGCAACCATGATCATCCTGACCGCCGCGCCCGCATTCGCGGCCGGAAAACGGATGACCGAAAAGCAGAAGACGCTGTACGCCGTCGGTCTCGTCATCGCCCGCCAGCTCGCCGTGTTCGAACTCACACCCGCCGAATACCGGTACGTCCGGAAAGGGATCCGCGACGGGCTGCGGGGGAAGAAGCCGCTGGTGGATTTCGCCGAATACAGCAAGAAGTCCCAGGAGCTCGGTATCGCCCGCCGGGATGCCCACGGCAAGAGGCTGGAGCGAAAGGCGAAGGCGTTCATCGAGAAGGCGGCCAGGCAGCCCGGGGCAGTCAAGACCGCATCCGGCGTCGTCTACCAGCCGCTGAAGGAGGGGACCGGCAGTCCGCCGACCGACGAGAACAGTGTCAAGATCGATTACACCAGCACGCTCGTCGACGGCAAGGAGATGGTGAGCACCTACAAGAACGGGGAACCGGACGAGGCGGTCGTGAAGGAGCTGATGCCCTGTCTCGCCACGGGGGTGAAAATGATGAAACCGGGCGGCAGGGCCAGGCTGGTCTGTCCGCCGGATACCGCACTGAAGGGGGAGGGTTACGGCGTCATTCCGCCGAACGCGACGCTGGTCTTCAATGTCGTACTGCGGGAGGTCACGCTGCCGGCCGAAAAGCCCGAGGTGCCGCACGCCGCGCCGGGAGACTGATCGCCCCGCGTCCGAATCGCCTTGACAGCGCCGGCGGCATCCCGTACCCTGCTGGCGCCTCACCACATCAACCGCAGGAGGGTCAGATGAGACTCGTTGCCACCATCACCGCCGCAGCTCTGTTCGCCCTTGCCGGGACCGCATTCGCCGGGGTCGACGCCAATGTGAATATCGGCATCTCCACCCCGGCACCCGCCGTCCGCGTCCGGGTCGGCACCCCCGCCCCGCCGCCGCGGGTCGTGGTCGTGGAAAAGAAGGACAACGGCCGGCACCGGGGACACTACAAGAAGCACAAAAAACACCACGGCCGGAAACACGACTGACGGGACCCAAGAGCCGTCGGACAACCGAGGCCCCCTTCGTCGCCGCAAGCGACGGCGGGGGCCTTTTTGCGTCCGGCAGCCCGAGCCGGCTTGAGAATCGCGGCGAAGCTATTAGAATTGAGTAATTCGATACCTGTTTGCAGTACGTTCCGTGCAGGAGGGGAGCGCCATGACGACACCCGACGAACTCTCCGTGACGCAGCAGCAGCACGACCAGATGCTCCGGCTGGTGACCAGGAGCTTCTACCGGGAGCTGGTCAACTACGGGATCACCGCCGGCGAGGTGGTGACCGTCGCGGGACACCTGCTGGACAACGTGGTGCAGAACGGCACCCACACCGCCGGTGCGACGGAGTACTACAACCGGCTGTTCACCACGGGTGACATCCGGGACGCATGGCACGATGCGGCGCGGCTGTCGGTGGGGAAGGTGAGCATCTCCCCCGTGACCGACGGCCAGATCCCGGCGATCGTCGGCTGGATGCGGACCCCTGCCATCCGGGACAACTTCTACCCCCCCTTCCCCGAGGCGCGTGACGCGCTCGCGGCCTACTTCCGGACCCCGTCCCGCCGGTACTTCACCATCTTCCACGGGGGGGAGCCGGTGGGGCTCATCGGCGCCGAGAACCTGGATCAGGCGGCCGAAAAGCTGGAGATGCGCAAGCTCGTGGGGGACCCGCGGATGCACGGCGAAGGAATCGGCAAGCACGCCACCTTCCTCTTCCTCTACTACGCCTTCGTCATCCTGAAGTTCCGGAAGGTGTACATCTACTCCCTGGACATCAACGTGCGGAACATCAACCTGAACGGCGGGTTCGGCTTCGAGCTGGAGGGGGTCTTCTACGAGGACGTCCTGATCCGGGACGCGTGGCGGGACGTGGTGCGGATGGCGCTCACCGCGCCGGTCTGGCTGGAGCTGTTCGACCGCCCCTCCGGTGCCCAGCGGGACGCACTGCTCGCCGCCGGCAGCGTGGTGTGAGACGGTCGTCGAACCGCTCTTCGCCCTCCGCTCCACCGACTCTCACGAGGCAGGCCCTCACCCGGCCTTTGGCCACCCTCTCCCCGAGGGAGAGGGTAACTGAATGCTCTCTCCCTTGAGAGAGAGCTTCCTAGACAAAAAGCTCCATGAACGCCGGCACCGGCAGCGCCGCCAGCCGCTCCCGGTCGAGGAAGAGCGCCACCAGCCCCTCCACCCGCTCCGCGGGGAGCCGCGTCGCCATGTTCGCCCGGCACTTCGCCACGAGAAGCGGCAGCGCCTCTCCCCGGCGCCGGCGGTGGCCGACGGGATACTCCACCTCCACGCGTTCCGTGGCGCTCCCGTCACGGAAGAAGACCTGCAGTGCGTTGGCGATGGAGCGCCTGGCCGGGTCCAGGTAGTCCCGGGAGAAGCGCGGCTCCTCACGCACCTCCATCAGCGCCCGCAGCCGGTCGATGCGCGGGTCCGCCGCGACGGCATCGCCGTAGTGGTCGGCGGAAAGCGTCCCGAAGATGAGCCCCACGGCAGCCATGTACTGCAGGCAGTGGTCCCGGTCCGCCGGGTTGTACAGCGGCCCCTCCTTGCTGATGATCCGCACCGCCGACTCCTGTGTGTCGATGACGACCCGCTCGATCTCCTCCAGCCGGTTTCTGACGAGGGGATGGAGCGTGAGGGCGCACTCCACGGCGGTCTGGGCGTGGAACTCCGCCGGGAAGGAGACCTTGAAGAGCACGTTCTCCATGACGTAGGAGCCGAAAGACCGCGGCAGGCCGAACCGCTTCCCCTTAAAGGAGACGTCGTAGAACCCCCACCCCGGCGCGGAGAGGGCGGAGGGGTACCCCGGCTCGCCGCCGGCCGCCAGGAGCGCCAGCCGCACCCCGCGGCTCGTGGCGTCCCCCGCCGCCCACGACTTGCGGGGTCCGGTGTTGGGGGCATGCCGGTAGGTACGAAGCGCCTGGCCATCCACCCAGACGTGGGAGACCGCGTTCACGATCTCGTCCCTGCCGCCCCCCAGCATCGCGGTCGTCACCGCCGCCGTCGCCAGCTTCACCAGCACCACGTGGTCCAGCCCCACCCGGTTGAAGCCGTTTTCCAGTGCCATGACCCCCTGGATCTCGTGGGCCTTGATGCTCGCCGCCAACAGGTCCCCCACGGTGAGCGGCGCCTTTCCCGTCGCCATATTTCGCCTGCTCACGTAGTCGGCGACCGCCAGGATCCCCCCCAGGTTGTCCGAGGGGTGGCCCCACTCGGCGGCGAGCCAGGTGTCGTTGTAATCCAGCCAGCGGATCATGGTGCCGATGTCGAACGCCGCTTTTACCGGATCGAGCACGTACGGGGTGCCGGGGACCCGCACCCCGCCGGGGACAGTCGTCCCCGGCACGATCGGCCCCACCAGCCGGGCGCAGTCCGGGAACCGGAGCGCCAGGAGGGCGCAGCCGAGCGCGTCCATCAGCACGTAGCGGGCGGTGTCGAACGCCTCGCCGCTCTCGATCGCGTAGTCCGCCACGTAGTCGGCGATGGCGGTCATCTCGGAGTCCGGCGCGGGACGGATGTTTCGGTCGGCCTGGGTCGTCATGATCGCTCCTTCAAGAGACTTGAATTAACAGGAGGGACAGGATAAACCCTCAAAATATGTCCTGATTAGCGCTGATCTTCCGCTAACCCCTTCTCCCTCTGGGAGAAGGGGGCCGGAGGCCGGATGAGGGAGATTTATGAGAGGGGAAATCGGCCTTTTCCCTCACCCTAGCCCTCTCCCAGAGGGAGAGGGGACTCTTTAAACGTCTAGCGGAAGATTGACGCTAATCAGGAAATATGTTTGTCCTTGCAACCTCTGCGGCTTTGCGCAAGAAACAGTCTTTCAGGTTCTTTATCCTGTCTCTCCTGTCCATCCTGTAAAATGTAGTTGATCACCCCCGCTGGTCCAGCGGAACGAACGGCCGCGCGTCCGGTCCCGTGTACAGGGCCGTCGGCCGGAACAGCTTGTTCGCCGACCGCTGCTCGATGATGTGGGCCGACCAGCCGGCGATCCGCGCCAGCACGAAGACCGGCGTGAACATGTTCGTCGGGATGCCGCACAGGTGGTAGGCGGAAGCGCTGTAGAAGTCCAGGTTCGGGCAGAGCCCCTTTTCCTCCCGCACGAGCCGCTCGATCCGCTCGGAGACGTGGTAGAGCCGCATGTCGCCTGCCGCCTCGGAGAGCCGGCGCGACCAGTCCTGGATGATGGCGGACCGTGGGTCCTCCTGCCGCTTGTAGACCCGGTGGCCGAACCCCATGATCTTGCCGCCCGACGCCATCGTCTGCCGCACCCCGGCCTCCGCCTCGTCCGGCGTGGCGAAGCGTGAGATGAGCCGCATCGCCTCCTCGTTGGCGCCGCCGTGGAGCGGTCCCCGCAGGGTGCCGATGGCGGAGGTGACCGCCGCGTAGAAGTCGGAGAGGGTGGACGCGGTGACCCGGGCGGAAAAGGTGGAGGCGTTGAACTCGTGCTCGGCGTAGAGGATGAACGACGCGTCCATCGCCCGCCGGTGCAGCTCGATGGGGGGCCGGTCGTGGAGGAGCCGCAGGAACTGCCCCGCCAGGCTCTCCTCGTGTGTGACCGTGTCGATGTGCCGGCCGGTCCGGTGGAACTGGTACCAGTAGAGGAGCATGGAGGGAAAGACCGCGAGAAGCCGGTCGGCGACCTGGTGCGCGCCGCGCTCGGCGGTCTCGGGTTCCAGGGTGCCGAGGGCGGAGCAGCCGGTGCGCAGGACGTCCATGGGATGGGACGAAGCCGGCAGCTGTTCCAGCACGCTCTTCAGCCCCGCCGGCAGCGTCCGCAGCCCCATAAGCCGCCGTCGGTACCGGTCGTACTCCCCCTGATCCGGCAGCTCGCCGTGGATCAGCAGGTACGCCACCTCCTCGAAGGTGGCGTGCGCCGCCAGGTCGGCGATGGCGTAGCCCCGGTAGCTTAGGCCCCGTCCCTTCTTCCCCACCGTGCTGATGGCCGTTTCGCCGGCGATGATCCCCTCCAGCCCCGGACTGTATGCGGTTGCGTTCATGTCGTCTCCTCCTTTCCGAACAGCTCGTCCAGCCGCCGCTCGAACTCGTGGTACTGCAGCACCTCGTACAGGTCGGCCCGGCTCTGCATCTCGTCCACCACCCGCCGCTGGGTCCCCTCCAGCCGGATGGCGCGGTAGACCTTCAGCGCCGCGGCGCTCATCGCCCGGAAGGCGGAGAGGGGATAGAGGGCGAGCCGCACCCCCGCCGACGCCAGCTCCTCCGTGGTGAAGAGCGGGGTGACGCCGAACTCGGTCATGTTGGCCAGGACCGGCATCCCGGTCTCCCCGGCGAACCGCCGGTACTGGCAGAGCTCGTGAAGCGCCTCGGGGAAGAGCATGTCCGCCCCCGCATCCCGATACCGGCAGGCCCGCTCCACGGCACCGTCCAGCCCCTCGTTCGCCAGGGCGTCGGTGCGGGCCATGATCACGAACGCGTCGTCGGTGCGCCCGTCCAGCGCCGCCGCGATCCGGTCCACCATCTCCTGCGCGGAAACGAGCGCCTTCCCCGGCCGGTGGCCGCACCGCTTGGCCGCCACCTGGTCCTCGATATGCACCCCGGCGGCGCCGGCCCGGATCATCTCCCGCACCGTCCGGGCGATCATCGCCCCATGCCCCCAGCCGGTGTCGATATCCACCAGGAGCGGCAGCGTGGTGGCGGCGGTGATCCGCCGCACGTCCTCCAGCACGTCGTTCAGGGTGGTCATCCCCAGGTCCGGGAGACCGTGGGAGGCGTTGGCCACCCCCGCCCCCGAGAGATACAGGGCGCGGAACCCGCTCCGCTCCGCCAGGAGCGCCGCATAGGCGTTGATCGCCCCCGCCACCTGGAGCGGCCGCTCATCCTCCAGCGCCCGCCACAACCGTTCACCCGCCGTCGGTACCCGTTCCATCTCCAACCTCCCGAAATATCTTCCGTATACAGTATAGCCCAAAACGGGGGAAGGCGCGGCGGGCGATTGACAGGCGGGTGCGGTCCGCTACACTGTGGTATGTCCGGAACGGGCGGCGAAAGGCGGCGACCATGGCGGAAGAAACTCTGGCGACATTCACGATCCGGCGACTGGCGGTACTCGACGAGCATGGGGTGGCGGACGAACCGCTCCTGCCGGCGCTCTCCGAAGAGGAGCTCCTGCGGCTGCACGAACTGATGGTGCTGGCGCGGACCTTCGACCAGCGGGCCCTGGCCCTGCAGCGGGAGGGGCGGCTCGGCACCTACCCCCCCATCACCGGCCAGGAGGCGGCCCAGGTGGGGAGCGCCTTCGCCCTTGACCCGACGGACCGGGTCTTCCCCTCCTTCCGGGAGATGGGGGTCCACCTCACCCTGGGGTATCCGGTGGACCGGCTCTACCAGTACTGGGCCGGCGACGAGCGGGGCCAGCGCGCACCGGAGGGGCTGGAGATCTTCCCGGTCTGCGTCTCCGTGGGGAGCCATATCCCCCACGCCGTGGGTGCTGCCATTGCCGCCCGCTACCGGAAGGAGGAGGCGGTGGCGGTCGCCTACTTCGGCGACGGCGCCACCTCCAAGGGGGACTTCCACGAGGCGCTCAACCTGGCGGGGGTCTTCCGCCTGCCGGCGCTCTTCATCTGCCAGAACAACCAGTGGGCGATCTCCGTGCCGGTGAAAGAGCAGACCGCTGCCGTCTCCCTGGCCCAGAAGGCGCTCGCCTACGGGATCGAGGGGGTCCAGGTGGACGGCAACGACGTACTGGCGGTCTACCGGGCGACCCGGGAGGCGCTGGAAAGGGCCCGCAGCGGCGGCGGCCCCACCTTCATCGAGTGCCTCACCTACCGGATGGAGGACCACACCACGGCGGACGACGCCGCCCGCTACCGTCCGCCGGAGGCGGTCGAGGCATGGAAGCGGAAGGACCCGATCTCAAGGCTGGAGCGGTTCCTGACGGGCCGGGAACTCCTGGACGACGGGAAGATTGCGGACGTGCATACGCAGGCCGTCGCGACCATCGACGCGGCGGTAAAAGCCATGGAGGCGATCCCGCCCCCCTCACCTGCGGAGATGTTCGATTACACCTGCGCGAACCTGGGCCGGCGGCAGGTCGCCCAGCGGCAGGAGGCCTGACATGGCGCAGCTCAACATGGTGCAGGCCATCAACCTCGCGCTGGCGCAAGAGATGGAACGGGACGACCGGGTCGTCCTCCTGGGAGAGGACGTAGGAAGGGACGGCGGCGTCTTCCGGGTCACCGAGGGGCTCCAGGAGCGGTTCGGCGCGGAGCGGGTCATGGACACCCCCCTCGCCGAATCGGGGATCGTGGGGGCCGCCATCGGCATGGCCGCCTTCGGCCTCAGGCCCGTGGCGGAGATCCAGTTCCTGGGGTTCGCCTACGCCGCCTTCGACCAGTTGGCCACCCACGCCTCGCGGCTGCGGGGACGCTCCCGCGGGCGTTTCACCTGCCCTCTGGTGGTGCGCACCCCCTACGGAGGCGGCATCAGGGCGCCGGAGCTGCACGAGGAGAGCAGCGAGGCGTTCTTCTGCCACCTGCCGGGACTGAAGGTCGTGGTGCCGTCCGGACCATACAGCGCCAAGGGGCTTCTGCTCGCCGCCCTGCGCGACCCGGACCCGGTGCTCTTCCTGGAGCCGACCCGCCTCTACCGGATGATCAGGGAGGAGGTGCCGGAGGAGGACTACACGGTCCCCCTCGGCACGGCACGGGTCGCCCGGGAGGGGAGCGGCGTCACCGTCATCGCCTGGGGGAGCATGCTGGAGCGGACCCTGAAGGCGGCGAAGCCGTACGATGCGGAGATCATCGACCTCCTCACCCTGAACCCCCTGGACCTGGAGACGATCCTTTCCTCGGTGCGAAAGACCGGCCGGCTGGTGATCGTCCACGAGGCGCCGCTCACCTGCGGCCTCGGGGCCGAGATCGCCGCCACCGTCGCGGCAGAGGCGATCCTCTCCCTGCGCGGGCCGGTCCTGCGCGTGGCGGCGCCGGACGTGGTCATGCCGCTCCCGAAACTGGAGGACGCATACCTCCCCACGGCGGAGCAGATCCAGGCCGCCCTGGACGAGGTACTGAAATACTAGCAATACCTGACAACAAAAAACGAATGGCACACGGAAAAGGCGGAAAAATCGGATAACTGCGGATCAGAACAAACCTAAAAGAAAAGCATTGAACAAAGATGCAGAGGAACTCAGAGAAAAAATCCGTGTAAATCTGTGGATTACGGTTTTGAGGTTCTATTTTAAGCTGTTAGCCTGATCCGCCTTTATCCGATTTTTCCGCCTTTTCCGTGTACTATTAATAGATTTTTTCGTTGATTTGCGTTCAGAAGGAGAGCTGCATGGCTTTCGAATTCAAGCTGCCCGATCTGGGCGAGGGGATCATCGAGGTGGAGTTCCGCCGCTGGCTGGTTGCGGAGGGGGACCGGATCGCCGAGCACCAGCCGGTGGCGGAGGTGGAGACGGACAAGGCGGTGGTGGAGATTCCCTCCCCCCATGCGGGGGTCGTTGCGCGGCGCCACTGCGAGCCTGACGAGATCGTCCGGGTGGGTGCGCCGCTCCTCACCATCGCCGACGAGCGGGAGGAGCCGACGCCGAAGCCGGCGTCGCGCCCCAGGTCGGTGGGAATCGTGGGCGAGCTCCCGGAGGCGGAGGTTGAAGAGGCGGCCGTCCTCGCCACCCCCATGGTGCGCAAGCTCGCCCGGGAGCGGGGGATCGACCTCAAGGGGATCGCGGGGAGCGGACCGCGGGGCAGCATCACCCCGGAGGACCTGGAGCGGACCGGGGAAACGGCGCAGCCGGCGGCGACGGAGTTCGGCCCGGTGGAGCGGGTCCCGATGCGGGGGGTGCGCCGGGCGGTCGCCCGCAACGTCCTCGCCTCCCAGCGGCTCACGGCATTCGTCACCGCCATGGAGGAGGTGGACATCACCGACCTGTGGGAGCTGCGCGACCGCGAACAGCGGGCGGTGGAGTCCCACGGCACCCACCTCACCTTCCTCCCCTTCATCATCAAGGCGGTGCAGCACGCTTTGAAGGACCACCCGTACCTGAACGGCGCCATCGACGACGCCACGGAATCGATAATCCTGAAGAAGCACTACCACTTCGGCATCGCCGTGGAGACCGGCGACGGCCTGATGGTGCCGGTCATCCGGGACGTGGAGCGCAAGAGCATCCTGGAACTGGCGGCGGAGATCCAGCGGCTGGGACAGAAGGCGCGGGAGCGGACCATCGGCAAGGAGGAGATGAAGGGGAGCTCCTTCACCATCACCAACTACGGCCACTTCGGCGGCACCTTCGCCACCCCGATCATCAACTGGCCCGACGTGGCGGTCCTGGGGTGCGGCCGGATCGCCGAGCGTCCCTGGGTGCACGGGGGGGCGATCGCCATTCGCAAGGTCCTCCCGCTCTCCCTCACCTTCGACCACCGCGCCACCGACGGCGCCGACGCGGCGGCGTTTCTCGGGAAGGTCATGGCCTACCTGGAGGACCCGGCGCTCCTCTTCATCGAAAGCGCCTGATCGCGACCCCTGCGGCACCGTGGCGCTACGGTCGTTTGGACGTATAATGGAAGTAGAGATGATGATACACACCGCCGGGAGGCGGGAGCAACCCAACCGTTCCGCAGCATTGCGGATAAGGAGGTCACCATGGAAGAGGTATTCAACCGGATTCTGGTCGTAAGCTGGATGACGAGCGAGAGCCAGAAGGCCATCCATCACGGCATCTCGCTCGCCCGGAAGTACGGGGCGCAACTGTCCATCATCCACGTCATCTCCAACCCCTTCGGACTCAAGGGATGGAACCTGCCGGTGATCTCGCTCAAGAAGGACTACGACAAGCTCCTGGAAGATACCAAGGCGGACCTGGACCGGCTCATCAGGGCGGAAAAGGCCAAGGGGATGGAGATCAGGGAGCTGATCAAGGAGGGGCATCCGGTCACCGAGATCCTGAAGACGATCAAGGAAGAGGAGATCGACCTGATGATCATGCCGGCACACGAAGAGTGGCGCATCGAGCATTTCCTCGTGGGACGGACCAACGACGAACTGCTCCGCCACATGCCCTGCTCGATCCTCCTGGTGAAACAGGAACCCGGACGCGTACGGTTCTGACGGCCGGCGCTCACCGGTACCAGTCGGCCCGCGACAGCGGCAGGCCGCTCCGTCCCCCGTCCGGTTTCACCAGCAGCAGCTGGTAGACGTTGAGCCGGCCGGTGGTGAAGTAGTGGGCGGAGCCGGCCATGTAGAGCCGCCAGATGCGGCAGGTCACCTCGTCCGTCAGATGCAGCGCCTCGTCGTACCGCGCCTCCAGGCGGCGCACCCAGTGGCGGAGGGTGAGGGCGTAATGCTCCCGCAGGCTCTCCAGGTCCCGTGACTCGAACCGCTCCTCCTCCGCCGTGCGGATCACCGTATCGATGGGGGGAAGATCGCCGTCGGGGAAGACGTACCGGTCGATGAACGACGGCCCCGGGGGGAGGGGGAGCGCGCGGCTGGAGGCGATGCCGTGGTTGAGGAAGACCCCGCCGGGACGCAGGAGCCGCCAGGCCTGCCGGAAATACGCCTCCAGCTTCCCCCGCCCCACATGCTCGATCATCCCCACGCTGGCCAGCTTGTCGAACCGCCCCTCCCCCTCCAGCTCCCGGTAGTCCCGAAGCTCCACCCGACACCGGTCCGCCAGTCCCGCCGCCGCGATCCGCTCCGTCGCCAGCTCCGCCTGCTGCGAGCTGACGGTGATCCCCAGCGCCTCCACCCCGTAGTGCTCCGCCGCGTGCAGAATCAGGCTCCCCCAGCCGCAGCCGATGTCCAAAAGCCGCTCGCCGGGTTGCAGCCGCAGCTTGCGGCATACGTAGTCGAGCTTGCGCTCCTGGGCAACGTCCAGCGGCCCGCCGGGGTCGGCGAAGACGGCACAGGAGTAGACCAGCCGCTCGTCGAGCCAGAGCCGGAAGAAATCGTTGGAGGTGTTGTAGTGGAAGGAGACCGCCTCGCCGTCACGGCGGCGGGAATGGGGACGGCCGTGGAGCCGCGCCCCGCGGGAGGTGTCGTCACGGGTCTGCAGCGGCAGGGAGAGGAGAAACCGGCCGTGGCGCAGCCGTTCCCATACCCCCCAGTGCAGGTCGAAAAGCCGGTCCGCCAGGTCGAACGCCGCGACGATATCCCCCTCGATGTCGAAGTCGCCGTAGATGAACGCCTCGCCGAGGGTGAGCTGGTTGGGGGGCCAGAACATGCGCCGGAGCGCACCGGGATGATTCAGCACGAGGGTGAACCGCTCCCCGCCTTTCCCGCCCATATGCCGGACCGACCCGTCCCAGAACCGGGCGGCGAAGCCGGCGACGGTACTCCCCGCCAGCAGGCTCTCCAGAAAAACCGCACTTCCACGCACCAGCCTGTCGTTGTTTTCCCCGGTGTGCATGGCACCCTCCCCTCACGGGATACATACGACAATTAGACCACCGGTTCGGGTGATTGGCAACCGATGCGGTAGGGCGTGGGGATCGAACCCGGGAAAGCTGTCCACGCAACGCCGCAACGCTCGCCACGGTAAAGACGCAAGGGACCTTACCAAGGAGTACGTTGACGAGCCGACATGAATAATACATTCCCCCTCCCTTGACGGGAGGGGGTGAGGGTGAACGCCATCTGTGGAAAGGAACCCCAGGGAAAGGGTGGGACACGACCCGGTGCACCTATTCGGTCACCGGACCGGGGCATGCGGTATGGAGAAACGGTGGACCGGGACCTTGTCACCGGCCGCGGGGATGGTAGGTACCGTCGGGTCTGCGCTCCACCCGCTCCATCTCGTCGTGGTGTTCCTGCGGCTCGTCCGCAGCCTCTTCGCCCTCTTTCGCCTTGGCCACCGCCTTTTTGGAGAGGACCACCGAGTCGCTCTTCTGCTTCTCCAGCGACTTCTGCACCGGTTCGTTGAGCGTGGCAACGACGGTATACTGTTCGGCCAGTGCGCGGGAATTCACTTCCTGCGGCATCACCACCATGTTGTAGGGAGATACGGGAGGTATGGGCATGGGATCACCCCCTCGAACGGATTCGACTGCTTACCGATACGTATCGGCAGCTCCCGCCGCATACTTTACCGGGAATGCGCGGATACGCTGCTACTCGGCGTCCACAACCCTGCCATCGAAAAAGATCACCTTCAGGTCGGGGTAGATGTAGATCGTCTTCCTCCCCAGCAGCACCCGCTTGTCGGGGGGCCCCAGGACCGCGGCGACTTCCTCCGGCGTCTGGCCGAGCCTGACCGTACCGGTCGCCCGGCCGGCGGCACGCGGTTCCGGGGCCGGTCCCGCCGAAACTGCAGGAGTGGCGGCCGACGCCTGCTCGCCCACGGCGACCAGCCATTCGTCGATGTCGGCCAGCAGCCGCTGCGCCGTCACCCCCGCCAGTCCCCCCCCGTACCGGAACCGGACGGAAGCCTGCAGCGGCGCCGGTCCCCGCGTGCCGCTGCCGGGCACCACGTAGGTGGCGACGGTGAACAGGTCGAGCTGCACGTAGTCGTCGCCGGTGCGGACGCCGTACAGGTGGAGCCGCTCGCCGGGCGAAAGGACGCCGGCATGGGCGCCGCCGAGGGGAAGGTCGCTGCCCCCCGCCTCCATCAGCCGGTGGTCGTCGATCAGGTTCGCCCGGAACAGCTTGCTGGCCCGGTTCACCCGCAGCCCCTCCCGCCGTGGCGCGAGCACGGTGCCGATCTCGCTGAAGCCGCCGAGGAACGACGGGCTCGTGAGCCGGTAGCGGGAGGTCACCGCCGCGACCGCCTCGTCGCGGGTAAGGGCGTCCGCCGTGCCGGTCGCGAGCGCCACCAGCAGTAGAGTTGCACATACGGTTCGAAAGGTCACGGTCCACCCCCTGCATCAACGTACGCGGCAGCGGGAAACCGCTACCGCGCCAGCACCTGGGCCAGCTCCAGGAGATCCAGATCGAGCGGTTTGGTCCGGCCCACCACCTCGTCCAGCGGGGTCGCCCCCACCCGGCCGCCGATCTGCCCCACCAGCACCCCGTGCACGCCGCCGGCCAGCTGCTCCACCGCCGCCGCCCCGAGCCGGGTCCCCAGGAGCCGGTCGAAGGCGCCGGGGGCCACGCCGCGCTGCACGTGCCCCAGCTTGGTCACCCTGAGCTCGAACCCGAGCCGCTGGTGGTGCTCCCGGAAATACTCCGCCATCCCCTCGGCGTTGTTCCGCGCCCCCTCCGCCACCACCACGATGGCGTGGGCCTTGCCGTTGGCGTAGGCGGCCCGCAGGTTGTCCGCCACCCTCTCCGGGTCCGTCTCCTGCTCCGGGATCACGATGGCGTCGGCGCCGCCGGCGAGCCCGGCCATCAGCGCCAAGTAGCCGCACTTGCGCCCCATCACCTCCACCAGGAACGCCCGGTGGTGGGACTCGCCGGTCACCTTCAGCCGGTCGATCGCCTCCAGCGCCACGTCCACGGCGCTCGTCACGCCGATGGTCACCTCCGTGCCGCTCAGGTCGTTGTCGATGGTGGAGGCCACCCCCACCACCGGGAGGCCGCGCCGCGACAGGGCGTGGGCGCCGGTCTGGGAGCCGTTGCCGCCGATCACCACCAGGGCGTCGATCCCCCGCTCCTCCAGCCGGTCCAGCGCCTGCCGCTGCACCTCTTCGGCGCAAAACTCCCTGCAGCGCGCGCTCCCCAGCATCGTACCGCCCCGCTGGATGATTCCCCCCACGTCCCGTTTTCCCAGGGGGACGATGGAGCCGGCGATGAGCCCGGCGAAGCCGTTTTTTACCCCGAACGCCTCCCATCCCCAGTCGATGGCGGTCCGCACCGTCGCCCGGATGGCGGCGTTCATCCCCGGGGCGTCCCCTCCGCTCGTCAATACGGCGATCCGCTGCATCGCTACCTCCGATCCGCTGCCTAGTGCGCTACCGAAACGTTACCGCGGAAGAGGGGTCGGCGCAACCTCACCGCCGCTCCACGATATTCCAGCTCTCCGTCCGGAAGTCGTACACGATCTTTGCCCGCCCCGCCTGGAGCTGGCGCAGCACCTGCCCGATCCTCGCCTCCGGGTCGCCGTCGCCGTCGCACCACTCCCGGGTGACGAACGCCTCCAGCATCCGCTGCAGGAGCTCCGGGTCGACCCGCGACAGGGGGATCTCGATCCCCTCCTCCGCACCCTCCTCCGCACCCTCCTCCGCACCCTCCTCCGCACCCTCCTCTCCCGGCCCCTCCTCGTCGACCCGGATGACCTCCCGCTCGTCGATCATGGCAGGTCGTCCAGCGCCGGCCCGGCCAGGAGCTCCAGCTGGGCGTCGCAGGTCATGCCGGCGGCGGTGACGTAGATGCTCCCGCCGGTGACCGTCACCTCCCAGGCGATGGCGCGCGAAAGGGAAGCGGCGAGTTGTCTCACGAACCGGTCGTCCAGCCCAATCACCGTCAGGTTCGGGATGCCGGCGAGCTTCGGCAGCTGCGGGCCGTCCCAGCGGTACCGGTTCGGCCCGCTCGCCAGGAGCACCACCCGGCCGGCGTGGCGCGCCGCCTTCATAAGCCGCTCCGGCTCCGGCGTCCCCACCTCCACCCAGAGCGCCACCCGACCGTCCGGCGCCTTCGTCCAGAGGTCCGGCTCGTCACCCGCGCAGATCCCGCGGGTGAATTCGAGCTCCGGGCCGAAGCAGAGGGCGTACGCCAGCAGGCGCAGCACCAGCCGCTCCGCCGTCTCCGACGGATGCCGGGCGATACTGAAGGAAAGTGTTTCGTAGCGGCCGCGGTCCACGTGGGAGAGCTGGAGCGCGGCGCGGTAGACGGTGGAGGGGAGGGCCATTGGTCGGGGGACTCCTTTAATGCCAGACAAGACGGTTGATCACGCAACGCCGCAACGGCCGCAACGGAACCGAAAGACACCAGAATTCTCTCTCCGGGCAGGTGGCAGCCCCGCTGCTGACGATCTTCCGGTCTTGCGTTGCGTTCGTTGCGGCGTCGCGTGAAACCGCCGTTTTGTAGTTAATTGATGTCAAACGCGGTCATCGCGGCTGCAGCCGGGCCAGGAAGACCGTATGCCGCAGCCCGCCCCGGCCGGGCCGGTCGGTGGTCACCGCGAACCCGGCGCTCCGCAGTCGCTGCACATACCCCTCGTCGTAGTTCTCCCCCCACACCGCCAGGGTCCCACCCGGCGCCAGCGCCGCCCGCTGCGCCTCGATGGCCCGGCTGCCGTAGAACGGGTCGCGTACGCTGTCCGTGCGGGCGTGCGGTCCCCGGTACAGGTCCAGCACGATGGCGTCGAACCGCGCCGCGCCGCCCGCCTTCGCCGCCCGCCGGATCAGCTCCGTCACGTCGGCGATCTCAAGCTGCACCCGGGGGTCCGTCACGGCGCTTCCCGTGAGCGGCGCCAGCGGCCCCCGGCACCAGTCGGCCACGACCGGGTTCAGCTCCGCCACCGTCACCAGCGCGTCGGCGGGGAGCGTGTCCAGCACCCCCCGCAGGGTACACCCCATCCCCAGCCCGGCCACCAGCACGCGGGCGCCGGCGCACCCCTGCAGCCGGGCGCACCCGACCTGCCCCAGCACCACCTCCGACCGGTTCGCCAGGCTGTTCATCAGCACCTGGGTGCCGATGACGATGAGGAAATCCCGCTCCCCCCGCTGCCGCAACTCCAGCACGCCGTCGGGGGTGGCGACGCTCTCGATGACCTTCCAGGGTAGTGCCATGGGACCTTTCCGGCCCGGCCGCGCCGGGACCATTTCCGTGAACTGTCGTTGCTACCGGAGATGTACCGGATTCGGGGGAAAATTGACAGCCAATTCGTCGGGCGGCCGCCTCAGTACGGGCGCAGCTGGGCGCCGGCGCCGATATGCCAGTGGAGGTGCTTGGAGGACTGGTACGCCCCGAGGTTCGTATAGACCCGGGCGGCGCCGAAGCGGGCCATGAAGTCGCCGGCGATCGCCTTCGCCGTCCGCATCAGCTCCAAGAGGAGCTCGTTGTCCGCCTCATCCAGGGTGATGAGCGACTCCACGTGCTTCTTCGGGAGCAGCACCACGTGGTGCTCCCACAAGGGGTTCGTGTGGTGGAAGGCGAAGACCCGGTCGTTTTCGCAGTAGACCGGGACGGAGAGCCGGCCGGAAAGGATACGGCCGCAGTAGAAATCGCAGGCGGGGTCGGTCATGGGGCAGCTCCGGAACGTTTTCCTGACTAATACCACAGCGGCGGGCGGTCCGGCAAGGTTACGGTATCGGCCGTGCGAATGCCGGCCGTGCCGGATACGGCCCAGGGATTCCGGGGAGCGCCGCCGGGATCTGCCCCGTCACGGGGCCAGGGGATCGGACTTGCCCGGCAGGTGCCGGTGCTCCTCTTCCATCTCCTGCAGCCAGGCCCGCCAGCGGGCGCGACGGGGGAAATGGACGGCGAAGGCGGTGAGGGCGAGGGCGAACTGCAGGTAGAACTGCTGCCGGTCGCCGGTGGCGAGGTACAGGGTGAGGCCGTAGAGGGCAACGGCCAGGCAGAGCGCGCAGGAAACCATGCTCACCCGCATGACCCGGATCACCCGCTCCGGCAGGCCGGCGCCGATGGCGCCGGCGCGCGCGGTGGTCGCCAGGATGCGGCTCCGCCACCACGGGATCAGGGCGAGGATGACGACGGCGACGCCGGGAAGCAGGTAGCGCAGCCTCTCGTAGGCGGCCGCGAATGAGGGTAAGAGGTCCGGGAGCGGGGCGTGCCGGACGGTGATCGATTCCACCACGCCGGCGAACATGAAGGCGTTGCCGATCATGATGCAGCAGATACAGACAGCCAGCCGGAATCCCTTCTGGAGGGATGCATCAGTGTACGGTACCATGGAGTTCCTTCTGCGGGGGGACGTCACGCGGGAGCGTGCTATACGGCGGCATGACGCGGGGATCTGCCGGCGATGCAGGCCGCGTGAACGGCCGGCATCCGCAGGGGAGAGGCATGAAGCGGACCGGCATACCCTTCCCCCCGGGTATATCGTATACACTATCACGGTGCCGGCAGTCCGGCAAGGAGGGAGCGCGGCCGCGCGTCATTTTTTCACGGAGCCGGTGCGGAAAAGGCGGCCGGCGGGCCGCCGGAGATGAGGAACAGCACGAGGCCGTAGACGGCGATGGCGGCGATGCCGAGGATGATGAGCCGGATCATGCCGTACCGGTTCGCGGGCCTGGGGGCGAACCCGTGGAACGGCGCTCAACGTATACGCGCCGTTCAGACGTTATTCTGGCAGTTCATGAAAAGGTGTGGTATGAACGCAACGTCATCGCAACGATCTTCATGAGAATGCTCCGGCCGGACCGTTATCCTCTCCCGGCAGCGTTGCACAGGGTATTACTGTCGTGGTGCCGGCCGTCGGCACGGGTGGGGTGGGTCGCAAGGGATGTTCACGATTACCGAGGAAATGGCGCAGCAGCTGGTCGAACTGGTCTCTGCGGAGACCGGTTTCGACATGATTCTCTGCAATACCGACGGCATCATCATCGGGGACAACAAGAAGGAGCGGTTCGGGATCTTCCACGAGCACGCCGCCAGGATCCTGCGCGGCGAAGTGAAGACCTTCGCGGTCACCAAGGATGAGGAGATCCGCAGCCAGCGCAAGATGCGGGAAGGGTACAACTGCCTGCTGATCGTAGACGGGCAGACGGTGGGCACCTTCGGGATCGGGGGGCCGATCGACACGGTCAAGCCGATTGCCAAGATCGCCACCGCGGTCATGGCCGCGCGGGTGAAGGAGATCCAGCAGATGGCCCTGATCCGCGAGGTGGTCGCCAAGGTTTCGGAAAGCGTGCACCGGGCGGCGTCCGACATCGAGGAGATCTCCACCGGATCGAAGGAGCTTCTTGCCACCGGAAACGCCGTCGAGCAGGCCGTCATCGCCGCGGATGACAAGCTGAAAGATACCAACTCGATATTTTCCATGATCCTCGAGATTGCCGACCAGACCAAGCTCCTGGGGCTCAACGCCGCCATACTGGCAGCACAGGCCGGAGCCCGCGGCAGGGGTTTCGCCGTGGTCGCCGAAGAGATCCGCAAGCTGGCGGCAAGCAGCGCCACCTCCGCGAAGAAGGTCCCGGAGGTGCTCGGCGGGGTCCGGGATGCCATGGCCAAGGTGACCTCCAGCAGCATGCAGACCCACTCCGTATCGAGCGAACAGTCCAGGGCGCTGCACGACCTGGCACTGGTCATGGAGGAGATCCAGCGGTCGGTGAACCTGCTGGTGACCTCGGTCAACCGCTGATCGCCGCCCCGCCCTCCCGCTTCCCGAACAGGGAGCGACGCAGGTGTTATCTCCCGATCGCCTGTCGCCCCGGCACGCAGTGCGCCCCGCCGCGACGGACAAGATATTTTTGTTTTCATCCACTTTTCATTTGGTTATGATGTGGTAACCAATAGATAGATGCAGACTGGTCTGGAAAGGTAGAGCCATGGTTACCATGAACAGCAAGGAAACCAAAAAAATGGTTGCTGAAATGAAGCAATGGTCGAAAAAAGCCTGTGAAACGCCCGAGTCTGCCAGGAAAACGCTGATGGCCATCGGCATCATCGACAAGGATGGCAAACTGACCGGACCGTATCGCGATCGTTGATGTATTCAACCCTCCCCCACTTTGTTCTCGGTTTTCACGGCTGCGACAAGGCAGTAGCCGAGGAAATCATCTCCCACGACAGCAAACACCTCGAACGCAGTACCAACAGCTACGACTGGCTGGGCAACGGCATCTATTTCTGGGAGAACAATCCCGCCAGGGCACTGGAATATGCAACATTCCTGAAGGATCACCCCGAGCGAATCAGCAGCGGAAAAAAGCCGATCAAAACCCCGGCCGTCGTCGGTGCCGTCATCGATCTCGGCTACTGCCTCAATCTGCTTGAGGCACACTCACTGGACGTCGTCAAGCAGGGGTTCAAAACGCTCCAGGATATTTACCGATCGTCCGGCCTGGAGTTGCCGCGGAATCTCGGAGTCCGCGGGAGCAAGGAACTGCTGTTGCGGAACCTCGATTGCGCGGTAATTGAAGCGGTGCACACGTTCAACGAGGCAAGCGGCCGACCGGCGTACGACACCGTTCGAGGCATGTTTATCGAGGGGAAGCCGATCTACGACGGTGCCGGCATTTTCGACAAGAGCCACATACAGATCTGCGTCCGAAATCAGAACTGCATCAAGGGGTATTTTCATCCACGGCGGCAGGTGGATTTTGACTGAATCCGCTCTCCGCGCGACTCCTGGCGGCGTACAATCATCGTGGGAGAGGTGTGGGATGACGAACCTCCTTTCCATCCTGCACGGCATGGGGTTGAAAATGACCATCCAGCCGGAAACGACCGTGACGGCGTCGTAGCGCGCTCATGTTCCGAATGCACCAAAGGCGGCCGTTTGGCCGCCTTTTTCTTTGTGGGTGCCGGTTGTCGGTTGTGGATGGAAAGGCAGAACGTCACGCCCGCCAATGTCAGGCGGTCAGCCGTTCCAGGAAGAAGCGGAACCGGTGTGCCAGAAATGCGAGGCTGTGTTCCAGGGTGTGGCCGTCCGGCACCAGGTTCAGCTCCAGGCGGTGCTGCCGGGCGTAATCGATCACCGGCCCCGGTGGGACGATATCGTCGTCCCAGCCGTGGACGATGGCGGTCGGCAACCCATGGGGCACCGGCGGCACATCGGGATAGCCCGGCAGGCCGATGGCCGGGGCCATCAGGAACAGGCCGGCCGGCCTGATCCGCGCTGCCGCCGCCAGCGACACAGCCCCCCCCCATGCTGGAGCCGACCAGCACGGTCGGGCCGTCGTTCGTGGGGCACTGCTCCAGCAGCATCCGCACCCGCTCAAGGGGATCGTACACCCCGCGGTAATCGATGCTGATCACCCGGAAGCCGAGCTCCTCGGCCACCGTGGCCAGGCGGGTGATCTTGATCCCCCAGGGGCCGGATTCCTTGCCGTGGGAGAAGACGACGGTTGTGCGGTGTGGTGGATTTATCATGGGACCAATTCTACGCCGGTATCAGCATCAGTCAAAGTGGTAGTACGTGCGCACCGCCTTGAGGAGATACCGGCGGCAGGTAGCATGCCTCCCGGCTGGTTTGCCCTTGGGGCTTATTTGGTGAGATTCGGCTTGTCCGCTTGTGGAACAGGTTTGTTCTCGCGGATGTCCATGCGGGCGACGTTGGCAAGGGGAAAGATAGTGACGCCCTGCCCTCTGCGATACAGAGCACAGTGGGTGGCAGAGGTGTTGATGAGATGGCCGGAATATTGATCAAAGCCCTTGGTGTCGTTCTTTAAGTATATGATCGCCCGTGAATCAAAATTCTGATCACCGACTTCACCGGAAAGAATTCTTTTGTGTTCCTTCAAGGCTGTCTCTTTTGCCAAATTAGTCATTCTATTACAAGAAAGAACAAATATTCCTATCATCACAATTACGTAGGCTATAGCTCTAAAAATCAGGTCAACAGTATTCATCACCCGATCATGAGCATCAGTTGCCACCACATTGTTACGTAATACCGGTACGACTCTTTGCCTTAACCAGCTTCGTATTCCTCTTAGAAATTCGGCGACGGGTCGATAGCAGGAAATTATGACTCCTACTACAACTACGCCGAGCCCCCACAATACGATCTTCAACCACGGCAAAAGGCTGGCCCCCAGAACAAGACATCTGAAAAATCCATAAATTACTGAGTGTTCCTTGGACAGAGGAAACAAGCTTTCGGAAAGTCCCCAGCAGGAGAGATAGGTCTCATAATAAACTAGACCAAACACGTAGAACATTGACGAGAGTACCGCAATAATAGCGGCTGAATACTGCATTATCAGCTTCATTCTACCGCCACCGGTTATTTCAACCGCAGAGCTAATCTCGTTATGTTCATTTGCTAGTTGACTCATCGTTTCTCAAATTTCCTTTAAATGCTTATTAGAAACATATCTCACAACCGCCATTCCTTGCGATGTTCAGCCAGGTACTCGCGTGCTGGCCAGATATCTCGGTCTGCAGGCGGGATGATACCCCGACCAGTGAGAGTCAGGAGGAACCCCGGCACGTTGGGATTGGCGGCGATCTGGCGGGAGGTGATGACGGCGTAGCTGTCCGACACCCCCATCATACCCTCGTCGAAGGCCCAGTGGCAGAGCTTGCATAGTGCCATACCGTTGCGGATGTCGTCGTTCCGGCTTTTGCTCCAGGGGACGATATGAGCGGCATCCACCACGGTGTGCTGTTCCGGCGTGATGATCCGCACCCCGCAGAGGGCGCAGCGGTGGTCGTAGGCTTTCACAACAATCCGGCGGAAACCCTGGTCCCGTGACGCCGCGCGGTAGCTATTCTCCTCCACGATTTCCTGCACCAGCGGCAGGTGGGATTTCTCTTCCAGCAACCGGCTGTAGTCGAACGCCTCCCGGTTGATGATTGACTGCTCCCTGAGCTGCTCCGCCGCCTCGGGCGAGAAGCAGGAGAGGAGCAGCGCTTCCCGCAGCGCCTCCCGCCCTTCCCCACTCTGCATGACCCGGAACAGCCCGTCGTCCAGCTTGGCCCCCAATGCGTATTTGCGCAGGTAGCTGACGGAGGCGGTGTTGTTGATCACCGCATCGGTGACGGCTTTTCCCGGTTGGGGGACCAGCTCCCAGAACGGTTCGCGGGAGAGACGGGAGAAGGGGAAGGCGATGCTGCTGGTCTGCCCCAGCGGCACAACTCGCCGCCAGTAGAGGTTGAACAGCTCGTTCAGTTCTACCAGATCGGCGGTGACGTCGATGAAGGTTGTGGTGATGACGCCGCGATGCACCAGGTCCAGCACCGCCAGAAGCAGCAGCGGCTTGTGGGGGGCCTTGCGTTTGGTGACCTCGGTCCAGACCGCACCTGGGGCGCGGGAGAGGGAGGAGAAGAGTTTGAGGGAGGGGATGAAGTGTGTCAATTTATCGTTGATCAGTAGCTGACTTTAACATTCTATGGAAATCGCCTGAGGACTGCACTGATGCTGAAGCCGCCCTGAAACTTTCAGATTTTTCAAGCAGAACACTGCGATCATTGTTATACAGTCGTACAAATTCAGCTAGATGTTCTGGTCTGGTCATTATCGGCCAAATATCTAAATATTCTGGTAAACGGACGCCATCGATTTTGTATGAACAAATACGCCTATCAGCTTCAGAAGCAACCCCAACCTCAAAAGGAACCCACCAAGAACCGGTAGTGTTGGATGACATGATTGCCATTAAGTGGCTACACTCACTTATTCTTGCCATAATAACATCTGTAATATTTTTAGAGCGTTGCAGGACCTCGTCAAACTCATCAAGATAGCATTTAATCTTGGCAGATTCAAATTGCAAGTGCACCACGTAGAGCCTGCCGCATGACCTCCGCAGGTGTCCGGTAGTCGAGGCACTTTCGTGGTCGATTATTTATCCTCTTTACCACCAGTTCAAGCTCTTCGTCGGT
>JAJYBI010000052.1 GCA_021779095.1 Deltaproteobacteria bacterium
AAGCCGCAGGGCGATGCGCGGTTTCCGGTCCGGCGGATTGGCGGCCATCGCCTGGGCGGCGTTCTTGAGCAGGTTCAGGAGCACCTGCTCGATCTCCACCGCCACCACCGGCACCGGCGGCAGGGACAGCTCGAACTCCCGCACGATCCCGATGCTGCGGAAGTCGAACCTTTTTTTCAGGTCGTAGTCGTTGGCGGCCAGCTCCACCGCCTGGTCCATCAGTTCGGAGAGCTGGACGGTCTGGACGACCGGGCTGCTCTGCCGGCTGAACTGGAGCATGTTGGTGACGATCCTGGTCGCCCGGGCCGTGGCCATGCGGATGCTCTCGACGAACCGGTCGATCTGGCGCAGGGCATAATACCGTCGCAACTCCTCCAGGTCGATGCCGAGCTGTGCGGCCGCCTCCCGGTTGCCGGGGAGGTCCTCCAGCAGGCGGCGTTCGATGTTCTGGGCCGCCTGCGTGATGACCCCGAGAGGGTTGTTGATCTCGTGGGCCATGCCGGCGGCGAGCCCCCCCACCGACATCATCTTCTCCGTCTGGATCATCAGCTCCTGCATGCGGGTCTCTTCGGTCACGTCCTCGATCCGGAGCACCGCTCCCTTCATGTGGTTGGCGACAAGCGGGTAGAGCATCAGGTCGTAATAGTGAGGTTCGCCGTACCGGACGAGCGCCTGCCGTTCCAGGGAAACGGGGACGAAACCCGTGTTCCGGTCCTGCAGCGCCGCGATCCGGGAGGCGAAGTCGGGGAACAGCGTGGCGACCGGACTCCCCAGCGCAACTCTCGCCGGAACGCCGGCGAACCGTTCCGCCTCCCGGTTCCACTGGGTCACCAGGCCGTCCGTGTCCATCCCCACGAGGATCGCGGGCATGGAGTCGATGATGTTTGCCAGGTGATTCTTCAGCAGCCGAAGTTCTTCCTCAACCCGCATACGTTCCGCGATCTCCGCTTCCAGGGCGGTGTTCGTGCGGGACAGTTCCGCCGTGCGGAGCGCAACCTTGCTCTCCAGCTCCTCGTGTGACGTGCGCAGCGCCTCGGCTGCCTGCTTGCGGTCGGTGATGTCCTCAATGGAGACGAGGCAGAGCTGCTCGCCAGAAATGACGACCAGCGAGGTCGTGACCAGGACGGTCAGTTCCCCCTGCGCGGCGTCGTGACGGTAGGGGATGGTCGCTTCCACCCCCCGGTGGTCGGACCCCGTCTCGAAGGTGTCCAGCACGGTGCGGCGCACCATGCAGGTCTCGCAGAAGGTGCCGAAGCCGCACCCTTCCGGGGAGTCTTCGGCATGCAGGCACCGCAGCGCCTCGCCCCCCCGCCGGCCGACCATTTCGTCCGTCGTGCGGTGGGCGAAACCGGCCGCGGTGGCGTTCGCCTTGCGTACCCTGCGCTCCCGGTCCACGAGCAGCATGATCAGCGGCACGTTCTCGAGCATGGCGGTAAGTTCGTGTCGATGGTTCTCCAGCGCTTCCTCCGTTTGTTTGCGCCGGGTGATGTCCACCGAGACCGCGATCCCGCCGGTCACCGCACCGTCTTCGTCGCACAACGGCGCGCCGGATACCTCGGCATACCAGCGACGCCCACTGGCCAGCACGATCTCCAGCTCCTCGGGAGGGATCTCACGGTTTTCGGCGACGGCACGCTGCAGGGGAAGGGCGGCGTCGTCGACCTCGGTACCGTCCCGGAAGAAACGGACCCGGTCCGCAAGGGCGACTGCATCCGGCGCGGAGTCGGGCTGCCCCAGTTCGAACTGCGTCTGCATGGCGTGATTCCAGGTGATCCGTCGACAGCAGGCGTCGTGCGCGATGCCGACTCCGACCGGTACCGCCTGCATCAGCGCCAGGAGCCGCCGGTTTGTGGCGAAGAGCTTCCGTTCGTTGCGCCTGATGTCGGTGATGTCCGTCTGGGCGAGGACCATCCCCGAGACCGTCCCGCCGATCGAAAGAGGTATGGCGTTGACCTGGAGGGTGTGTTCTTCGCCATCTTCAGTGGTGATAAGGTACTCCGCGCCGGTCACCGCTTCTCCACGGAGGGCGCGGCTCGACGGCATGTTGACGTGGGAAAGCGGCGTGCCGTCCGGCAGCTGCGCATGGAGTCTTCGGGCGACCTCATCGCGGGAAGCGGCCGACGGATCGAAGCCGAACAGCCTTACCACCGCCGGATTCACCCTGAGCCAACTGCCGTCCGGACCGTGCAGGGAGACCAGAAACGGCAGGGCGTTCAACAGCGTATCCAGTTCCGCCGCGCGTTGCTGCACCTCGGCCAGCAACCGCTCCTGCGTTTCCTGCGCCCGGACCCGGTCGGTGATATCCCGTGCCACATTGTACGAGAGCCCCGCCTCCGTCACCGGCACGGCGTACCATTCGATCCAGCGGTACGAGCCGGCCCGGTGGCGAAGGCGGTTCACGAACTGGCGGATCTCGCCGCCGGCTTGAAGGGTCCGGGCCGCCTCGACCGTAGCGGGCCGGTCGTCGGGGTGGACGAACTCCAGGTACGGTCCGGCCGAAAGCTCCGCCCGCGTCCAGCCGAGGGCCTGTTCCCACGAGGGGCTGAGCTGGACGAACCGGCCGTCGAAGCCGGCAGTGGCGACCAGGTCCGGCGTGAGGGTGAAAAAGGTCGCGAACTGCCGCTCCGCTTCCCGTCGCAGCCCGTCGGTGCGGTTGACGGCCCGGGTATTCAGCCAGACGATCCCGAGCAGGATATGGGCGTAGGTCAGCGCGACCAGCATCACCCCCACCTCCGAGGAGTAGGCACCGCTCTGTTCGCCGTAGATGTGCAGCCGGCCGATCACCATCGGCAGCAGCAGCAGCGGGGGGAGGAGCCGGCGGGCCATCTGGCTGCCGGCCTGGTCGCTCAGGAAGACGCGCATGATCCGGCTGTCCGGCCGCAGGTGAAAGAGCGCAACGCAGATCGCGCAGAACGCCAGGCCGGTGTTCGGCGCCACCGGCAACTGCAGCAGCCTGAGCAGTCTCTCGACGCCGCACAGGTAGCTCGTGACCACCAGGTAGCCGGCCATTCCCGCCGCCGCCGTGAGCAGGTGGGCGGCATCGGCGGCGCGGCGGCCGCCGCCCGCCAGAAGCGCCAGGGCACAACCCGTGATCAGGAAGATGACGGCGGTCAGAAAGGCCGGTCGGGCCTCTGGCAGCCAGAGCAGATGCAGGGGGGAAAACAGGTCGCACACGGACGCCTGCCCGGTGCGCAGCGTGCAGAGATACAGGCCGATGGTGGAAAGTCCCGTCAGTATCACCAGGAGGGCGGGGGCCTGGAGGACGGGATGCCGGCGGACGGCGGCCGGCCAGCGCTGGAGACACCCCATCTCGACGGCGAGCAGGATGAAGCAGATCGCCGTGGCGATGTTCATCCCCTGTTTGTGGGGAATGAGGCTCCTCAGCAGGCCGATGTCGAACAGCCAGCCGGCGAGCGCCAGCAGGGCGGCGCCGGCGGCGACCAGCGTGGCGATCAGCGCGATCGTTTCGGGTTGGCGGCGGGCCGCCGCCGGATCGGGTTGCGTGACATCCGCATGGGTCATAAAACGGATTCCTCCTCTTGGAAACCTACTGCCGTGCATTCATTCTGGAGGCGATCTCTGTCAGGCCTCGTCGGTTCCATTTCCCGGCGTCCCCGGCGGATGCGCCGCGCCGGTCTTTTCCCGGCGCAGCGGGAGCCGGATGGTGAAGCGGGCACCGGTGCCGGGCGACGAGTCGACCGTGATGATCCCCTGGTGGTTGCTGACGACGATCATGTAGGAGACCGAGAGGCCGAGGCCG
>JAJYBI010000020.1 GCA_021779095.1 Deltaproteobacteria bacterium
TCCGATCTGTATGGGGGCTGGAAGAGAGCTTCATGCACCTGGAGAATGTCCTCTTTCATCTGGGCAATACGCTGCTCGTGTATGCTGTCGCCTTTCGGTTGAGCCGGCTTCTGAAGGTCGCATCTCCCCTCCCGGCGCTTCTCGCGGCACTTTTTTTCGCCATCCATCCCTTGAACACCGAGTCGGTCGTCTGGATATCCGGCCGTACCGACCTGCTGGCGGGGATGTTCGTTCTTCTGTCGATGTTTTTCCTCCTTGCTGAAAAACGCACTACCATTACCTCGTTGCTGGCGGCATTCTCCCTGTTGATCGCCTGTCTTGCCAAGGATACGGCCATCTTTTTTCTGCCCGCTGCCTTCATTTTTCCATTCTATTGCATGGATGGGGGATCGCCGGGCTTAAATGGTGTGTTTCAAACCGTTCGGAATAACCTCTCCCATTTTGCGGTGTTTACCGCTGCGGGCGCAGGGTATTTTGCCTTCCGTGAGTTGGCATTCAGCAGGGGTGATCTGGGGGCGAAGCAGGTTCTGACGCACGTCGCAGGCAGCCAGGGGAGCGGTCTGCTGCTCAGTCTGCGGCTCGTCCTCAAGGCAGCCGGGTTTTATGTTAAAAAGCTGTTTCTACCATGGCCTTTGAATTTCGGCATCATTCATGTTTCCGATTATTATATTGTCGTCGGAGTGCTGTTGTTTGTCGTGGTTATTACGCTCCTTGTCCGCCGAACGCTTGTCGGTTTTTTCTTTCTGGCGGCAGCGTCCATAGGTTCTTCTGCTCTGTTGGTTCCGCTGCTCAAGATGACATGGACCCCGATTGCGGAACGCTACATGTACATGCCGGCGGCATTCTTTGTCGTTGGCATTACCTTTGTGCTGTATCGCGGTGCCGGACGGTGGTATTCGTCAAAATTCATGGTGCCGGCGGTCGCCTGTCTTGCGGCGGTCGCAATTTATGCCACTTCGCAGCGTGCCATCCTGTGGCAGAGCAATCTGGCCCTGTACGAGGACTGCTTACGGCAGTCCCCCGATTTTATCCCGGCGCAGAACGAGATAGCCAATGCTCTGTATGCCCGCGGGGATGTGCGGAAAGCGTGTGAGATTGTCAGTTCGATGACTCCACCCGCCGACTTTGTCAATGGCCAGTACGTGTACCTCAGCAAGGCTGTTGCCTTGGCCAATAGTGGCGACATCAAAGGTGCGCGGCGTCTCCTGATGCAGGCACTGAAAAATCCGGGCAAACATGAGGTTGCGATTATTCAGCACCTTTTGCAGTTGAACGATACCGAGCTTTTGAAAGGGGATGATGACCGCAGAACGCTTTATCCCCAGAACGTGAAATTGTTGGATCGTTTGTACCAATTGACCGGAGATCCTTTTTGCCAGTACCGGCTTGGTCAGACCTACCTGTTTATGGGGAAGCGCGAGAAAGCACGGGATGCCCTGCAAATCGTCATTGCGAAGTCTTCCTCTCAGGCGTATTATTACCCCGCAGCAAAGAAATTACTTGAGAAACTGTCCCACTAATATCTTTTGCTTTGAAGGGCTTGTGATATGTTGAATATTGTGCGCGTAACGCTCAAAGGAATCTTTCGCGACCGGGTGTTTCACGGCATTCTGGCCGTTGCGGTCGTGTTTCTGGCCATCCCGTCGGTCAGCACCCTTTCCATGCGCCAGGTGACGGAGCTCTCCATCACCCTGGCCCTGTCCCTTGAGTCGTTCATTCTGCTCCTCCTGGCGGTGTTCCTTGGGGGAACTTCCTTATGGAAAGACATTGAACGCCGCTACACATTCAGCGTCCTTTCCCTGCCGATCACCCGGTCCCGGTATCTGTTCGGCCGGTTTCTCGGCATCGCCCTTTTCCTTATCCTGACAGCGGCAGTGCTGGGGGCCGGTGCCCTTGTTGCGGTCAAGGTCGTCTCCAGCGGCTACCCGCCCGACCGGCCGGTGGCGTGGGGGGCGATTATGGCTGCCGTCGGTTTCGATGCCCTGAAATACGTCTTTCTGGTGGCATTCGCCGTGCTGTTCTCTTCCCTGAGCACCTCCTTTTTCCTGCCCGTTTTCGGCACCATCGCCATCTTTCTGGTGGGCGGCGCAACCCAGCAGGTCTACGACTACGTGCATTCTGCCGCGGCCCGGACAATGGCGCCGCTGGTCCGGCAAGTAGCAACGCTTCTGTACTATCTCCTGCCGAACTTTTCCTCCTTTGACCTGAAGGTGAACGCCATCTACGCCGTGCCGCTCGATTACCACGGTCTGGCACTTACCGTCGGCTATTGCGTCATCTATACCTCCCTGTTGCTGGTTGCCGCTGCGGCAATCTTCGGGCGACGGGAAATGAAATAGGTTGTCGCTCATGGGACTGCGCGCACATCTGCTGGGCATGGCCGTATTGCTAGGTCTGTACCTGGCCCTGTTGTTTCCGTTTACCACCTACATGGCCAACAAACCGTATGTGGAAAAGCTGGGGATCATCCCCCGCGCCGAGGTGCTGCAGGTCATTTCTGCGGATCAGAAGCAACTGGTCGGTGCATCTGTAATCGGCAAGGTCATTATGTACTTTGGCGGTCTCGTGGACGGGGGCAAGACGGGCGAAATTCGGGTGCCTGCCGATTATCCCGCCATGTCCCGCACCATCTACGCCGCGTTGAAGCTCGATCCGTACAACATGGACGGCTACTATTTCGCCCAGGCCATTCTCGTATGGGATGTCGGTCAGTACCAGATCGCCAACAACCTGCTGGAGTACGGCATGAAATACCGTACCTGGGACTGGTATCTGCCGTTTTTCGTCGGGTTCAACGACGCCTATTTCCTGAAGGACTATAAGAACGCCGCCCAGATGTACATGCGGGCCGGCAAACTGTCGGGAAACCCGCTGTTCGAATCCCTGGCGGGCCGGTATCTGCAGCAGTCGGGCCAGACGGAGATGGCGATTGCCTATCTGACGATGATGGCAAAAGGTGCCCGCGAGCCGGCAATCCGCAAGAGTTTCCAGACCCGGCTCCAGGCGTTCCGTGAGGTGCGCCTCATCGAGGAGGCCCGCGACCGGTTCAAGGCGGACCATGGGCGGATGCCCGAACGCATCGATACACTTGTCGCCGGCGGCTACCTGAAAAAGGCACCTGTTGATCCCTATGGGGGAGAGTTTTATTTTGAGCCGGATGGTTCGGTTGCCACGACCAGCAAATTCGCCTATGCCGGCGTGCGTCACGCGGGAGAGAAGGGCAAATGAACATGGATAATTCGCCGGCGATTGCCATTGAAAACCTGTCCAAGACCTATAAGGGAAAGAAACGGGCCCAGGTGGAGGCGCTGAAGGGGATGTCCCTTACGGTGGATCAGGGCGAGATTTTCGGTTTCCTCGGCCCGAACGGTGCGGGAAAGAGCACGACCATCAAGTGTCTGGTAGGGCTCATTCAGCCCACATCCGGGTCCGCCCGCATCAAGGGCATACCCGTCACCCAGGTCGAATCGCGGCGTTCGATGGGGTACCTCCCCGAGAATCCGGCCTTTTACGATTACCTGTCCGCCGAAGAGTATCTTACCTTCGTAGGACGCACCTACCGTATGTCGGCCGATCAGTTGACCACGCGGTGCAGAGAGGTGCTTCGCCAGCTTGAACTGTGGGATGCCCGCAAACGCCCCATGCGCGGTTACAGCAAGGGGATGGTGCAGCGGGTAGGCCTTGCCCAGACCCTGATCCACGACCCGGATGTGTACATCCTGGATGAGCCCATGAGCGGCCTCGACCCCATTGGCCGGGCGCTGGTGAAGGAGATCATCATCGATCTCAAACGTCGGGGGAAGTCGGTATTTTTCAGTACCCACATAACCGACGATGTGGAAAAGGTGTGCGATCAGGTCGGGGTCATCGTGCAGGGTACTCTGGTGGCGGTTGATCGCGTGGAAACCATCCTCAGAAGCGGCGTCGAAGGGTATCAGGTCCATCTGCGCACGCCGGCGGGTGAGCCTGCGGCGGTTATTGCCGGCATCACGCCGGACCGCAGCAACGGTCCTCTTGCCGAATACGCCGTGCCCTGTGCGCGCTTCAACGCCTTTATGGAAGCGGTCAATGCTGCCGGTGCCGATGTGGCCCTGGTGGAAACGAAGCGCCGTGACCTTGAGGACTTCTTCCTGTCTCTGGTGCATGATCATAGTCCGCACCGGTAGCCCGATCATGTCGCACGGACCCTATAATCTCTCCTGCCGATGGTAGCCCATGATACCTGGACTGTTCCGACTGCTGCGGGTAAAGCAGTGGCTGAAAAACCTGATGCTTTTCTTTCCCCCCTACCTGGGAGGCGTGTTGCTTCAGCCGGGGCTGGCACTGAAGGGCGTTGTGCCTTTCCTTTCCTTTTGTCTGGCATCCAGTGCAAGCTACATCGTCAATGACCTGCTTGACCGGGTCAGCGATTGTCACCACCCGGCAAAAAAACACCGCCCTCTTGCATCGGGCCAGGTGAGTTCCGCGGCGGCGTTGGTCCTGGCCTTGGCACTGCTACTCTGTGCGTTTGCGCTGGCGAGCACCGTTTCATTGGCATTCACCCTGATACTGCTCACGTACCTCTTCGTCGCCCTTGCCTATTCGCTCCGGCTCAAGCACGTGCCGGTCGTCGATCTCTTCTGTATCTCTGCCGGGTTCCTGCTGCGACTGCAGGCAGGGGGGGCGGTGTTCGGAATTGCCATTTCCGAGTGGCTGTTCCTGAGTGTATTCCTCCTCGCCGTGTTTCTGAGCACCGGCAAGCGTTTTGCCGAAAAAGCGCTGCTCGGCAGCGACGGAGGTGCCCACCGCAAGTCGCTGCACCTGTACCCGCCGGGTTTTCTGGAAGGTACCATGTATATGACGGGGAGCTGCGTGCTGGTGACCTACACCATGTACGTGGTTGCCCATCGTACGTTGGTGTACACGGTACCTCTCTGCTGTTTCGGTCTGCTGCGTTACTTGTTCAGGATAAAATCGGGGCAGGGTGGTGACCCGACTGAATCGCTGCTGCGGGACGTCCCCCTCTTTGCGGTTGGATTCCTCTGGGCGGTCATGGTAGGATGGGGCATCTATGGGCATTGACCTGAGAGCATCGATACTTCGCGGCATCTACCGGCTGTTTCCCTTCGACCTGAGGGGGGATTGCATCCTGCCAGCCTCCGGTGGCGATATCCGAGTTTCCTGTGTCATCAACTTCTACGGCCGGCTCGATCTGTTGTCCGGCATTCTTCACTCACTTGCCGTCCAGACCTTCCCGCGCGAGGCTTTCGAAGTGCTGCTCGTCGAAGACCGGGGGGGGACAGAGGCCGGTCGGGCAATGGCCGATGAATTCGCGGATCGCTTGCAGGTGCGCTATCTTCCGCTGGATGCCAATTTCGGAAAGATGGGGTACTCCCGCAACTTCGGTCTGGCTCGGACGCGGGGAGATATCGTTCTCTTTCTGGATGACGACACGGTCATCCTGCAACAGGACTTCCTGCAGAAACTGGTTACCCGTGTCGATGCAAACCCCGATGTTGATGCTTTTGTCCCCCGCGGTTTTGCCTCCTTCGGTCTGGTGCAAGGAAGATACGCATATCACGATGAGTACTTTATGACCAGCCGCTGCATGGCCTACCGGCGAGAGGTGCTCCGGCAACTCGGCGGGTTCATATCCGACTTCGTCGGGCAGGAGGATGTGGAGTTTGTGATCCGCTTTACCCTCGCCGGCAGAAAGGTGCTGCGTGCCCCCGAACTGGCATACTACCACCCTCCGCTGCTTGTCCCGAATTTTCGCAAGCCCCAGGCGGTGGGGGCTTCCTTCTGCGGGTTGCGGTATCGCTACTCCACCTTGCTTTGGCTCATGGTCATCTTCAACTGTGCCCGCCATGCGCCTTTGTATCTTTTGCCGGTCAGGAGATGCCGGGAGATGGGGCGGTTCGGGATCGGGTTTTTGGTCGGTGTGCTTGCGTCGCTGTTCAACAAGAAAGGGTTTCAGTATTCCTGAATGACGGAAGAACGGGAAATCATCATACGTCCCGGCATGGGGGCGCTCCATTACTGGCGCGATATCTGGCGTTACCGGGAGCTCTTTTTCTTTCTGGCGTGGCGCGACATACTGGTGCGCTACAAGCAGACCGCCATCGGAATCGCCTGGAGCGTGATCCGGCCGCTTGCCACCATGCTGGTCTTTACCGTCGTCTTTGGCAAACTCGCCAAGCTTCCCTCCAATGGTGTCCCCTATCCGGTCATGGTCTATGCGGCGATGCTCCCCTGGCAGTTCTTCGCAAACTCCCTCACCGAATCGAGCAACTCACTCATTGACAATGCCAACCTCCTCACCAAGGTTTACTTTCCGCGGCTCATCGTGCCGGCCGGGTCGGTGATAGTGAGCCTGGTAGATTTCCTCATTTCCTTCGTGATTCTCGGGGGGCTGATGGCGTGGTACCGGTGTCTCCCAGATATGAAGATCATGCTTCTGCCACTGTTCCTTATTATGGCGTTCTTTGCCTCGTTCGGTGCGGGGCTATGGCTTGCCGCCTTGAATGTAAAGTACCGCGATTTCCGCTATGTGGTCCCGTTTCTGGTTCAGTTCGGGCTCTATATTTCGCCGGTCGGCTTTTCCAGTGCCATTGTCCCTGAAAAGTGGCGATTCTTCTACTATCTGAACCCCATGGTCGGGGTCATTGATGGTTTCCGCTGGGCGATTCTTGGCGATGCATTTCCGGTGAACTGGGTCGGTTTCTGGTTGTCCGTTCTTCTTGTCTTGTTGATCTTTGCTGGTGGAGTGCTCTATTTCAGGAGAATGGAACGCTCTTTTGCGGATGTGGTTTAAATGCTAATTCCCCCCCTCAAGGCTGCAAAGAAATGCGAATGATACAATAGAGTTCTTTGCAGCCGATTCCCTTTGAGTCTTGGTGTTTTGAACGAACAGCTCAATAGGGTGTGAGATATAAAAGATGTCCACTGTCATTACCGTCGAAAACCTTGGCAAGAAGTACACCTTGCAACACCAGCAGCGCGAGTCATACACCGCCTTGCGGGATGTGATAGCCAATGGCGTTGCCTCGTTTGGGAAGAGGGTGGCGCAGCCGTTTCGTCGTTCCCTCAACGCTCCCCCCTCATCTCTCAACTCGACTTCTGAAGAATTCTGGGCACTCAAGGACGTTTCGTTCGAGGTGAAACAGGGGAACCGGATCGGCATCATTGGCCGCAACGGCGCAGGCAAGTCGACATTGCTGAAGATCCTTAGCCGAATCACTGAACCGACGACTGGTAGCGTCCGGATCAAGGGAAGGGTGGCAAGTCTGCTTGAGGTTGGAACAGGCTTTCATCCGGAACTGTCAGGTAGGGAAAATATCTATCTCAACGGCGCAATACTGGGGATGAGCCGCTCAGAGATCAGAAAGAAGTTCGACGAGATCGTTGATTTTGCCGAGATCGAGAGATTTCTCGATACACCGGTTAAGCGTTACTCTTCTGGCATGTATGTGCGTCTCGCTTTTGCGGTAGCGGCTCATCTGGAGCCGGAAATTCTGGTGGTCGATGAGGTGCTGGCTGTAGGTGATGCGCTGTTCCAGAAAAAGTGCTTGGGCAAGATGAAAGAAGTCTCTGCCTGCGAAGGCCGGACGGTGCTCTTTGTTAGCCACAACTTGCAGGCTGTGAGGCAGCTCTGCAGTCGCTGTTTGCTGGTAAAGGCTGGTCAACTGGTGGCCGACGCTACACCAGTTCAGGCGATTGAAAGTTACCTCCAGTTTGATCCTCTCTGTGAGGAAGTCGACATCCAGGCTCGCATAGCGGCCCTCCCCCAGGATCCGGCGTTTCGGTTGGAAACAGTCAGAATCCGCCAAGAGGGGGAGGTTGTTTCTTCGTTGGGGAATGGCGCCCCTATTACGGTAGGTATAAATTACCGGGTTCTGAGAAAGACCAAGGGGTTGCGCGTCTTCCTTGATCTGGTTGACGATGAAGAAAATCTTCTCTTCCGCACCTTCCATGACGAGGACAGCGATGGCATTGATGTCATGGAGCCTGGCCACTACCATTCGGAAGCGACCATCCCAGCCGACTTGCTGTCGCCGACCCGCTATCATCTTCGCGTGCTGGCCACCGTATTCAATGAGCGGATGTGCATCCCATATCCTGGTTTAGTGTTCCCTTTGGATGTTGAACGAACCGGGCGCAGCAACCGTGCCTACCTTGGGGAACCGGTTCGTGGCAAGCTTGCTCCCTTCATTCCGTGGCAGACTACAGTTGTCAGTTCTTTATGAGGTCATGATTGATAAGAAAACTCCTCGATAAACTTGTGCCTCGCGATTATTGCTGCCTGGAGAAGCAGGTGATCGAACTCAACAGCTTCGAAGAGCTAAAAAAGGTATTCGGGTGGCTACACGACCCGATTCTCGACCGCCCGGACATCCATGACTTTGATTACGTGGAGGACGTCAACGAGCGTCGCCTCCGCGATGCCGAGAGCCTCGCCACCGTGATCCGCAATGTTCAACCGGAAGTTGCCCTTGAGATCGGTACTGCCGACGGCATGGGAACCGTTCTCATGTCCGCCAATGCGCCGTCCTCAAGCATCTACACTGTGAACATTTCTCCCGACGAGATACTTGCAGGCAAGGGGGGGAGGCTCACTACCGTGGCGCTTGAACGGGAGAAGATCGGTTCTGCCTACCGTGCGCGCGAACTGTCGAACATAACCCAGGTCTATGCCAACACTGCTACGTGGAGTCCTGATATCGGCACTATCGATGTCGCCTTCATCGATGGCTGTCACGATACCAAGTTCGTCTACAACGATACCAGGAAGGTCCTGCGGCACATGAGGCCCGGCGGTTTCGTCCTGTGGCACGACTTCAATCCGTTGTTGTCCGAGAAGTTTCCCTGGATCGGTTCTGTATGTCGCGGCGTCGACAAGCTCTGTCGAGATGGATCGATTTGCGGTCGAATATTCCTGATTCGTGACTCCTGGGTGGGGATCTATCGGGTGCCTTTCCGATGAAGGGGCAAGGCTCACAGCTCAAGATACTGTACGGCTATTCCTGGTTCGAATCCGGGGCCTACGGTAACGTAGAGGAGCTCAACCTCTCTTACATACGGCATCTGAATGAAGCAGGTTTTGATGTGGAGGGTTTTTGTCTTACCCTCGATCCTCCCGGCCCTTGTCTTACATTTAAGGAGCTTGATCGGCGTTGGCGCTTTGGCGAGAGGAAGCTGCTCTCCATGTATGAGAAACTGGAACGGGCGCTGGAAGGGAAACAGGTTCTTCTCAACGGTCCGGGGATAAACCTTCATCCTGAATTCGTTGCCCGCCTACCGGTTTTTACTGTTTTCCAATGTTTTGACGACCCGGAGAACTCACACAACCTCTCCCGGCCGGTGGCGGCGGCCTACGATCTCTGTCTTGTCGGCAACATCGCCGAGGTTGAATCCTACCGCAACTGGGGGGTTACGGCGGCTGAATGGTCACCTATGGGGCTGCAGCCGGCCATTTATGATCCCACGCTCACCTACGAAAGGGTCCTCAATGGCGAGCGTGACATCGACCTGTTCATGATGGCCGACCGAGTTTCCCCTTGGCGAAAGGATCGGCTCGACAAGCTGGCCCTCTCCTTCCCCGATGCCCATTTCTATGGCCAGGGCTGGCCGCGGGGCTACCTCCCCAACAATCAGGAACTAAATTACTTGCAACGAGCGAAAATCGGCCCGAATCTTCATAACTCAACGGGGCCGATCAATTATCGTACCTATTACCTGCCGGCCAATGGCGTTATGCAAGTCTGCGATAACAAAAGCCATCTTGCCAAAATCTACGAGCTTGGCAAGGAGGCCGTGGGGTTTGACACAGTGGAGGAGTGTATTGATCTCTGCCGCTATTATCTTGAGCATGACGAGGAAAGGCGACTGATCGCCGCCAATGGCTGGAAGAGAGCCGTGACTGATTACACTGAAATTGCCGTTTTCAGGAGGGCCGTTTCGCAGATGGAGAAGCGGTTGGTGCAGCGCAAGCCTAAGCAAGGGGGAAACTTGGCACGAGAAAGGAGGCAGGCTACGCTCGTTATTGGTCCGGCATATACCACGGCATTTACTGCCTTTGCCTCATTGCGAAAGGCTGCAGAGACTGTGGTCAGTGGCGTCGGTCGAGTCGCCAGCAATCGTGGCTGACAGTTAACCTGCATTGCGGAGTTGGGAGTATGTGGAAACTCTTTCAAGGCATAACTCTGAAAAAAGCGCGACCGAAGATTTTGCTGCTTGTTGATCGTCGCGGTTGGGCCTACGACAACTCGGCTAGGGAAATAGTCCGTCAGTTGAGGGGGGAATTTGAATTTAACATCAAGTACGTCAGGGAAAATCCCAGACTCGATCCGGCGAAATATGACCTGATATACATCTTTTTCTGGGGGGAGACATATTATAAAAGGTTCGGTTTCGAACCTGAGCGCATTATAAAAGAGGTCTCTAGTCATCGGTGGGAGGATGATTCTCGTTACGGGCCATGTACACCGACCGAATTCGCTGCCCGCTACCTAGATGACTGCCGTGCAGTAATGTGCACCTCGTTGCGGCTCACAGACACGATGAAAGGGATGCATCCGGATGTTTATCATGCTCCCAATGGCATCTCGACTGCTTCCTTCTTTATGAAAAGGGGCAGGTCGGGGACGATGACGGTAGGATGGGCAGGGAACATCGCCGATCCCCTGAAAGGGTATCACGATATAATTGAGCCGGCCTGTCGGGGAAGGTTCCGACTTCTTGTTGCACCCGGTAAGGTTTCTCACTCTCGGATGAACAGCTTCTATAACCGGCTAGATGTCTTTTTGGTGTCGTCGAGGCACGAAGGGGAACCTTTGACACTGATTGAAGCGATGGCTGCCGGATGTTATCCTGTCTGTACTGATGTTGGTATTGTCCCCGAATTAATCAAGCATCGGGAGAATGGGTATGTCGTGACGGAAAGAACTCCTCGGGCATTTGCCGAAGCTTTACAGTGGTGTGAGGAGAACCTAGACGAGGTGCGGGCCGCGGGAGAGAAAAACGGTCGTTTAATTTACAAGGAGCGCAACTGGGGAAAGTGCGCCCTCACTTTTCAAAAAGTCTTTATGGAATCTTATGAAGAGGTTTCTCTTCCAAGGTTTAGGAATGATGATGTTTCGTGGGACACTTCGCTCTCACATTTCATGCATTTCTGTGACATTTTTCACCGACATGGCCTCAAGCAATTTCACGGCGTTACGCTACGCGGTTGTACCAATACCCTCCACCTTCATGGCGACACACCCGTCGAATATGAAGGCCACGACACAGTTGCAAGGCTTGACAATGCCGTGATACGGGCGCTTTCGGAAGGAAAGTGTTTGGAGGAAAGGGCTGATCTGATTGAGTATCTGAATTCGATACCAGACGATATTGCGCTGCACGGCCTTTACCACACCGACTATGCTAGGATGACCGGAGAAGAACAGTTAGATGAATTGAGCAGTGGGCTGGAACTCCTGGAACGGCTCTTTCCAACGAAGAAGATAGTCTACTTCATTCCCCCCTTCAACAGGACCAACGAATCTACGTACAAAGTCTGCCGTGATCTTGGTTTGCGGATTTTGGGAACCGACGGGATACATCTTGAGTCGGAACTCAGCCGTCTGACCCTGAAAAGGAACACTTGGTACCGCTACCACCACCACCGGTTCTACCCCAACAGCAGTTTTTCCTACTATAACCTATCTTTGGAACTGCTTGAGGAGGCCATCAGCAATGCACAGAGACGATAAGATCATCATAACGTCGGAACTGGTTGAACTGATCAAGGCTATGGCCATGAACTTTGCGGCCTCCATCGGTGCTGATCCGGCCGAGTACTACCAGCAGTACTATCTGAACTTGGCTCCACACGCCGAAATCATCAGCACCATCGGTCGTAACTTTGGATTCAAAAAAGGCGACCGTATATTGGAGATAGGTTCCGGTTTGGGAACAAAGTGCTTGATTGGAACTGCGATGTTTGGGGCCGATTTTACTGGACTTGAACCTTGCGCAAATAGTTATTTCGATCTTAAAAGAGCAATAGTCACCTTTCAGGACGCCAATCCTCACCTTCCCTATCGCTCAGTCAGTACAAGTGGAGAGAGCACCGGTTTTGCGGAGAATTATTTTGACTATGTGCTAAGCTTTGAGGTCTTGGAACATGTACAGAACCCTGCCCAAGTTATTGATGAGATGCACCGGGTACTTAGACCGGGAGGGAAGATTTTTATATCCTCATGCAACTATGCGTCTTTTTACGAGGGGCACTTCCGTTGCTTCTGGTTTCCCTTCCTGAGTAGCAAGCTACAAAGGAAGTATTTGAGGTTGATCGGCAGAAATGACAATTTCCTCAACGAGATCAACCTCATTACCAAAAGAAAAATCCGGCGGTTCCTGAATGAGGCTGGCTTTGGAAAGATTAGGTTTCAAGGCTGCTATCACTTTCGATCGGGAGATGAATTATGCATCGAGTATCCGGCCGACTATATCAAGACCAACGGCGTGAGCCGAGCTAAGTTGATCCAACGCCTTGTGCAAGCCGGGCTCGTCCAAAACTTGCTATCCACTTTTGACAGGGAATACAAGTTATATCTGATAGCGGAAAAATTGAATCCACCATTGATGGCTGGAGGAACAGTATGAAAGACAATCCGGGAACAATCCACTTCTTCTCTAGCGGTTGCATTTACCGTTTTGACTTATCAATGAAATTTCTTGCGGTAGCTGTTGGAAATGGAGGGAAGCGCTGATTCATCTCTTTGATCGATTGCAGCAGTTGCCGCTTCGCACGCCTTCCATCAGCACTTCTGCAGTTGCTGCGGTCCTTGCGCGCCACGGGGCCGAACCGTGGTTTCGGTACGCCTATCAGGGGTGGCGGCAACGGTGGCATGTCTGGCGGGGAGTCCTGTGGGCGGTTCAGAATGTGCCGCGTTACAGGCAGGTCCTGGAAACCGGCTGTGGCTGTGGCTGGAACCTGTTTTGGCTAGCGGCAAATGGCTTCACCTTACTTTCTGGCACTGATCGCGATGCCGCCGCGATTGCTGCCGGTAATGAGCTGGCAGGTATATCGGGTTATCCGGTGCATCTGCGCGAAGACGATGCGCTTGAGCCACAGAGGCTTTCTGAAGGATCAATCGCTCTGATCCTGGCATTAAACTGGACCTACCACGTGCCGGAGTTTGATCTTGCACTTTTTCTTCGTCGTTATCGTACGGGGCTTGCTGGAGGAGGGATGCTTCTCATGGATACAATCGACCGGTCTTTTGATGATCATCCAGGCAGCAAATATCTTACCTCAGACTGGGGGAAACCCAAGCAGGAAAGGCGTCCGAGCGAATACATACATCGTTTTACAATGCATGAGATTAGCGAGACAGCAGGCTCTTGCGGTTATCATATTGTTGCATATTTCAGCCGACTTGATGAAATCCCCCGGGCTCTTTATATTCTTCAACGCGGTTAACTGTTATGCTTGCTGGTAAAAAATTATTGTTTTTGCTGGGTAATCTTGAACTTGGCGGTGCCGAACGCCAGGCACTCCTCCTCGCACGTCACCTTCAGGAACAGGAGGGGGCAAAGGTCGAAGTGTGGGGCATCGGAGAGCGGGGCCGGGTATCCGATATCTGTGAGGCATCGGGGATTTCTTGGCAGCAAATCCATTTGCAGTTTGGCACGAGTTCGGCCGCAAATCTATTGAAATTATTAGCCCTTACTGGGAAAATGCGTTGTGTTGCTCCTGATGTATTGCTTCCTTATACGTGGTTTCCCAATGTCTTGTGCGGATTGATCTGGCGATTTGTCGGATGTCGGGTAAGCATCTGGAATCAACGAGATAGTGGCATCTCACTCAACCCAACACGTGCGGTCCACCGCTTTGCGGCAAAACTTACCCCCTATTTCATCTCCAATAGTACCCATGCGGCCGCTTTTCTTATGGACAGATTCGGGGTTGAACGGGAGCGCCTGGCAGTGATTCCCAATGGGGTTCGGCTTGATCCCCCGCGTGATGATTGTCATGTTTGGCGGTTAAGGCTCGGCGTTGCAGGCAATGATTTTGTCGGCTGCATGGTAGCGAACTTTTCGGAATTGAAGGACCACGGGACAGTGGTGAGAGCCTGGCGCTTGGTGGTGGACCAACTCGCGGTCCGGGGTCAACGCGCAGTGCTGGTTTTGGCCGGCAGGGACGATGGAACAGCCAGCAGCATCACATCGTTGATCCGGGAGCTCGATCTCGAGGGGAATGTGTGTCTTCTTGGCGCTGTAGATGATGTGGCTGGCCTGCTCGCTTCATGCGATATAGGGGTACATTGCTCGGAGCATGAGGGGTGCCCCAATGCCGTTTTGGAGGAAATGGCGGCGGGGCTTCCTGTCGTTGCCTCGGACAATGATGGGGTGCGGATGGTCCTCGGGGATAGTGCGGGACCGTTCCTTGCCTCGCATCAGGACGCGGAGGGTATTGCCCGGCGCATACTTCAGGTCGCGCTAGATAGAGGGTATGGGGCGAGAGTTGGTAAAGACAATCAACAGAGAATTTCGAATAGGTTCAGCTTCGAAACCATGTGCCGTGAAACCGCACAATTTATCGATCATGCCTTGAGAAATCATTTTTATTAGTTTCTGACGATGTAATTTAGCAGAGCGTGGCATCTTTTCGGGAGAAAATGCGTTGAAGATAACCATTGGCATTACAACTTTTAACCGGCTTGATTACGTGAAAAAGATGTGCCTTTCCCTTCGGCACACGATAGGGCTTGAATCGTGTTCAATCAGAATTTATGACGATTGCAGCCATGAGTTCGATTTGGATGAAATTGTAAAAGAATTTCCTTTTGTCACGGAATGCAAACGAAGAGAGCACAACTTAGGATCTGACTTTAATATTCAGCAAATGTATGCAGATTTTCTCGAAACCGGTGATGACGTTTTAGTAAATTGTGATTCTGACATGATATTCCACAGTGGCTGGCTTGTTAAGGTGAAAGAGCTGCTTCCACTGACGGACGGGGTCTTGAGTTGTTATAATTCGATACTACACGTCCCGGTTGATAATTTTTCCCTGAATGGTGAAAAGATTGTTCGAAAAGAAACCGTCGGGTCTGCCGGCACCGTTTTCACACGTACCATCGTGGAGCGCATTGTTTCTAATGTACGTCCTTCGTATAAATACGACTGGGATTGGTGCAGGTATTTGGCAACCATTGGCACCCGTTTGCTGGTTACTGAGCGTTCCTATATTCAGCATATCGGCATAGTAGGACAAAACTGTGATGCGGTCCACATTGTTGATTATGGCCTGAACTTTTATCCTTCTGACAATGACACGTTACGACTGAATGTTGCGTTTTTTGAACAGGTTGCCCTTGCAGGACAGGGTGTTGCGGAACAAAAGAATCGGTACTATTACTTCAAGTTCCAAGTGCCGAAGTATAAGGTTCTGCAATGGTTCATAGAGCCATTGAGCCTCTTAAAGAAGAAGCTTGGATAGCAAACAGTGAAACTATTAAGATTGAGACGGCCATAACGCTCCATGCGTCTGACAGTTAATGCCACATGCCTCACGACAGGCGCTGCCACAGGGATCGAACGTTTTGCTTTGCACATGTGCAAAGAGTTGTATCGGCTCGATGGCACCGTTGATATTGTGAGCTCTCTGCCGGTTTCCGGCCTTCCTTTTTCCGGGGCTCCCTCAATCCTCACATCGGCACGACAATGGCTCGGCAAGAAGGAGTATTATGTGCGGGCACTATGGGATCAGACCGTGTTCAGGTCGCTTATTGCACAGCACAAATCCGATGTTGTATTTTTCCCAATTCCCGACGGCATGCTCTTTCCGCCGGTGCGCCAGATCATAACGGTTCATGACCTGCACTATCTGCACTTTGATGAACAGCTATTGGAGTGCAAATCCGAGATTCAATCTCACCGGAGGTTCTTTTATCGGCATAAGATGCCGCATCTCTTAAGGGAATCAGCCGCCGTTGTTGCTGTCTCAGAAACAACAAAGAATGAGCTGGAAGCCACCTTCGAAATAGATCCTGAAAAGATTCATGTCATACATAATGGATATGATGATAGTCGATTCAGGGTTCTTAACGACCCACAATCCGTGCTAACGCAGTATGGTCTGCAATCTGGCACGTATCTTCTTTTTGTCGGCAGTATACTGAAACACAAAAATATCGTGCGCCTTCTCAAGGCGTTTGCCAAGATCAGTGCGGGGGTCAAACTTGCCATAGTTGGTGTGTGCAAAGACAGCGATTATCATAAGGACATAGCAATGACGATCGAAGAATTACGGATGCCGCCGGGGATCATTACCTATCTAAATTATGTCCACGATTCTGATCTGCCGTCACTTTATAACGGCGCAATTGCATTATTGCTCCCGTCTCTTCATGAGGGGTTCGGGGTGCCTATTATCGAAGCCATGGCCTGCGGAACCCCAGTAATAACATCCAACTGTTCGGCCATGCCGGAGGTTGCTGGGGGTGCCGCTCTTTTGGTTGATCCGTATTCGGTAGAAAGTATTGCTGCAACCGTGCAGGAACTAGTTGAAAGGCCTCAGCTGGCAGATACCCTCAGAAAGAAAGGACTTGAGAGGGCGAAGGAGTTTAGGTGGACTTGTTCTGCGCAAAAGCTTTACGATATCTGCAAATCGGTGGCCAGTGCATGAATATCCTCATCCTTGGTGCCGGCCCCTGTGGTCTGGGCGCCGCCTATCATCTCCATAAACTGGGCCACACGGACTGGGAACTCTTCGAACGTAACTCTCACGTCGGCGGGCTATCCGCTTCTTTTTTAGATGAAAACGACTTCACCTGGGACATCGGTGGTCATGTCCTCTTCTCCCACTACGATTACTTCGATCATGTGGTCACTGAGGCACTCGGCGACGCCTACCTCGAGCAACTCCGTGAAAGCTGGGTACGCATCCTCTACACCTGGGTACCCTATCCGTTCCAGAACAACATTCGTCATCTCCCGGTCGACGCACTTGAGGAATGCCTCAACGGCCTGCGCCGGTTGGCCGGCGATCCTCAAAGGACGCTGAATTTCCGCGACTGGATGGATACGGTGTTCGGTGCTGGCATTGTCAAATATTTCATGGAACCCTACAACAAAAAGGTCTGGGGGGTGCCGCTTGAGACCATGAGTCGGGAGTGGATCGGCGAGCGGGTGAGCATGGTGGATCTGGCACGCATTGAGCGAAATATCGCTGCGGGTGTGGATGATGTGAACTGGGGTCCGAACAACCGGTTCAAATTTCCCCTGCACGGTGGAACCGGGCAGATCTATGAGCGGATTGCCGATAGATTCCGCGACCGGATCCACCTGGAGTATGAATGTGTGTCGGTTGATCCGTACCGAAGGATCGTTCGGTTCGCCAATGGTGAGGAGGCGGCGTACGATATCCTCATCAACACGATGCCCCTGGACCGGTTCGTTGCGCAGTGCACCGGTATGACCGATGAGGTCGTCAACGCCGCAGGTTCGCTGGTGCACAACGGCGGCTATATCGTCGGGCTCGGCTTTGCCGGAACCCGCATTGATCCGAAGTGCTGGATGTATTTTCCAGAATCCGATTCGCCATTCTATCGCGTGACCAATTTTCACAACTATTCCCCGAACAATGTTCCCGGAGGGCGAACCGACAGCTATTTCTCCCTCATGTGTGAGACGACCTACTCGTCACACAAACCGGTCGACAAGGATGCAATCGTCGAGGAAACGCTGCAGGGGCTCGTTAATTCCGGGCTGCTTTCCGACGATGAACGAGCGTCTGTTGTCAGCAGGTATCTGATCGATATTCCCTACTCCTATCCGGTGCCGACCGTCGGCAGGGACGATGCGCTCAAGGTGATCCAGCCTCATCTGGAATCGCTCGGTATCTATTCCCGCGGCCGTTTCGGCGCCTGGAGATATGAGGTCGGCAACATGGACCATTCGTTCATGCAGGGGGTGGAGGTGGTGGAGCGGATTCTGACCGGAGCACCTGAGCCGACCGTGGAGAGTCGCTGACATGATCCGACCGCATACGTTTCCAGGATGGGGGCGTCAGGTGTTCGCATTTGCCTGCCTGCTTTTCTCCCTGAGTCTCTGTTGCGGTGTCGTCCCCGTATCGGCCAGAGCATGCCCGGACGTGTCAGCTGCCGACGCTGGCCAGCGAATCACAAAGCTCAGCGCGGAGATCCGCTATCATAACCGGCTCTACTACCAGGAACACCGGCCGGTGATCAGTGATGTCGCATACGACCGGCTGTTCGCCGATCTGGTCCTGATGGAAGGATGCTTTCCCGAACTTGCCGCAGCCGATTCGCCTACCCGGAAGGTCGGCAACGACGCAGCCGATGGCACGAAGCTCCTGAAACACGCGCGGCCGATGCTCAGTCTCACCTCGTCAATTGGGCCGGAGGCGGTCGAGGCGCTTTTGGACAGGGTGAAGGCAGCGGCGGGCGATGCACTGCTGCTGGTGCAGCCGAAAGTCGATGGGCTGCCGGTGGAACTGACCTACGAGGATGGCCGTCTGGTGTCCGCCGCGACCCGCGGCGATGGCGGTTCCGGGGAGGATGTGACGGAACGGGTGCGCCAGATTCGGGGGGTCCCGCAGATGTTATCCGGAGCGTTTCCCCGTCGGGTGGTGGTGCGCGGCGAGGTTTACGCGGACCGGAAAGAGGTGAAGGATGGAGCGGTTAGGGCACGCTACGCCACCCTGCGTCATCTGGCAGCGGGAACCCTGAAGGCACAACACCCCGATCCGTCGGCGCTGGCGGCATTGCGGCTGTTCCCCTTCGAGCTGGTGAATGCCGATCAGATCGGCGTTGAGGTGGGCACCGACAGGCGTACGCTGCAACTGCTGGCCGACTGAGGTTTTCCGCCCTCGCTCGAACAGACTCGCGCGGTGAAGACGCGCGCCGAGGTGGAGGAGGCGTACCGGAGCTACCTTGCAGGCCGTGAAGAGCAGCCCTTTGCCATGGACGGGATCGTGGTGAAGGTCGATGATCTGGCCCTGCGACGGCTTCTGGGGGAGGGTGCGCGGGCGCCGTTCTGGGCTGCGGCCCGAAAATTTCCGCCGCCCACGGCCGAGACGGTGGTACGGAGCATCCGCTGGAGTGTCGGCCGCACCGGCCGTCGGACACCGATTGCCGAAGTGGTGCCGGTGCGGCTTGGCGGAGTTCTGGTCGGCCGGATTTCTCTGCACGATGCGAACGAGGTTGCCCGGCTCGATATCGCAGCCGGAGATCGGGTGGTGGTCGGTCTGATTGGCGACGTGATCCCCCGGGTGCTGCAGGTGGCGGACCGCGCCCCCCGACACGGCAATGCCGGTGGCGGTCCGTCTGTAACTGCGCCGACACCCGACGCCTGTCTGCGGGACGGGCCCGGCTGTCGCGAGCAGTTTCTGTCCCGGCTCGTCCACTTCGTTGCGAGGCCGGGGCTGCATATCGCCGGTCTCGGCCGGGGACGCCTGCAGAAGCTGGTGGAGGCCGGACTGGTGGCCGATCTTCCATCGCTCTTTCGGCTGCGGACGGAGGAGGTGGCTGCCGTTCCCGGATTCGGCGGGAAAACGGCGCAGCAGCTGACCGCGGCACTTGGCAACTCCAGGCGGTTTGGTCAGTTCCGTATGGTTGCCGCCCTCGGCATTCCGGGGGTCGGGAGGGTGAGCACGAAACGGTTGGCGGGACGGTTTCGCACACTCAGGGCGTTGCTGGACCTGGACGAAGATCGGCTGACCGTACGTTGCGGTGCCGATGTCAGGGGCGCCCGGCTCATCCGCAGTTTCTTCCGTACCTCCGGTGGTCGGGACCTGCTGGAAGAGTTCCGCGGCATGGGAATGTTCCCGAACTGAACGGCCGGCGTTATCAATCGTAACGGCAGGGAGCGGTTAGTGCTGAAAACCAGACTGCTGAAGTGTATCGATGGCTGGATAGGCGGTCTGGCCGTACGTTGCATGCCGCGTCCCGTGCCGGCGGGGATGCCGCAGCTTCGCAGCGTCCTTCTTATCCGCCCCGGCGGCATCGGCGACGCGGCGCTGCTGCCGCCGGTCATCCGGCTTATGAGGTGCAGGTATCCCGATGCCCGGATCACCGTCCTGGCGGAGCGGCGCAACGGGCCGATATTTGCTCTCTGCCCGACCGTCGACCGGGTACTCCTGTACGACCGGCCGCGTGAGCTGCTGGCGGCGATCCGCGGCGGATACGACGTGGTGATCGACACCGAGCAGTGGCACCGGCTCTCGGCGGTGGTGGCGCGGCTGACCCGGGCACAGGTTTCCATCGGCTATGCCACGAACGAGCGGCAGCGGCTCTTCTCCCATCCGATTCCGTACTCCCACGATGACTACGAGCTGGACAGCTTCCACCATCTGCTGCGACCTCTGGGGATTGACCCGCCGGCAGAATCCGATGTGCCGTTCCTTTTTGTGCCTGAAAGCGCCGAGCGGGCGGCTATGGCGCTGCTTGGTGCCAGTGCGGAACGCGCCTTTGTCGTCATCTTTCCCGGTGCCAGCATTCCCGAGCGTCGCTGGGGCGCGGAGCGGTTCCGGGAGCTGGCCCGGCGTCTGCATGATGCGGGTGCCAATGTGGTGGTCGTGGGGGGGGAGGGGGATCGGGCGGATGGAGAGCTCATCTGTTCGGACAGTGTCGGGTTCAACCTGGCCGGCCGGACGTCGCTCGTCGAAAGCGCGGCGGTCATCAACCGTGCTGCTCTGCTGGTGAGCGGCGATTCGGGACTGTTGCATGTCGGGGTGGGACTCGGGGTGCCGACGGTGTCGCTGTTCGGCCCCGGTATTGCCGCAAAGTGGGCGCCGCGGGGAGAAGCACACATCGTGCTCGACAAGCGGTTGTCCTGTTCCCCCTGTACGCGGTTCGGTTACACCCCGCGTTGCCGGGACAACGGGCGGTGCCTGAAGGAGATTACGGTCGATGAGGTGGAACTGGCGGTGATGCGGTTGCTGTCCCGGGCCCGGGAGAGGAAAAATATCGGATTAGGTCGATAAAACTGTTGACATCATCCCGATGAATTGCTACATAGACAGTCTGTTTTCTTGGAGGCGCGTAGCTCAGGGGTAGAGCACTAGCTCGACACGCTAGGGGTCGGCGGTTCGAAACCGCCCGCGCCTACCATTAAAACCTGCCGAGGTGGGATGATGAACGGGGCATCGAGGTTCGATGCCTCTTTCTGTTAAGGGGTCTGAGAATGGCTGACGTGACGGTTACACTGCCTGACGGTTCGGCGAGAACCCTCGCCGAGGGGGCGACGGTTGGTTCGCTTGCCGCATCTATCGGTGCCGGGCTGGCCAAGGCTGCCATTGCCGGGAAGGTCGATGGTGAGCTGGTGGACGTCTCTGCACCGCTTGCCGACGGCGCCCGGGTGGAGATTATCACCGACAAGAGTCCGGAGGCGCTGGATATCATCCGGCACTCCACGTCGCACCTCATGGCCCAGGCGGTGAAGGCGCTGTTTCCCGAGGCCAAGGTGACCATCGGTCCGGCCATCGAGACCGGTTTCTACTACGATTTCGATGTGGATCACCCCTTTACTCCCGAAGATCTGGAAAAGATCGAGCAGAAGATGGCGGAGCTGGCGAAGGCCGACATCAAGATCGAGCGTGAGGTGCTCACCAGTGCCGATGCCATCCGGATGTTCCGGGAGATGGGCGAGGGGTACAAGGTCGAGCTGATCGAGGACCTGGGGGTGGAGACGGTTTCCCTGTATCGCCAGGGCGACTTCGCCGACCTCTGCCGCGGTCCCCATCTCCCCTCCACCGGGTACTGCAGGGCGTTCAAGATTACCTCCATCGCCGGCGCCTACTGGCGCGGCGACGAAAAGCGCAAGATGCTGCAGCGGGTCTACGGCACCGCCTTCCCCGACAAGAAGCAGCTGGACGAGTACCTGGCCCGGCTGGAAGAGGCGAAGCGCCGCGACCACCGCAAGCTCGGCCGCGAGCTGGACCTTTTCTCCTTCTCCGACGAGGTGGGGGCGGGGTTCGCTATCTGGCACCCCAAGGGGGCGCTGCTGCGGACCATCATCGAGGACTTCGAGCGGAAGGAACACCTGAAGCGCGGCTACGATATCGTCATGGGGCCCCAGATCCTCAAGACGGAGCTGTGGCAGCGTTCCGGTCATTACGACAACTACCGCGAGAACATGTACTTCACCGAGGTGGACGAGCAGTCGTTCGGCGTCAAGCCGATGAACTGTCTCTCCCACATGATGATCTACAAGTCGCATCTGCGCAGCTACCGCGACCTGCCGCTCCGTTTCTTCGAGCTGGGTACGGTGCACCGCCACGAGCGCGCCGGCGTGCTCCACGGCCTTCTGCGGGTCCGCTGTTTCACCCAGGACGACGCCCATATCCTCTGCACGCCGGAACAGCTGGATGCGGAGATCAAGGGGGTCATCTCCTTCGTGCAGGACGTCATGGGGATCTTCGGGTTCGAGTTCGAGATGGAGCTCTCCACCCGCCCCGAGAAGTCCATCGGCTCCGACGAGGACTGGGAGCGTGCCACCAACGCCCTCCTGGGAGCGCTGAAGGATACGGGCCGGCCGTTCGACGTCAACGAGGGGGACGGCGCGTTCTACGGTCCCAAGATCGACATCAAGCTCAAGGACTCTCTTGACAGACGGTGGCAGTGTGCTACTATCCAGTGCGATTTTACGCTGCCCGAGCGGTTCGACCTCACCTACGTGGATGCGAACGGCGAGAAGAAGCGCCCCGTCATGGTGCACCGGGTCATCCTCGGCTCCATCGAGCGTTTCATCGGCGTACTCATCGAGCACTTCGCCGGTAACTTCCCCGTGTGGCTCTCGCCGGTGCAGGCGATCGTTCTGACGGTGACGGACAACCAGACCCCGTATGCCCAGCAGGTCTTCGACCAGCTGCGTGCCGCCGGGGTGCGGGTGCAGAAGGACTTCCGGAACGAGAAACTCGGCTTCAAGATCCGGGAGGCGCAGCTGCAGAAGATTCCGTACATGCTGGTCATCGGCGACAAGGAGGTGGAGTCCTCCACGGTGACGCCGCGGTTCCGTGATGGGTCAAACCTGCCGGCCATGACGCCGGACGGATTTGCCGAACATATTCGTAACGAAGTTGCCAGTCATACCTAGGAGGTGGCGCCATAGCTAAGCCGACCGTCAATATCAATCAGGCCATCCGGGCCCGGGAGGTCCGGGTCATCGGGGCCGACAGCGAGCAGATCGGTATCATTCCGCTGTCAGAAGCACTTGCCATGGCCGAGAACCAGCAGCTCGATCTCGTCGAGGTTTCGCCGACGGCGGTGCCGCCGGTCTGCCGTATCATGGATTTCGGCAAGTTCAAGTACGAGCAGAGCAAGAAGCAGCAGGAAGCTAAGAAGAAGCAGGTGCACGTGCAGTTGAAGGAGGTCAAGCTCCGGCCGAAGACCGACGAGCATGACCTCCTGTTCAAGATAAAGCACGTACGGCGCTTTCTCGAAGAGGGGAACAAGGCCAAGGTCACCGTGGTATTTCGCGGGCGCGAGATCACCCATATGGAGATCGGGCAGAAATCCCTCGACCGTTTTGTCGACGAACTGCAGGATATCGCCGTTGTCGAAGTGAGACCGAAAATGGAAGGGCGCAGCATGTTCATGATCGTCGCCCCTAAAACGAAAAAATAAGCAATCGAACGGATCGACAAGGAGAGTACCATGCCGAAAATCAAGACCAACAGTGGAGCCGCCAAGCGCTTCAAGAAGACCGGCAGCGGCAAGATCAAGCGCAGCCACGCGTTCACGAGCCATATTCTGACCCCCAAGACCACCAAGCGGAAGCGCAACCTCCGCAAAGGTACCACCGTGGATGCCGCCGACCACAAGAACATCCTGCGGCTCATCCCGTATATGTAAAAATCGGGCACGAGGCGCTGGGCACAAGGTGCAGGGAGAAGCCGATTTTCCCTTGTGCCCTGTGTCTTGTGCCGGCCGTTTTAAGTCCGCGAACCGTGAGGAATCGTCTCCCCTTGCGGATCCGGCAAATAACACCAGAGAAGGAGTAGTACGATGCCAAGAGTAAAACGTGGATTCAAAGCGAGACAGAGAAGAAACAAGGTGCTGAAACTGGCCAAAGGGTACCGCGGTGCCCGGAGCAAACTGTTCAGGAGCGCGACCGAGGCGGTAGACCGCGCGCTCAAGTACGCGTTTCGCGACCGTCGTGTGAAGAAGCGCGATTTCCGCGCTCTCTGGATCACCCGGATCAACGCCGCCGCCCGCGTGAACGGCCTGTCCTACAGCAAGCTGATCTTCGGGCTGAAGCAGGCGAAGGTGGAGATCGACCGCAAGGTGCTGGCCGACCTGGCCGTATCCGATCCGGCAGGTTTCGCGGAAATCAGCAAGCTGGCCAAAGCAAGCATTTAACCATCCATCTGCTGAAAAAAAAGAAATGAGACCGGCAACGGCTCATTTCTTTTTTTTATCACAAAGGCAATCCCATGAAAGAAAGTCTTGACGCCCTGCTGGGCACCGGCCTTGCCGAGCTGGAGGATGCTCAGGGAGAGGCGGAGCTGCAGGAGCTGCGGGTCCGCTATCTCGGCAAGAAGGGCGAGATTACGGCACGCATGAAGATGCTGGGGGGGCTTCCTCCCGAAGAACGGCCCGCCGCCGGCCAACTGATCAACACGGCCAAGGCGCAATTCGAGGCACGGTTCGAGGAGGTCCTCGACCGGGCCCGGTCCCGCGAAAAAGCCCGCAGGCTGCAGTCGGAGAGGATCGACGTCTCTCTTCCCGGTCGGCGGTCGGCGCTGGGGGCCAGGCACCCCCTGACGATCATCACCGACGAGATCTGTGCCATCTTCGCCGGCCTCGGGTTCCAGGTGGCCGAGGGGCCGGAGATCGAGACCGACTACTACAACTTCGAGGCGCTCAACTTTCCCCACGACCATCCGGCCCGGGACATGCAGGACACGTTCTTTGTGGACGGCAGTCGCCTCCTGCGTACCCATACGTCGCCGGTGCAGGTGCGAACCATGCTCGCCCAGGAACCGCCGGTGCGGATCATCGCGCCGGGGACCGTCTACCGGTGCGACTCCGACGCCACCCACTCCCCCATGTTCCACCAGGTGGAGGGGCTCATGGTGGACCGCAAGATCACCTTCAGCGACCTGAAGGGGGTCCTCACCTCCTTCATCAACCAGCTATTCGGCACGGGGACCGGGGTGCGCCTCAGACCCAGCTTCTTCCCGTTCACCGAACCGAGCGCCGAGGTGGACATTGCCTGCGTGATCTGTTCCGGCAAGGGGTGCCGCGTCTGCAAGCAGACCGGCTGGCTGGAGATCCTCGGCGCCGGGATGGTCGATCCGGAGGTGTTTCGACACGTGCACTACGACCCCGAGGCGGTCACCGGATTCGCCTTCGGCATGGGGATCGAGCGGATCACCATGCTCAAATACGGTATAAGCGACATGCGGCTCCTCTTCGAGAACGACGTCCGGTTCCTCCGGCAGTTCTGAGATTTCCCTCCAACAGGCAGCGAGTGTTCCCATGATAGTGACCTATAACTGGCTCAAGGAATTCGTAGATATCGACTGTGCTCCCCGGGAGCTTGCCGACACCCTCACCATGCTCGGTCTGGAGGTGGAGGGGATGCATCCGCTGGGCGGAGGCATGGATGACGTGGTCGTGGCGCTGGTGGAGGAGAGAGCACAGCACCCCAACGCGGACAAGCTCTCACTCTGCAGGGTGAACAACGGCCGGGAGATCCTCTCCGTTGTCTGCGGCGCGCAGAACTTCAAGGCGGGGGACAAGGTTGCCTTGGCCCAGATCGGCGCCACGCTCCCCGGCGACTTCAAGATCAAGCGGTCCAAGATCCGTGGCGAGGAGTCGTTCGGCATGCTCTGCTCCGAGAAGGAGTTGGCACTGGCGGAGGAGTCCTCCGGCATCATGGTGCTCCCCGCCGAATTTCCCCTCGGCGTACCGCTCTTCGACGCCCTGGGGCTCAAGGACACGGTCTTCGAGATCGGCCTCACCCCGAACCGCGCCGACTGCCTCAGCGTCCTCGGCATCGCCCGCGAGGTCGCGGCGAAGCTGGACCGGCCGCTCCGGCAGGCAGCTGCCATCGTAGAAGAAAAGGGCGAGGATATCGCCGGCCGGGCGTCGGTGACCATCGACGCGCCCAACCTCTGCCCCCGCTACACGGCGCGGCTCGTCACCGGCTGCACCATCGCCCCGTCGCCGGCCTGGCTGGTGAACCGGCTGAACGCCGTGGGGATGCGCGCCATCAACAACGTGGTGGACATCACCAACTACGTGCTGATGGAGCTGGGGCATCCGCTGCACGCCTTCGACTACGACCTCTTGGCCGGCCGGAAGATCGTGGTGCGCCGTGCCCAGGAGGGCGAGAAGCTCACCACCCTGGACGGACAGGAGCACGCGCTGCAGACGTCCGATCTTACCATCTGCGACGGCGAGAAGATCGTGGCGCTTGCCGGGATCATGGGGGGCGGCAACTCGGAGATCCGGGACTGCACCGTCAATATACTTCTGGAGAGCGCCTGGTTCAACCCGACCGCCGTGCGCAAGACCTCCAAGCGGCTCGGTCTGCACACGGAGTCGTCCCACCGGTTCGAGCGGGGGGCCGACATCGACCTCCTCACGAGGGCGCTCGATCGTGCCGCTTCCCTCATTGCCGAGCTCGCCGGCGGCACGGTCGCCAGGGGGACTATCGACGTCTATCCCGCCCCGGCGACGCCGCGCACGATCCGCCTGCGCACGGCACGGGTGAACCAGGTGCTCGGTATCGACCTGGCCCCCGCCGTCGTCGAGGCGATCTGCAGGCGTCTCAGCTTTGCGGTGAGCAGTGTCGAACCGGGTGTCTTCGATGTGACGGTTCCCCTCTACCGGGTGGACCTGGAGCGGGAGATCGACCTGGTGGAAGAGGTCGCCCGCCTGCACGGTTTCGAAAACATCCCTACCACCATGCCGGTGGCCGAGGTGATCTCCGACCTTCCCACCGTATCGCAGCGGCTCGAAAAGGGCCTGCGCGATATGCTGGTGGCCCAGGGATTCAACGAGGTCATCAACTTCAGCTTCTCCCACGAGGGGGCGCTGGACCAGATGCTCCTGCCCGCGGACGACCCGCGTCGCCGCACGGTAAAGCTTCTGAATCCGCTGGCGGAAGAGCACGCACAGATGCGCACCATGCTCCTTCCCGGCTTACTTGAGACCGCCGCAAAGAACCTGCGTTACCGCAATAGCGATCTGCGGCTCTTCGAAATGCGCCGCGTCTACCTGCCGGTGGAGGGGGAGGAACTCCCCGTCGAGCCGCTGCACCTCGCCTGTCTCATCACGGGGCGCCGTGCGCCGGAAGGGTGGAACCAGGACAGCCAGCAGGCCGATTTCTTCGATATCAAAGGTGTCGTGGAGAACATCCTCGCCGAGTTCAAGATTACCGGTGCCGGTTTCGACCCGGAACAGAGGGAAAGCTACTATCACCCCGGGAAATCGTGCGCCATCACCCTCGGCACCACGGTCGCCGGCAGTCTCGGCGAGATCCATCCCGACGTGCAGGATCGGTTCGGAATCGAACAGCCGGTCTACTGTCTGGAACTGGACCTGGCGCAGATCATGCGTCGCCACCGGGCTGTCGCTCCCATCGTGCCGCCGCCGCGCTTCCCGGATATCACCCGCGACGTTGCCCTCCTCATGGACGATGCGTTGCCGTCCGCGGAGGTCATTGCCGCCATCCGCCGCACAAAGGCGAAGGAGCTGGCGGACGTGGAGATCTTCGATCTGTACAAGGGAGAGCATCTGACGGAGGGGAAAAAGAGCCTGGCGGTGCGGCTTCGGTATCGTTCCGCCGAACGGACCCTGACCGACGAGGAGGTAAACCGGCTCCATCAGCGGATTGTCGACTCCCTGGTCTCGTCGTTAAATGTCTCCCTTAGGTAAAAAGGGGTTGATTATCTCACAACGCTGTGATAAAAACGTTCCTCGCGTGTCGCTGATTGTATCGGATATTCAATGTGTTGAGAGGCTGTTATGACCAAAGCTGATATCGTGGAAAAGATATACGAGAAGGTCGGTTTTTCGAAGAAGGAATCGGCCGAACTCGTTGAGCTGGTCTTCGATATCATGAAGACCACGCTGGAGAACGGCGAAAAAATCAAGATTGCCGGATTCGGGAACTTCGTGGTCAAGGAAAAGGCCGACCGGCGGGGACGCAACCCGCAGACCGGCGAGGAGATCACCATTTCCGCCCGGAAGATCCTTACCTTCAAGCCGAGTCAGGTTCTCAAGGCATCCATCAACGAATAAAACGTGTCCCGGGGAGGCCATGGAAGAGACGCTCCCTGACAAGCTGTACTTCAGGATCGGCGAAGTGGCGGAGATCACCCGCCTCAAACCATCGGTGCTCCGGTTCTGGGAGTCGGAGTTCAAGGGGCTGAACCCGTCCAAGTCAGGGACAGGGCAGCGGATTTACTCCCGTAGCGATCTCGACCTGGTCATCGAGATCAAACGTCTGTTATACTCGGAAAAACTGACCATCGAAGGGGCAAGAAAGCGGCTTGTCCGTCGCGGCAAGCTGGAGATGATTGCGGAAGACGTGAATGTCGTCATGCCGCGGAAGACGCTGGACGAGATCAGGGCGGAACTGGAGGCGATCCGGGATTCGCTTTAAGAGATGCAGGTAGTTTATCGGTGCGTAGCGCAGCCTGGTAGCGCACTAGACTGGGGGTCTAGTGGTCGCTGGTTCGAATCCAGTCGCACCGACCATTTGAAGCGGGTTTACAGGGATTCTGTAAGCCCGCTTTTCTGTTTGAATTCTTACAAATTCTTACATATCTCACTCACCATACCACTGCCGTTACTGCATCAGCTGTCGTTGCGGCATCTATCTGTGACTGCAGCGTCCATTTCTTCTCATATGCCTGACGACCTACCATACGTAGCTCCTTGGCGATCTGATCCAGGTCGGCAGGTGTTACTGTAACAAACGAGTTGTCGAAGCACCTGAACTGGGTGGAGGCTTCTGAGTTGTCCCGCAAGCTCTGAGCAAGTCCCATGGCGTTATCCAGATCGGTCTTGCGGGCATTAATGGTAATGTTGGTTGCCAGCCCCGTTGTGGTGTAGCTGGTGGCGGAACTGGTCAAGGAATCAGTGAACGCCTGACTAATGGCCTGTTTCTGGGCCGATTTCACCTCATCCAATGGCGGCGGAGCCGGGGCAATTGTTTCCGGTACGTTGTTGATGATGTGGGTCGCATCCGGCGGGCAGTTCAAGTAGTACTCCTCATCCACCCCGAGCTGGATGTCAACGCAATCATTCGGGCACAGTATCCTGCGTTTTATGGCTCCCGTAGTCATGTCGTAAACGGCAAATTGCATCATCTTTTTAGCTCCAAAATTATTATGCGCGCGGCGGTGAGGACAATATTCCCGCTATAAGACGTTTGGCTGACATTCCACGTATAGGTGTGGTTGCCGGCCCCAGGGAAATCCAGATAGCTCCCCGATACAGGTCCGGCGAAAGCAGCATTCAAAATGCTCTTCGCACCAGCATCCCGGCTGATACTGTGCGCCACCTGATGAGCATACGGATCGTAAGGGCTAACGTAGTCGGCAGCGTAACAGATAAATATTGCCCCACCCATTGAGTTGATGGTCAACGACACGATATTCATGGAAGTGGACGAGTTAGGAATATTAATATTGCCAGTGATGGCATTACTATGCACCGAAACAGCCGTGTCTTTGATCTGCAGTGTATCCACCACCGCAGTCCCCAGGTTGGCACTGCTGGCAATGATCTGGTTCGCCCCGACCGTCCGGGCGGTGATGGAGCCGTCGACCACCAGCAGGCCATTGATGCCCACCGCACCCGTGCCGTTGATGCTCCCCTGTACGATGAGCGACCCGGCCCCGCCGCCCGTGCCGGTGGCTGCGCTATCGTTGATGAGTTTGATGAGCGCCGTGGGGTCGGCGATCATGATCCCCTGTACACCCCCTGTCGAGCTGGTCGGATACCATCCGCCGGCCGTGCCGAACTTATTGACGATCCGCGCCCAGTAGTAGCGGACATCGGAAGGGGCCAGACCGGTATGCGTCAGGTCGCCGGACATGGTGGTCCCTACCAGGACGGCGCTCGCCCGGTTGTTCGTGGTGGCCGCCCATACTTCGACGTCCTGGAAATCGTCCGGCGGGGAGAACGTAACGGATATCTTGTTCTGCAGGAACCCCGGGATGACGGTGATGGCGGTCGGCATGTTGGGCACGGTGTTCGGTGCCGCGATGGTATAGGTGTAGGGCGTGATGCTGGCCAGCGACTGCACGGCATTGCCGTACCTGTTGAACGATGCGAGTTTGATGTAGATCTGCTTGCCGATCTGGCTTTTCAGGTACGGGTAGCGGAATACCGCCTGGTCGATCCGGACGAAGGGCCGCCCCGAGTTGTGGGACGTGATCGGCGAGCCGTACGCACCGCGCTGCAGGTAGGTCAGGTTGTAACGGTTCGCCGCGGTCAGCGTGGCCGTTTCGTAGGCCATGAATTCCCCGTCCACATAGCAGAGCGTGTTCAGGTTGTCCGCGTCCGCCTGCGTGCCGGAGAGCAGCTGACCACCGCTCACGGTCAGATCCACCCCCAGGGTGTTGGTCACGTCGACCGTGCTGCCGGTGGCGAGATTGGCGGACAACATCCCGTGCCGGGCCGCGCCGTGGATGGCCCCGGCCTTGGTGTAGTTGTTGCCGTCCTCGGAAACCCAGACCTCGCACCCCCCCCACTCCGGCCCGCCGGAGGTCGCCAGCCACACTTCCTGTCCGCCGTTGGATGCGGCGAGGGTGTAGGGAGGGGCGAATACCACGGGTGCATTCGCATTCCCTGGAGCGACGTTGTAGTCAGGAATATAGCCCGTGCCGCCGTCCCACGGGTAGACGGCGTGAGAGGTGACGCCATAGGGGTATTCTTCTGCCTTTACGGTCAGCAGACCGTCCTCGTCCTCCTCGATTTCCGTGATCTGCACCGGGAGCTGATCCAGACCCATGGCCGTGTCGGTGATGGTCACGATATCCATCGGCTCCAGCAGACAGTACCGCCACCCCAGTTTGAACTCGTAGCTGTTCCGGATGTACAGTTCCCGCTGCAGGACCAGCTGCGCCACCACCCGCGCCACGGCTGCGTCGCAGATGCAGTGCATCTGGATCGGGTCGGCTGTCCGCAGTCCATTCGTTTCGATGTCCGCCTGGTCCTTGGCCTCGGCGATCTCGATATTGTAATCCTTGGCCCGGTTGATGAACTCGATCTGCACATGGTTGAACGCATCAGCCGACCCGATCCGGCTGCACCTTACCGGATCATCACCATCGGCCTGGAAATCATCATCGGTGAGGTTGTAGATGGGGGCAACATCCGGGACATAGGTCACCCCGTTGCCGGTGATGGATGCATCGGCATAGGGGATGAGTTTCAGTTTCCCCTGGCTCCAGACAAACTGGCTGTTGGTCGCCTGCGTGATGACGGCGAGATGTTCCGCCGCGCTCTTCTGGTCGGTAAACGCGGGGGAGAGGAAAAGCGCGGCCGCCTGGCAGTAGGTGGCATATGCAGTCAGGCTATCCAGTTTCAAGGGATCCCAACCGGCGCCATAGATGGGATTGGTGAGAAAATCGCTGACAATGAAATCCGGCTTGGCGTCGGAACTGCCGGTGAAGATCCCTTCCCCCTTCATTTCGAAGGAGAGGTTGGGCAGTTCGGCATTGCTGCCGAGGTCCACCGTGCCCCCCGCCACCAGGGCGAGCCCCGTATAGCCGAGAGCGTCCGACGGATGCTTGGTGGTCAGGTATCCCCACGGCGCCTGTCCCAGTTGCCCGTCGATGAGCGTCAGGCCGAGGTCTGACAGCGTGGTGCGGCTTTTGCCGCTCCATACCGCACCGATCCCGGCAGATTGTCCCTCGCACAGACCGATGATGACGGCGGCACGGTAGGTGTAACTGGTCTGCGATCCTCCCCCCCCACCCATTACTTACCCCCCATGTCGGTTGTATTCGCTATGGCCGTGAAATCGGTGTAGTAGATCAGATTCCCCGTGATGCGGGTCGTGCCGTAGACGAGGGGACGCACGACGCCGTATGCCGAGGTCTGGACCCTGATGGCCTTGATCTGCTCCGGTTGCTGGGACTGGGTACCGCCGCCGCCGAATATCATTTTGCCCCCCAGAAATCGAAAATAGCCGCCTGCCTCTCCCGCAGTCCGGCATCCATGCCGCTGGCCAGCACCACCCCCACACCCGCCTGCGCGTGGATGATCTGGGGCCAGTTCACCACCAGCGCCGCATGGGATACGATGCGCCCGTAGCGATACATGATGATGTCCCCCGGCTGCGGCCGATCCTTTACCGTCTCGATGCAGTATTGCTGGATGCCTTCCAGGTAGATCTCGTCGCCCCGGTGCAGATGAAACCCAGCGTGATAGTCCGCCAGGTGGACATCGTTCAGCAATCCCGCTCCTTCGAACGCCGCCACCAGGAGCGTAGCGCAGTCCGCTCCGGCCCCCATCACCCGGCCGTTGAGGTGATAGGGTGTCCCGAGCCACGAAAGCGCTTCCTGGACGACCCTGCTGCGCTCTGTAGCCTCGTCTCGCATCAGTACGCCGTCTCCGCCGCAGGGATGAACGGCTCACCGCTGAAATTGATCAGGTTGTTGAACTTGGCACTGCAGGTCGTTTGCAGTTTGTCGCAGCCGGGATAACAGGTGAACCCGTCCCCGCTGGCCGGCGCATAGGGCAGCGGGGGGACCACGTTGAACACCCCGGAGGTGTAGCTCTTCACGGTGCGGGTTACGCCCGCATTCTGACCGGAGGTGAACTCGATCGTTCCCAGGTCGAAATACCCCGCCGCCTGAGCGATCCCGCAGACGACCATGCTTGCCGTGCTGCCGCTCTGGGCGGTGCCGCTGACGGCATATGCTGCCCGGTTGACGCTGCATCCGAGGTCGTACAGGGTGCGGCGGCAGTTCGGCTGGTAGATGTTGCGCGGCATCTTCACGTTGAGTATTTCCAGGTCCGACTTTACCGTGACGGGGATCGCGGTCCGGCCGTACTCGGGAATATCCGATATGCGCCCCTGGAAGCGAATGATGGTCCCGGCCAGCGACTGCCAGTCCGGAGTGATGAATGCCCGCTCCAGCGTGAAATCCGCCCCATCCAGTACGCCCCGGCTCACTGCCTGGAGAAACGGCACCGAACCGATCAGGTTGGCGCTGGTGGGGTAAAACGTCACGGTCAGGGTATCCACCTCCAGACCTGTCACAACGCGTGTCGTGTCACGGGTGAGTGGAAGGCTGGAGTCGAACGGTCCCAAAGCAGCGCGGGTGCCGGTGGTGAAGGGGGTACAGTGGTCCAACTGCTCCAGCTGTGGGAACGCCAACAGACAGGAGCTGCCAACAGCCAGATTCGGTGCAATACGGAATTGCGGATTGCTGGCGGTCCCCGTGGCATGATTAGGTCGTTGTATCTGTGTCCATACCCCGGCAGGGGCGACCCCCGCGTTGAACCATGCCACACCATTGTAGAGGAAGATAGCTGTGTCCGCGGTCGGTTTTACCCACACCTGGGTTGACATATTACTGCCCAGGCCGGGGGGGACCTGGCATATCATGTTGTAACTGGTGGACCCGGAAACCCGGGTCAACTGGCAGACCGGGATTATCTCATTGAACGGCCCGACCGCCGTAGTGGCGCTGGCTTGATTGGCCGGACCCGTAGACCAGTCAATAACCGACCAGCCGGTTAATGATGGAGCAGCAACGGTGCCGAATGTCGGGTTGACTAACAGGTTGGTCGTGCCCTCCTGGAACACATCCACATCGGCAGACGTATACCTAAGCACCTGGCCGGATTGCGTGGTGATGGTGTACAGGTCCGCCATGATGAACTGATCGGAACTGTTTAACAGGGCTACGAGTTCAGGGGATGCGTTTATCATTTCAGGCTCACCAGTTGACATTTTTTGAGCTCCCAGAGGTTCTGCATGAACTGGGAAAACTCGGATTCGTCCTGGAGGAAACGAACGCGGAAATAGTAGGAGAAATCGGCTGTCACCGCCACACCGGCGGCCGGCGCCGTGGTGAAGGTGATGAGACCGTTGCCGTCCACCGTCCAGCCGCTCCCCTGCACGGTTCCGTTGAGCCGTACGACCGGCGTACCGGTGATATTTTTCATCAACTCCGTAAACCCGCCCAGAGACCGGACCAACTGGAATACCGTGGTTGCCCCGTTGCCGGTGCCGATGCTCTGACTCGCGACGTAATTGTCCGACGGGTCGGTATAGAGGAACGAATCGAACGCCCCTTGACGCTGGAGGAAGAACCCCATGAGCGTCCGCAGTTCGTTGGTGACGTCATCACGCAGGAGCTCGTAGGACAGGTCGAACTGCCACCGGGGATAGCTCCAGTTGATCGCGCGCGCTTCCTTGCCGTTGACGGACGTCTGGATCTTGGTGGAGAAATACGGTTTCTTGGTAACGTCCCATTTCAGGCCGGGCAGGGTAGGAAAGATCGCGTCACTCATGCGGTCACCCCGTTGAGGTTGCGGGCGTGCGCCCGGATGGCGCCGGTGAGCGCCGGGCCGTTCTCCCGGAACAGCCGCTTGATGGACTTGGCGTCCACGGCGTGGATGGTGACGTGCGTCGTCCCGCCACCGGCGTCGGTCATTCCCCGGATCTTGTTGGAGAGTTCGGCCGGCAGGATCATCTCCTCGGCATGGGTCTGCACCAGCGGGTTCACGCCGGCAGGGATATCGTAGCCGCCGGCGGCGGAAGCCATGGTGGCACCGAATGCCATGACGCCGGTGAACGCCGCCGCTGCGGCTACAGGGGCGAGGACGGGGCCGACGACGGGAATCCCCACTACAGCCTGGTACGCCTCCGCCCCGGCGGTGTAGGCCGCAATGGCGATGCGTTTGAGACTGGCCCAAATGGCCAGGGCGATCCCCTGGAGGTGTCCGGCGGTTTCTACGGTTGAGCGAGCGGCTACTCCGGCGGTGGTGGCGGTGGTCTTGGTCATTTCCGCAGCCAGGTGCGTAACGATCTGCTTTTTGATCATGTCGGTGAACCCCTGCAGCATGGAACCCATGACGTAATTCCACGCCCGTTGCCATGTCAGCGTCCCCTTGAGCATGGACTGGATGCCTGCCTCCATGGAGTTGACCATGGAACTGAATACCGATGTCCACTGCCGGTTTACGGTGGTGGCTGCCTGCAGGTTCATCTGCTGGATGCGCTGCAGATGTTTGGTTTCGGCAATTTCCAGCTGCTGCAACGCCTTCTGCCGTTCGATCGATCCCTCGCGCAGGGCCATGGCCCGTTCGCGGTCGTATGACTGCTGGATCTGGAAACGCCGCTCTTCCAGGGCGATCTGTGCCGCGATCTCCTGTTCGTTGTTTATTTCACCGATCCCCTTGAGGTAGGTGATCCGGTCGTTTTCCATGTCGATGCCGACAAGGTCAAGCTCCTTTTTCTTCTCCAGCAGCGCTTCCTGCCGCTTGATCTGGTCCGCCTCGTACTCGCGCATCGCCTTGTTGACCTGGCGGAGCATGGCAGCATATTCCTTCGACTGCTCCCCGTATTTCGACTTGATAAGCTCGGCTTCCTGCCGGGCGATGTTGATCCTGTCGACACTCCCCTTGAGGGCGGCATCGTTCTGGTCCCTCAATCCTTGCAGTTGCGCCCCTAACTCTTCCTTGGCCATGGCGGACTTGACCTGGAATATCTCATGCTCCACGGCCCGGCGCTCGGCAGTCCCCTTTTTCGTCAGGGCCAGTTTGCTTTCCCAGAATTCCAGTTCTTTCGCCTTGCTGTCGCGGAAGAAGTTCCCCTCGTCCTCGAGCATCCGTTCCAGTTCGGCTTTCCAATCCGGAGCTCGGGAGGGGGTCTTTTTCTTGGCGTCCGGTGCGTTGCCGAGGTGTATCGTGGGGGCCTTCACCTTGTTGTTGCCGAACGTCTGATCGAAATCGGCGGCCCGCTCGCCGACCTCCTTCAGAAAACCGCTCTGGAACGCCTTGCCGGCATGTAGCCCGGCCTGGGTATAGTTCGCCTGGATATCTGCCCAGGTCGATTTCAACCCGTCCCAGTCGAAGGAAAACGCCTTCCAGAGCAGGAGCCCCAGGTTGAGCGCCATCTTGACCCACTCGTACATGCCGGCGGCGATTTCACCCACGCGCGTAGCCAGAGGGGGCAACACTGCCGAAACGATATACCCGAGCCCCTTCAGTATTCCCGCGACGATGTCGCCCAATGACCCGGCGGACCCCAGGAGCGGCTCGAACAGGTTGACCACCGTCTCCACGAGCCCCTTGATGATCAGCCAGCCGCGGTTGACCATCTGTGCCAGTTGTTCCTTGTGCTCGCTTGCCCAATCGGTGAGCTGTTGCGCATAAGCGACGATCTCCTTGAAGGCGGGAGCGAATCCGCCGCGCAGGACCTGGTTGACGATGGTCGACATAGACGTGGTGATGGTGCTCCACAGACTCTGGATATCGCCGGTGGCCGCCTTGTAGCCCACCAGCAGGCCGCCCATCCATTCGATCAGGTCGCCGCTCTTCTTGTGCAGCGCCACCTCGGCCTTGAGATTGCCGCCGACCATGGCATCCACCTGGCTGGCCAACTGGCTGTTGGCGTTGACCTGCCCTGCCATGAGCGCCCGGATCTCCTGCCGGAGCTGGATTTCCTTGTTCGGGTACCCCATGGCGACTACGGCGGCGGCGTTGGCGATGTTGGCGAAGGCGTCGAGTTGCTTCTGATTGTTCACGTCCAGGACGATCCGCTGCTTCATCATCTCCTGGGTCATGAGGTCCAGGTCGCCGGCCGATGCCAGTGTCTTGGTGTTAACCACCTGCAATGCCTGCTGCAGCCCTTCGGCATACAGCTTCGCCTGCCGGTAGTTTTCGGCGACGTTCCCCTTGTTTCCCTCGAAGGAGGTAATGAGGGCCGCCGTCTTGACGATCCCCTCCTGAAAATCTCGGACGGCATCCAGAGCGGGGGTTATGACGCGGGCCACGCCCTGAAAGGCGGTCTGGGCGGCGGAGGCGATCATGTTGAACTTGGTCGCCATGAGTGCGACCTGGTTGCCGAGTCCGTTCAGCGAATCGATGGCCTCGTTGATGCCGGCGGCGGCCTGGTTGATCGCGCTGATCCTGATTTGTACCTGGTTGTCGTTCATCCCTGTATCTCCCCGCCCGCCGCGCCGAATTCGCGCACCAGGTCGCCAAGATTTCCCGTCTGCTGCTGCTTAGACCCGCCGCTGCCGCCAGCCGCCGGCTTCAGGAGCGCCGAGTTGAGCCGGTTCAGGGCGATATGCACCGGCGGGGCGTCCCGCCAGTATCCATGCAACGCCAACAGCCGGGGAATGGTCATCTGCTCGTCGATGTATTCCCAGGTCCAGCCGGTAACCGTGACGAGCTCCGCATAGAGCTCGTCCCAGTCAAGCGGTTTCCCGTCGCCACCCCCGGCTAGATCTCCCCCGCGCGGCGCTCCAGGCCGCTCTGCCCCGTGATGGCGGCCATGATCTCCTGCATGTTCCTGAGGTCGATCAGTTCCTCGACCTCGTCGCGGGTCATGTCGGGATAGTTGCGGTTGAGCGCCGACAGGATGACGGTGATGGATGCGTCCAGCAGTTCGGGCGACATGCCGATGCCCGACGTGTTTGCGGCGCTGAGAATGGAAAGTTCTTCCCGGAGCTTTTTCAGCCGGGCGAAATTGAGGGGGGGAATAACGTACGTTTTCCCCCCGAGTTTGATGGTGGTGCCGTCGATCAGCGATTGCGTCATGATGTTCCCTTTCATCATTCCCCTTGGGTGTCTGCGGCAGGCCGAGGGATACGGCTTTTCGGGTGCGCCCCCTATCCGCAGACAGTCGGTTACATTGCGTCGATGGAGATGCTGCCGATGTTGTTGGAACCGTCGGCCATCACCTCGAAATCGAATTCCGGGATGATGAAGTCTTCCAGTTTCGTGGCGATGGCGAGCTTGCTGGCGACGCACTTGTTGAGTTTTACCGTAAGCGCGTTCCCCTCGTAGACCTCGTTCAGCACGCAGGTGAAGTACGGGGCGGCCCCCAGTGCCTGGTTGGTGATGGTGATCTTGTTGCCGCTGGCGGCCACGGTGTAGGTGTAGTTGAGTCTGACGGTCTTGCCGGTATCCGCGGCGGCGAAAGTGTAAACCCCGGTGCCGCTCACGCTGTACTGCCCCGTCGCCGGAGCGGATGCCACCTTGACGAACGGAATGCCGGTGGCGCCGTCATAGACGCCGAGGTCGTCGACGAAGGTGGCGCCATTGGCGGCGGTGACCGTAAACGGCGTGGTGGGGATGGTGCCGCTCTCGTCGATAGCGGTGGCGATCTTGCCCGTGGTCAGGGTCTGACCGAAAAACAGGTCGTTGAACGCCCGGGCGCTGATGTTGGCGGTCTTGGCCTTGCCGGTGATCTTGCCGGCGCCGCGGGCCACGGACAGAGGAAACTGGTACTGGCCCCGCAGCTCCTTGATGGAGAACGAGAAGTCCAGGCTCACGTCCTGGAGCGCCCCGAATCTGAGGGGGGTGGAGTTTGCCGCCGTGTTGACGCCGAACAGCGCGCCCGAGCCGAATCCGTATTGCATGTCGTTACCTCCTTGGTATGGTCGATTCTTCCTGTTATTTCGTCTTTTCCTCGGCCGGATCGGAAGGCTCCAGCGCCGAGATGCGTGCCTTCAACGCCTCTTTGAAGGCGTGTGCCTCATTGTACAGTTCGGTGCGGAGCGGGTCGCTCCGGTTGCAGAACTGTGCCCGGAACTCTTCTTCTACGGCTGCCAGTACCTCGTCCCTGTTCATCTCATGTCTCCTTTCAAGCCGCGACCGGTACGCCGCGCAGGGTTATGTCCATCACCAGAAAACAGGACGGGAGCAGTTGCCCCTCGTCAGTCACGCAGTCGATTTCTTCCGCCACCAGCCCCAGCGCGGACGCGGTAGTGACCGCCACGGCGCCCAGCAGGTCACCTAACTGAATGGCCAGATCGGCGGCCTGCTCGACATCCTCGCACAGAAACCCGGCATAGACCCGCATGGTGACATGCGGCTGGAACGCCACCCGGGTGGCCACGGCCGCCTTGCGCAGACGGGGCTGGGTGAGCCGGGCGACAGGCAGTTCGTCCATGCCGATCTCGTGGCGCTTCTTGTACCCCTTCTTCGCAGCGAACGGTTTGCCCCACTGAGCCAGACAGAAGTCGTTCAGGGCGGTGTCTGTTCCCAGGTTGGCCGCCAGGGTGTCGAGAATAGCGGCGAAGTTCATGGCGTGGCTCCCACGGCAACAGCCACCGGTGCCAGCATCCCGTACAGCAGGACCGGGGTGATCCGCCAGGCGTCCACGCCGGGGAAGAGTCCGCCCTGCTGCAGACCGGCTAAGACGACCTCGGAACAGAACCAGCGTTCCCGGCTCTGCCGCAACCATGGAATGACGAACCGGGCCACACCGAACCAGTCGTACCCGCACCCCACTTCGCGGTCACAGAACCGCCGCACCCGGGATTCGTCTACGGCGACAGCCAGGAAATCCCACTTTTCCGGGTCGCTGGCGATCTGCTTGAACCGGCAGCCGCCGTCGCTGGCGGAGCTGGAGTACCAGACCCCCGCAGGGAACACCAGCTCGCAATGGGAGTATGCGCCGTGGGTAATGCCCCTCACGAGCGCATCCCACAACCCCTTCCAGCCGGTACGTCGCCCCTTGTAAAACGCCACGATCATCATAGGCCGCAGAACCTCCGATAGGCGTCCGGTATCGCCAGCAATGCATCAATGTCGGTTGTGGAGGGGATGACCGTGTACGTGAGCCGCAGGTATTCCGCTTCGATGTCGTAGGCGGCGGGACCAACCTGCCGGTTCTGCGACACGATGTACTGCGCGAACTGCTGGGCGGTCATCCCCAACCGTTCGCCGAAACCCTGCAGGTAGTCGGAGACGGTCAGTCCGGATCTGGTGAGTGCCGTTGTGTTGCCGGCCAGGTACGCCGTCGCGGCGGCGTAGTTCTCGTCGTACACCGCCAGCACCCCCACCGATTTCGCGGCGGCGTTCAGGGCGGCCTGCCGGATCTCCTGCACCTGTTCCGCCACCTGTCCCCGCACGTCGCATACGGCCAGGACCTGGGAACCGGTTGCGGTCCCGGCCGAATCCTTCCAGACCTCAGTACGCAGTCCGGGAGTGGAACTGTAGAGGTTGAATGCCTGGCAGACCATGACAGTGAACGTCTTGGGGTAAACCGGGACCGGCCCGGGATTGGGTCGTACCTCCGGGCCATAGGGACCGTTGACGGTGATGGTCTGCGGCGTCACCTGGTCGCGGATGAACAGGGTATAGCCTGCCATTGCCGGTGCGGCGATGAACAATATGAGCAGGACTACAAACGAGCGAGTGCCCATGCAACAGCCTCCTTGCGATTGGGTAGATGGCACCAGAGACAGGAAAGCACGCAGGTGTCGGGAATGTAATATTTCGGGGCGTTGTCGGGCCTGGGATAACCGGGCGCGGTCTGCCCGCGGGTGACGCTGCCGGTGTGGCAGTACGCGAGCTGTACCTTGGATGGTCGGAGGGAGGTCGCAAAGCACGACCGGGCGAATAGCACATACAGCACCACCGTTGCCAGTGCTGCTGGCCAGAACAGATAGCCGATGATGCGTTGAGAGAGAGTCATTTGATCACCAGTGTGCCGGTTATGGTTACCGTGCCGTTGTCGGGATCCACCAGCAACACGTCGGTACCGGACGTGCTGCGTACATGAGTTCGTCCCCCCGCCTCCGCCATGAAATGCACGTTGCCGGGATGATCTTTCGTCCCCAAGAGCGCTGTGGCACTACTGTCGGTCGGGCCCGCCTGGAACCACGTACTCTGGTTGTTCACCGTGCTGTCGTTGATGGCGGTGGTCACGCTCGTTTTGGTCACGTTGGCAGCCGAGCCGGGGGGGCCCGGGGGGCCGAGCAGCGAACCCTGCAGCACCCAGGCTCCGGCAGATTTCAGGTAGTACGAGCCGTCGCCGGAATAGACGTAGAAGTCGCCGTTGACACCCACCACCGCATCGGGTGGGTTTGTGACTCCGGTATATATCTGGCTGCCGGCAGGACCGGGCGCACCATCCCGGCCGTCATAGCCGGGTACCAGGTGGAAATCGAGCACAGCGGCCGAACTGGTGCCGACGTTGGTGACGGTAGACGCATCTCCGGGATTGCCGGTGGTAACCGTGCCGACGGCAATGGTTGCCGCCGCTCCTGCGGCGCCTTTCCCCCCTGCGGGGCCCGGGACGGTGACCTTCAGCAGGTTGCCGCCGACGCCCTTGATGGTGATCCGGGGCGGGTTGGTGCTGGTGACCGTGATGGATGGAGCCGTAGGCTTGACGATCTTGACGAACAGCGTATCCGCACTGGCGGTGGCGGCGATCAGCAGCAGTATGGCCGTGATGGTACGGATCATCGCGCTACCTCGTAACTGTCGGCTGCACCAGCGCCTTGCCGCGCAGGATGTAACTGACGGCGCCGGTGGAATCGGTCTGCATCAGATCCCAGGTGCCGCTCTTGCCGGCCATGCTTGCTGTCCAGCCGTGGGAGAGTTTGATATCGAGCGTCCCCGCCGTGGGGTTGGTAACGACGGTGCTGAACGTGGCGAACACAGCGCCGGCAGGGGCCGGGGCGCTGCGGAACTGCGCCCGAAAGCTGTACCCGGTCAGATCAACCGGGACGTTGTTGCCGGCCGTCAGCGTCAGCCCGAGAATGTAATCCTCGCCTGCATAGATGTTGATGTCGTAGACAAGCGGGTCGAACACCCCGGCGGTGGCGGGGAGCGCCGTACAGAGAAGCATGATGATTCCCAGCAGGATCCGTTTCATTTCGCCGTGCACCTTTCCGCTTTTTCAAGCAGCTTGGCCATCGCCTCCGGTCCGATCCGGTAGTATGACAACACCTTCTTCCCGGCCGAACTGCTGGAGTAAATCGCCTGTATCGTGTTGCCCGACAGCACTACCGGCTGCGGCCGTGTCGATGCGCACCCCGATAGCGTCAGTGCTGCCGTCAGCAAGATCCTGGCGGCCTTGCGCAATTTGTTCATCACGTGCCTCCTGTTGCCGTTGCGGCGCACCGGCCACCCATCCCTTGATGATGAAGAGAATGATGTAGCCGATGACCGTTACGGCCGGCCCGATGGTTCCCATGTCATCCCGCCGGAATCGGAGCGGCCGGGGCCGCTGTATCCGCGACAGGCGACGGGGCAGGAGGAATGACCGGAGAAGCGGTGGCGGCGGGATCGGTCACTGCAATCGGCTGGATGTTCACCGCCGGGGCGGCGGTAACCCCGGTCAACTTGGCTTCGATGAACTGCGTCAGTTCGTCCTTCAGCGCGGTTGTGTCATAGGTGATGGTCTTGGTGGCCGGGTCCGCCTTCAATTCCTTGAACGCCAAAAACAGCATGTGCTCCCAACCGTTGAACTTCACGTTGTCGAAAAACGGCAGGATGGCGTTGCCTGCCACGTACAGCGCGAATACGGCATAGAAGATGTACGCCTGGGCGGTGGGGGAGATGAAGTGCCCGAGGAGCGCCGTCAGGTCGATGTTGCTGCCGTTGACGATCGGGGCGGCGACATCGGCTCCGAAGGCCACCGTGGCAACTGCCAGAACGGTGAGGGTGCAGAGTAAAATAAAGCGCTTCATGGGGATAACTCCTTTCCTGATGAACTGCAGTAATGTGTTCCTCAAACCGCAGCCATGGCGGCCTTGAGGTCGGCGACTTCTTTTGCGTCCAGATGCCCGTCTGCGGCGGCCTGTCTGACCATGGCGATGATCTGCGGCGGCTGGCCGTCGCGGGTCAGCCACGATGCCAGGAACTGGATCTGGGAAGGGTTGGCGGAGGCCCGGTCGAGACGGTATGCCCCGGCGATATCCTCGCACCGATTGAGGATGACAACCGGGTCGGCGGTGTTGACGGCGGCGAGGGTCTTAGGGCCGATATCGCCATCGGGAGTACAGCCGGCGGCCAGTTGCAGCCACATGGTGCCGCGTGCACCGGCATTGACGATATGGTCATAGGTCCAGTCGGCAAGCGGCTGATCGTTGATCTCGCCCAGACGGTTGGCGGACCAGAAATTGGTCTGATAAAAGGCGGTGACGAGCTGCTGCAGCTCAGCATTGTCCTTCAGGCAGCCGGGGAAATCAGCACGCGACGTGGCGGCATCGATCAGCTTCCAGCCGGGCCACTGCGGCCAGAAATGCCGAGCAATACCGGCGTAGGTCTCGCCGCCGGCATCGGCGTGGTTGTTGGCATAACCGCCCTCGGTGCGGCGGGTTTTTGCATCGGCGGGTGCGAATTCGGACATTTATGTCTCCTACGGTGCGGACGATCCGGGTTGCGACTCCGGAATTATGGGGGGATGATCGTAATACCGACGGCCGGGATGCCGATGATCGTCGCCGTGCATGAGGTTGCACCTGCCCTCCAGCGCCGAAATACGGCTTTCGTGGTCGTTGTGCTTGCCGAACAGCTCCTTGATGAGTTCCTTCAGCTCGTCCACAGCGGCCGTGAAGCCCTGCAGGGTCTGGTTGACGCTCCACAGAAAGTACCGGCCGAATAGCGCCAGGGCGGCCAGCAAGAGCACAATGGAGACAATGAGGAACCAAGTGGGGGTAGTTTTCAGCAATTCCATGCATGCTCCTATGTGGTGGCGATTTCCGCGCTGATCTCTTCCTCGATAATCCGCTTGATCTGCTCCCCCTGGTTGAACTGCGCCAGGGCGTCGGTGAGAAACGGCCGCTTGCCGAAGCTGCCGGAGGTCCATGTGCCGTCGTGGATCACGTGGGCGTAGACGGCGGAATCGAAGATTACCACCTCGCCGGACCCGGCGGTGAAGGTGCCGGCGGCGCCGGTACGGGTTTCTCCGGGGGCTAGCCAGTCCAGCATTCGGCGCAGGTTGCCGGTGATGACCGGTACCGGGTAGGAACCAGGCTTGGCGCCGAGGCTGTCGGACTGACCCCGGGTGTTACGACGGTTCAGATCCTTCAACGTCTTGTGCCGCTGCACCAGTTTCATCTGTGACCGGCCGGGGCCGGAGAGCCAGTCGTAGGCGTCCCGGTGGACTCCCTTGGCGATTCGCTTCAGTGCCCGGTCGATGGCGGCGGGGACTTTCCCCGCCAACTGGTCCAGGTTGTCGATGGCGACCTTGTCGCCTTCGATGGTGACTCGCACGTCAAGCATTGAGGTCTCCGCTGGCGTCGTCGAAGTGGGACGACTCCAGGTATCCGCCGGCGAAATCCGCCCCGTCGGACGTGGTGCCGTTGGCCAGCTTGGCGATAAGCGATTCCGCCTCGTCGAGGTACCCCTGCAGGCTCTTTTTCAGGGCCGAGACCAGGGCTGCGATCCCTTCGTCCGTGTTGCCGGCCAGCCGGTTGAGACGGCGCTGATACAGTTCGGCGGAGCAGAGACACTTTTCGGCGCGCTTGACGTACGTGGGAACGGGCTCAACGGCCGAAGCGTACACGGCCGCTCCGATCCGGCCGGAGAGGATCGCATCCTGTTCGGCGATGATCCCCATCAGCCAGGCGTCGAACGTGCCGGCGTTCTGCCCCTGGAACATTTCCGGGATGAAGCCGAGGTCTCTCAGGTCTTGCGCTTCGATTACTGGCATGGATGGCTCCGGTCGGGCGTTCAGGAAAGGGGAGGAGATACCTCCTCCCCTCGATCACAACGTCCGACCACGTTAGGCCAGGGCGAGTTTGCGGACCTGTTTCACCTCGCCCACGCCGGCATTATATTCGCCGCAGTAGGCCACGTCGGTGCCGCGCATGAGGATGTCGCGGTCCGTTTCGGCGGAAAGATCGGACCAGACGCCCCGCTTGAGCTTGCGCCCCGGCAGCACCACGTAATACTCGGTGGTGGGCAGCTTGGTGCTGTACTTCCGGTTGAGGGTGTAGACCAGCTGGTTCTTGTCGGAGTTCGGGGAATTGAACGTCAACGCGAACGCCTTCTCGATCCGCTGCTTGAGGGTCACGTTTGCGCGCAGTTCGAAGGTCTCGTTGCCGGTGAGGGTGAACCCTTTGCCCGCGCAGTCCGTGAGGATGCTGGCGCACGCATTGTTGATGGTGGTGATGTCGTCGGTGGCGAACGCGGTAGCCCCGGCGGCGGCGGTGATGAGGGCATAATGGTCCGTGGCCTGCTTGTCGTAGTATTTCGACTTCGCCTCCACGGCGGCCTGGTTCAGATTCCAGTACATGGCGTAGTTGATCCAGTCGTCCATGATCCCCAGGGCGGCGGCCACGATCATCTTGGCGACGGTGGACTTGCCGTCGTGGATGCCGTACTTCTTCATCCGCTCGCCGGTCTTCACCTCGGCAAAGGTGATGAGGTTGGTCACGTCCAGGATATCGAACTGCGTCTGCAGGCTCTGGCGCATGTCGACGAAGTCGAACAGATCCTCGAAGCCGAAATCGAGCAGCGGATCTACCACGGAGGTATAGAACACGCCGGCGGTGACCGGGGTATTCCGGTTCATGAGGTTGGGGGCGTCGCTGGGGCCGGTGGCACCCTTGGCCGCCATAATGCCGAGCATCTTGACCACCAGCTCCTCGTCAACGCCCATTTCCTTGGCAATTTCGACCGCCAGCGGGGTCTGGGGCATCTTGTCCTGGAAAAAGGCGGTGAGGAGGCCGCACAGTTTCTGCCGACGTTCCAGCATGTCCATCGCCGCCATCTTCTGGCAGGTCTCGACGGTGAAGAGTTTCATGGTATGGAAAGGGCCGCTTCCGTGGAAATTCATGTAGTATCCTCCTTGGGGGAATGTGGTTATCGGTTACGGGGTCGGGATGAGCATGATGCAGGCGGTTGCGGCGGCGCTCGCCTTGTCCTCGTAGGCAATACCGCACAGGGTATTGCTGGTGCTCGTCTTGGTGAAGACCTTGTTGGTGTCGTCCCAGTAGATCTTATCCCCGGCGGTCCAGGCCGTGCCGGTAGCGGTGGCGTATTCGAGGATGCCGCCGATCATGAATACGTTGAGCACGTTGGCGGCGGCGCTGTTCATGGCCAGCAGTACCCAGCCGTTGAGCAGGTAGACGGTGTCGGTGGTGGTGGCGGCGGAATGGGTGTACTTGATGGTTCGGATCTGATCCATCGCGTCGCGGATCAAGACGGCGCCGACCTGGCCGGCCAGGAAGAACAGCGGGTTGCGGCGAACGATACCGAGCCGGGAGATTACCGGCATGGTGGCGACGAACAGCAGGGCCGGCAGGGCCATAACGGCCGGATGGACGACCCCCTTGACGGCCGGACAGGCGCACAGGACTACCAAACAGCACGCCAGCAGGAAGAACAGCGGGTTGCGGATCTGAAAACGTTTCATCGTATGACCTCCTTGATCGTTACCGGATGAAGTATGAAGGATGAGTTATAAAACTGCCTACCGTCCGACGGTGCCGAACAGCTCGTTGTGCTCGGGACGGGAGAAGTCTTTCTTCCCCTTGGTCTCCTGGTTGCGCTGTTCGCCTTCCTTGCCACGCTGCTCGCGGTCGGTCTGGTCCTTGCCGGTGAAGATGGCATGGGTCGGGAACTTCTCACGCGCCTTGGCCTCGTACTTGTCGCGCTGGGCTTTCAGCCGGGCCATGGGCACGGTCTTGAGGAAATCCTCTTCGTCTTTCTTGGCCTTCTCGTCGTCGGCCAGCTCACCGATGAGGGTGGCGAACTTGACGGTGTCGGCGATCAGATCCGCGCGATAGGCGTCTCCTTCGGCTGCCTTGCCTTCCAGCTCCGCGATCCGGGCGTCTTTTTCCGCGACGAGGGTCTTGATGCCGGCGGCGATCTGCTCTTCCGTTGCATCGGCAACGAGGGTCTTGATCCCCATGCCGACCAGCAGTGCAATGATTCCTTTCATGCTGTGTACCTCCTCTGTATGTTGTGTCTGATCTCTCAGAGCCTTCTGCGCGGTGGCGCCGGGTTGTGCACCGAGCCATACGAGGGAGCCCTCCAGGGCTTCCCCGGGTGCAACGTATTGCCAGTACTGCACCGGTCCGGTGGGGTCCTTGCGGACGGCGGTGAGGTCGGCGGCGGCGAAACCGATGGAACAGTGGGAGCAGACCCCGCCGTCGATCTGCTGGGCCAGTTCTTCGTTGCCGGGGGTCTTGACCATGTAGGACCAGGCCCACAGCACCTTGCACTGGTCCATGCCGTCCGGCATGCGCGGAGTTTCGCCGGTCAGCGCCGTGAACTGGTCGGGGGTCATCGTCTCCGTGGAGGCGTCGAAGAACTTGCCGCAGGGCAGGTCGCGGCGGTTGTGACCTACGAGCATAGATTTTCCCGGCATGGTGGCGGCGAACTGGTCGAGCATATCCGGGGGGAAGCACTCGTTGTCTCTATCGATACAGTTGTGCGCCATGAGGAATTTGCGGACGAAGACCTGGTCGGCTGTCAGTGGAGTGAGGGCGTAGCCGTTGATCTTGGCCAGCATCTCCGGCGTGCATTCGGCCCCCTGGCCCATGGCCCCCTTGAGGCCGAATACCTTTTCCCCGAGTTTGCGCGCCATTACTCGGCCCCGCACTCTTTGCCGTCACGGAACCAGACGGTGGTCGCCTTGCCGTCGCGCATCGTGATCACGCTGGTCGCGCCCTCCTTGGCGAAATCCGCCTTCTGGGATGGCGGCTCGGCTGCGGCATCAGCTGCGGCGTCAGATTTTTCATTGGGACCGGCTGCGGCATCAGCTGCGGCGTCAGATTTTTCATTGGGACCGGCTGCGGCATCAGCTGCGGCGTCAGATTTTTCATTGGGACCGGCGGCGGCTTCCGCTGCGGCGTCAGATTTTTCATTGGGACCGGCGGCGGCTTCCGCTGCGGCGTCAGATTTTTCATTGGGACCGGCGGCGGCTTCCGCTGCGGCGGCTTTTGCCTGCAGCGCCTCTTTTTCCGCCTTTTCGTCGTTGGTGAGGGCCGCGCCCTTGGCGTTCAGTTCCTGCAACCGTGCGATCTCTTCGGGTGTCATACCGCCTCCTTGTCATTCCTCGCCGACCAGCCGCCCGTTTTCCCATATCTGCCGCCGTACCTTGCCGCCGGCATGGGTGACGAGGATTTTTTGACCCTCGACGGCGGATCCCTGAAAATCCTTCTCCGCAGGGTCGGTGGTGGTCTGCGAAATCTTGTCCGTTGCGCCTTTTCGAGCCATGAGCTATCCCTTATCACGTATCTAGGTAATGTTCTGGCAGAACGGTGCACTAATTTTAAGCCTGCTCCAATTCGCTGGCGGCGGGCCGGGTGGAACACCGGCAACGGGGATGGGTATCCGGGCCGGGGATCGGGCATTTACCGATATCGTAATCCCCGGCCAGCGCCGTGCAGATCGCGCAGGCATCGGGAGCCGGGGTGAACTCCACCTTTTTCACATCCTGCTTGCCCCATTCGGCCAGCTTCGCGGTTTCCGCAGCCGCGCTCATTTCGGTGCGGGCCAGCCGCTCCCATGAACTGTTTTGATCTCCGAACAGCTTGTTAAGCCGGGAGGCCACGGACAGGGGGTTGCTGCCGGCGATGACGTGCGCCTCCATCTCGGGGATGATCTTGTCGACGATGGCCGCGGTGGCGTTGTCCTTTACCAGGCCGAACCCGGTGGCGGCCATCTCGTCGAATATCCCCTTGTTCTTGATCAGGTCGAGGATCGGACGGTCCTGCCCCACCATGCGGGCCGCCTGGATGAGGCCGAGACTGTATGCCTGTCCGTAGTACCAGTTGACCGGAGAATCGGCGGCGGACGAATCGAACTCGCCGATGTAATCCTTCAGGGCATTCAGCACCTGCGCCCGCTGCTCCGGGAGAAAGGTGAAAGCCTCGGGATCTCCGTCTTTCTCGCCCTTGACCATTCTGGTCCCCATGGTCAGGGCGATGTCCGATGTATTCAGCTTGCAGACGGTGAATACCTTGGTCTGCAGCTCGCTCCAGCTCCCTTTCAGGCTGTCCTCGTAGCCTGTTTCCACGTCGTCCAGCTCGGGCCACGGGACAGGGCGGTGTTCTTCCTTCTTCCCGGTGACGGACTTGCAGCCGCATGCGCATTTTGAGCCGTGAGGCGTGGTACGTGAGACGGCAAATTCCTTTTTCGGCGGGGTGACGGTGACCTGTTCCGGTGGCCGGGCGGCGCTGCCCATCTGGTCGGCCTGGGAGTTAAGAAAGCGGGCCTGGGCTTGGGCTACCAGGTCGCGCAGGTTCGGTGTCTCGAACACGATCCCCCAGTCACCGGGCTTGGCGGGGTCGGTGGTGATGGTCTTCCAACTGCGGCTCCGCAACCGCAGGAACACGGACATGAGCCGGATCAACTCGGGGAGCATGGCGAGCTGCCGGATCTTCGCGTCCTGCAGGGCGGCCTCTACTTCCAGGGCCGCCATCCCCTGTACCGTTTTACTGCCGACCCCCAGCATCCAGGCGGGCAGGCCGGTCTTGCTGACGATCTGCTCCAGGACGTGCTGGGCGGGGACCAGCAGTTCGAGCACCTGATTATCGTGACCGACGACGCTGATCGTCATGTCGGCGTCGGCGTTCAGCGCCGTGACGAAATCGGCCGACTTCCCCGCCCGTTTGGAGCGGATCGCGTTGCTGAAATCGGTCTGGATCTTCTGCCGACGCCCCTCCAGGGTATCCGGCCCCAGGTCCTTCTTGTTGGTCTTGTACTTGACGTGGTAGGACGGATCTCCGAAACGCTCCCAGGTGTTCTTGACACTGTTCTGCAGGGTCATGAGGATCTGGGAGCAGAACTCCATGGACCGCATGAGGGAAACGCCGTAGGGATCTACGTTCTCGTTGTTGATGGAGAAATACAGCTTGTTGACGGGATCGAGCTTCACTTCCCACCCGCTGTTGATGTAGATCGCCTGGTTGTAGGTGGCCGCCAGTATCCGCTCGGCCAGGCTGCCGGGGGATGAGTAACGGGTGACGGAAGACGGCAGGAAGTTGTTCAGATAGCGGTACCAAGGGTCGGTGCCACCGTCACCCCGGCGGCGGAAGAAGATCTGCTTGGAGTCGGGTACGCGCAGCTGGGCGATGTCTTTCAGGTCGGGGGTGGCGATGAACTCGGGGAGTGAAAACCCCTGCTCGAAGGTCTCGTTGCTGAAGTTCTCCAGGAAGGCGTGAATTCCCTTCTGGTGATCGTTGACCGGGACGTTGAGGCAGAAGTCTTCCAGCTCCTTCACGATGGCGGCGTTGTCGCCGATGATCTTGACCGTGCCGTTAAGGGATATAAGCCGGCGGATGGCCGCATCGATGATCGGGATACCTTCGCGCAGCGCCTCGTAGAAGTCGCCGGAGACCTTGCGCAGGTAATAATCCTGGAACCAGGGGGTAAGCGGCCCCTGGGAGGCATTGGGGGTGTACTGCGGCCGCGTGGCGATGTCGTCCGCAGCCTTGGCGCGCGATATGGTCAGTCCGAATAGTTCCATGGTTGCTCTCCATACGTTCTGCCTTCAAGGTCGGGTGTAAATTCACCGTTACGCAGATAACCGTGATAGTCACCTGCAACAATTGAAGGAGTACATGTGATGTTTGGGGCGTCTCCTGAGACTTGCCAGCCTTCACCATTCGACGATTTCTGATCTATCATCCAGAGCGAACCGTTGGGACACCTGACAGTTATTGGTGGACGGTTTTTTGAGTATTCCCGACGGTAGTAGATGGATAGGAATTCATCGGTCTCTAAATTCCGGCGGTTTTCCTCTTTCCCGGGATCGAAATACCAGGGGCAAAATCACATTGCACCGGGCTGGTTGATCTTTTCGTGGAATTCAGGATCGTTGTTGTCGACGAGAAAACATTTCATGGTTGCTCCTTATCCGCAGGCGAAGAGGTCTTCCTGATTGTCGCCCGGCAACACGACCCGCAGCGTCAGTACCCGATCGGCGTCGATGATATGGTCGTCGATATCCTTGAAGGTCCGGTGCCGGCTCCCCTGGCGATAGGTGTGGTTCGGATACATGAGCATGATGTCCGGGTCGAAGGGGTATTCCAGCGTTCCCTTCTGCATCTTGGCCGTCAGGAGGTCCGTGGAAAGCTCCTTGGCCAGGAGCCGGATCGGCTTTTCGGTGTGCTTGTCGATGACCGTCTCGCCGTTTTCGTCCACGGCGTCGTAGGCGGCGCCGAACTGATAGCCGGTGAGCCGGTCCTCGTAGTTCTTGTGGCTGTATTGCTCCTGCCCCTGGAGGATGTGGACCACGGCACTCCCGGCGTTGCCGAAGTCGAGCCCGATACCCATGTCCCCCTTGCCGCCGTCGAAGATGTCGTCCAGGGCGTCCAGGGCGTCCGCCTGCTGGTCGTAACTGACCCCCTTCAACTGCACCCGCGCGATCAGCCGATGCACCCGGCCGAAGATGAGCTTCACGTATATCTCGGTCGGGTCCTGGGAAAACCCGAGGTCCGCCCCCATGAATTTCAGGCCGGGGAGGGGAGAAAAGAACGCCTTGATCTCGGCGGCAAGGTCGAAGTCGCGTTTCGTGGTGCGGCGGTCGATGAGCGTTACCGGCTCCGGTTTCCCCTTCACGCCATTCTCTCCGGTAGGGGCCTCCAGCTCGTAGCCGTACAGGCTGACCTCGTTGTTCGCATCGTCGACGAGGATCTTCAGGCAGCGGTAATCGGGAATGTCCTTCAACAGCCGCTGGAACTGGAACCAGGGGAAGACGCTGTTTTCCGGGTCGCCCCATTCCCCGAGGACACCCTGGCGGTACCCGGGGGAATCTTCGCCACCGAAGCGGTCGATGTACTCCCGGCGGCGCTTGTCGCTCCAGTAGGGGGGCGGTTGCAGGTGCTTCGCCCACTTATAGAGCCGGAAATCATCGGGGAGCCCCACAGACAGCCCTTCGGACTCTTCAGCCTTTAGCTTGCCGTCCGCCTTGGCGGTGAGCTTGTAGAACATGCAGGAGCGGTCGCCGTCCGGCATACCGTACAGTTTGAACACCGCCCCCGGCTCGCCCCTCCCCCAGAATTCCTTGAAGACCGAATCGTTCTTGACCTTGGGGGCCTCGTCCATGATGCAAAAGGTCTTGGCATGGACGCCACGGATCGGCGTGCCGTCGAACCCGCAGGTCCGGACGTCGAGTTCGAACCGGTTGGTGAATTTCAGGTAATGGTGCGGCTGCTTCCGGTGCTGCACCACGCAACGGGCGAGGCTCGGGTTCATGTCGAACTGGTCCTCGATTGAATCCATGATCTCCAGGGTGTGCACAGCCTGGGGAGCCGTCATGAGGCCGCTGCCGTTCGGCTTGTTGAAGATCTCGTACATGATGTATGCGACGATCTCCCGGGTTTTCCCGGTCTCGAACCCGCACTGGTGGAGCGTGTTGCCGTTGCAGCGGAGCGACTCTTCCTGATAATCCCAGAAGACGTACGGGCTCTTGCCGTCCTCGGGTGAACGGAGGAAGGCGGAGCACCAGAGCACCCGGTCTGAACAGATGATGGCGAGCTGGAACTGCTCTAGGGAAGAGAAGGGGGGAGGAAACTCTCCGCGGGCTACCTGGTGCCACGTCCAATCGAGGCGGCCCAGTGTTTTGTCAAAGAGCTCGTGGGGGACGATGATCCCCTTTTTCAGGTCGGAAATGGCGCCGAGCGGTTCCATCATTCCTTCTTCTTCTGCGCCTCGGCCAGTGCGGCACCAGCCCCGCGGAAGATATCGGCCAAGGTTTCGACGGCCTTATCGTCCGTCTTTTTCTTCTCTACGGCGGCCGGGGTAACCATGAAATCGGGTAGGGTGACACCGGCCGCCTTGAGCAGGTTTGCCAGCGGCAGCAGCGACGGGTTCGGTTTCAACTCGTAGCCGATGATGCCGCCTTCCTTGTTGAGCTTTTCGCTCTTCATATAGACGCCGTATTCCAGGATGCTGGCCTGCAGCTCGTCGATGACCTGGAGCGTGCCGCTCAGCTGGAGGGTGACGACATCCTTCAGGTCGGTGAGGTCGCCTGCGGAAAGCGCCTTGGATAACGCATTGACGGTATGGAGCATGTACTCCTTGTCGAGGCACTGTTGGCCGGGCTGGGTCGCGCCGTCATCGACGAGGTTGCAGGGGTACTGCGGACAGGTGGATCTGCAGGGTTTACCCAGGGACAGGATACGTTTGCGGGAATGCTGGCCGTGCTTCCAGTTATTCATGGAGCTGGAGGCCTTGCCTTCGGGGGTAACCGGACCAGTGGATTTCTCGGCGGCGGCCTGCCTTTGGGCGAGTGCAGCGGGAGTCATGGTGTAGGGACGGCGAGTCTTGACGGTGAGTCGGTCGAATATGGGATCTTCATCCGGTTCCTCGCCGGATTTCAGCCGTTCAAGTTCTTCTTCGAGTTGTTGGATTTTCTGTTCGCGCTGGTCCACGAAAAAAGCCCTCCGGGTGAATGCTTTTCCACCGCATGAGGGCTTACTTATCAGATATCAAGGTTCTGTTCTGGCAGAACGGTGCACTATCTATTATCTTCCCAATATATACCTCACCTGCCGCGGCTTCAGCCGGTACTTAAGTGCCAGTTCCTCTAGGTTCCCTCCGTTGAATTCGTGACAGATGCGCTTGTTCCGCTCGGCCCGGTAGAGGTCCTGCAGGTCCGGGAAGGTGAGACGACAGCCGCCGACGCATTCAACCATCACCTGGATGATCTGCGGGGCCATACGGCCGAATTCCCTGTGCAAGCGGTCGAAGAGTTGGGCGATTATCTCCTGGTGCTCGTGGCGTGTCATCTCTCCTCCTCATGGTCATATCATTCACTCTCGATTTCATTGAAGCGGCGGTCGGGGATCGCCGTTTTCCTTAAGACCCGGTCGGAGATGCCGACGTATCGCATGACCGTATCAAGGTTTTCATGCCCCAGAAGGAGCGCTACTTCCAGGATGCCGACATAGTTGATGGCCTTACGGCAGTGGGGACAGTGGTCGTTGCCGCTGTCATACAGGTCGGTGGCGAAGGTCGCGCGCATCTTGTGTACGAACACCTCGGCATCGTCGATCCCCACGACGCGGGCGTATTTCTTGAGGATGTTCTGGGCACTCTTGGCGGAGAGCCGGCGGGCCGGGCCCTTGAGGCGAATGAAGAGGGCGGGATCAGTCGTTTCGATCTCCCGGCGGAGCAGCAGCCATTCACGCAGCGCTTTTGACGGGTTGTTCCGCATGGTGACGGTGCGGCTCTTACCGCCCTTGCCGTCCATGATCTCCAGACGGATGTATCCGCCGGTATCAATGACGTGGTTCAGGTTGAGATTGACCAGTTCGGAGACGCGCGGGCCGGCGGCGTACATAGTCTTGAGCATGGCAAGGTCCCGGAGCCCCATGACCTTGTCGCGCGAAGGGGCAGCGAAGAGGAGGCGGAGCTCCTCTGTACTGAATTTCTGCGGCAAGGTCTCTTGTACTCGAGGGGAGGGGATCTCTTTGGTCGGATTATCGCCGCGGTACTTCTCGTATTCCAGCCAGGAGAAGAACGACCGCAGGGCGGAGAGTTTTGATGCGCGGGTACGGTTGGATACGTTCCCCTGATCGTAGAAAAGTGATTTCATCCACTCCCCGATGTCGTCGCGGCCGACGCACAGGGAATCGGTGGTGCGGTCGTTCTCCTCCTGCCAGGCAAAGAAGGCCTTGACGGTTTTTTCGTACTGCATGACGGTGTTGGGGCGCTGGCCCTTCTGGATGCTCATAAACTCCATCCAGGCGAAGATGAGGGAGGGAAGGTCTACCATGTCACCACCAGGTTCAGGACTGCGGCGGCAAGCCAGTACACCACCTTGCGCCATTCGCTGGGGCCCTGGCAGGCATACGCGCCCGCGGCAAACATATCCAGCACGATCAACAATGTCGGGAAAAATTTGGTTGTCAGCATGGAATTCCCCCGCGCCCCCCACTTTTGGAAAAGGGTTTTAGAATAGGGGTGCGATTATAGCGGGCCATAGTGGGGCATATTTTTAATTTTAATGTCATTTTTTTGACCGGGGTGCCCCTCATTAGAAATATCACCTTGTGGGGACCCGCGCCTGATCGCCTTAACCTGACCACTACCGATTGAACCACACACTTCACAAACACACGACCTCCTAACCTGTTGAATGATGGCACCCACTGAACCACTGAACCACACAGTTTATAAGAATGTGTGGTCCGCCAATTCCGCTTTTCCGGTTCGTAATCGACTGTTTTTTACACAGCTCACGACCACAGGCTGCACTGGTTGAAACTAGATCGTTGCCAACACAGAACTTATGGGCTGTTGACTGTATCTTTTGAATGATTCTGATAACCCTTTTTTTCGGAACCAACTGAGGCCTGCGGCCGGCTGATCCCGAGGAAATGAACACCTTCAGCGTTAGTGTATCCGGCGCCCTGGTGGAGACATTTCGAGCTTCTACCTCTCCACCCCATCCCGCCAGCGCTTTACTGGTGCGGCTTTGCGTGGGGTAGAAAGTCAAAAACGGGCCGGAAGTTTCCCCCCACTTTCCCCCCACTTTCCCCCCACTTTCCCCCCCCTTTCTACCCACTTAATTAACTAAAATTATTATATAAAAGTATGTTTGGGTAGAAAGGTAGAAAGTGTTTCAGAAGTGTGTCCAGGTACCTTGCAAAATCAGTAAAAAAATGATGTGGTGTTGCGAAAACACCACAGATTTTCCCCTGATATCTACCTTTCCCAGGGACTTTCTACCCAGCCCCTCTACCTCACCAGCGTGTGCTGGAAGCGGAGGAAGTTGTAGCCCTTCACCTTCTTGAAGTACGGCTCCATGCCGGGCTTCGTGACCAGCTTCCAGCCACCCTTCTCCAGGATCTTCAGATCGTTCTGCAGCCTGGCGCCGAACACGGCCGCATCCGGATAGGGATTCTTCAGGCCGTTGTTCTTGCAGTAGCGGTCGAGGGCCGATACGATGTCGCTGGACTTGGCGATGAACTCGATCTCCGCCGTCTCGAACTTCTCCCCGTCGTGCTCCATCTCCTTCGGGATCGTCTTGAAGAATGTTAGGCCGTACTCCGGGTGTTCCAGCCTGAATACCTTGTCCAGGTAAGCGGCCTCGATTGTCGGCTCGATCTTGCGGTCCTTGGCCCAGAGCAGCACCTCCCGCACCATGCCGTCGAACAGCTTCAGGATGTTGTTGCTCGAAACCTCCGTATCCTTTGCCTTGTGGTTCTGCTCGGAGATCCAGGCGTCCCGGATGTCCTTCTCCTCCGACGAGTACTCCATCTTCGTCGCCTCGTGGGGATTCTCCTTCTGCATGTAGAGGAGGTCCTCCCGGGTATAGAAGGGAATATACTTTAGTAACTTGTTCAATATCAGGGCGCACAAGGCCAGATACTCGTCCGTGCGGTCCTTCGCATGACCCTTGTAATCCAGCTGCAGCACGGTCATGTATTCCGTCGTGCGATCGATCTCCGACAGTATCTCCGACTGGATGAACTTGATGAAAGAGGAGAGGATCACGTCCCGCTTCCGCTTCAGGTCGCGGAACACCTGGGACTTGTGGAACTTCGGGTTCGGCCACTTCCGCCGGTCGAACCAGATATCGTACACGCGGCTGATCAGCTCCGGCAGCGTGAACGGCTCGATCGCCGTGATGAAGATCAGCGCCCGCGGTTTCTCCTTCACCGTCGCGCTGTCGCTCCCCATGGCCCGCTTCGCCTTGCCGCCGCGCGTCGCCGCCAGCAGCAGGAACTTCTGCATCGTCCGGGTCAGGTCCTTCGACTCCATGTTATCGATCACCAGCAGCGGGTTCTGCGCGGCCATGGAATACGCCGCTGCCCCGGACGGATCCTCGAGACTTTCCTTGCCGTACAGGATGGCCGAAATCAGCTCCGCCGCCGTCGACTTCCCGCCGCCGGCCGATCCCGAGAACTTGAAGTGCCCCTGGCACGACGCGAAATCCAGCAGGAAGCACGACAGCAGGCCACAGGCCACGAAATACCGCTGCTTCCGGTCGCAGGCCAGGTTGTCGATCACCAGCGTCCGGAACAGGTCCATTCCCTCCTGTATCTCCGTATCCGGCAGGAAATTGAACGGCAGGATCTCCGATGACGACGACAGCAGCACATGGTCATCGTTCATCCCGTTCGTCATCTCCTTGATGCCGTCCTGCGAGATCTTCAGAATCGTATTGTTCGGACCGTTCAGGTTCGTCCAGACGATCCCCCGCACATCATCCGTGTGCACCCACTGGGCCCGGTCGATCCGGCGGCCGTGGTTGTAGGCGATGCACTTCAGTGCGTCCCAGACGCTGTTGCCCGGCGCCCGGGTATACAGCAGCTTCGTCATCTTGTGCATCAGCGCGTTGAACGGCGTATTATTCGACACCTCATAGGTCTTGTTCTTATAGATCAGCCAGACCACGTTCTGGGCGTCGAAATAGAACCGGCCGTGCTCCGCGAAATACTTGTAGATGATGCCTGCCACCGTGTTCGGGTCCGCATCCTTCGGGCTGTTCAGGCCGGCCATGTACTGGTTCACCAGCGTGAACAGCTCCTGGGAGAAATCCAGCGCCTGCTCGATCGCCTTCTTGCTGAACCCCACTTTCTCCAACTTCTCTATATAGATCTGCTGCTCGATCTCCGACCGCTGGGAAATGAGCTTGAACACCTCCTTGTCCTTCAGCTCCTTCAGCTTCGTCTCCAGCGAGGGCAGGGCTTCCAGCTGCAGCAGCTCCCAGGTGATGTAATCTATAGACTCCAGCTGCAGCCGCTTGATTTCCCCACGCCTTTCCCCCTCCGGCAGTGCCTGAATGAAGCTGTCCGGATCGTCGCCGTCCTTGCCGTACACCAGCACCCGGACATTGATGTCGGTCAGGGCCGTGCAGATCTTCCGGATGTACTTCTTCCCCGCGTCGTCGTTATCCACCCACAGATACAGGTGCTTGCCGCGGCAGCGGTTCCCCAGGGTCTTCAGCTGCTCCTCCGAGATCTGGCCGATCATCGCCACTACGTTCTGCACCTGGGCGTCCAGATTCGACTGCAGGTCGTTTTCCCCCTCCACCAGGATGATCTCGTTGAACTTCTCCAGCGCGTCCTGGTTATAGAACGTCCACCCCTTCACCCGTTTATCGTTCGGCAGCTGGAACTTGTACTTCTTCTCCGGGTCCTTCATGGTGAAGTGCAGCACCTTTCCGCCGGAAAAATGCGGGTATACGATCAGCCCCTTCGAGAAGAAATCAAAGATATGGGACCGCTTGTCCTCCCCCTCGCCGATGTCGCGCAGCTTGGCCAGCCCGGCGTCCAGGATGTCCTTGTCCTCGAACCCCTCCTTGCGCAGGTGGTCCAGGAGCCGCCCGTCGGCCACCCCCACTTTCATCATTTCCAGCGTAGCCATCTTGTGGCCGCGGGTCGTCGTCAGATACTCCCGTCCGCCGTTCTCCAGCATGTGGGCATGGTAGTGATTTGCCGCGAAAAGGCGGATTTTTTCGGCCGCCGAAAGTCGTAGCTTGCGCTCGGTCCCCTTCTCCTCAATGGTTATATTCGCGATGGCCGCCGCGCGCTTGAGCGCTTCGGCGGGGGCGACGTTATGGTACCGCTGCAGGAACGTGAACACGTCCCCGCCCGACTCCCCCGGGGGACACTGGAAGCAGTTGTAGGAACTTTGCGCTTCGCGGATGGAAAAGCACTCGTGCCCCTTGCAGAAGGGGCACTCCTCCAGGTGCGGGCCGGCCATCTTCAGGCCGGTCTCGGAGGTGATGAGATCTTTGATGTTCAAGGCTTGCTTCACGCGGTCAAAATCACTCATGCGGGATACTCCCGCCATTCACGACCGTCAAGGAGCCAGCCGGCTTTCTTTTTGCCGATTCTGACAACCATCTGGTGCCCCTTCGAGGCTTCATCACCAAAGATCGAGACAGGGTGAGGAACCGTTTCACCTTGTCGGAATTCTTTCCAATTCCGGAAGGGAGCTCTGCCGGAGTAATTTTCTCCGGGACACCACTCGCCCCAGCCTTTGAAGAAGAAGGGAACACCGGCGGACACACACTGGTCCCGAAGCGATCGCACCCACGCCGGATACATGGCAACGGCATCCTTCCCCGTCATACCGCCGCAGATAACCCAGTGCAGCCGCTGGCCGTCACATACATTGCAATCGGGCATGCCGGTACAGTCCAGCCATTTCGACAGGTCCACCGGCCCCACCAACGGCTCAACGGACACGAACCGGAGGAACGCCGGCGACTGCAGCAGCTCCGGGATCCTCTCATCGGCATCGTCCTGGTTCGTCACCGAAACCCCGACCTGCAGATTCGGCAGCGGCCACGGCGCGCGCAGATGCTGCGGCACCGTAGGGGGACGGATCCCGCTCATCAGGAAGCACATTTCGCACGCTACCCGTTCCGCCACTCCCGGGTTCGCCAGGTACTCGCGCATCGCCCGGGCCTGCTTCGTCAAGATCAGGAACGTGTGCTGCCGGCACAGGGCCACCATTGCCATGGTCCGGTCCATATCGGCCCGGTTCACTTTCGGATCGAAGATATCGGTCATGCTGTTGAGGAAGATCCGCTTCGGCTTCAGCCACTTCATGGGGGTCTTCAGCCGATCGGCGTGGAACTGAACCACGTTGAAAGGGAAATGGTATTGCTTCGGGGCGCTCGGCCACCGGCCGCCCTTCCATGCTTCATGACGCCGGTTGTGCAGCTTCGCCGCATAGCACCAGGGGCACCCCTCAGAGCACCCCACAAAGGGATTCAACGTCTCATCGCACCAATCAATTTTCGTGCTCAAAACCGACCTCCATATTTCGTGTACAAGCTGTTTTTTCATCAAGGTCAAGGGGTGAACCTTCACCCTGTTTTGCCACCTCGGCGGCCATAGCTCGGTAATGCGGCCGATCCGCGGAAGCGATCGCGGTATTTAAGGATTGCTGGCGTCATATTTTACTCCTGTAAATCTTCCTGAACCGCCCATCCACGCAATGTCCCTTGCGGATCGCGATACGGGCCAGACGTGCCCGGGCATGGTGGCTATGGTCCGATTGCCGCAAAAGGCCGAGGTAGCTGTTGGCGCTGCGCATGAGGTCTTCGCCGGTCCGTTCTTCCAGACGGGCCAGGGCATTGTCGTACGTGATGCGGCGCAACACGCGCCGCCAGGGTTTGATGACCTGACCGACGAAATCTACGCCGCGATCTATCGGCTGGAGAATGGTTTTGCGCGGATTCAGCTGCAGGCCGAGCCGTTCCGTCACGAATGCACCGATCTCCGCGCCGGCATGGTTCAGCCACTGGGGTGAGTCGTGCAGCAGGATCATGTCGTCCACGTAGCGGATGTAGTACCGAACGCCGAGGCGGTGCTTGACGTGCTGGTCGAGAGTGTCCAGGTAGACGTTGGCGAAGAACTGGGAACTCAGGTTGCCGATGGGGAGCCCCAGGTGCGCCGGTTGATTGAACAGGCTCTTATGTGGCGGGATCAGCGCCAGCAGCCGGGGTGTGCCCTTGATCCGGACATCCTGACGCGGGTCATGGAAGAGAATGGTTTCGGCCAGTTGCATGGTCCACGGATCTTCGATCTTGCGGGCGAGCAGGTTCCGGAGGATATGTTTGTCGATGCTGACGAAGAAGTTGGCCAGGTCGAGCTTGAGGTAATAGGCCCGACGGGACCAGTTCTGTGTGATACTCCGGACCTTGTGCTCCAGGCGGATTGCGCCATAGAACGTGCCGCGACCGGGGATGCAGGCGCAGCTGTCGGCGATGAAGGAGCGGTGGAACCGGTCCGCGATCCGGTTGTAGAGCAGGTGGTGGACGACACGGTCGCGGAAATCTGCCGCCCAGACCTCGCGTGGTTTGGGACGGGTTACGACGAAGCAGATGGAGGTACCGGGACGGTAGCTGCCGTCCGCCAGTTCCCGGTACAGTGCCATGATGTTGCGTTCGAGGTTCGCTTCGAACCGCAACGCATTGATGGTGGTGCGCTTGCGCCGCCGGCAGTCGTAATAGGCGCACAGCAGTTCATCCACCGTCAGCCCCGCATCGTTATGATCTGCGAACCGCCCGGACAGCAAACTGATTGTTCTTATTGTTGTTGTTCTGGTTGCCATCTTTGAAATCCACGATCCAGGCATTGTTTGAGTTCCGGGCGTTATGTCGTGCAGTTCACGTCGCACGACGGAAGGCGCTGCCGATCCGTCATGAAACTGCGCCGCGACCCTGTGGGACCAATGCCCGCCGGTTTCGACTATGGCGCCTTACCGTGGGCCTATCCCCAGGGGCACGACCAGATTATGCGCACGGGCTTTAGCCGCCGTGACGGCTACGCAACAGGCGACGATGCGGACTTGAGCCAACCGGAGGACTGCCGGCCGATCTGGTCGGTCAGTTCCACGGTCTGGGCGAACTGCCCCGTGCTGATCAGGCGCAGATCTTTGGACAGCCTGAGCAGCAGCGTCACCACCTGCAGATGTTCCTGCAGGGTCTCCAGGTGGGGGCGTTTGTCGCGGGAGCAGTTCGCCCGGTAGATCAATACCACCAGCTCGACGCATTCCTCCCGGATCTTGCCGCCGAGGGACTGCTTGTAGTCCCGCGGCATGTCCTTGGTGATACGGGTTGCCACCTGCAACAGGTCGTAGGTGACGCGATAGATGGGAAGGGTCGATGCCAGTGCCATTGATGGTGCTCCTTCAAATAGATAAAGGGCTGAATGGTTAAAGTTTCAATCTGCGAACCGCCCGGACAGCAAACTGATTGCTCTTATTGAGGTAGTGCTGGCAGCCACCTAGGAAAACCACGACCCAGGCATAGTATGAGAACCGGGCGTATTCGGTGCTGGACCAATACCAGCGTTCTTCGAACGCTTCCGCGCCTCCGGCACGGAACGGTTCCGGGGTTTTCTTACGGTTTGGCCCCAGGCTTCGCCAGATAATCATGAGCTCGTCACGTGACGGCAGGTACCAGTCGTCATGCTCGCCGATCCGGAGCGACCGGCAGAACTGTGCGGCAGGGTGGTTGTCGTCGTTAATCGTCTCGCTGTTGGCGAAACCCTCATCGTCGCTGTCGGTGCCGTCGAATACATCACGAGCCTTGACCTTATACCGAAGGTCCATCTTCTCGCCTTCGGCCTTCGGAGCGACCACCACGGCGAACCGTTCGCCGTCAACCGTGATCTCACCGGCAAAGAAGCCTCCTGCGAATGCCGCCCCGAGGGCGGGTACTGCCACTTTTCTTGCCATGCTGCACCTCCTGAAATGGGTAAATTTTTAAATTTTGAATCTGCGAACCGCCCGGACAGCAAACTGAAGGTTCTTACCGTAGCCGTACTGGGTGCCATCTTCGAAATCCACGATCCAGGCACCGTAGGAGCTCCGGGCGAGTTCAGTGCTGGACCAGTACCAGCCTTCCTCGTCGAATGCCTCGACACCGTCGGTTTTGAACAGGTCCGGAGTAGTGGGGCGGGTGGTGCCCAGGTTGCGGCAGAGCATGGCCAGTTCGTCGCGGGAAGGCAGGTACCAGTCGTCGTGGCCACCGATCCGGAGCGCCCGGCAGAACTGCGCGGCAGGATGGTTATCGTCGTTGATGCGGTCGGTGTTGGCCAGTCCGTCGAAGTCGCTGGTAGTGCCATCGGCCGTGCTGCGGTCTTCCTGCTTGTATTCCAACTCCAGATTCTCTCCTTCGGCCTTCGGGGCGACGATCAGGGCGTAGCGTTCGCCGTCGATGGTCATCTCTCCGCCGAAGAAGCCGCCGGCCAGGGGGGCGCCGATTTCGGCGAACGGTTCCGCCAGGTAGAGCCGCGTACCGACGGGCAGCGTGACGTTGGGCTCGGTTTCGATGATGTTGGTCCATCCTGGTTGGTTGTTGTTGATGACTGTTGCGATCGGTTTCATGCGTTTCTCCTTTTAGTTTGTGGTTACTCCCTCACCAACAGGTCCCGCTCAGACATCACATGCAGCAGGGCCAGCAGATCGGATTCGATATCGGTGGACAACCGGCACAGCTTCTCGTAGATCTCCCGATCCTTCGGCAGCACGAAGCGGAGCGTCAACGTCGGGCAGTCATCGGCTACCATTTCTCCGTCGTCAGGAATATGATCCGCCGGCGGGGTTTCCACGACGGTGCGCAGCTTCCGTTCGCGCTTCTTTGCCGGGGTTGCCGGCTCAGGCTCCAGCCCCTTGCACTCCAGGCAGCAGGCATAAATCCCGGGGGTACCGGTAAATTCCGCCGTCTCCTTGTTCCGCCGGCACTGCGCTTCCGTCAGGAGCGCCGACAGCGACGTGCATTGATAGCGCTTGATCTCTTCCATGGCGTCCCCCGTGCTATGCCGCCCGTTTGCCCTTGCGACCGCGGGCCAGTGTCAGCAGCGTCAATGCCGCATGCCGGCGGATCTCCACGTCGTTCTTCTTATCCGTGAAACTGGCCATGGCCGGATGATCCTTGAACTCCGTCATGCAGCCATCGCACAGCATCGTATTCGGTGCCTTCTTGCCGCCGCACGGGCAGGTAGTCCCCTCGTAGCTCACGCCGCATCCCTCCTTCTCAGCTCCGCCGCGTACAGCTTGTGGAGCTCGATAATCGTCCGTCCCCAGTCGGTCAGGATCTGCTTGAACTGGTCGAACTTCGCCCGGTTCACCCACAGCTCGTTCGCCTCTTTCTCCAGGGCGTCGTGCTTCGCCATCAGCTCCGTCTGGAAATCCCGCCCCCAGTTGTAGCTGTTGCCGTCCAGGGCTTCCGGCCACTTCGCGGCGATGACCGCCTGCACCCGGTCCCGCAGCGCGTCATACTCCTGCTGGTAGCGGCAGATCATAGCTTCCTCAGCTGGTGCACATAGGCCCGCACCGGGCCGTCCGATCCGCCGAACTCATCCTCCGGGTTTTCCTGCCGCACGTACCCCTTCACCTCCAGAAACTGGCCGGGCTCCGCCATGTCCAGGAGCGACTCCGCTGGGCACCACAGCTCGAAGTTTTCCTCGTTCTGTCCCTCCCGCTTCACCGAGAACAGCAACCGCTGCCCGCAGTCCCAGGCCTGCGCCTGCTCCACCACCCCCCGCAGGATGAACACCGCGCGCGGATCCACCGTCTCCCGGGGGTCCCAGTGGAAGACGGTAAAGTTGCTCATGAACCGGTTCTTCTCGTCCTTGTAATGACTGAACAGCCCCTTCAGGAAGAGCGGGCTGTCCGGATTCGAGCGCCAGTGCTGGAGGAAGGGCACCACCCGTTTCGGCGTC
>JAJYBI010000021.1 GCA_021779095.1 Deltaproteobacteria bacterium
GGCGTCGACTGCCGGATCGCCACCGTCAGGCGGGCTTATTCAGAGCATCAGGATCTTGTCGCGGTAGATCAGCATTTCGAATGCCATGGCGGTCTTGGTCAGCAGCTTCTGCAGTTCCGGCACCATTTCGCGCAGACCGGCGCCGTCCTCGGCGTAGAGGATGCACGCGATCCTGCCGCCGACGATCAACGGCATGAGGAGGAGCGTCTGCGGGGCACCGCCGCCGAACGCACCGTGAAGGACGTGGTTGATCGGCGTATCCTGCAGCGGTCCGAGGTAGTAACCGGCACCTTCCGTCACCGTCTTCAGGACCGACGGCTCGGTGAGCGGCAGGCTCAGCTGGGTGAATGCCGTCAGCGGGCTCCCGCGATCGATCCCCTTCCAGCCGATGACCCTGTCCCCCTTGACCCGGAAGAGCGCCACCCGGTCGAGCTTTCTTCCCAGCCCGGCGATCAGGTTGTCGACGATCTCCTCACCGCTGTCGGCATGGGCCAGTGCCAGGGAAATCGCATCCGGTTCGAGTTTGCGGATCTGCTCCGGCCAGTCGGCGGCCGGCACCGCATCATGCAGTTCGATCACCTCCTGCAGATCCTCCGTCCCGGCAGGAGGTGCGGGCAGTTCCACGATATCCGTGTCTCTCAGATCGTAGACCCGGACGGTTCGGATTTCCTCCTCGCGTTGACCTGCCTCTTCCTCCCGGACCCGTGCCCGCTCCTCCCGGAGGCGTAGCTCTTCCTCCTGCCTCCGGATCTCTTCCGCCTGGCGATTGCGCTCCTCTTCCAGACGCAGCGCCTCGTCCTCATGGCGACGCGACTCCAGCATCCCGATGATCTGCCGGTAACGCGGTTCCAGCTCTTCCTGGTAATACCTGCAGAATGCCTGCGCCAGCCGGACCTCCGGCGCCACGAGCGGCTGGATGTTATAGCCGGTTATGAACCCGATTTCGTCGATCGCCTGCAGGTCCGCGGGGTCCGCCATGACCAGGTTGAGCCGCTTCTTCTCCAAGTTGAGCGGAATGACCCGGTACTTGACGGCAAGGTCCCGCGGAAACTGGCCGATCACCTCGGCGGGGATTTCCAGGAGAGACTGGGGGGGGACATAGGGGACGGAGAGTTTTTCGCTGAGGAAGCGGGCCAGGGTTTCTTCGGTCACAAAGCCGAGTTCGATGAGGCTCGTACCGATCCTGCCGCCGTGGAGGACCCGGTTCCTGAGCGCCTCCTCGAACTGGTCACGGTTGATGAGCCCCGCATTGAGCAGCATGTCGAGCAGTGTTATGGCCATCCTGCACCTCCGGAACGGGCATTCAAGCAAATCTGGCGGAGTCTACCACAACCGGCGCCCGACGCCCACGACTATCTTGGCGCAGGTCGGGGAGCCGGCACGCACCGGCACAAGGTGCGGCGCGGGCCCCCGTCGCCCGGCAGTCCGTCACTTTCCCGGGCCGCGGCACAGTTCGTCGAAGGGAACGTCCAGGAGCCCCCCTCTTCCGTCCGGGTCGTCGTAGTGCCACCACTCCTCTGCAAGCGGCCGGAAGCCGGCGGCGGTCATGGCGTCGGTGAGTATCTGTCGGTTTCGTATCGCCTCCGGCGGCAGGTCCATCGCGCTGTGGGCCGCCCGGGGGGTGAAGTCGTCGAACCGGGTCGGCATCGGGAGCTCCCGGCCGTGTCCGTCCACGAGCGTCACGTCCACGGCGTTTCCCCGGTTGTGCCGCGAGCCGGTTCGCGGGTCGGCCACATAGCGCCGGTCGGGCACGAGCGACCAGAAGACCTTCTGCACGGAGAGCGGCCGGTAGCAGTCCCACATCTTGAGCGACAGCCCCTTGGCGGCCAGGAGCCTTTGCGCCGTCGCCACCTTCTCCGCCGTCCCCCGCTTGAGGAAACAGCGGCCGCAGTCGTACACGGCGTGGCCGGTGAAGTTGTCGGCCGTGGCGTAACGCATCTCCACCGTTACACCGGGGGCGACGGAGACCACGTCCACCAGGTCCGCCGCGCCCGAAGAAGATGCGAGCACCAGCCAGAGCAGTGAGGCCAGGACAATCCGGAATATGATGCGGTAAAGGGAGGACAACCGTTACTCCCTGATCCAGTCGTCCGGGATCTCCAGCGTCTTCACCACCCTCGCGGGTGCGCCGGCCGCCAGGCACTTCGGGGGGATCTCGCCCGTCACGATCGAACCGGCGGCGATGACGCTGTGGTCGCCGATCACGCTCCCCGGCAGGATCATCACCTGCGCCCCGATCCAGACGTTGTTCCCGATGGAGACCGGCTGCCGCCGGGTCGGCCGGTCGGGAGCGATCTCGTGGAAATCGGTGTCGTAGACATAGGTCATGTCGCCGAGCTTCGTGTGGTGGCCGATCCGGACGGACTGCGTCGCGCAGATATTCACGCCGTCATTGAGAAACGCGTACTCGCCGATCACCAGCTCGGCATCCCGATTGACCGTGATCAGCTGGCGGAGCCGGAACGCGTTGAACGTGCAGTGGGCACCGATGGAAATGGTACCTTCATTGCGGATCTCCGGCCACGGCCCGGTAAACGTCGGGACATTGTCACAGGCGACGTGCCGCGCACGCAGATACCGGTTGACGAGAGAGCGCCTGCCCAACGATGCAAGCCACTGGATGAACTGATACATATTTATCTCCGAACGGCTCCGGGACCGGACGTCCCCCAGCCACGCACCGACGGTCACAGGGATTGGGGCAGATCGAGCCAGAGTTCGCTTCTGGTCGCGTACTTCTTAAGCCGCGTGACCACACTGGGAACCGGTGCGGCAAAGATCGCCTCGTAGATGAATTCGTCCGCGGCGGGGTCCATGGCAAAGGCGAGCTGCTCCCTCCCGATGCCGAACTGGGCGTTGATGCCGTTGGTGTTGCCCCGCGCATCGAGCCGCAGCCACCGGTCGAAGGCGGCGAGATAGATGGCGTTGAGGCCGTGCAGCACCGGCTCGTTGTCGACCGGCGGGTCCATGCGTAACACCTGGTAGCAGAAACCGGCCGGGATGCCGACCGCCCGGAAGAGGGCCGCCAGCAGGTGGCTCTTGGCGAAGCAGATCCCGGTGCCGTGGTGCAGCACCTCGCTCGCCGTGCAGGTCACGATCTCATGGCCGGCATCGGCGGAATGGGGAATGGCGTCCCGCACCCATTCGTACAGGCAGCGGGCCCTGGCAACGTCGTCGGGTAACGCCCCCGCCAGCTCCAGCGCCTTTTCCCGGACAGCTGGGGTCTGCCAGTCGACAATCGCGTCGGATACGAGATAGTCGTTCAGGTCATCCGATTCAGGGTACATATCGTCCTCGCTGATTTCTGCATTATCCGTCCTCCGTATAACGCGGCGGAGCAAAAACAGACCGCGTCGCAGGTTATGCGATTTTTTGCTTCATTCCGATATCGAGCAATGCTTCCGGATGCAACGAAGCAATTCTCAGCAGCACGCGTGCGGGACCTTCCGGTTTACGACGCCCTTGCTCCCAGTTACGCAATGTTCCAACGCTGATGCCGACAAGGTTGGCAAATTTATCCTGAGAAAGGCCGAACTTTTCGCGTAAAGCGCGAACCTCGGTTTCCGGAAATTCAAATGAACGGGAAGGTTGCGTTTCACCTTTCATGATTGCCGCACCCTGCTTCACGCTTTCCAGCAGTTCCTGAAAAAGTTCATCTTTCATGGTATTCCTCCTCAATGATCTTCTTGAGTTGTTTGAGTTGGTCCTGGGTCAGGTTATCCTGCACATTCTTCGGATACATGAACAAGAGTAAAATGGTCTCTCGTGCCGTAAACCAATAGTAAATCACCCGGACGCCACCGCTCTTACCGCGTCCCTCCAACGCCCACCGGATTTTTCGAAGACCACCGCCGCCGGGAATCACTTTCCCGGCATCCGGCCGATCCAGCAGGGTTGCTTGAAAAAGACGGTATTCCTCATCGGACAGGTTAGATGATAATTGCCTGGTGAATATTGGAGTTTCGATGATGACCATGGCTTAAAACTACGTCATTGGCGTAGCAATGTCAAGTCGGATTGCCCCTTGCGACGGGCTAGAGATTCCAAGGTCTACGGGAGATGCGGAAACCGCGGAGGAGGGAAAAGCTGGTGCCAGGCTTGCAGTTATGCAATTACCTGCTTAGCATCAATCTTCCGCTAGACTTTTAAATGAGTTCCCTCTCCCTCTGGGAGAGGGCTAGGGTGAGGGGAAAGGCTGATTTCCCATCTCATAAATCTCCCTCATCCGGCCTTCGGCCACCTTCTCCCAGAGGGAGAAGGGTTTAGCGGAAGATCAGCGCTAATCATGTGCAATTATGATTCTAACTGTACAACTACAAGCTTGGAACCAATTGGTTCATCTAGAAAAAAAAATCAAATGGTTACAAAACCAGATTCGACAAAATGACAACGTCTCCATGAAGGTACGCACCAGACAGGTAGCTCGCCGAACGCCAGCTCCGGCCCGATCAGCGGGCGCCGCCCGTCCCGCCCACCGGAGCGTCCACCCGCTTCACATTCGGTGTTCCCGCCGCCCCCGTGTAGAACACCACCAGCCGGGCCGGCGTCGTGCCGTTGTTCCGGCCGTTGTGCGGAATGTCCCTCACCTCGAAGATCGCATCCCCTTCCTTGTAGTCGTACGTCCTGCCGTCCGCAAGCGTCACGGTGATGGTGCCCGACAGCATGTAGGCATACACCGGCACGGGATGGGTGTGCCATCCGGTCTCCCCGCCCGGGTCGATCTCAACGATCTTCGCCGTGACCTCCGGGTTGTCGGTCCTGAGATAGCTCAGCTTCTGGCCGTTGCTCGCGACCGATGAGGTCAGGATGGTGGTCGAGCGGACCGCACGATAATCGTCGGCATGGGCCGGCATAATAGCGCCCGCCGCGAGCAGACAGCACATTACCACCACCAGACGCATCTTCTTCATGTGACACCTCCATTGCCCCGGAATTGGTCGGCGTTTTCCTGATTTCTTCAACTGATTGGTCCCACAAGCAGCGGACTCGCCCAAAGGATGCAGCATAGTACAGAGTGTGTCAAGCCAGACAACGTGCCCGAAAGCTTGACATCCCCAAAACCGATCGGTACTATGCCTTGACTATCACATTATTAAGGTCAGACCATCCGCCACCTAGCAGTTCATGCGATGCAACGACATAAGCAGACTGATCGATGGGAGCTGTATTGACTGCATGTTATCAGGAGGAGTGATGTTACAGATCAAAACTGCGGTAAGAAGACATGGAATGAAGACGTTGGGATGGGTGCTGCTCGCAGCAGCCATGATGCAGTTTGCCGCCTGCGGCGGAGGCGACAGCCCCAGCCCCGCGCCTTGGTCAGGTACGAAGCAGCTCGGCGCGGCGGGTGCAACCACCGGTGGTTTTGGCGTTGCCACCGATGCACACGGCAATGTCTACGTGGCGGGCTATACCAACGGCGGGCTGGATGGCAACACCTTGACCGGCACGACGGATTGCCTTGTCACCAAATACGACAGCAGCGGAACTAAGCTCTTTACCCGGCAGCTCGGCGTGGCGAGTGCAAACACCGGTGGTTATGGCGTTGCTACCGATGCCGACGGCAATGTCTACGTGACGGGAATTACCTTTGGCGGCCTGGACGGCAACACCTTGACCGGCACGATTGATTTCTTCGTCACCAAGTACGACAGCAGCGGAACGAAGCTCTTCACCCGGCAGCTCGGCGCAGCGGGCGCAGACACATATGGACAAAGTGTTGCCACCGATGCCAACGGCAATGTCTACGTGGCGGGCAGTACGTACGGCGGGCTGGACGGCAACACCTTGAGCGGCTGGGTCGATTTCTTCGTGACCAAGTATGACAGAAGCGGAACGAAGCTCTTCACCAGGCAACTCGGTGTGGCAGGTGCAACCACATCTGGACAAAGCGTTGCCACCGATGCCCACGGCAATGTCTACGTAGCGGGCGAGACCTCCGACGGGCTGGACGGCAACACCAAGAACGGCTCCAATGATTTCTTTGTTACCAAGTACGACAGCAGCGGCACAAAGCTCTTCACCCGGCAGCTCGGCATAACGGGTGCAGACACCATTGGAAAAAGCGTTGCCACCGATGCCCACGGCAATGTCTACATCGCGGGCTGGACCAACGGCGGACTGGACGGCAACACCTTGACCGGTGAGGCTGATTTCTTCGTAACCAAGTACGACAGCAGCGGAACGAAACTCTTCACCCGGCAACTCGGCGGGGTTAATGCATATGCCGGTGGAAACAGCGTTGCCACCGATGCAAACGGCAATGTCTACGTAGCGGGCGATACCTTCGGCGGACTGGATGGCAACACCGGCACAGGTGTGCAGGATTTCTTTATCACCAAGTTCGACAGCAGCGGTACAAAGCTCTTCACCCGACAGCTCGGCGTGGCTGGTGCACACACCATAGGAGTAAGTGTTGCCACCGGTGCCGACGGTAATGCCTTCGTGGCGGGCTACACCAATGGAGGGCTGGACGGCAACACCTTGACCGGCACCTACGATTTCTTCGTCACCAAGTTCGACAGCAGCGGTACGAAGCAGTAACGCTGCTGTTCGCCAATAAAGCCACCACAAGAAAACGCCCGGAAACGGGCGTTTTCTTGCTTGCGGTGCTGCTCCCACTACACAGTGCCTGATGGGCAAGCGCCATTGGAATACATCGAGTCGAATTTTCTTCTGCTGCGTTGGCGTGGACTCACCCCTCCAGGATCGCCCTGATCTTTCCGATCGCCTCTTCGAGGACCGCCACCGCCACCTTCCCCGCCTTCTCCGCCCTTCTCGCCTGCCAGTCCAGGCTCTTCACCTGGTCCGCAAGGATCACCCCCCGGACTTTCGCTGTCCCGGCAATTGCCACTTCGAACGGGTATCCTTTCACCTGGGACGTGATGGGACAGCAGAGCATCAGGCCGGTCGTGCGGTTGTACGCCGCCGGCGACAGCACGAAAGCCGGCCGGCGGCCCGCCTGTTCGTGCCCGGCCTGCGGGTCGAAATCAAGCCAGACGATGTCGCCCCTCTCCGGAATGTATCCGCCCCTCTTCACCATATCTCTTTACCCACCGGTTTGCCCGTGGGGACCTCGGCGTGCATGTTCTCCTGCGTGACCCCCGCAAGGAGGCTCTCGAGGGAAAGCCTCTTTCGGACCGGCTTGATGATGATGAGATCACCCTCGCGGATTATCTCCACGGGCGAATCCGCCTCGATGCCGCACTCATCGGCCACCGTCTTCGGCAGGCGTACCGCCAGGCTGTTTCCCCATTTCTGCGCCTTCGCCAGCATACCTATCCCCTTTCCGCGTTCCCGAGTTTGACGATCCCGCTGCCCGAAAGCTAGCACGGTATATACATTGTATCAACCGATATCTCTATTTAACAGCCCGGTTGCGACGGGGAACCAGAGCAGAGGGCGGAACAATGTAAAATAAGTGGTTTATACTAAGGCGAAACATGACTACTCGACAACTCCCGCCCCCTTGATGGGGGAGGGTTGGGGTGGGGGTGCACAAGACGGCGTTCACCCTCCCCCTCACCCCCTCCCATCGAGGGAGGGGGGATGTATGCATGTCGGCTAATCAATGTACTCCGTAGTAAGTTGGTGGCATGGGCACGAACATGATCAACAATGCCGCGGAATCGTTTCCCCTTGATTCACTCCGCCTAACAGGAAGGCGCGGCCCCGCCGCCCGCCGCCGCGCGGACCTTCCGCACCAGCACGGGCAGGAGGATCATGGCGACGAGGACGATCCACATGGTGGTGTTCGGATCGTGGATGTAGGCGTTCAGTTGCAGGGTGGAGAGGGCGATGACGGCGAAGTAGAGCATGTCGCCGGCGATGGCGATGGCCCAGCCGGCGACGAAACCGTGCCCGGCGGCGCGCGCCGCGGTCCGGCCGGTCATGGGGTCGACCCCGAAGGAGATCATGACGAGCGATACGGGACCGCCGCCGGTCCCCTCGAAATGCGCCGCCGTGCGGGCGTTGGCCGCCTTCATGGCCGCGCCGAACCGGGCGAGGAACGGCACCCGGCGCCCCACCGCCTCGAAGAACCGCATGATCGGTTCGAAGGCGAAGGCGAGGATCACGTCCGACACCAGGTAGAGCGCCGACATGACGGGCCAGACGAGGCCGTCCCGGTGGGCGAGCAAGACGCCGGCGGGAATCCCTCCCCCGACGGGGATGAGGAAGAGTTTCAAGACGGACAGCGAGGGAGAAGTCATCGGATGCGCCTCACCGCTTCAGGTCGATGCCGTAGCTCTTGATCTTGCGGTGCAGGTTGCTCCGCTCCAGCTCGATCGCTTCGGCGGTCTTGGAGATGTTCCACTCGTTCTCCTCCAGCTTCTGCAGGATGAACTCCTTCTCGAACTCCTCCCGCGCCTCCCGGAGCGAACTTAAGCCGAGGACGGTGTCCAGCCGCGTCGCTCCCTGCCCCCGCGGGTCCTCACCCGCCACGTACACGGGGAGATGGACGGGGGTGATGGCGCTCCCCGGCACCATGATGACAAGCCGCTCGATGAGGTTCTTCAGCTCCCGCACGTTCCCCGGCCAGTCGTACCGCTTCATCGCCTCCAGGGTCTCCGGCGCCAGGGTCTTCCGTTCCCCCGAAGGCCGCGTGTCGAACATATTCAGGAAATGGACCGCCAGGAGCGGGATGTCGTCGCGCCGCTCCCGCAAGGGGGGCACGATGAACGGCACCACGTTCAGCCGGTAGTACAGGTCCTCCCGGAACCGGCCGCCACGGATCTCCTCCTCCAGCACCTTGTTGGTGGCGGCCACGACCCGCACGTCCACCTCCACGGTGCGCGTCCCCCCCACCCGCTCGAACTTGCGCTCCTGGAGGATGCGCAGCACCCTGGCCTGGGTCTTCAAGGTCATGTCGCCGATCTCGTCGAGGAAGATCGTGCCGCCGTCCGCCAGGTCGAACCGCCCCTTCTTCTGGGCCGTGGCGCCGGTGAACGCGCCGCGTTCGTGGCCGAACAGCTCGCTCTCGATCAGCTCCTCGGGGATCGCCGCGCAGTTCACCTCCACGAACGGCTTCTCAGCACGTGCGCTGAACCAGTGGATGGAGCGGGCGACGAGCTCCTTGCCGGTGCCGTTCTCGCCGGTGATGAGCACCGAGGCGCTGGAAGGGGCGGCGAGCCGGATCTGCTCCTGCAGCGTCCGGATGACCGGCGACTCCCCGATCATCTCGTGCTCGCCGAGCACCATCCCCCTGAGCGACCTGTTCTCCTGCCGGAGCCGCCCCATCGCGAGGGCGTTGTGCACCGTCACCAGCACCTTCTCCAGGGAGAGCGGTTTCTCGATGAAGTCGTGGGCGCCGAGCTTGGTGGACTTCACGGCGGTCTCGATGGTGCCGTGGCCGGACATCATCACGACGGTCAGGGCCGGATACCGCTCCTTCATGGTCTGCAGGGTCTTCAGCCCGTCCAGCTTCGGCATCCAGATATCCAGGAGCACCAGGTCCGGCAGCTCCCGCTGCACCGCCGCCAGGGCGTCGACGCCGTCCACGGCGGTCCGGGTCCGGTACCCCTCGTCCTCCAGGATGCCGGAGAGGGACGACCGGATGCTCTCCTCGTCGTCTACGATCAGAATGGTCTCGCTCATATCCGCTTCCTGCCGCCCGGGGCGGCCCTGTACTTACTAACTCGAAACCCGACGACTCGGCATTCTCCCTCACCCCCTCCCATCAAGGGAGGGGGATATTCATGCCGGATAGTCAACGTATTTCTTAATACCTGCTAGACTTCCGTCCCGCCAACGGGGAGCTCGATGATGAACCTGGTCCCGCACGGCTGGTTGTCCCGCACCCGGATGAACCCGTGGTGGTCGGTGATGATGGTATTGACGATGGCGAGCCCGAGGCCCGTGCCCGACTTCTTGGTGGAGAAGTACGGCTCGAAGAGACGCGGCTTGTCGTCGGCGGGGATGCCGCACCCCGTGTCCGCCACGACGCAGACCGCCATGTTCAGCTCCTTGTTGTACGACACGTCCAGGTCGACGCTCCCCTCCCCGTCGATGGCCGCCACCGCGTTGTCCAAGAGGTTGATGAAGACCCGCTTGATCTGGTCCCGGTCCAGCGGCAGGAGCGGCATATCACCGTCGGACCGCAGGCCGAACCGGATGGAGCGGTGGGACTCCTCGTAGAGCGCCAGCGCCTCCCGCACGATCTCCGCCAGACTGCTCGGGACCGGCTGGGCAGCCGGCATCCGGGCGAAGGAGGAAAACTCGTCCACCAGGGTCTTCATCTCGTCCACGGAGGTGATGATCATGTTGGTGCACTGGTCGAACACCTGGTCGTCATCGTCGAAGCGTTCCAGGTAGCGCTTGCGGAGCCTTTGGGCGGAGAGCTGGATCGGGGTGAGCGGGTTCTTGATCTCGTGGGCGATCCGCCGCGCCACCTCGCGCCAGGCGGCCATCCGCTGCGCCTTGATGAGCTGGGTCAGGTCGTCGAACACGACGACGGTCCCCATGAACTCGTCGCTCTCGTCCTTCAGCACCGTAAGGTTCATCAAGAGGGTCAGATGGGTGTCCTTGAGCGGAATGACCACCTGCTTGCGGATGCTGTCCTGCTTGGAGACGACCATGTCCCGCAGCATCCCCTTGACGATATCTAGGTGTACGGTACGGAGCACCTCGCGGAAGTTCTTCCCCAGGACCTCCCGGGCGCTGATCCCCAGCAGCCGCTCGGCGGACTTGTTCACCGTCGTCAGGATGCCGGAGCGGTCCACGGAAATGACCCCGGCGGTGACGTTCTTCAGGACCGTCTCCATATACCGGCGCCGCTCCTCCAGCTCCTGGTTGCTGCGGGTCACCTCTTCGTTGGTCTGCTTCAGCGCCAGCTGGTGGCGGCGCAGGTCGTCGGTCATGGTATTGAACGACGAGACCAGCATGCCGATCTCATCATCGCCATGCTGGCCCAGGTGGACGTCCAGGTCACCCTCCGCCACCCGACGGGTGGCGGTGGCAAGCTCCTGAATCGGGATCGTCAGGCTCTTCGACAGATGGAGCCCGAAACCGACGGCAAGCAAGAGGATCACCAGGGTAATGAGAAACAGGATCAGGATGTACCCGGTGGTGATCGGGTTCTTCATGATCTTCATCTTGTGGAATTCGTGGTAGGAGGAGGAGATCTCCTTCATCTTGCTCACCAGCGAATAGGGGACGTAGTAGTTCACCACCACCACCCCCACCACGTCCCGCTGGTTCCAGGTGGAGCGCACCGGGACGATGCCGCGGATCAGGTCCGCCTTGCCGACCGGGTTGACCCGGGTCACCTCCTTGCCCGCCAGCCCTTCACGAATATCCTCGGACGAGGGGTTGGAGAACTCGGTCCGGGGGAGCGCGGGGTTGGCGGCACGGACCAGCTCCTCCCGCTGGGCGGAGTAGACCTCCACCACCCCCAGGTTGTACTCGTTCTGCTTCTGGTGGATCAGCGCCCGCAGCCGGGGCAGGTTCTGGTCGTTCAGAAGCTTCTGCTCCCGGATCTGGGTGCTGATCTGGTTCCCGTAGTACAGGGCGTTGGCGGCGGAGGTCTTGTAATAGGTCTGGGCCACCTCCATGGACTCGTTCAGGGAGATCTCCACCTGCTGATTGAACCAGTTCTGGATGGTCTTGGTGATGAAGCCGGCGGAGACGAAGAAGAGGAGCATGGTCGGCACGAGCGACAGGCCGGCAAAGGCGAGGACGAGACGGGTCCGCAGCCGGGAGCCCGGCAGGTTCGCGCGCCGCTCCACCAGGAGCTTCGCCACGTTGCGGAAGGTGAGGTAGACGATGAGGATGCTTAAGAGGATGATGACGTTGATGAGGCCGAAGACGAGGATGTTGTTGTCCCGCGGCACCCCGGTGTTGAGCCGGGATACGTGGACCTCCACGGCGATGAGGACGGCGAGCAGCACGAGGGATACCAGAATGATGATCCCCTCGCGCCTGCGCTTGCGCTTCTCCGCCTGACGCAGATTGTCCGTCTCCTGCTCAGCCATCCCCTTCATCCCGTCCGCTGGATTCACAACTGCTCAACTCTAGCCGAAATACCCTCGCGGTTCAAGGAGTTCTGCACTCCCGGCATGCTTCCCGCCGCTGCGCACAAAAAAAGCAGCCGCGAAGGCTGCTTTCTTGTGTAACCTTGATACGAGGCAACGGGAATCAGGAGGCTTCCGACCAGACCAGCTCCGGAACCGGCAGGTTGAACCGCGACGCCTCTTTCTCGGCATCGCCGAACTCCATCAGCCGCCAGCAGTCGGGCCGGCTCAGCAGCTCGGTCAGCAGGCGGTGGTTCAGGTCGTGGCCCGATTTGTACGCCTTCACATGGCCGAAGATATGGTAGCCGGCCAGGGAGAGGTCGCCGACGGAGTCGAGGATCTTGTGACGGACGAACTCGTCGTCGAACCGGAGCCCCTCCTCGTTCATGATCCGGTCGTCGCCGATGACCACGGCGTTCTCCAGCGAGCCGCCGCGGGCAAGCCCGTGGGCCTTCAGCGCCTCCACCTCGGCCAGGAAGCCGAAGGTGCGCGCCGGGGCGTAGTCGGCGGCGAACAGGTCATTGTTCAGCCGCACGGAGCGGAACTGGTTGCTCACCACCGGGTGGTTGAACCGCATGTCGAAGGAGATCCGGAAGGAACGGGACGGAATGATGGTCGCCTTCTTGTCGCCGTCGCAGACGGTGACCGGCTTTTTGACCACCAGGTATTTCCGGGGGCGGGAAAGCACCTTCACCCCGGCGGCCTTGAGCCCTTCCACGAAGGGGGCGGCGCTGCCGTCCATGATCGGCACTTCCGGGCCGGTGATGTCCACGTGAACGTTGTCGATGCCGCAGCCCCTGAGGGCCGCCATCAGATGCTCGATGGTCGCCACCGTGACACCGTCGCTGCCGATGGTGGTGGAGAGGCGGGTGCTGACCACGTTCGCGGCGCACGCCTCGATGGAAACCGCAGGGGAAAGATCGATCCGGTGGAACACGATGCCGGTCCCCGCCTCGGCCGGGCGGAGGGTCATGTCCGTCGGCGCCCCGGAGTGGAGTCCGATACCGGTGAATGTCGTCTTGTTTTTCAGTGTCGTCTGGAAGACCATGTGCGCTCCTGATCCGCAATCATTTAATCAGCATACGCACTATTCAGCAATTTGCGCGCCAACAAAAAGGCACTCGCCGGGGCAACAACACTGCTTTAATTACAACATGTTACGCAACTGAGCTTATTTGCGGCCGTTGCACCAGGACCTCACTGTGGTATCGGTGCAACAGAAGGTGTTGCATAAATGCAACAACCCCGGCACCCAGGTCACAACCGGCCGGACCGGATGATGGCGAACACCCACCAGAGACCCAGCATCCCGGCAATGGTATAGCCGAGGAAGCCGAAGGCGGGAAACCCGAACATCTGGGGCCCCTTGTTGGTCTGCATGATGAGCGAAGAGCCGACGATGAGTGCCGCCATGATGAGGCTGGAGGAGAGCCGGTTGATGGACTTGTCCAGCTCACGGGTGAACTGGTCCAGCCCCCGGTGTTCCAGGTCGATCTTGAACTTGTCGTGGTTGATCCGGTTGATGAGGGTCTTCAGGTCCCGGGGGAGGTTCTTCACCATCCCCAGGTACGCGTTCGTAATGGAGCGCAGGTCGCGGGTGACGGTGCGGGGGGTGACCCGCTGGGTGATGGCCCGCTCCACGAAGGGGCGCAGGTGCCCGATCATGTCGAACTCGGGGTCGAGGGTCCGCCCCATCCCCTCGACGGTCATGAGCGCCTTGGCCATGAGCATCAGATCGGGCTGGAACTTGATGTGGTAGGTGGTGATGATCTCCAGGAACTCGGCCACCGTCCGGCCCACCTCGATATCCTTCAGCGGGATCTCGTAGTAGCCGTCGATGAACTCCCCCAGGTCGCGCTTGAGCCGACGCGCGTCGAACGGCTCGGCGATGTCCCCCGAATAGAGCAGGATCGACACCACCTCATCCATATCCCGGTGGATGACGGCGACCAGGAGGTCCACCAGGAGCGACTTCACCTCCGGGTCCACCCGCCCCACCATGCCGTAGTCCAAAAGACAGATGACGTTGTCGGGAAGGATCAGGACGTTGCCGGGATGGGGGTCGCCGTGGAAGAAGCCGTGCTCCAGCACCATCTTCAGGAAGGCGTCGGCGCCGTTGCGGGCGACGGCCACGAGGTCGATCCCCGCCCGGCGGAGCGCCTTCAGGTCCGACACCTTGATCCCGTCGATGTACTCCATGGTGAGGATGCCGTGGGAGGTCTGCTCCCAGAAGACCCTGGGGAAATGGAGCGTCCGGTCGTTCCCGAAGTTCTCCGCCATCTTCTCGATGGTGTGCCCTTCCCGGGAGAAATCCATCTCCCGGCGGATCACCCGGGCGAACTCCCGCACGATGCCGATCGGGTCGTACAGCCGGCTCTCCTCCAGGTGGCGCTCCGCCAGGGCGGCGATCACCATGAGGGCATCGATGTCGCTCTCCACCACCGACACCACGTCGGGACGCCGGACCTTGATCACCACCTCCTCGCCGGTCATGAGCCGCGCCCGGTGTACCTGGGCGATGGAGGCGGCGGCGAGCGGCGCCTCGTCGATGAAGGCGTAGATCTCCTCCGGATTGCTCCCCAGTTCGGCCCTGATCTGCGCCCGCACCTCGGCAAAGGAGAACGACGGCACCTGGTCCTGGAGGGCGGCGAACTCCCGGGCGTAGGTCTCGGGAATGATGTCGGGGCGGGTGGAAAGCACCTGGCCGAGCTTGACGAAGGTGGGCCCCAGCTCCTCCAGGGCGAGGCGCATCCGGACCGGCGGAGTCAGCCCGGACATGCGGGCCGCGTCCCGCTGCATGAAACGGCGTCCCCGGGTCATGAACGGCGGCACGTGCAGGTAGTCCAGCAGGTGGTCGAACCCGTAGGAAAAGAGCACCCGGACGATCTGCCGGTACCGCCGGAAACTGCGGACGTTGCGGTTCAGCCGGGAGAGCTTCATCATGGAAGGTCGCTGCCGTCCTCGGTCTCCTGCAGCCTCGCCTCCAGCTGGGCGACCCGTTTTTTCAGCCGGTCGAACTCGTCGCGGGGAACGAGGCCGATCCGGTCGATGACCTTCTGCACCTCCGTCTCCGCCATCTCCCTGACCTTGGACTGCCCTTCCTTCGCCATCGACTGGATCTTGTCGAGAAACTGCTTCCCCTCATCCTCACTGACCCGGTATTTGTCCTGCAGCTCCGTCAGGAACTCCTCCGCCTTCTTCTGGGAAAGGGAGACCGCGCCGAGCCCGGTCAGCACCGCTTTTTCGAACAGTTCAAACATAGCTGCCTCCTGATTCGTGGTGGTTTCTGGGGAAACGGTACCAGAAAACCGGGTAATTACAACTGCGGTGGGCGTTTACAGACCATAGGGACGAATGTGACGGGGAGAGGCCAGGTGGTTCGATACGCATGGAAGGGATGGGAAGAACCTATTTCCGCAGCAGCCAGAGGATCAGCGACAGCACCAGCGACAGGATGATGCTCGTCGCCAGGGGAAAGTAGAAGGTGAAGTTCTCGCGCTTGACGTAGATATCGCCGGGTAGCCGCCCCAGCCAGGGGATCTTCCCCGCCAGCGATACCACCACCCCGAGCGCCGCGATGGCGAGGCCGACGACGATCAATGTTTTTCCGAGACCGGTCATATGTCACCTGCGCAAAACGTTCCTGAATTCCACAAATTGTACCTCCCCCTTCAGGGGGGAGGCAAGGAGGGGGATGGGGTTCTTTCACCACAGCATAACCCATCCCCACCCCGACCCTCCCCTTGAAGGGGAGGGAGCGTGAAAGGCATCTGTGGCACGAGCAAACTCAGTTCCGGCGCTGTGCCTTCGGGAGATAGCGGTCCTTCTCGCTGTAGATGCAGCCGCAGTACGGCTGGCGGTAGAGCCCCATCTCCCTGGAGCTGGCGATCCCCTCCTGCCACCCCCGCCGGAAATCGTCGTACACGAACTTCACGCCGTAACGTTCACCGAACTGCTCTCCCAGTTCCCGGATTCGCTCGTGGTTCTGGTAGCGGCTGTAGAGAAGCGACGAGCTGTAGGCGTCAAAGCCCGACTCCGCCGCCGCCTGTGCTGCCGCTTCCAGCCGGGAGGCGTAGCAGTAGCCGCACCGGGAGGCGGGGTCGGCGGCAACCGCCGCCAGAAACTCCTCCAGTCGGTATTCGTCACGACAGACAAGCTCCATCCCCACCTGTCGGGCGAACTCCCGCGCCGCTTCCAGCCGCCGCTTGTACTCCTGGTACGGATGGATGTTGTGGTTGAAGAAGAAGCCGGTCACCTCCATCCCCTGCGCACGGAGTTCCTGCAGAGGATAGATGGCACACGGCCCGCAGCAGACATGCAGAAGTACGTTCATCGAAACTCCCCGCCCGGGACCGTCCCGGACGTCGGTTCGTGGGTGGCGAAAACCGGTTCAGTATAGCCGTTTTCGCCTGATTATCCAAGTGGTTCGGCTCACCACGCCCGCTCCTGCCGGTGCCGGAACTCCCACGGCGGCTCGGGGTTGTACTGTCGCCAGAGCCCGGCACGGCGTGCCCGGGCCGCCTTCTCGGCGCCGAAATACTCGGAGGCGTACGCCCCCTCCAGATAGTGGCGGTACGCCCAGGCCCAGCCATCCCGTACCATCTCCCGGTTGATATCGCGCCCGGCCAGCCGGACCACACCGATGGCCCGGCCGTACTGGTCCGTATCCCGGACCTCGACCGTCACCGTGCGCCCTGCGACCTTCCCCTCCAGCACCCGGCGCGCCTCCCGGCCGGCGGGTTGCCCCGACTCGTCGTGATGGCCGCACTCCGGGGCGTCGATGCCGTACAGCCGAATCCGGACGCGCCGGGTCCCGGTCACCAGCTCCAGCGTATCGCCGTCGAAGACGTAGGTCACCCGCCCGGTCAGGGACTGTGCGGCACAGGCCGATGAAACGGCATCGCCGGCCGGCGCGGTGAACGACGGAACGAGGATGCAGAGCAGCGGGAGGAGAGAAAGAAAGCGCTTCACGGTACAGTCGCCAGTGCCTCCCGCGCCAGGCGGGCGGAGACCTTGCGGCCGGTGGCGAGGGAGAACCTGCTCACCCGGTCGAGGGCGGCGCGCAGGGAGGGGATATCCCGCGGGACATGCACCAGCAGGTAGTCGATGGCATCGGCGGGAAGGACGATCTGCCGGTCGGCGGCGAGCTTCTTCATGATCATCCGGCGGGAGTCGTCGTCGGAGATATCCAGGGGCGCCACGAGCCCCCAGAGAAGCCGCGACACGAGATGCCCGTCCAGCCCGGGGAGCTCCTTCGGCGGCAGGGAACCGGTCATGACGATCGGCGTTCCGGCGGTATAGAACTCGTTGAACAGCTGCCAGAGCGCCACCCGCATCCGGTCGTCGTCCGGCAAGAGCTGCAGGTCGTCCACCAGGAGCGCCGGCAGCCCACGGAACGGGTCGAAGAGGGACGATACCGAATCCCCGTCCGCACCGGCGGGATCGTACCGCTCCTCGTCGGCAAAGGTGATGACCGGCAGCGTTCCCAGCCGCTCCGCCACCGCCGACAGCAGGTGGGTCTTCCCCGACCCTTCCGGGCCGTGGATGTACAGGAGATTCTCCGTCCCGTCCCCCGACGCGAGCTTCAGCGCGAAGCGGTAGGCGGTCTCGTTGCCGCCGCAGACGACGAAGTTGTCGAACCGGTACTTGGGGATTACGGGAAAGTCGAAGGTCTGTTGCATGGAATAACCAGGAAATTCAAAAGTTTAATTAACAGGATGGACAGGATGTACAGGATAAAACCTTATTTTTCCCCTCAAAACAATCTGCCTGTATTTTCGGATAGTTATCACCCTACATGGGGGCAAAACAGTACCAGGGATGACAGATAAAAACCCTCAAGGATTATTCCTTTCTATCCTGTCCATCCTGTTAATTCGCCGTTAAAACAGTGTACCCTGGGGGGAACCGGGTGCGATGCGGCCGAAGTGGCCATACGCCGCGGGCGACGCGACCCGGCCGCGGGGGGTGCGGTTTAAAAACCCCTGCTGGATGAGGAACGGCTCGTACACGTCCTCGATGGTGTCGCTCTCCTCGGAGATGGCCGCCGCCAGCGTATCCAGCCCCACCGGCCCGCCGCCGAACTTGTCGATGATGGTCAGGAGGATGGTGCGGTCCATCTGGTCGAACCCCATCTCGTCGATCTCCAGAAGATCCAGGGCGTCCCGCACCACCTGTCGGGTCATGATCCCGTCGGCCCGCACCTGGGCATAGTCCCGCACCCGGCGCACGAGCCGGTTGGCGATGCGGGGCGTGCCGCGGCTGCGCCGGGCCAGCTCCCGCGCCCCTTCCGGGTCCGCCTGCAGCCCGAGGATGCGCGCCGACCGGCCGACGATGGTGGCAAGTTCCTCGTCCGTATAGAACTCGAGCCGGGAGATGACGCCGAACCGGTCCCGGAGCGGCGAGGAGAGGAGCCCCGCCCGCGTGGTCGCCCCCACCAGGGTGAAGCGCGGCAGGTCCAGCTTCACGGTGCGGGCGCTCGGCCCCTGGCCGATGATGATGTCCAGCTGGAAATCCTCCATGGCCGGGTAGAGGATCTCCTCCACCACGTGGGACAGGCGGTGGATCTCGTCGATGAACAGAACGTCCCCCGCCTCCAGGTTGGTGAGGATGGCGGCCAGGTCCCCCGGCCGCTCGATGACCGGTCCGGAGGTGCACTTGATGTTCACCCCCATCTCGCAGGCGATGATGTTGGCGAGCGTCGTCTTCCCCAGTCCAGGCGGACCGTACAGGAGCACGTGGTCCAGCGCCTCCCCCCGTTTTTTCGCCGCGTCGATGAAGAGGCGCAGGTTTCCCTTGGCCTTCTCCTGGCCGATGTAGTCATCTAAGCTGCGGGGCCGGAGCGTGGACTCGAACTGTACGTCGTCGTCGGTAGCTTCCGGGGCGATGGGACGGGGCATAAAAAACTCTCTGGGCTCAAGATACAAGGCACAGGGCACAAGGAAATTTCATCTTGTGCCTTGAGCCATGGGCCTTGTGCCCGCATTTATTTCATCAACAGCTTCAGCGCCTGTTTGAGGACGGTCTCCATGGGGGCGTCGGGGGCGATCGCCATCCCCTCCAGCGCCTTTTTGACCACCGCCTCCTTGTACCCCAGGTTCACGAGCGCCGAGGCGACGTCGTCCGTCACCGCGCCGGCCGCGGCTACCGCAGGGGCACCCTCGGGCGCCGGGACCGTCGGGGCGATCTTCTGCACCTTGTCCTTCAGCTCCACCACGAGCCGCTCGGCGGTTTTCTTCCCGATGCCGGGGATGGAAGAGAGCCGCGTCAGGTCGCCCCGCATAAGTGCATCAGAAAGCCCCGCGGGCTGGATGTTGGAGAGGATGTCCTTCGCCAGCTTGGGGCCGACCCCGGAGACGGAGATGAGGAGCTGGAAGAACCGTTTTTCGTCCATGGTGCGGAAGCCGTACAGCTGGATGGCATCTTCCTTCACGCTGGTGTAGACGTTCAGGGTGATCTCTTTCCCCTCGTCGGGGAGTTCGTAGTAGGTGGAAAAGGGGATCTGCACCCGGTACCCCACCCCCTGCACGTCGAGGATGATGTACTCGGGGGACTTGTGGGCGATGGTGCCGGTCAGAAGGGCGATCATTTCGCGGGTCTCCGCACAGCGTTGAGTTTGGCCGAATGGATGTGGCAGACCGCCACCGCCAGGGCATCGGAGGCGTCCTCCTGGGCGACTTCGGGAAGGGCGAGGAGCACCTTCAGCATCTTCTGTACCTGGTCCTTGGCGGCCCGGCCGTGCCCCACCACCGCCTGCTTCACCTGCAGCGCCGTGTACTCGAAGACCGGCAGCCCGGCGTTCACCCCGGCGACGATGGCCGCCCCCCGCGCCTGCCCCAGCTTCAGGGCGCTCTGCACGTTGGTGGCGAAGAAGATGTTCTCCACCGCCATGGCGTCGGGCCGGTACTGCTCGATCACCTCCGAGAGCCCCCGGTAGATCCGCTGCAACCGCACGGCGAAGTCCCTGTGGGCGTCGGTGAAGACGGCGCCGTTGTCCACGTGCACGAGCCGGTTACCCACCTGGTCCACGATGCCGTAGCCGGTGATGCGCGAACCGGGATCGATGCCGAGAACCCTCACGGACGTCTACCGGAAAAAGGTCTCAAGTGCCTGTTCCCCCACGTACGGCGCCTTGATCTTCCATTTTGCCCCGTTCACCACGAGCGCCACGAGGGCAATCTGCGGGTCGTTCATGGGGGCATAGGCGGCAAACCAGTTGTAGTGGCCGTCGGGGTTCTTGCCGTCGATGGAACCGGTCTTGGCGGCGATGGTGATGTCGCGGAACTTGGGGCGTCCCCGCCGATCATGAAACGCCTTGCGCGACGTGCCGCTCTTCACGGTGGAGGAGAGCATCTGCGCCAGCTGTCGGGCCGTATCCGGGCTCATGAGCCGGCGCAGCGGCTGATCCGTACGCCGGTATACCACCTCACCCTTGCCGTTGCGGATCTCATCCACCAGCGAAGGTGACATCATGATGCCGCCGTTGGCCACGGCGCCGATGAGGGCTGCCACATGCACCGGCGAGATCTTCACCTCGCGGCCGAGCCCCGCCCCCATGAGCTTCAGATCGTGGTCGTTCTGCGGGGTGGACGCATGGCTCGGCGCGATGCCGGAGCCGGGAAACAGGTCCTGGTTGAATCCGAATTTCTCCGCACAGGCCATGATGGAGTTCCGGCCCACCACGTCGCCGGCGAGTCTTCCGAACACCGGGTTCACCGATTTACCCATGGCCGTGGTCAGCGACATCTCCTGGCCGCGCTGCCGGGGTCCCACCTCCCAGTACTTGGGGTTTTCCGACGTCATTTTCCCCCGGAAGGCGACCACCGTCTCGGGAGACACCTTCTTCTGCTCCAGGGCCGCCGTGGCGGTGATAATCTTGAACAGGGATGCCATGGGATAGATATCGAACGGCCCCCGGCGGTCCCAGCCGTGATCCATGGCCGACCGTCCCACCAGGGCGAGCACCCGGCCGGTCTTCGGCTCAATGGCGACAAACACGCCGTAGGGGACCTGGAACTGGTCAAGCAGATGCGATATCCGCTCCTGCAGGGCCTCGTCCAGACAATAGACGACCGTGCCGCCGTCCGGCAGCGTTGCGACGACCTTGTCGTTGACTTCCCGGGTACGGTCCAGCAGGCCGGCGGCAAGGGAGAAGGTCCCGTAACCGTCGAGGGGAATATTCGTCGCCGTGGAGGAGGTAACGGCGCCCCGCTTGTCCTTGCCGCGGACGGCCGCCCGGACGCCTGCCGTAAGATACGAGGCAACCGGATAGGCGACGAGCAGCACGGCAATCAGCGGCAGGATGATATGAAGCCGGCGTTTGCGGGTAGGAGACTCATCCCGCAACTCCACCGGTTTTCTGAGAAGGTTCCGCGGCTTGCGGTTGCGGTGGGGCCAGCAGTTCCGGTGTTTTGACGTAAAATTCTTGAAATCCTGCATAATTATGCTGCGCAGCTCCTGGCGGTCGGCGATGAGTGAGGCGGTGTCACTATATGCCAACAGCCGGACCGATGTCAATGTTACGGCAGCATGAAGCGGGGGGCGAGTTCATTCGCCATTGATGTCGGCGGCGGAACGGGCGGTAACCACCATATGCTTCAGGGAAAGATCGGCCAGCGCATGGTCCGGACAGCAGTCCAGCCGCTGGAAAAACCAGTCGAGACGTTCCAGGGGACGGCCCGCGCCGGGCGGGAGCGGTTCACCCCGCTGTTTCAGGGCGAACGCAACCTCGCCGAGCCGGATATGGTCCAGGTCGCGGGCGGGTTGCCAGACCGCCGGGTCGTCGGCGGACTGGGCCAGGAAGCCGGCGGCGTGGAGATCCGCCAGCAGGACGCGGGAGGTCCGCACCGGTATCCCCAACAGCTCCGCCAGGTCTTCGGTGGTCCGGCCCGGCTTCTCCCCGCAGAACGCCTCGGCGATCTCCAGCAGCAGGGTGAAGGAAAGGCGTTCCCGCGCCGAGAAACTGAGCTCCTCGGAACGGATGTCCATCAGGAAGGTGCGGCGGTTCTGGTGGGCACAGACCACCTCGACCCCCAGGAGCACGATCAGCCAGCTGGAGTAGATCCAGACCATGAAGATCGGGAGCAGTGACAGGGTCCCGTAGATGGCGTTGTACTTGGCCACGCCGACCTGGAAATGTATATAGCCCCACTGGGCGAACTGCCAGAGGGTGCCCGCCAGGATGCCCCCCAGGAAGGCGGAGGAGTACCGCACCTTGATATTGGGAATAAAGAGGAACAGGAACACGAGGGCGATCCAGATGCTCAGGTACGGCGCCAGCTTGAGGCAGAAGAGGAGCGCTTCGCCGATATAGGAGTTGACGATGAGCCACTGGACGATCCACTGGCTGTGAAGGGTCGAGGTGATGCTGATGGCCGCCAGGAGCAGTATCGGGCCGACCACGATGACGCTCAGGTAGTCGCTGAACTTGCGGAACAGGGGGCGGGTCTCCTTCACCCCCCAGATGGCGTTGAACGCCCCTTCGATGTTGCTCAGCAGCGAGACGACGGTGTAAACGAGGGCAACCAGCCCCACCGTACCGAGGGACGTCATATTGGTGTTGTTGATGTAGGTGACGACCTTGTCCACCACCTCCTGCGAACCGGCTGCCACCTGGTCCAGGATGATCGGCTCCAGGGAGTTCTGCACCCCCAGCCCTTTCAGCACCGAGAACGCCAGGGCGAAGAACGGCACCATGGAGAGGAGGCTGTAGTAGGTCAGCGCGGCAGCCCGCAGCAGGCACTGGTCGGCCAGGAAATCCCTGAAAATCAGGGACATCACCCTGACGACGCAGTACCACCGGCGGCACCACTTCCCGTTCACCTCCGCCCGGCGCGAGCCCTGCGAGCTGAGAAACCTGATGAGCCATGAACCGTTGTTTCCGTGCCCCATCCACTATCCTCCAGCAAAAAAGCCCACCCGGGCCGGGTGGGCTTTTGCCGACTGCAACCGCTCCGGCTACACCTCCCGAAGCCGCTCCTTCTCCTTATCCATCGCCTCCTTGCCGGCATCGATGGCCGAGGTGATGATCGACTTCTTCTCCATACAGTATTCCTTGCCGTCGCTGACGACGGCCTTTATCCGGTCCTGGGCTTCGCTGGCATATTCCTTGATTTTTTCCACCGCGTCGTCGGTGAGGTCCTTGATCTGCCCCCGCAACTCCTCCCCCGACTTGGGCGCGACCAGCAGGGCAATCCCCGCCCCGACCGCTGCGCCGGCAAGAAACGACAGGAATACCGTTCCCGCACTTGCTCCCCTGTCTTCAGACATACGCTTACCCCCCTTTTTTGGAGAATCTCTCCTTGATGATCGAACACGCGACCTTGGCGCCGGTTATCCACATGGAAGATCGGGCCAGCCCTGCCGCAACCGAGCCGACGACGTGGCTGATGGTCCTGAGCCCACGCCCGGTATCCCCGATGGCGCTCATCATCTCCCTCAGATCGTCGACCCGCTCGGCCGCCACATCGGCGACCGTCCTCAGATCAGCCGCCGCCGCACCCAGATCGCGCAGCACCGGTTTCAGTTCCTCGTCGGCGTGCCGGACCAACTCCTGCACCGCCCGGGCCGTCCTGCGGACCTCGACGATGGTGGGAACGACGAATGCGACGAGGATCACGACCGACACCGCAATGACCACCGCTGCAATGCTGACAACTACCATCTACCGACTCCCTTCCCCGACGCAGAATTGGGGAAAGTATAGAGTAAACAGAAAATATTGCAATCTAATGTTGCCCGCCGTCGGGATCACTCCTGCTTCACGAATCCCCCCTTTTCCTGACACTGGGGGCACTTCTGGGGCTTGCACCTCCCCTCCTTAACGCATCCGCACGCGCATTTCCAGGTAGCCATCGAAAACCTCCCGACATGAGAATATTCCGGCCGGGGCATCGCCACCGGCCTCAGTCTCAAGGATAGCATCCACCCCGGCGGCGTCAATCCGGTACTGCGAGGCCCCGGCAATACGCCGATCCTTGACCCAGGTCATAACCTTTCCGCCGCCACGGCGGTAGAGTGACATCATCACGGCAACGAAAGGAGCGGCAGATGGAACTCGGCAACCACCTCGGCACCACGGCGATACAGGACGTCATCGAAACGCACCCCGCCATCGGCGAGATCCTCGCCCGCTACGACATCGGCTGCGTCACCTGCAAGGTGGGGATCTGTCTCCTGAAAGACGTGGTCTCCATCCACGGCCTGTCGAAGGACGACGAGGCGCAGATCGAAACGGACATCAACGACTACCTGCATACGAAAGGAGCATGATCATGGCACATCCCGGTTGCGGCTGCCCCGGCAGCATGGCTCGTACCATCGAACGGAACGAAACGGAGACGAACGTCACCACCGGCACCACCCCGTCGGAACTGCGGCAGTGGCCGGTGCAGCTCCACCTGGTCCCCCCCACCGCGCCGTACTTCCAGGATGCGGACATCCTGGTTTCGGCCGACTGCGTGGCCTTCGCCCTGGGGAGCTTCCACAGCGACCTGCTGCGCGGCAAGGCACTGGCCATCGCCTGCCCCAAGCTGGACGACACGGGGAGCTATGTGGACAAGCTCGCCCGGATATTCCTGCAGGCAAAAAGCGTCACCGTGGCGATCATGGAGGTCCCCTGCTGCCGCGGCCTGGACGTCATGGTAAAGCAGGCGGCCGCCCAGGCGGGCACCGGCATCGAAGTGGAGACGGTCGTCATCGGCATCGACGGCCAACGGAGGAACTGACCATGAAACGGGACATCACCGCAACACTCGTGAACGAACACCGGCTGATCGTGAGGATGCTGGACCTTTTGGAGCGAAACGCCCAGCTGACCGCAGCCGGTACATTCCGGGACTACCGGTTCTACCTGGACGGCGTCGCATTCATCAGGGATTTCGCCGACCGGTTCCACCACGCCAAGGAAGAGGAGGTGCTGTTCGAGGCGCTGGTGGCAAACGGCATGCCCCGCGAGCACAGCCCCGTGGCGGCCATGCTGATGGATCACGACCGGGGGCGGGCATTCGTGAAGTCACTGGAAGAGGCGGCCCGCCAGGCGGCCGACGGCGTGCCCGGCCGCGACCCGCTCATCGCGGCCAACGCCCTCGCCTACGTCGCGCTCCTGCGGGAACACATCGCCAAGGAGGACGGCATCCTCTACCCCCTGGCGGAACGGGTCATCCCGGAAGAGGCGCGGGACGGCATCGCCGCCGCGTACGAGGCGGCCGAGTCCCGGGCCCCCGCCGGTTTCGCGGCACACTGCGAGGCGGTCGTCGCACGGTACGAGGAGGAAGCGATCGCCTCCGCCGCGTGATCCCCGCGCACGGGCCGATGCAAAAGCCCGGCGGAACCGACACCAAGCATTGAGAGGGGCGCGAACCCGCAAGCGGCGAGGCTTTACAGCTTCCCTATTCCAATTCCACCTCGAAACCATTACAATTCACCTGTTTAATGATATTATCCGGGTTAATGAGTTTGCCTGAGGCGGGGGAGAAGATGTTTCGTCGTATCGTAGTCGCCGTGGTGGTCTGCCTGGCCACCCTCTCCGCCTCACCCGTCCTGGCGAAGCGGCGCATCATCGACAACAACGACACGGTCGTCCTCCGGCACAACACCCACCCGCTGGCCCGCAGCGAGTACGACACCGGTCCGGCCGACCTGACCATGCCGATGGACCGGATGATCCTCTCCCTGAATATATCCCCCGACAAGCAGGCCGCACTGGACCAGCTGCTTGCCGACCAGCAGGACCCCGCCTCACCCGACTATCACCGCTGGCTCACCCCGGAGGAGTTCGGCACCCGCTTCGGCCCCTCCGACGACGACATCGCGGCGGCGGTGGACTGGCTCAAATCCCAGGGGTTCACGGTCGACGAGATCGGCGCGGGACGCACCTGGATCAACTTCTCCGGCGACGTGAAGCACGTAAACCAGGCGTTCCACACCGCAATCCACACCTACCGCGTCAACGGCAAGCTCCACCATGCGAATAACGCCGACCCGTCCATTCCGCGGGGGCTCGCCGACCTCGTCGCCGGCGTGGTCAGCCTGAACGACTTCCCGCGCAAATCGATGCTCAGTAGCATCAAAACCATTCCTCGCGCAGATACCCAACCCGACTACACATTGAGCGGGAATCACTATATGTCGCCCGGTGACTTCGCAACCATCTACAATCTCAAGCAGCTTTACAACGCAAATACAAGTATCGACGGTACGGGAACCACCATTGCGATCGTAGGGCGCTGCAACATCCACTTGTCAGACATAGAAACGTTTCGAAGCAAGTACGGACTGCCGGCGAAGGATCCGGTCATCGTCGTCAACGGGACAGACCCCGGTGTCTACGATACAAATGAAGAAGGAGAAGCGATCCTCGATGTGGAGTGGTCGGGTGCCGTAGCAAAAAACGCAACCATCAAGTTTGTGGTTTCAAAATCCACCACAACTGACGGCATCGACCTGTCAGCCCAATATATTGTCAACAACAACCTCGCACCTGTCATGAGTACCAGTTTCGGCTCGTGTGAAGCCTCAATGGGAACCACCGAAAATGCATTTTACAACAACCTGTGGACGCAGGCCGCCGCGCAGGGGATCACCGCATTCGTCTCGACCGGCGACTCCGGCGCCGCCGGTTGCGACGCCGCTGATGCCACCACTGCCACTCACGGGCTGGCGGTGAACGGCATCGCCTCTACCCCTTACAACGTGGCAGTGGGGGGCAGCGAGTTCAACGAAGGTACCGGCACCTACTGGAATGCCACAAACGCAGGCGACAAAAGTTCCGCGCTGAGCTACATCCCGGAAGTGGCATGGAATGAGAGCGGCAGCGCCACATATTGCCCGTCGGATGTCGCCCCCTGTGCCAACCTCTGGGCCACCGGAGGCGGGGTATCCACCAAATACACCAAGCCGTCATGGCAGGTAAGTCCGGGCGTCCCGAGCGACGGCAAACGGGACCTGCCGGACGTCGCCCTCACGGCGTCAGTGCACGACGGCTATACGGTTTTCCAGTCTGATCAATACCCTACTACCAACAATTCCAGTTACTTCGGAATTGCCGGCGGCACCTCCGCCGCCTCTCCCTCCATGGCCGGCATCATGGCGCTCGTCGTGCAGAAGACCGGCCAGCGCCAGGGGAACGCCAACCCGCGGCTTTACCAGCTCGCAGCCATGCAGTACGGCCCCGGCGGCACCGCGATATTCCACGACGCCATCGCGGCAAACAACTCCGTCCCCGGCGTCACCGGCTACAGCACGGGGACCGGCTACGACCCGGTCACCGGCCTCGGTTCGGTGGACGCCGCCGCCCTCGTCGCCAACTGGCTGCCGGCCGACCTGACCGTCGCTGCGTCCCACACCGGTACCTTTTACCAGGGGGAGACCGGCGCGACCTACACCATCACCGTCACCAACAGCGGTAGCGGTCCCGTCAACGGCGCCGTGATCGTCAACGACTCCCTCCCCACGGGACTCACGGCCACCGCCTTCGCCGGTTCCGGCTGGAGCTGCACCCTTTCTCCCCCGGCCTGCAGCCGCAGCGACGTCCTCAATCCGGGCTTAAGTTATCCCCCCATCACCCTCACGGTGAACGTCGCCACTACCGCCGCCGCCAGCATCGTCAACACTGCCGCCGTCTCCGGCGGAGGCGAACAGAACACGACCAACGACACGACGAGCGACACGACGGGGATCGTTCCCGCCAGCCCGACCGCCACGTCGGCAACGAATGTCACGACTACCGGGTTCACGGCCAACTGGAACGGTGTGTCCGGCGCCACCGGCTACCGGATGGATGTGGCCACCGACAGCGGCTTCACCGGTTTCGTTTCCGGATTCAACAACAAAGACGTGGGGAACGTTACCTCCTTCGCCGTGTCGGGGCTCACCCCCTCCACGGTCTACTACTACCGGGTGCGGGCCTACAACGCCGCCGGTACGGGGGCCAGTTCCGCCACGATCACGGTGCCTAAGATCCTCGCCGTCGCCATCGGCGCCGGCACCGGAACGGTGAACAGCAGCCCGTCGGGGATCGCCTGCGACGGCAGCAGCGGCTGCAGCGCCACCTTCGCCCCCGGCACCAGCGTTTCCCTCACCGCCACCCCGGACTGGAAGTCGCTTTTCGGCAGTTGGGGCGGGGACTGCACCGGCAGCGGCAATCCCTGCACCGTCGCCATGAGTGCCAACCGGAACGTGAGCGTCACCTTCATCCCCGACCCGGAGGCGATCCTCGCCAGTAACCCTGCCGTCGGCTACGCCACCCTGCAGGACGCCTACAACGCCGCAGCCGCCGGCACCCCGGCAACCATCCTGGCCCAGGTGCACACCTTCGTCGAAACCCTGCAGTTCGACCGGGCGGTTTCCGTCGTCCTCGACGGCGGCGCCGATCCGACCTACCAGACCACCATCGGCGTCACGACGATTGCCGGGTCGCTCACCATCGGCCAGGGGACGGTCACCGTGAACAACCTGGTTATCAGGTAGCGCCGCCGTACGCAGAAAATGACCGGGATCACGGCCCTTTTTCTGTCATCGATCGGCAAAAAGAGCTCAACCGCCGCACCGCCCCTCGCCGGAAATCCGCTCCGGTTCACACAGGGCCGACGGGTCGTTTGAGGCCGCTCCGCACCGCGAGCATCGAGCCAGTGCATTCGCGGAGAAGCTGCCGACTTCTGCACTGCCGGATACTGTACAGATTTTCGCTTCTTCGCGTTTCATTGCCCCGCCCTCCTTCCGTCAGCCATCCTATCTGCTTGTTATTATTGGATCACACCCCCGAAAAAATGCAGTGGACGTCGATTATTGCTTTCACCAACACCGCCCCCTTGATTGGCATTTTGCTTGCAGAGGCAGAAAAGGTCCCCGCGCACCTTCCTCCGACGAACTCACGACGGCGGCCGCAGATCCCCCGACAGGATATCCCCCATGAACCGGACCATTCTGAACCCGGCCAGAAACACCGCCACCCTGGCGACCGTCCTGATGACGGCATACATCGCCAGCCGGTACAGCTATCTCCTGTTCCATACCATCGCCGAACTCTACGCCGTCATCGTCGCCATCGGCATCTTCATGGTGGTCTGGAACTCCCGACGGTTCATCGAAAACCACTATTTCCTGCTGCTGGGGATCTCCTCCCTCTCCGTCGCCGTGCTGGACCTCCTCCACACCCTCTCCTACCGGGGGATGAATATCTTTCACGGATACGGGGCGGACCTGCCGGTCCAGCTCTGGCTGGCGGCGCGGTATCTCCAGAGCGGCTCCCTGCTCGTCGCTCCGCTCTTCATCGGCCGCAGGCTCCGCCCCTATGCGGTCCACGTCTGCTACCTGCTGCTCCTCGTCCTGCTGCTCGGCCTGATCTTTCCGTTGCAACTCTTCCCGGCATGTCTCGTCCCGGGAGCCGGCCTGACCCCCTTCAAACAGTTCAGCGAACTGGCCATCTGCATCGGCTTCGCCACCGGCCTGTTCCTGCTCCTGCGCCGGCGCAGCGCCTTCGACGGCCGCGTCTTCCTGCTGCTGATCGGCTCCATCGTCGCCTCCCTCGCCACGGAGCTCACCTTCACCCTCTTCCCCGACCCGTTCGGGCCGCTGAACATGGCGGGACACCTCTTCAAGGTGGTCGCTACCTACCTCCTCTACAAGGCGATCATCGCCACCAGCCTCGAACAGCCCCACAACCTGCTGTTCCGGGAGCTCACCCGATCCGGAGAGGAGTTGCTCAGGGCCCAGGACGACCTGGAAGGACGGATCCGGGCACGCACCTGCGAACTGGCCCAGGCGAACGAGGCGCTGCAGGAGCAGCTGCACTTCCAGCAGGTGCTCATCGACGCCATCCCCACGCCGGTCTTCTACAAGGATGCCCAGGCCCTCTACCAGGGGTGCAACCGGGCGTTCGAGGAGATGGTCGGACTTCCCCGCGAACGGATCATCGGCAAGACGGTGTACGACACGGCTCCGAAGGAGCTGGCGGACATCTACTTCCAGATGGACGAGAGGCTCCTGAAAAATCCCGGCAGCCAGTCGTTCGAGGTCGAGATCCGGTACAACGACAACCCGCCGCGCCAGGTGGTCTTCACGCGGGCCACGTACGAGAACAGCGACGGCTCGCTGGGTGGGCTCGTCGGCTTCATGTTCGACATTACCGACCGAAAACAGCTGGAACACCAGCTCTTCCTCTCCCAGAAGCTGGAGTCCGTCGGCAAACTCGCCGGGGGTATCGCCCACGACTTCAACAACATCACCAGCGTCGTCAACGGGTACAGCGACCTGCTGATGGACGCCCTCTCCCCGGAGCGGCCGGAATACGAGTTCGCCCAGATCATCCGCGAATGCGGCGAGCGGGCCACGAACCTGACACGGCAGCTGCTCGCCTTCAGCCGCAAACAGGTCCTGGAGATGCTCCCCCTGGAGCTGAACGCCACCATAGCCAACCTGGCCAAGATCCTCGGCAGGCTCATCGGCGAAGACCTGCAGCTGGAGCTGAGACTCGACGGAAACGCCCGGGCGGTCCTGGCAGACACGGCCCAGATCGAACAGATCATCATGAACCTGGCGGTCAACGCCCGGGACGCCATGCCCGACGGCGGCTGCCTCACCATCGAAACCGCCAACGTGGAACTGGACCGGCACTACGCCGAGGAACGCCCGGTCGTGAAACCTGGCCCCTACGTCCTTTTGGCGGTGAGCGACACGGGGGAAGGGATGACTGCAGAGGTGCGGGAACGGATCTTCGAGCCGTTCTATACCACGAAGGAGCTGGGGAAGGGAACCGGGCTGGGGCTGGCAACCGTCTACGGCATCGTGAAGCAGCACAACGGTTATATCTGGGTCTACAGCGAACCGGGCGGCGGGACGACCTTCAAGATCTACCTGCCCGCCATCGAGGGGGTTGGCAGGACCGCACAACGGGAAACTGCCGAGGAGTTCCGGCACGGGACGGAGACCATCCTCGTCGTCGACGACGAGCCGTACATCCGCCGCCTCGTCGCGGAGGCGATGCAGCCGCTGGGGTACCGGGTTCTGGAGGCATCGTCGGGGGAAGAGGCCCTGCTGCTCGGCGAGGCGTACGGGGAGGGGATCGATCTGCTCCTCACCGACGTGATCATGCCGGGGATGAACGGCCGGCAGCTGGCGGAAGGGTTCCAGGCGCTCCGCCCCGCCGCAAAGGTGGTCTACATGTCCGGCTACACCGACCGGGGGATCATCCGCAACGGCATGCTCGACGAAGGAATCATCTTCATCCAGAAACCGCTTTCCGTCGGGCAGCTTGCATCCCGGCTGCGCGAGGTGCTTGACGAAACCGGCAACGGGAACGCTCACGGCCTGTGCATCTGATATCCGTCCGGAAGGTGCGGTTCCGCCCGGTGCGCACCTCCCCTACCCCGGCTTCATCCCCCATCCGTAGACGACCTCGTAGGTGGCCGGCACCCTCCCCCCGGCCGAGTACTCCCGGTCATAGATCGTCAGCATCTCCTGCGTCACCCGCCTCCCTCCCAGGCCACCGGCCGGAACGGCGGCAGTCCCCGCCCCGACCCGCTTGATGGCACGCAGCACGGCACGGGCGTCCTCATGGTACTCCGTCTCCAGCTCGGCATGGACGCCGCAGTCCGTAAACCCGCACGCCACGAGCGCCGTCAGCACCCCGTCCGCCGTCGCGAATTGATGGGTACGGTCGGGACCACCGCCGGACGCCAACGCCTGCCGGTAGGAGGCCTTCAGCTCCCGCAGGGTCTCACCGCCGAAGAGGGCGAACCGGAACCGGCCGCCCGGCGCGAGCACCCGGTGCGCCTCGCCGAAGGCGCCGTGGAGCGTCTCCAGCCACTGGAAGGTGGAGGAGGAGACCACCAGATCGAAGGTATTGTCGGCAAAGGGGAGCGCCTCCGCGTCGGCCACGAGGATTTCGACGCCGCGCCCGGCGAGGCTGTCCCGCGCAGCCTCCGCCATGGCGGGGGCTAGGTCGACCCCCACGGCGCGCGCCGCAGGGTAGCGGTCGGCGAGCCGTCCCAGGAGCATGCCGGTGCCGGTGCCGATGTCCAGGACGGCACGGGGCGCCGGGAGATCGTCCAGCTGCCCCAGGAGCCGCGCCACCACCCGCTTCTGCACCACGGCGTAACGGTCGTACTCCCCCGCCTGCCTCCCGAAGGAGCGTCCCACCTTTTCCCGGTCAATCGGCGGCATGGAGCCCCTCCAGGAACCCCGCCACCAGGGCGTTGAACTGCGCCGGCCGGGAGAGCTGCGGCGCATGGCCGAGCCGTGGCAGGATCTCCAGCACCGCCGCCGGCATCCGCTCCATCAGGTAACGGGAGGCAGCGGGGAGGCAGATGGTGTCCGCCGTACCATGGATCAGCAGGGTCGGCAGGTCGATGGCGGGCAGGATATCCCGCAGGTCGGTCCGGTCCAGCTCCGCCAGGGCGGCGCGGGCCGCTTCGGGAGTGGGCTTCCGGCCCGCCATGACGATCTCGTGCACGATCCGCTGGTACTGCGCCTCATCCAGCTCGCCGGGGGCGAACATCCGCCGGAAGAATTCCCCCAGCGCCCGGTCCGGGTCCCGGCGCATGAGGAGCGACAGCCCCTTCACCTCATTGGGCGGCAGGCCGTGGGGGTAGTCGGCGGATGCCGAGTATTTCGGCGGGCAGGCCACGAGCACCAGTCCGGCGAGGCGGTCACGCAGCCGGGGCACCGCGGCCAGCGCCGCCTGCCCCCCCAGGGACCACCCCACGAGGAGTGCGTCGGTAAGCTCCAGCTCATCGAACAGGGCGACGAGATCGGCAATGCAGCCGTCGATGGTGAAGGTAACGCCGTCTCCCGCCGACCGGCCGTGCCCCCGCAGGTCGGGCACGATCACCCGGCAACCGGTCGCGAACGCCTCCGTCTGCCAGCGCCAGAACCGGCCGGAGCCTGCCCAGCCATGCAACAGCACCAGCGGCCGCCCCGCCCCGCACTCCTCGTAGTATATCTCCGCCCCGTCGGGAGCGTTCAGTATCGGCATGCAATAACCTTCACGTCTTCATCTACAGATTACGTATTAGAAAAAGCGTCTCGCGCAAGGGCGCACAGTACGCAAAGAAATCTAAAAGCTTCTCCGTTATCCGATCCTTCCGCCTCTTCCGCGTCCCATTGCCTTTACGGATTCAGATCAGTCCCAGCTCCCGCCCGGTCCCGGCGATGGCGTCCGCCGCCGCCGCCAGCTCCGCCGGGTCGTGGGTCGCCATGAGGGTGCAGCGCAGGCGCGAGCTCCCCGCCGGCACCGTGGGGGGACGTATCCCCTGCACGTAGAGCCCCTGCTCCAGAAGTTTCGCCGTGAACGCCATCGCCTTCTCCGCCTCCCCCACGCGAAGCGGCACGATCTGCGTCTCGCTCCCCATGGTGTCGAACCCCGCCGCCGTGAGCCGCTCCCGGAACCGGCGGCTGTTGTCCCGCAACTGCCGGCGCAGCTTCGCCCCTTCCGGTGCATCCACGATGTCGAAGGCGGCGACCGCCGCCGCCAGGGTCGCCGGCGGCAGGGAGGTGGAGAAGATGAAGCTGCGCGCCTTGTTCACCAGATACGCGGCGATCTCCCGGGAGACCGCCGCATAGGCGCCGAAGCTTCCCAGCGCCTTCCCCAGGGTCCCCATCTGGATGTCGATGCCGGCCGCAACGCCGCACTGTTCCGCCGTTCCCCGGCCGGATGCTCCGAGGACACCGGTACCGTGGGCGTCGTCCACCATGAGGAGCGCGCCGAACTCCTCCTTCAACCTCACGATCTCCGCCAGCGGGGCGCAGTCGCCGTCCATGCTGAAAACGCCATCGGTGACGATGAGCCTGAGGCCCTCCGTCGGGTGGCGCTCCAGGAGCCGCCGCAGCGCCGCGGTGTCGTTGTGGGGATAGCGGACGAGCCGGGCGCGGGAGAGGAGACAGCCGTCCAGGATGGAGGCGTGGTTCAGCCGGTCGCAGAAGATCACGTCGCCACGCCCGGCGATGGCCGGGATGATCCCCGAGTTGGCCGCATAACCGGCGTTGAACAGAAGCGCCGCCTCGGTCCCCTTGAACCGGGCGATCCGCTCCTCAAGCGCCGTGTGCAGCTCCATGGTGCCGGAGACGAGGCGGGAGGCGCCGCTCCCGGTGCCGTACCGCGCCGTCGCTTCGATGGCCGCCTCCTTCAGGCGGGGGTGGTCGGCGAGCCCCAGGTAGTTGTTGGAGCAGAGGAGCAGCACCTCCCGCCCATCGAGGGTTACCCGCGGGGTCTGGGCCCCCGCGACGGTGCGCAGGGTGCGGTACAGCCCCTGCCGGCGCAGGGCGTCCAGTTCGTCGGCAAATCGTGACATGGCAGGTTCCGGATAATGAGATGGCATGCGTGGTTCAGATTCCAGTGTCGTGTGCGGTTGATTCACCGAACAAATTCCGATGGATTTCGTTTCCTGGCAAGGCGTGGCGACACAGGCCTAGCAGGGCTTAAGCCGAGGAGCCGTAACGCAGCCAGGGGACGAAAGGCGCGGAATTTGAAGGAATGAATCGGCCGCACAGGACACTAGCACGGAACGGCGCCAGTCGTCAACCGGACTCGGCAGCTAAGGTTGACAATCAACCGTGCACGAGATCGATGACCGTCACCTCGGGCGGGGCGAGGACGCGCATGGGGGGCCCCCAGGTGCCGGTGCCGCGGCTCACGTAGATGCTCCCCCCGGCCGGCAGCCGGGTGAGCCCGGTGGGGAAGGGATAGACGAGACGGGTGAGGAGGGTGAAGGGAAAGATCTGCCCCCCGTGCACGTGTCCGGAGAGCTGCAGGTCGAAGAGGCCGGCGCTCGTGGGATCGATGCGGGGCTGGTGCTTGAGGAAGAGGATGAAACGGTTCCGGGGGAGCGGCTGGAGAAGCGGCCGCTCGGCTTGCGGCGGGTTCTCACCGGTGCGGTTCCCCGCGGGATCGTCCACCCCCGCCACGGTCAGGCAGTCCCCCGCGTTTACCGCCTCCCCCCTGAGGACGGTGAACCCCGCGTCGCGGGTGAAGCGGAGCGCCTGATCGAGCCCCACATAGAATTCGTGGTTGCCGGTAATGGCAAACTTCCCCAGCCGCGGCCGGATCTGCCGCAGGAGCGCCAGGATCCCCGTCGCCCCGTCCAGGTGACCGTCCACGAAATCGCCGGTGGAGACCAGGAGGTCGGGATGCGCCTCCTCCACGAGCCGGGCTACCCGGGCCAGGCGCGCCTCCCGCACGATGAGCCCCAGGTGCATGTCGGAGATCTGCACGATCCTGATCCGGCCGGCGGAGGCGGGGATCTTCGGAGAGGCGATGGTCAGGTGCTCCGTCCGGATGTCCCGGGCCGCGAAAAAGCCGTAGACCGAGAGGACGCACGCCCCCCCCGCCGCGACGGTGAAGAGCGGCCGGACGGTGAGCAGGATGGCCGATGGGTCGTGCTTCAGGAGGAATGCGGCGCACCGGACCAGGAGACGGTACAGGTCGAGCGGGAGCGCCAGTGAGCAGAAGAGGAACAGGAAGCCGAGCCAGCAGTACGCCGGCCAGGCGACCAGCCGGGCGGCCTCGTCGTACCCCCGCCGCTCCAGGGCCCGCACCAGCATCGGCGCACACGTCATGAGCAGCAGACATCCCGCCAGGAGGGAGGAGGCGGCGGGATGCAGGGCGAAGGCGGCGCGGGCCCGCACGAAGAAGTAGAGGTGCATCCCGCCGTAGAGGCCGAAAAATACGAGGAAGAAGAGCCGCATGCCGTCTCCGCCGATTCCGCTGTCGTTGATTGCCGTCGGTTAGAAGTCGACCCCGACCTCGGCGAACGGTCCGCCGAAGTGCCCGTCCGCCCGGATATCGCTCACATCGATCCGGAACTTCTCGTAGCGGTACCCGCCGGCAACGAAGAGGGGACCGAACGGCTTGACCTTGGCCCGGGCGATGATGTCGTAGTAGTGGCTGCCGCCCCAGGCGATCCCCCGCACCTCCCCTTCCGCTACGAGCCAGCGGACCGGCTTCAGCTGCAGCCCCGCATAGGCCATCGGTACGGCGATGAACCGGCTGACCGACTGATGAAACCCGGTGTCCGGCTGGGTCAGCTCCGCCTTGAAGTCGATGAACCGTGCGTCCAGCCCCAGCTCCAGGTTGACGGTGTTGAGCGTGGCGGTCCTGATGAACGGCAGGCCGAACACGAGCCCCAGGTCGTAGTGGTCCATGGATAGGCGTGAGGTTACCGGCAGGTTCGCCTGAAAGGTCTGCCCCCCGAAGGTGAAGGGGGTCGATCTGGCACCCGTCCCCCGGAACTCCATGGGGGTCGCCATCAGGTAGATGACCGGCAGAAACGGCGCATCGATCCTGAGCCGGCCGGTCACCCGGGTCCGGTCGCCGTACCCCAGATCGTTTTTCAGGCTGAGGTTGTCGGGACTCTGGTAGGAAAGGTCACCGGACGGGGACTGTATCCAGCCGCCGACGGCGGCCTCCAGGCCGACGGCGCGGGCGGTCCCCGGCGCAGAGGTGACGGCCAGCAGTGCAAGGGCGATCCACAGCTTCCGTATCATGGTCCTTCTCCCTTCGACGAACGAGATGGGAAAACCTTCCGCGTATCATCGGCGTTTCCGGCCACCATGTCAAGGAGAAGACCGGGCGGCACGCGCCACCTTGCCGGCGCGCCGCGCCGGTGCTACCCTTGGGGAACCCAGTTGCAGGAAAGGAAACGGTCATGAAGCATTTCAGAAAGGAACTCTGGTTCGAAACGCGGTCGCGGCGGGAGCTGATCAACATCACCCCCCGGCTGCGGGACTGCCTCAAGGAAAGCGGCATCCGGGAGGGGCTTTTGTTGTGCAACGCCATGCACATCACCGCCAGCGTCTTCGTCAACGACGACGAACCGGGGCTGCATCACGATTTCGAGGTCTGGCTGGAGGGGCTCGCCCCGGAGAAGCCCCACTCCCGCTATCGGCACAACGGCTACGAGGACAACGCGGACGCCCACCTGAAACGGACGATCATGGGACGGGAGGTGGTGGTGGCGATAACGGGGGGAGAGCTGGACCTGGGGCCGTGGGAGCAGGTCTTCTACGGCGAGTTCGACGGGAAGCGGCGCAAGAGGGTGCTGGTGAAGATCATCGGGGAGTAGCCCCGGCCGGTTCAGACAAGTCCCAGCTCCGCGATGCATTGGGTGGTGAACGGCTTGGAACAGAACTCCGTCACCCCCAGCTCCCGGCACTGCGCCTTGTCGTGGGGGTCCTCCGAAGAGGTGAGAACGACGACCCGGGTCCCCTTGGTCCGTTCGTCACCGCGGATACGCTTCAGGACCTCGATGCCGTCGAGACGGGGGAGCCTGAGGTCGAGCAGGACAACACCGGGACAACAGGTCGCCGCGGCGCCGGACCGCTCGTCGCCGTGAAGCATACGGACGGCGGCCGCCCCGTCGCGGGCAACGGTGACCTGCGAAACCCCGGCCTTCTTCAGGACACGCAGGGCAAGCCACTCGTCGTCTCCGTTGTCTTCCACAAGCAGAATGCCCGGATCGTCCATAACACCCCCCTCAACGGCCGGCAAGCGTAAAGTAAAACGTTGCCCCCTTGCCGCAAGCCGCCTCTGCCCACACAAGCCCGTCGTGTCGTTCGATGATCCGCTTCACGGTGGCCAGCCCGAGACCGTCCCCCTCGAACTCGCCTTCGGGGTGAAGACGGCAGAACGGCTCGAACAGCTTGTCCGCATGGGTCATATCGAACCCCGACCCGTTGTCCCTGACAAAACAGGGACGACCTTCCCGCCGGTCGTCCCTGCCGAACTCCACAACGGCCCCGGGAGCGCCGGACGTATACTTGATGGCGTTTCCCAGCAGGTTTCGCAGGCAGACCCGCAACATCCCGCAGTCCCCCCATACGGTTACTCCCGGTGCGATCGATACGGTCGGCCCGTCGGTTCCGGACTCTTCCATCAGTTCATCCACGACCTGCTGCGCCATACCGGACAGGTCGACATCCTCCCGGTTGAGGTCTGCGCGCGAGAGGCGGTGCATCTGCAGCAACGCATCGACGACCATGCGCAACCGCCGGCTCGAAACGCCGATACGCGCCACCACCGGAACCATTTCGACGAAATCGCCTTCGGCGGCACACTCCGCGATGACCCGACTGAACGCATCCAGCCGGGCGATGGGGGCACGCAGTTCGTGGGAGATGGAATAGCAAAAGCTCTCCAGGTCCCGGTTCAACCGCTCCAGCTCCAGGGTCCGGAGCTGCACCCGCCGCTCCAGCTCCGTGTTCAGCTCCGCAAGCTGGGCACTCAGCCGCTTCTGTTGGGTAACGTCCCGGGAGATCCCCACAACGCCGGCAATCTCCCCGTCCGGCCCGCAGTACGGCACCTTGACGGTATCGAGCAGCACCTGCGTACCGTCCGGATAGGTCACCCACTCCTCGGCGCGACACTCCATACCGCTCTCCATGATCTGCCGGTCCACCTCCCGAATACTCTCGGCCATCTCGCGGCCGAAAAAATCGTAGTCGGTCTTGCCGAACTGTTCCGCTTCGGGCATCCCGACAAATTTTTCCGACGACTTGTTGCAGGCCCGGTAGACACCATGGCGGTCCTTGACGTAGATAAGGTCACTGACGGCATCGATGATACACCGCAACATCCGTTCGTTCGACGAAACGCCCCCGCCGGAACTGCTCCGTTCCCCGGCAAGCTCGCGTCGCAGCGCGGCGTTTTCCAGATCAAGCTCGTCCCCGCGGGTACGAAGCTCCACTATCAGCCGCCGCGCCTCCTCCGGCGTCATCTCCCCGTCCACGTCCCCGACGATACCGGTGCCCGCCATATGCCTCCCTCCGGCTACCATTAGCCCCCGACAACGTTGTTACGGAGCAGGAATATCATACTTGCCGCCGCCCCTCAACAGCTATTTGTTCCACCCGGCCCGCGCCCGGTATTTTTTGACGAGCCTCTCAGGGTGATACGAGAGTTTCGCCGCACGCAGCCCCGGCTGGCCCAGGTCCTGCTCCCGGTTGGTCCAGGTGCAGTCGGTGAAGAGCAGGCGGTTGAACTCCCGCTCCACAAGCTGGGAGAGCCCTTCCAGGAACGGCTCCGACTTCTCGAAATGACAGACCGAGGTCGTTCGGTTGAGCCGCTCCCCCAGCACGAACGCGGCAACCGTCCCCTCCACGAGCACCACGAGCCCCTCCAGTCCGAGTTCGCCCGCCAGCCCCAGCGCCTCCCGGGTCGCCTCCACCTCCCGCGCCAGCGATGCGCTCCCCGTCGGGCGGTGCACCCGGGCCCACTCGTCCAGAAGTGTCAGGGCGCCGGGCCTGAATGCGGGGGCATAGGGCTCGACCCGGTGGCTGTGCCGGTTGGTGAAATACTTCACCCGGTTCCGCTTCTTGTGAAACCGTCCCCCCGCAAGTTCCGCCATCTCGCTGCGGCGATAGAGGTAGTCGAAGTTGTCCCGGTCCTCCGTCAGCACCACCCCGGCTCCGGACAGGTAGCGGGCAGCGAACGGCCCGTCGGCGCCGTAGAGGGTCATCCCCTCATCCAGCAGCAGACGCACGGCGCCGTCGATATCGCCGGAGAAGGGGGGAAGAAAATACCTCTCGTCGCCATAGCCCCGCCCGAGGACCACCAGCGCATCACCGACCGTGGTGAGCCGGTACGCATGGGCGGCGCGGAACAGGTAGAGGTTGGCGAAGGTGCATTCGGACACCTCCGGTTGCAGTACGGAAAAGATGGCGTCGAACAGCGGTTTGTCGGGAAGCTCAAGCGCGCGAGCGTCGGGATACTGCGGGATGTTCATGACGTTTCCTCTGTCTGCCAGTATAGCAGCATTCATGCATCGCACCCTCGGATTTCACGACATGCCGAATCTGGTGGCATATGGGACCGCAATGCCGTATTATCGGCCCGCCCAGCTTCTCTCGTCGCAAAGGAACCGCACCGCCATGGGAACCCGCTCAAAACGCAGCGAACGCTGTCCGGACTGCAGGATGCACCGTGCCGCCTGCCTCTGCCCGCTCATCCCCCTCTACCGGCTGGCGACCCGCGTCGTCCTCGTGATGCATCACCGGGAATGGATCAAGCCGACCGCAACCGGCCCGCTCGCCCTCCGGGCGCTGGCAAACAGCGAACTGCGCATCCAGGGCCTTCCGGACCAACCGCTTCATTGCGGCGACCTGGTTGTCCCGGAGCGTCGGATGCTCCTCCTCTACCCGGGCGACGACGTGCCTCTCCTGACAAAACGGTTCCTGGCGAGCGACCCGCGCCCCGTCACCCTGGTGGTCCCCGACGGTTCCTGGCGTCAGGCGTCCCGCATGGGGCGCAGGCTCCCCGGCATCGAACATGCCGAGATGGTGCGCCTGCCAGAAGGGCCCCCCACCAGGTGGGGGATACGCCGGGAGCCCCACCCGCAGGGGCTGGCAACCTACGAGGCGATCGCCCGGGCGCTGGGGGTGATCGAATCCGCCGAAGTGCAGCACGGAATGGAGACGCTGTTCGACGAGATGGTGAGACGGACCATGCGGTCCCGCGGCGGAGCGTACGCATCGTCGGGGCAGGAAAACTGATCCGTTTCTGGTACACTGGATCGCTGCCGGTGCCCGGGGCATCGGCGTTCGCAAAGAACCTGTCGGAGGGAATCAGATGAAAAAACGGCTCGGCATCCTGGTTGCGCTCATCGCGCTTGCCGGCGTCGCCCATGCGGGGCACCGTCCCGAAGATGGGGACGAACCGCTGCGGCAGCCCCCGCCGGCAGTGGAGTCTCCCACGGCCGGCGCTCCGGTCGGGACGGCAAGCAAGGCGCAGATCTATACCTGGAGGGAAAAGGGGGTCCTGCACGCGGTCAGCAACCCGAGCGACGTCCCCCCGCGCTACTCCAGACGCGTCCAGCCCCCGGGGGCGGACCCCCGGATCGTGCTGATGGAGCCCGAAGCACCGGCTGCCGGCGCGAAACCGGCCGGTGCGGTGCGGAAGGGAAAACATGCCGTCCCGGCGCACAGGCCGGCAGCGGCGCGCCGGAAGAGAGCCGCACCGGCGGTCGAGAAGGAATAGTGGTCTTACCTCAGAACAGCACCACCAGCGCCACCCCGCCGACGAACACGACGAGGTTGCAGACCGCGGAGATGCCGTGCAGCTTCGAGAACTGCCGGCGCAGCGGATCGTCCTTGGGCGTCGTCTCGAAGGACGGGATTTCCCGCTTCAGCGCGGCGGCCCGCGGCTCGATCCGGAACGCCTGGAACGCCGCCGCCGCCAGCATGACGCCGAGCACCGCACAGGCGGCCGCGCTGTGCCGTCCCCACATCAACAGCTGCAGGACGAGTGCAACCGCCCCGCAGGCGAGCCCCCAACGGAAATAGCCGGGAAACAGCACCCCCACGATCCGCCCCGCCAGGTCCCGGGGCTGGGTGCGGAAGAGGGTCGGGGTGAGGATGAAGGTGAAGATGGCGACGCCCCCGACCCAGAAGGCGACGGCGATACGATAGAGAATGGCCAGGATCTGCATGGTTGCACCTCCGTGTCAGGAGCGGATGTGAGAGATCAGACGTGCAGGGCGTACCGGTCGATGATCCACCGGGCGATGCTCCGCTTCCCCGGCAGGGCGGCGGGCAGGTTGCCGATGCAGAACCAGCGGGCGTCCTCCAGTTCGTCCTCCCCCACATTGATCTCGCCGCCGGCGTAATCCGCCACGAAACCGGCCATGAGCTGGCTGGGGAACGGCCAGTTCTGGCTCCCCACGTACCGGATGTTCGTCACCTCCAGCCTCGTCTCCTCCCGCACCTCCCGCACGACGCACTCCTCCAGCGATTCGCCGAAGTCCACGAACCCGGCGACGAGCCCGTAGCGCCCCGCGGGCCAGACCGCCTTGCGCGCCAGCAGGAACTCGTCGTTGCGCCGCACCAGTACGATGATGCAGGGGTGGATATGGGGATAGTGCTCGCGTCCGCACTCCCGGCAGCGCCGCCCCCACGACCCGCCCATCCATTCGGTGCCGTTGCCGCACACGGAGCAGAAACGGCTGCCGCGCTCCCACGCCAGGATCTGGTGCGCCAGCCCGCCCAGGGTGAGGAGCCGGTCGTCCAGGAGGTCGTCCGTCGCGTTGAACGGCTCGGCGCGGAAGCCGGCCGGCAGTTCTACGGTCCGGGCGACGGCCACCGCCCGCAGGGGCCTCCCCTCCAGGAGACCGATGAACAGCGGCTCCGCATCACCGCACCAGGGGGGAAGCTCCCCGTCCGCCAGGTCGAACCGGCCGTCGCGCTCGACAACCACCAGCTCTCCCCCCCGGACGATGATCCACCACCCCGGCCCGCCCGGGTCCCGGTCGGGCGTACCCGGCGAAAAGGTCTTTCTGATGATCTCATGATTGAACGGCAGGTTGACGGCTTCGGGATAGGTCATGGCGCACTCCGGTGGGAAATGTGTGACAGCATACAACCGAACCGGCGGCAGTGCAACGGAAAGCGAACGGCGGGGGGAACGACGAAAGGGAAGGCGGCTACCAGACGGGGTCGAGCTGCTCGTTGATGATGTAGGTGCGGATCGCATCCACGTCGTCCGTGGCGAGGTCAAGGAACTGCAGCCCCATCCCGGCGGGGAGCTTGCGGTTCTTCGGCTCGCCGGGTTCATTGACCCAGGCGACCCGGGCCTGGCACCGGATCGGATCGGGTCGGAACGGCAGGACGAACTCCGCATCCAGCGGGGTATCCTCCGCCATGAGGTTCGCGGTCTCCAGGAACACCCCGCCCGTACTGAGATTGATGGTGTAATCCGACAGGAGCTGGCCGGGCGCCTGCCCGAACTGAATCTGCAAACGGGCGATATACCTGATAAGCGAACGCACCGTCACGCGCAGGTGTTTTTGGGCGATATCGATGAAGTGCTGGCGGTTGAGCGGCTTGAGGAGGACGTCGTCGCACCCCGCCGCCATGCAGCGCTCCAGGTCCGTCTGGCGGCCGCTGACGGTGACCATGACGACGGGGACCTGGCGCAGCCTCTCGTCCGCCTTGATCCGACGGCAGCATTCGTCGCCATCCATGACCGGCATGTACAGATCGAGAAATACGATATCGGGCACGACGGTGGCGAGGATATCCAGCACCTCGCCACCATGATGAGCAGTCCTGAATTCGAACTCGTCCCTGCGGAAAAAGGTCTTCTCCAGTTCGATGAAGAAATCCATATCGTCTGCGAGAAGGATGATTTTTTTCGACACGCTGCCCTCCGTACGGAGATCACTTCCATCGCGTACCGGAAGCATTGTACCAGACCGTTCCTGCGCGGCAACCGCACGTCGGGAAAAACTCCCCTGACGGGCGGACCTTCAGATCAGCCGGAACTGGCCGACCACCCGCTGCAGCCCTTCCGCCAGGACGGAGAGCTGGTTGGCAGCCGCCACCGATTCCTGCGCCCCCCTGACGGTCTTCTCCACCACATCGGTGATCTGCTGGATATTGTCGCTGATCTCCGAAGTGGTCGCGGTCTGCTCTTCAGCCGCCGTGGCGATCTGGCTCACCTGCATGGAGACGGCGTCGATCCGTCCCAGTATCTCCTGGAGCGCGTCGCCGGAACGGGCGGCCTCGGCGGTACCGCTCATTACCTCCTGCACCCCCTCGTTCATGGCGGCCACCGCACCCCGCGTTTCAGTCTGGATCGTCTTGATCATCACGCCGATCTCCCGGGTCGCCTTGGTGGTCCGCTCCGCCAGCGCCCGCACCTCGTCCGCCACCACGGCGAAGCCGCGCCCCTGCTCGCCGGCCCGGGCCGCCTCGATGGCGGCGTTCAGCGCCAAGAGGTTCGTCTGATCGGCGATATCCTCGATGGTTCCGACGATGTCGCCGATCTGGTCGGATCGGCCGCCGAGGCTTTCCACGGCACGGGCCGATTCCTGCACCCGGTCGGCAATCCGCCGCATGACCGAAACCGTCTGGTCCACCACCTGGGCGCCGGTCTGAGCCACCTGCGTCGCCTGCACCGACCCGTCGGCCGCCATCTGGCAGGTCTGGGCGATATCGCCGCTGGTCGCCGCCATCTCCTCGCTGGCAGTGGCCACCGACCCGGCCTGCATGGCCGCCTGCTCAGCCGCCGACACCATCTGCTCCGAGGTGGCGCAGACCTGGTTCGCATTGGCCGCCACCTGGGTCGCATCCTGGGCCACCCGGCCGATCAGTTCCACCACCGAAACGCGCATGCTGTTGAACGCGGCTGCCAGCTGGCCCATCTCGTCATGGGTATGCAGCGGCACGTCCCGCGAGAAATCGCACTCCCGCATCCGGGTTGCGGCCTCGGACAGTGCCCGGGTTCCGCGGTTTACCGAACGGATGACCGCCAGGTTGATGAGCGTCCCGATCCCCATGGCAAGGAGGATGGCAACGATCGACAGGATCCGGACGCGGTGGGTGTCGGCCTGCGCCTTCACGTACGACTCCGCGGCCTCGGCGTTTTCCGCCTTGATCAGACCGTCGAGTGCGCTGAACGTCGCCGTCGCCAGCGGATTGATCTTCTTCACCGTGATCATGGCCGCATCGTCGAACCTGCCGGCGAGCACCGCCTCCCGGACCGGTATCAGCCCCTCATTCACGTAACGTTCACGCGCCGCGCTGAACGCATCCGCAAGTCGTTTCTGGTCACCCGTCAGCCCCGGCAGGGCCAGGAACTCCTTCCAGAGCCGGTTGATCTCGTCGATGTTCTTCGCTACCGCATCGGTGTGCTGGGTCACCGTGTGGTCGTGGATCTTGCTGTAGGAGATGTGCGGGTCGTGCTGCTGCGCAAGAAGCAACTGTATCCGGTTGTCCCGGATCAGCTGGCCGATCTGGGTGAACTTCTGCACGCACTGCAGATGGTCCTGGTACAGCTCCTCGATCTCGGCGCTCTGTACCCCCATGCTGTGGTATCCGGCAACGCCGATCAGGACAAAGAACATCCCAGTCACACACCCCATGATCAACAGCCGCCATTTGATGAGCAGATTATCCATGTTGTTACCCCTCCCCACGTTTCGACCTCGGTATATTTTATTCGCAAGTTTGTGCTGTGGCGCTTATGCATACCTATCGTCCGGTGCGAACGAAACTTGAGCGCTTTGGTGACGAAAAGTTCCGGCAAATCGGATTTGCAATTACGCCGGCTTTTCTATAGGATTTCCCGGAATTCGGTGAAAGGATCAACCATGTCATCAAGACGTCTGCCGGCAGAATGGGAACCGCAGGACGGGGTTCTCGTCGCCTGGCCCCACGAGCGAAGCGACTGGCACCCCTGGCTATCGCAGGTGGAGCCGGTCTTCACGGAGATCGTCCGGCAGGTGAGCCGGTTCGAAACGGCACTGGTGGTGGCGCCGAAGAAAGAGAGCGACCGGATCGCCGGCCTGCTGCAACGGGCGGGAGCCGTCATGGAGCGGGTCCGGCTGGCCGGGATCGACACCAACGACACCTGGACGCGGGACTTCGGCCCCATCACCGTGGAGGCGGACGGTGCGCCGCTCCTCCTGGATTTCGGCTTCAACGGCTGGGGGCTCAAGTTCGCCGCAGACCGGGACAACCTGGTCACCGGCCGGCTCCACGGGATGGGTACGTTCGGCGCCGTGCCGCGCCGGGTCTGCGGCCTGATCCTTGAGGGGGGAAGCATCGAGAGCGACGGCGCCGGGACGATCCTCACCACCGCCGAGTGCCTCCTGAACCCGAACCGCAACCCCCATTTGACGAAAAAAGGGATCGAGACCGCACTTTCCGCCGAACTGGGCGCCGACCGTTTCCTCTGGCTCACGCACGGCTGGCTGGCGGGGGACGACACGGACTCCCACGTCGACACCCTGGCGCGGCTCTGCCCGGACGGTACCATCGCGTATGTCCGCTGCGACGACCCGGACGACGAGCATTTCCGGGAGCTGGCGCTCATGGAGGAGGAGCTGCAACGGCTTGCGACCCGGGACGGGCGACCGTACCGGCTTATTCCGCTTCCCTGGCCGAATGCGAAATACGACGACGGCGAGCGGCTCCCCGCCACCTACGCCAACTTCCTCATCGTGAACGGCGCCGTGCTCGTCCCCACCTACCGCGACCCGCGGGACGGCGCGGCATTGGATGCAATCGCCGCCGCCTTCCCGGACCGGGAGGTCGTCGGGGTCGACTGCCTGCCGTTGATCCTGCAGCACGGCTCGCTGCACTGCGTCACCATGCACCTGCCGAAAGGAACTCTTTCATGAGCGATACGAAACTGATCGTGGGGATGGTGCAGCAGCGCTGCACGGAGGATCGGGAGGCGAACCTGAACAAAAGCCTCGCCGGGGTGCGGGAGGCCGCGGCGAAAGGGGCACGGCTCGTGGTGCTGCAGGAGCTGCACACGGGGGTCTACTTCTGCCAGTGCGAGGACACGGACCGGTTCGACATGGCGGAGCCGATCCCCGGCCCGTCCACCGCGGCCATCGGCGCGACCGCAAAGGAGCTCGGGATCGTCATCGTGGCGTCCCTCTTCGAGCGCCGCGCCCCGGGGCTGTACCACAACACGGCGGTGGTGTTCGAGAAGGACGGCACCATCGCCGGGACCTACCGGAAGATGCATATCCCCGACGACCCCGGCTTCTACGAGAAGTTCTACTTCACCCCGGGCGATCTCGGGTTCAACCCGATCCGGACCTCCGTCGGCACCCTCGGCGTCCTCGTCTGCTGGGACCAGTGGTACCCGGAAGGTGCGCGGCTCATGACGCTGGCCGGCGCGGAACTTCTCATCTACCCCACCGCCATCGGCTGGGACCCGCGGGACACGGCGGACGAGAAGGGGCGCCAGCGGGACGCCTGGGTGACCATCCAGCGGGCCCACGCGGTGGCCAACGGCATCCCGGTGATCAGCGTGAACCGGACCGGGTTCGAGCCCGACCCGTCGGGGGCCGACGCGGGGATCGACTTCTGGGGGACGAGCTTCGCGGCGGGGCCCCAGGGGGAGCTGCTGGCCCAGGGGAGCACGGACCGGGAGGAGGTGCTGACGGTGGAGCTGGACAGGCGGCGCAGCGAGGACGTGCGGCGCATCTGGCCGTTTCTGCGCGACCGGCGCATCGACGACTACGGCGACCTCATAAAGCGGTACCGGGACTGACGCCACGCCCCGGCACGACCAAAACCTTTCCGAAAACGGATAGCCCCGTCTAGATTCATCTTCTTGCCGAGTCCGGATTCATGCCAGACCTGTTCGGGACGATTGAGCAGCACCACAGGCAATCCCTCTCTCTATCTCTCCCCCGGAGGGGGAGAGCATGCCGTGCCCTCTCCCCTTGGGAGAGGGATTGGGTGAGGGGCGGCAGCGCTACGTCGAGGATGATGCGATTGAGTCACGGGCAAAGATGGCGCGCAGACGGATCTCGGCGACACAGAGGCGAGAGAGCGACGAGCCGCTCCGCCAGCGTCTGCACCTCCTCCATCACCCGCCGGTCCATCTTCTTCACCCACCGCTTCGGGATCGCCTCCATCCCGTAGTAGGCGCCGGCCAGCATCCCGGCGATGGCGCCGGTGGTGTCCGCGTCTCCCCCCTGGTTCACCGTCTCAACGACACACTCCTCGAAATTCCGCGACCTGAAAAAATAATGGAACACCGTCTGCAGGGTATCCACCACGTAGCCGGTGGCAAGCCCCCGGTACGGGTCGAAGCGGAAGGTGGCAAAACGCTCGCAGAGGCTGTCCACCTCGCGGCGCAGCTGGTGCTTCGATCCCCCCGCAACGGCCAGGTGCACGAGCCGGCCGAGGGTGATGCAGGCGGCGTCGGACACCGGCTGGTTGTGGGTCAGGTGTGCCTGGGCCACGGCATACCTCTGCAGCAACATGTCGTCCCCCAGGGTCAGGAGCGCCACCGGCAGGACCCGCATGGCGGCGCCGTTCCCCCCGTCCCATTCGTTGGGGGGGGTCTCCAGGGTCCCCTTGAGCATGTAGGCACGGATGCCGCGGCGGCAGGTATCCCCCACGTCGATCGGCCTGGAGCGAAGCCAGACCGCAAAGTTCTCCGCGATCCCTTCCAGCGACCAGCCGCCGGACTTGTCCAGCGCCCGGGCGATGCAGAGGCTCATCTCCGTGTCGTCGGTCACCTGCCCCGGCTTCAGCCGCAGCCAGCCCCCCCCCACCAGGTCGCGCAGCTGGCCGTACTCCGCCCTGATCTCGCCGACGGTCATGAACTCCACCGGCGCCCCCAGGGCGTCGCCGATCGCCAGACCGGCAAAGGCGGCCCGGGCACGGGTGCGACAGTCATGGCAATCGGCATTCGGCAGCATGTCCCGCCTGCTGCAATAACCAAACCGCCGGCACCGGTTGCCGGGAAACGGCCATTTGCTGACATCGGGAGACGTTCCACCTCCGGCATGGAGTCGGCAGAGACTGAATCTGCCCAAAAAAGTATCACTCTATCCTGGATTATGAAGCAGACCACCGGGGAGAAGCCACAAACCACAAGCTGCAAATTGCAATATTTACGGTCAGTTACTTATTTCATGAAAATCTGGCACGCAATATGATACTGCCAGGACAGCACGCATACACGGTTATCACGCAAAAAGGCAATGGCGCCCGACGGGATTCTCTCCGCCGGGCGTTTCAATCGGCAAAGGCGCCGACCATCGGATGGTCGGTGCCTTTTTTCTTATCAACCGGGTGACACGCTACCCCGGCGCAGACACGGAGGCGACAATGGCGAGCAGCTGCGAACAGCTCACAAAAATCCAGGGGCACCCCTGCTTCGGCGGCAACCACCACAAGAACGGCCGGATGCACCTGGCCGTAGCCCCGAAATGCAACATCAAGTGCGGCTACTGCACCCGCAAGCACGACTGCGCCAACGAATCGCGCCCCGGCGTCACGAGCCGCGTTCTCACCCCGCAGGAGGCGATCGCAAAGGTCCGCGAGGTGATGGCGAGCCCGGTTGTCGGACCGATCATCAAGGTGATCGGCATCGCCGGCCCCGGCGACCCCTTGGTCAACGAGGAGACCTTCGAGACCTTCCGGCTGGTGGACGCGGAGTTCCCCCACCTCATGAAGTGCCTCAGCACCAACGGGCTGCTCCTGCCGGAAAAGATCGACGCCCTCCGGGAACTCGGCCTGCACAGCCTGACGGTCACCATCAACGCCCTGGACCCGGAGGTGGGGGCAAAGGTCTACGGCCACGTGCTGTACCATGGCACGGCATATACCGGCAGGGAGGGGGCGAAGATCCTCGTGGACAACCAGCTGGCCGGCCTGAAGAAGGCGGGCGAGTACGGCATGACCATCAAGGTGAACACGGTGCTGATCCCCGGCGTGAACGACGGCCAGGTGCCGCTCATCGCCGCGAGGGTGAAGGAGCTGGGGGCGTTCGTCATGAACCTCATGCCGATCATCCCCCAGGCCGAGCTGGCCCATATCACCCCCCCCGATCCCGCCTACCTGGCGGGGATGCAGAAGGATAACGAGAAGGTCATCGGCCAGTTCAAGCACTGCAAGCAGTGCCGCGCCGACGCCATCGGGCTCATCGGCCAGGATGTCACCATCGGCCAGTCGGCCTGCGCGCTGCCGAAGGGGTAGGAAGATGCCGCCCTCCCCGCACGACATCCGGTTCGACCGGTTCCGGGAGAACGACACGGAAACGTTTCTCGCGCTGGCCGCGGAGGAGAAGTGGATCTGCGACCGCTGGGAGTTCGACTTTCTCCTGCACGCCTTTCCGTCCGGCTGCCTCGTGGCGCGGGACGGCAACGAGCCGGTTGCCTTCGTCACTGCCATCGGCTACGGCAAGAGCGGTTGGATCGGCAACCTGCTCGTACAGGCCGGGTATCGTGGAAGAGGGATCGGCGCCGGACTCATGGAGCTGGCGCTGGAGGCACTGGCGGCCAGCGGTGTTACGACGGTCTGGCTCACCGCATCCGAGGCCGGTCGGCCGATCTACGAGCGGCTGGGATTCGTGACGGTGGATACCATCCGGAGGTGGGTGGGAACGGGGAGCGCCGGTGAGTGCCGGCAGGCACCGACCCCGTCGCCGGCGACCCTGGAGGCCGCCGACGCCGCGGGGTGGGGCGAGATGCGGGGAGCGCTCCTCCGGGCGACCGCCGGGCGCGGCGAGCTGATCGGCGACGACCACGGCTTCCTGGTGAGCCAGCCCTGCGGTGACGGTCTGCAGGTGGGCCCCTGGGGCTGCACCGATGCCCCATCGGCCCCCCTGCTCTTCACGGCGGCGCGGGAGCGGGCCGGGACCGGCGTCCGGATGTTCCTCGACGTCCCGGAGCGCAACCGCTCCGCCACCGACCTCCTGACGGCACACGCATTCGGGGTCATGGGAACGAACCTGCTCATGCACCGGGGGCCGGACCCCGGGTACCGACCGGACCGGGTGTTCGCCCTGGGGAGCATGGGAAGCATGGGGTAACTGCTCTGGACGCCGCTTCCGCGGCGTGGTAAGATTTCGCCCATGACAGGACCGGTGCTCACCATCATCCAGAACGATCCCGCCGTCCCGGCCGGCACCTACGATGACCGGCCCCGGGAGCTGGGTATCGACGTCCGCACCGTTACCCCCTACACCGGCGCGCCGCTCCCCTCCCCCAATGAGCTGCGCGCCGTCATCGTCCTCGGCGGCCCCATGGGGGTCCATGACGACGCACACCACCCGTTCATCGGCCCCGTCAAGCGGTTCATCCGCAGCTGCGTCACGGAGGGAACCCCGTTCCTGGGGATCTGCCTCGGCGGCCAGCTCCTCTCCCACGTGCTGGGCGGGGTCGTCACCCCCGCGGCGCGGGGGGAAAAGGGGACCACGACCGTGACCCTCACCGACGAAGGGGTGGCGGACCCGCTCTTCCGGGGAATAAGCCGGACCTTCACCACCTTCCAGTGGCACAACGACAGCTTCACCGTCCCCCCCCGGGCCGTGCATCTGGCGGGTTCGCACGCCTGCAAGGGGCAGGCGTTCCGCTACGGCGGCACCGCCTGGGGGCTCCAGTTCCACCCCGAAGTGACCGCGGATATGGTGCGCGAGTGGTCCATCTGGACCCCGGAGACCGCGTCACGCACCGAACAGTTCCTGGCCGACTTCCGCAACGCCCGCACCGCGTACCGCGACGCCTCCCTGAAGATCCTCGACAACTTCCTCCGGATCGCCGACCTGATCTAGCTGGCTGTTGAAAAACTATTGCGGACCCGCGGGCCTCAAGGACCGATCTGCTGCGTTGCCGCTCGCGGCTTCCGGTGCGGGTCAGCCGTGCAGCATCCGGAACTGGAGGATATAGGCCGCAATCCCCCCCAGATACCCCACGAGCGCCAACCAGCTGATCCGCCGCACGTACCAGAAGAAATGGATCTCCTCCAGCCCCATGGCGGCGACCCCCGCCGCCGAGCCGATGATCAGGATGGAACCGCCGGTCCCCGCACAGTAGGCCATGAACTCCCAGAGGAAGCTGTCCGGCGGATACGCGGTCATGTGGTACATCCCCATGGTGGCCGCGACGAGCGGCACGTTGTCCACCACGGCGCTCACCAGGCCGATGATCGTGACGATGATATCCAGCCGTCCCACGGTCCGGTCGAGCCATCCGGCGAGCAATGTCAGGATCTGGGTCTGCTCCAGGGTGGCCACGGAGAGGAGGATACCGACGAAGAAGACGATGGACGCCATGTCGATATGCATGAGGGCGTGCGCCAGGGTGAGGTGCGCCTTCTCCTCGTCCTCCTTGGACCGGTGCACCAGCTCCCCGATCAGCCAGAGTATCCCCAGGCCGAACAGAATCCCCATGAACGGGGGGAGATGGGTGATGGTCTTGAAGACCGGTACGGCAACCAGGATGCCGATCCCGCAGAAGAACATGAGGTTCCGCTCGTAGGGGGTCGTCTCGTAACCGTCGCCCGATCCGTCTTTCACCGGGGAGATCACCTCCTTCCCCCGCAACAGGTAGCCGGTGACCGCCAGCGGTACGATGAGGTTGACGAGGGAGGGGATGAACACCCCCTTCATGATGGCGAGGGAGGTGATCTGGCCGCCGATCCAGAGCATGGTGGTGGTCACGTCGCCGATGGGGGACCAGGCCCCTCCTGCATTGGCGGCGACGACGATGATCCCGGCGAAGAAGAGCCGGTCGTCCTTGCGGTCCAGGAGCTTCCTCATGAGCGAGATCATGACGATGGTGGTGGTCAGGTTGTCGAGGACGGAGCTCAGGAAGAAGGTGACGAGCCCGACGAGCCACATGAGAGAGGAGAGCCGCGTCGTCCCGATGCGTGAGGTAATCACCTCGAAGCCGTTGTGGGCGTCCACCACCTCGACGATGGTCATGGCCCCCATGAGGAAGAAGACGATCTGGGCGGTGGACGCCAGCGACTCGTCGAGCTGCTCCACCGCCAGGCGGGGATCGCCGCTCATGACCGCGTAGACGGTCCAGAGGAGCCCGGCGGCGATGAGCGCCGAGGCCGACTTGTTGACCCTGATCGGATGCTCCAGGGCGATGGCGGCATAGGCGAGGACGAAGACGGCGACGAGCACGGCAAGCATGAACAGCTCCTTTGCTGGAGATTGGGCATCAGTGCGCGCCGCACGGATGCATGGCGGCCTCCCCTGCCATGCAAAAGACAGTCCGCCGCCGGGCACGCCCCCCAAACGCCTGCAAGCGGCCAAAAATCGGGCCAAATCCGGTAGCCGTTTCCGGTGCATGCGCGCCGGCCGCCCCCTCGCACGGCAGGTCTGCACGCCCGGGCTCCGAATCTGCCCAGCAAACAGGCAGGCCGTCCCGTTCATCTCCGTAACAGACTGATATCATTACCGGCAAGACAGCGGCACGGCTTGTGCTATTACCCTCATTAACAGGGATCGGCACAGGGCAACGGAGCCCCGTTTGCAGACGCAGACGGGGCTCGTGCGTTTGAGGAGGCGGCTATGGACCAGGCGCGGCGGCACGACATCATCATCGACGACACCACCCTCCGGGACGGTGAACAGACCGCCGGGGTGGTCTTCAGTACCAAGGAAAAGATCGCCATCGCCCGGATGCTGGACGCCATGGGGGTGCAGGAACTGGAATGCGGCATCCCGGCCATGGGGGAAGAGGAGCGCGCGGCGGTCCGCGCCCTGGTGGACCTGGGGCTGAACGCCAGGCTCATCAGCTGGAACCGGGCGCTCCCCGCCGACATCCGGGCGAGCATCGACTGCGGCCTCACGGCGGTGGACATCTCGCTGTCCGTCTCCGACATGATGATCGAGCACAAGATCAGAAAGAGCCGGGAGTGGGTGAAGGAGCAGCTTAAAGTTGCGCTCGGGTTCGCCAAGGCGCACGGCCTGTACGTCTCCGTGGGGGGGGAGGACGGCAGCCGCGCCGACCTTGCGTTCCTCGTGGAACTGATGGAGATCACCCGGGAGATGGGGGGCGACCGGTTCCGCTTCTGCGACACCCTGGGGGTCCTCGACCCGTTCACCACCTTCGAGAAGGTGCGGTTCCTGCGGGCGAGCGTGCCGGAGCTGGAGATCGAGGTACACACCCACAACGACCTGGGGATGGCCACCGCCAACGCCATCGCCGGGGTCAGGGCCGGCGCCCGGTTCGTCAACACCACCGTGAACGGCCTGGGGGAGCGGGCCGGCAACGCGGCGCTGGAAGAGGTGGTCATGGGGCTGAAGCTGGCCTGCGGCATCGACACGGGGATCGACACCCACCGGTTCCTGGAGGTCTCCCGCTTCGTGGGCCGCGCCTCCCACCGGCCGGTCCCCCCCTGGAAGCCGGTGGTGGGGGAGCGGGTCTTCGCCCACGAGTCGGGCCTCCACACCGACGGCGTCATCAAGAACCCGCGAAACTACGAAGGGTACGCTCCCGAAGAGGTGGGGCTCACCCGCCACCTCGTGGTGGGGAAACACTCCGGCACGAGCGGCCTCGTGGAGCGGTACCGGGAGCTGGGGATCGCCATCAGCCGGAAGGAGGCGGTCTGCCTCATGGAGCAGGTGCGGGCCATCGCCCAGCGGATGAAGCGCCCCCTAAGCGACCGGGAGCTCCGGAAGCTGCACAGAAGCCCCCGCACGCTTCCCCGTCAGGCAGACATGTTGTAAGGATGGACACCAACTACGCATCCAGCATTTCCCGAATTTTTCTTAGGAGTTCCATTGGCTGCACAGGCTTCATGATCAGCTCGAAACCTTCTTCCAGGCCCCCCCGGTTTTCAATAAAGTCTGCGGTATAGCCACTGGAGAAAAGCACCTTGAGATCAGGTTTGATTCGGCGGATCTCATCGTATGCATCTTTCCCGTTCATCTTCGGCATGATCATGTCCATCAGGATCAGATTGATCTTTTCCGCTTTGGCTTTAAATTTCTCGACGGCATCCATCCCATCTTCGGCAATGATTACCGTATATCCATGGTCTTCCAATATTCTTTCGAATAACGTACGCACAACCCGGTCATCTTCGACAACAAGGATGGTTTCATCGCCGCCGACCGGTATGATGTCCTCAGGTTTTTCAATGTCAGGAATCCTTGATTTCTCCACAATCGGGAAATAAATGCGGAATGTAGTGCCTTTTCCAACTTCGCTGTACACATTTATAAAACCGTCATGTTGCTTTACAATGCCGTAGATTATAGACAAACCGAGACCTGTTCCTTTTCCCACCCCTTTTGTAGTGAAAAATGGCTCGAAAATATGTCTGAGATGCACCACATCAATCCCTTCGCCATTATCAGATATGGTAAGCACCGCATATGATCCCGGGCGCGCTTCATAGCCATGCAGGCTGAAGAATGACCGATCCAGATCGATCGAATCTGTCGAGATGGAAAGAGAGCCCCCGTCATGCATGGCATCGCGCGCATTGGTGGCAAGGTTGATCATCACCTGTTCAACTTGTCCTTTATCTACCGATACTGGCAGGTCTGCGCCGAAACATGTTGTGTATAACCTGATATCTTCACCGATGATCCTGACCAGGAACTTCTGCATCCGCCGGACAATGTCATTCAGGTCTTCTTCTCTTACATTCAGTTGTTGTTTGCGGCTGAAGGCCAGCAACCCGCGGGTCAGTTGGGCCGCCTTTTCCGATGCATCGCCGATCAGCTTGATCTTTTCCTTCTGTTGTTCGTTCAACGAGTTTTGGATCAATAACAGGCTGCTGTAGCCGCTTATGATCGTAAGTATATTATTGAAATCATGTGCGACACCCGCTGCGAGCTGACCGATTGCTTCCATTTTCTGGGACTGCCTGAGCTGCTCCTCCGTGTTCCGGTGTTCGGTTACGTCCGTCCCAAGTGATGCGACACCCATCACTGCACCGCTCATGTCATACAATGTCGTATTGTTCCAGACAATCATCCTTTTGCTGCCACGTTGGGTCAAAATGACATTTTCGTAATGCTTGACCACGGCATTGTTGGCAATGGCCTCCTTGAAGACGGCTTGAACCGTAGTCCGTTCATCGTCGGGAATGAACTTCTCAAACCAGTTGCAACCGATGACGTCGTCATGCGCCCAGCCGGTCATACTGAGCAGGAAATCATTGCAGAAGGTGATCTTGCCTTCTGTATCGAGAATAACCGCTAAAAGCTGGACAGATTCGAGAAGGCTGCGGAATTTACCTTCAGAGGCGCGCAAGGCAGCCTCTGCAGTTTTTCGTTCAGAAATATCCCTCGCCGTTACCAGTATTCTGTTGTCGCTACCTATGAGGGCACGTCTGATATGGACTTCAACCCAGAACAGCCGCCCGTCTTTATGCCTTGCATGCCATTCGAATTGCTGAGGTTCACCTGACACGGCTCTACGTATGCGGTTCAAGGCTTCCGTTTGGGTGTACGGCGGGATACCGGAACTGAGGTCCTCGACACTGACCTTCAACGCCTCATCCTGCGCATACCCGTACATCCGGCACATTGTCTCATTAACGCCAAGAATCGCTCCGGTTCGCGTGTCATGGATAAATATGGCTTCATCGCTGGCATCGAAAATGGCATGGAAGCGAACCTCGCTCTGCTCTGTTTCAACTATTTTCTTTTGCAGCTGCTCCGTCAACTCCCTATTGTCATCAAGTGCCTTGGCGAGACTTGGCATTGCAATCGCCTTTGGAATTAACGGGATGAACAATATTGCGGAAACAGCGGAAATCGTGGCGGTGAATGCTTTTACATACCCCTCACTCCAATAGGCGGGTACAAAGATAGTGTATGCTGAGAAGAAATGGGTAGTACCGCAGGAAATAATGAATGCCGCAAAAAGGAAGTAAATATGCTTGAAAGGTATGTCCTTCCGTTTCAATGCAAAATAGAGCATCGCTATAGTAATGGAATAGTAGGCTATGCCGGTTATTACGTCTGACGCGACATGGAGCGAAACAAGGCCTTTTTCCCAGTCGAGGCAGTACCCATGTTCCATGTAATTGCTAATGACCTGTTGATGAGCCATAAAGACACCTCTGTAATAGATGGCGCAAAACTGGAGAGACAGAATCGGGTTGCCTCAATCAAATCCACGTACCGATACCATCCCTGGTGACTGTGATGCTCAACTACACGGTTGTCGTGCTCGCCAATCCGTCACGCGTGACCTTATGCAGAACCGTATCGGCATGGCCTGTGGGACAACCCGCGCCTGATCATCGGGCAAGCCGGCAACGGCAGCATTCTACCCGGTGGAGCAATATTTACCAGCATTAAATAGAAGGCGGCAGATATCACTGCGTGAATCGACTACTTCGTCTCGGTCACTCCGCCCCGATCCCGCGCAGACACCCCGCCGCTCACTGACGCGCCCTTCCCAGGCCGCGTTTCAGGCATCAGGTCCGTGGTCACGACAGCTTCGATTCCCGCGTCTACCGTCATTCAAACAAAAAACCCCGCCGCGTGCGGCAGGGTGTCGTTGTTTGGGGAATCCGTAAAGGAGCTCTTCATCACCGGCCAAGCATCTTCTCATAGGACTCCGCTGCCTTTTTGCCGACTCCGATCTGCCGGGTCATGAGCTTCTCCAGCGGTTCGAGCCCGATATCACCGATAATCTTCTCCCGGATGACGCCGGACCGGTCAACAATGTAGATTGTCGGAAACCCTTTTGCCTTGTACGCATTGAACAGCTTCATCGGCTTGTCGGCCAGCATGGTGAATGTAATCTTGTTGCTCCTGGCGTAAGCGGCCGTTGCAGCCGCGTCGTTGTCGTTGACCGCGATCACCTCGATCTCCTGTCTATGCTGCTCGTAGTACGGTTCGATCAGCTTGAGAGTGTCAAGACAGCAGCTCGCCCAGAAATAGAGCACCACCACCTTCCCCCTGTACTGTTCCAGATCCACCGTCCTGCCGCCGATCTCCCGCATGGAAAACGGAGGGGCCGTATCGCCTATCTGCAGCGTCTGCGGTGAATCGCACCCCGAAAGGAAGACCAGCACCGGCATACACAGCGCAACAGCGCCGAAACATGTACGCCACAACCTGTTACGCATTTCAACTCACCTCGCGGATCGAACCTTGAAGATGTGAACGTCATGCCGACTGCTGCCGCGCCATCCGGTCGGCCAGCGACCTCGCCTCCGCCAGCACCGCCTCCCGATCCGCGACGCTCATCTGTCCCCCGGCATAAGGCCTGCCCTTCCCCACACGGCGCGTGTAGGTCCATGCCTCCATTTCACGGCCATCATGAAGCGTGACCGTAACCTTCTCCCGCTCGTAATACGGCACCTCTTCCCACTGGTCCGCCGCACCACGTGCCGATGCATCGACCGCGATGACGCAGCCGGCAACCTGTCCGGCCGGATCGGGCCCGATGAACAGATAGCCGTCCTCGTCCGAGGCGAACAGCGACCAGCCGGACAGGGTGGCGTTCCGCCCTTCACAGGTGTACCCGAACAGAATCCGTTGCATCTCGGGGTCCTGCAGGGTCCCGTAGGAAAAGAGCCACTCCTTCGCTCCATGTCCATCTATTAAAGATGCATTATATTTATTGACCATAATAGTTATCCAATAGCATAACGCAGCACTCAACCGGCAACAAAGATTACTTACTAAGGCGAAACATGACTACTCGACAACTCCCTTCCCCTCACCCCCTCCCATCGAGGGAGGGGGGATGATTCACGTCGGATAGACAATGTACTCCTTTGCGATCGGGGCATACGCGTTCACTATCAGATACCCCGAGGCGTGTGCCGGTGGCGAAATAAAGGGGTGTTCCCGCACAGATGCCGTAGCCCTCCCCAGAACACAATCGGCAAAGGCATCATCCGAAACTGGCCTCGTCCGCAGAATCTGTGGGTAGCGGGCTGAAAAAATAAGGGCATTGCCTCTCAGTGACGGATAAGATTGTTTTTGCGAGAAACGATCAAGTCCGACACGGGAGAAGCAATGCTTATCAAGACTGTACTGAACAAGGTCGAGCGTTTCAAGTCTTTCATTTACGGAGATTGCCGACTGGCGAAAGTCGGTGGCTCAGAAGCACTGATCATTGACATCAATCCGCGTCGCAACAGCAAGCCTGAATGCCCGGAATGCGGCAAACGAGGCAAGACGTACGACACGCAACCGGCCCGGCTGTTCGAGTATGTGCCGATCTGGGCGTTCAAGGTCTTCTTTCGCTACGCTCCCCGCCGGGTTCTGTGCCCGACCCATGGTGTAAAGGTTGAATCCCTCCCCTGGGGGTATGGCAAAGAGCAGATGACGATCTCGTACCAGGTCTATCTTGCCCGGTGGGCACGGCGACTCTCCTGGAAAGAGGTTGCCGGAATCTTCGAGACCAGTTGGGATAGCATCTTCCGGGCGGTACAGTATGCTGTCGATTACGGCCTGAGCAACCGGAACCTTGATGGCGTTACGGAAATCGGTATTGATGAGATTGCCGTCTTCAAAGGCCAGCAATACCTGACCATGGTCTATCAGCTCAATGCCGGCGTCAGGCGCCTTCTCTGGTGCGGCCCGGAACGGCGGGTAAAAACGCTGCTCCGCTTCTTCCGGGAATTCGGCAAAGACCGCAGCGCCAAGCTCAAATACGTCTGCAGCGATATGTGGGCACCGTATCTCAAGGTCATTGCCAAGCGGGCACCCAATGCCTTGAACATCCTCGACCGTTTCCACATCATGCGGAAGTTCAATGAGGCGATTGACGAGGTCCGGCGCACCGAAGCCAAGGAGTTCAAGGCCGCCAAACAGGAGAACGTCCTGGAAAAGGGGCGCTGGCTGCTGCTGAAGCGGCCGGAAAATCTGTCCGAGAAGCAGACGTCACGATTGGGAGATTTACTCAAGCTCAACCTCTCAGCAATCAAGGCGTATCTGCTGCGCGAGGACTTTCAGCAGTTCTGGGATTACCAGCGTGCTGACTTTGCGGGCAAGTTCCTCGACGGTTGGGTGACCAGAACAATGCAAACCGACCTGGAACCGATGAAGAAGGTCGCCCGGATGTTGCGCAATCACAAGCCGATGATTCTCAACTGGTTCAGGGCAAAAGGTCGTCTTTCCAGCGGTGCGATAGAAGGACTGAACCTCAAGGCAAAACTGACTATCAGAAAAGCGTACGGTTTCCGAACCGTAAAATGCCTACAAGTGGCGCTATATCATACACTTGGCGACTTGCCAGAGCCGCTGTGTCATCACAGATTCAGCTGACGAGCCGAATTAAGTAAGGTGTCACCAGATTCTTGAATATTGCTCATCTCCTGTTTGCGTGAGAGGATTCGGTATGGCTAAATCTGACATGTTGGATTATTTGGAAGATGAAAGAAAAAAGCTATGGAAGGCAGTAGTTGCACTTGATGAAAAAATTGATAAAAGAACACCAGAGTATGAAAATGAGGCTAAACAAGCATCCAAAAAAGCTTCAGAATATAGGAATAGAAGTGAAGAGTCTAGAAATACTATTTCACAATATGAACAGGAATCGAAAGATAATTTAGAAGAGATTAAGTCAATTCTTGAAGCAATAAATAATACACGAAACGAAGCTGTTGCAAATAGTGAATTCATTGAAAATAATACAATCGTATCTAATAAACTGCTTTCGGATCTTGAAACACGAATAAGCACCATAAATGACGAGATAGAAGCATTAGAAACAACCTTTAGCAATCACGATGATTATTTAAATAAAATAAATAGCTTGGAGGCTCTTTACACAAAAAGCGAAGAATTGTCATCAAAAATTGATCTTGTTCATAAAAACGTGCTCAATAAAAGGAAAGAAATAGATGACCTATATTTAGAGATTTTTGGATACAAAGAGACTGATGAAGACACAAACGAAGAAACAGAGGTTCCTGGACTTAAAGAAGAACTAGAAAATTCATATAGTGAACTAAGCATTAATTTAAATCAATACAAGGTGGACTTTGATAAATACAAAGCTTATAGCAAGCAGGAATATGAAGAATATAAAAGTGGCGTAGCAGCTGATTTTTTAACAACTGTTGAGAGATGGAATTCAGAGTACACAGCTATATCAAAACAAATTCAAGCTCTCCTTCCAAATGCGCTTACGGCAGGTCTAAGCTCTGCTTATACTATAAAAAAGGATGATGAAGTAAAGGACATAACAACTCATACTGGTAAATTTGAAAAAGCAATTACTTATCTTGTGTTTATTTCTCTTATACCGTTTGCCGTGAGCATAGTATTATTAATTCAGGGTAAGGCTCTCGATAGAGTATTATTAGATATGCCTAGGTTGGTACTTGCAATTCTTCCGCTTTATGTACCTATATTGTGGGTTGCATATTCAACAAGCAAAAAAATTAACTTATCCAAAAGGTTGGTGGAAGAATACACTCATAAAGAAGTTCTCAGTAAAACATTTGAAGGTCTTTCCAATCAAATTAGCACAATCCCTGATGGTGACATATCAGCTGATTTAAGGATAAAGCTGTTATACAATATATTAGAAGTTAGCTCTGAAAACCCTGGTAAACTCATAACTGATTATAATAAAGCTGATCATCCACTTATGGATGCTTTAGAAAAAAGTGTACAACTAACAAATGCTGTTGAAAAACTTTCTCAAATTCCAGGTTTTTCAACAATAGCATCAGTTTTGGATAAAAAATCAAAGGACATACTTAAGGACAAAGCTAATAAAGCAACTGCTGGTTTGGCAGGCATGGACAAGAAGGCCAAAGGTAAAGGCCTAGATATAGAAGAGGCTGAACTTGAATCGGAAGCGGAAACTGATGAAGACTAGCTACAGGAGAAGCCCTCTGGGGACGGTCCTTATTGGGTCTGTCAAATGAACTGTGTATCCGCCGTTTCAGTACACCAGGTTCAATGGCACCCGGTCTTCGCCGAACATCACTTGAAACGTCTGGAGCGCTGGCTTCCAGTTGTGAATCATTTTCCAGTTGCGTGAAGCCTGCCTGATCGCCAGATAGAGCGCCTTGATAGCCGACTCGTCGTTAGGAAAGATCCGGCGGTTGCGCGTCAGTTTCCGCAGGCTCATGTTCAGTGATTCTATAGCATTGGTCGTGTAGATGACCTTGCGAATCTCCGGCGGAAACTGGAAAAACGGGATGATGTTGTCCCAGTTGTTTCGCCACAGCCGGACTACGGCTCGGTATTGTCCACTCCAATCGGCCTCGAATTGAGCCAGCTCCGCTGCCGCCTCTTCGGCGGTTGCCGACTGGTAAATCCGTTTCAATGCTGCAACCACAGCCTTGCTGTCCTTGACCGTGACGTAACGCAGGCTGGCTCGCACTAGATGAACGATGCATAGCTGGGTCAAGGTCTTTGGAAAGATGGCGTTAACCGCTTCCGGCAAGCCTTTGAGACCGTCCATGCAGGCGATATAGACATCCTGGACACCGCGATGGCGCAGCTCGGTAAGCACCGAAAGCCAGAACTTGGCGCCTTCCGTCTCGGCAATCCATAAGCCGAGGACTTCCTTTTCGCCGCGCAGGTTGACGCCCAGAACCACATGCGCCGATTTATTGCTGACCTGTTTGCCGTGATGAATCTTGACGGTCAGGCCATCCAGCCACAGGATCGGATAGACGCTTTCCAGCGGACGATTTTGCCACGCTCTGACCTCGTCCATAACCGATTCCGTGACCTGGGAGATCACGGTGTGGGAAATCTCCACCCCGTACAGGTCCTTCAAGGCAAGTTCGATGTCGCGGGTCGTCATCCCTTTGGCGTACAGGGTAAGGATCTTATCCTCCATACCCGCGAGCCGTATCTGACGTTTCTTGATCAGTTGCGGCTCAAAGCAGCTGTCACGGTCCCTGGGCGTTTCTATCTCCAGTTCGCCAAAAGTACCCTTGACCGTCTTTTTGCTCTTACCGTTACGGGTGTTGCTTCGCTTCTCTTTGCCGGGATTCTCACCCGGACCGTAGCCCAGATGAGCGGTCATTTCCGCTTCCAGGCTGCGGTTGATCATCCGTTGCAACAACTGCGAATATAGGGTATCTACGTCGCCAGGGGTCTTGCAGTCGGTTAAAAGTTCGTCCAGTAGCTCCGGTTTTATTGCCATCGTCTCTGCTCCTAGGGTGGGGGGGTACCCACTATCTCATGAAGCAGATACACAGTTCAATTTACATTCTC
>JAJYBI010000022.1 GCA_021779095.1 Deltaproteobacteria bacterium
CCACGACGGTCAGCTGGCTACGGCGTACCAGGTCCAGCTGCGTGGTGCCGGCCTCGCCTATGTGCGATGTACCGGGATGAACGTGAACCATCCCATCGGGATGGACTACGGGGTCGTCGCCGTCACCTCCCGGGCGCTCCGTTCCGGGAAGGGGCTCGTGTTCATCGCCGGCCGGGTGGGGTGTCTCTCCTGCCACGACCCGCTCAATCCCGCCCCGCACCACCTGGCGCGGGACAACGGGGGGAGTGCGCTCTGCCTGACCTGCCATGTCAAATAGCCCGGCGTGCCGTCCCGGCTCAGTACCCCTTAAGGGCAAAGATCCCCGGAGCGTTGCGCCAGTATCCCTTGTAGTCCATGCCGTAGCCGAACAGGAACCGGTCCTCCAGTTCCAGCCCGACGAAGTCGCAGCAGAGGCCGGGGCGCGCCTTCCGGTCGTGCCGCTTGTTCACCAGGACGGCGGTGAGCAGTTCGTCGGCCCCCTCCTCCCGGCAGTAGTCGATGATCGCCGCCAGGGTCGCCCCCTCGTCCAGGATGTCGTCCACGATCAGGACCGTCCGTCCCCGCAGGTCGCCGGTGGGGCGCACGCGCCAGTCCAGGAGGCTGCCGAACAGCTCGTGTCCGTAACGGGTGGCGTGCAGGTATTCCAGCTCCAGCGGGAAGTTCAGCCGCGTCGCCAGGGCGCCGGTGACGATGAGCCCGCCGTGCATGACGCAGAGGACGAGCGGGTTCGCCCCGGCGAGCCGCTCCGTGATCGCCGCCGCCATCCGGTCCAGCGCCGCCTCCACCTCCGCCGCCGTGCAGAGACAGTCCGCCTCCGCGTACGCCCGCCTGATCTCCTCCATATCGATCGACATACCGTCCCCCTTGTTCGTAAGCCGGCAACAGGGTAGCAGAATTCCGGAGCGAGACAAACTTTTCTTTGTCTACACCCGGCCGTGTGATACTACTAAGATCGGCGCTCCCGGCGGGGGCAGGTGAAGATATGACGGGAGGTCCCATGGGACGGGTGTTCATCGTCGGCTGCGGTTACGTGGGAAAAAGGATTGCGGCGCTCTGCCGGGAACGGGGCGACGGGGTGGCGGCGCTCTGCCGCAAGGATGAGAGCTGCCGGGAGCTGGAACGGCTGGGGATCGCGCCGGTACCGGGCGACCTGGACTACCCGGAGACGCTGCGGGGGATGCCGACGGCGGGGGCGGAGGTGTACTACTGCGCGCCGCCGCCGGGGGGCGGCATCACGGAGCCGCGTGTGCAGGCGTTCTGCAACGGCATTCCGGAAGGCTGCGAGCCGGCCCGGATCGTCTACCTGAGCACGACCGGGGTGTACGGCGACTGCGAGGGCGGGGTCGTCACGGAGGAGACGCCGGTGCGCCCGGAGACGACGCGTGCCCGGCGGCGCGTCCACGCGGAGGAGACGTTCTCGGCGTGGGGGGCGGAGCGGGGCGTGCCGGTGATCGTCCTGCGCGTTCCCGGCATCTACGGCCCGCTGCGGCTGCCGATCCCGATGCTGCAGATGGGGCAGCCGGTCCTGCGGCGCGAAGAGTCGCCGTTCACCAACCGGATCCACGCCGACGACCTGGCCGCGATCTGCCTGGCCGCGGCGGCGCGCTGCACGACGGGCGGGCTGTTCAACGTGGGGGATGGGCAGGAAAGCACCATGACGGACTATTTCAACGCCGTGGCGGACGCGGCGGGACTCCCCCGTCCCCGGCAGGTGACGCGGGAGGAGGCGCGGCAGGTGATGCATCCGCTGATGCTCTCCTACTTCAGCGAGTCGCGGCGGGTCGGTACGGAAAAGATGCGGCGGGAGCTGGGGGTGACCCTGCGCTATCCGACGCTGGAGGAGGGGCTGCGGGCGAGCCTGCAGTCGTGAAGTTACTTTCGAGGAGGATGAGATGTCGAAGAATGATCAGGAGCTGACGTTCAAGTATGTATTCCCGCAGGACTACAATCCCGCCTACGTGAACGGCGCCCATGGCGGGCTGTCGCCGCGGGGGGAGCTGGTCATCAATTTCTACCTGGAGCGGCCGCCCCTCCCCCACGCCATTACCCACGCCCTTACCCCCAACGGCACGATCGGCAGGGAACTGGAGGAGGTGCCGGAGGACCTGAAGGCGAGCCTGGTACGGTTTGTCACGGGCGGCGTGGTGCTGAACCTGGAGAACGCGCGGAACATCCATGCCTGGCTCGGCGACCGGGTCCGCGAGATGGAGGCGATGGAAAAGAACCGGGCGTCGTTTACCGCCCAGCCGAAGGATGGGGGCTCGACCCACTGAGGGGTCAGGGGCTGAGCAGCTGGCGCACAAGCTCCACCGGCACCCGCCGTTCCAGGTAGGGGCGTGAAGCCAGCAGGCCGGTCTTCAGCAGTTCGCCGCGCCGCACCAGCTTTCGTGCCCGGATATCGCTCCGGGCGTGGGGCTGGAGCGAGTTCAGCACCCCGTCGATACGTCGGCAGAGCCGGACCTTGTCGCTGAAACTGCCGATCTCACCCCGGGCGAGAGAGCTGCTGATGGTGTCGAATTCTTCCTTCAGGAATCGATAGATGGAAGAGTGGATCTCCCGGTCGGCATTCTTGCCCATGGCTGCTCCTTTCATCAGTCTGCTGGTGTTGAGATACGTTTCGGCATTTCCCGTCGATCCTTGACTGTTTTCCCGGTATCCCCGGAGATCAGACGGGCGATATCCCGCATTTCCTGAGCTCCTTGGCGAGCCGGTCCCGGGTGATCCCCAGCGCATGGCAGACCTCGTCCTGGTTGCAGTGGTACCGGTCCATCGCCATGAGAAGCAGCGCCTTCTTGAGGGAACTGCTGAGCATGCCGAGCAGCTTGTCCGACCGTTTCGAGATCATGGAGAAGAGCGGCTCCAGGTTCTTTTCGAACAGGGCGGCGCTTTCCTCGATACGCCGCCGCGCCTGCACATCCAGCCTCTTGATCCGCAGTACATTTGTCGCCAGTTCTTCCATATGGTCCTGGGCGTAGTGCAGGGTATCCCGGTGGTTGTCTATCAGGAGCGTCTGGGTCGCCACCTGTTCCCCGCCGCCTGCCCCCTTCTTTACCATCACGACGGTCATCGTCCGGAAATCCTCCTCGCCGCACAGCTCTTCCACGTTGCAATACCGGTATCCCATGACGCACCTCCTGTTTTATCCGAATGGTTCCAGATCAGATGTTGTGGCAGGCGAAGCAGAGATTGCTGCCGTCGTTGTTCATCGCCAGATGGTTACGCTCCGGGTTGAGCGGGTTGTGGCAGGAGAGGCATCCCACCCGGCCGGCCACGAAGACCAGCCCTTCGGCATCCTTGAACGACTGGTTGCCCGCTGCGCAGCTGCCGTAATCCATGCCGATGGGATGGCTACCCACGATGCTGGTGATGCCGCCGGACTGGCCGATCCTGGTGTTGGTTACCCGTATGTTGTGGGCCGAGGCGCTCATTCCGTCGTGGCAGGCCATGCAGTCGTAGGAGAACTGGTCCACCTCTGCGGGGTGCCCCTTCTGGTCCACGATCTGGACCATGAACTGTTCTCCGCCCCGGGACGGAATCCCCGTGAGCGTGTCCGGGGTTTGCTTGGCAAGTTCGAGCCGCGTGACGAATTCCATCCGCGCGATGGGGTCTTTCAGCTGTTCCACGAAATAGCACTCGCCCGGTTTCTGTTCGGGGATATTCGCGAAGGCCGACGTCGCCAGGGCGGTGCACAGCAGGGAAGCTCCTATCGTGATCAGGGAGATATGTGTGATGATCTTTTTCATGGCTCGATCCTTTCGTACGGTAGTTGATAAGAGATAGTACAAGAGGAGTACCAGAAAATGGCATGGGGCGATAATTGTGGTTAACGTGCCGAATTTGCACGACAAATATGTAGGTTGTGATCCGGTAAATGAAAATTCAGATCAGTTGCATGCTGTTCAATTTCTGCATGGGGTACCGGATGTGAACAGGGGACGTATGAGGGATGAGGGATGAGGGATGAGCGGGCGTTCAGGGGTGAACGAGCGGCAGGTTGGTGAAGACGAGGGAACCGTCCGGGGCCATGCCGCGGTGGATCTCGCCGCCGGTGCCGCGGACCAGGCGGCTGCCGGCACCCGTCGGAAACGGACTGCCGCCGTGGAGGAAGGCGGTGGTCATGTTGACGTCGTTCTTCCATGCCTCGAAATGCAGGTGGGGACCTGTGGACCGGCCGGTCGAGCCGCTGCGGGCAATGACGGAGTTCCGGTCGACCTCGGCACCGACCGGCGCGAGATTGACGGAGTTGTGGGCGTAGAGGGTGACCATGCCGTCGGGGTGCTCGACCACCACCAGATTGCCGTATCCACCCCGCGAGCCGCTGAAGACGACCCGGCCCGCGCCGACCGGCCGGACCGGTGTTCCTTCGCAGACGGCGATATCGACCCCGTTGTGGTCGCGGACGATCCCGTCGAACGGGTCGATGCGGGGGCCGACGCCCGAGGTGACCGGACCCCGGACCGGCAGGGTGTAGGAGATGTCGTCGGCCTCTTCCGCACGTGGCGGGGCAGCACTCTCCGGCGTGGCGTGGTGGAGCGAGGTGCGGCGGTGTGCTTTCGGGCTGCGGGGACGCGTTCCGTCCCGCATGATCCTGACCGCTCCGCGTCGTGCGGGGGCGTCGGTGAAGCAGACCACACCGTCGTTCCCGGTGTACCGGTAGATGTCGGCCTGCACCTCGACGGCGATGCCAAGAAGCAGAAGCGGTATGAACAGGCGGATGATGCTCATGCGGCTTTCGTGCCGGAGGCTCAGATTGCGCCGCTCGTGCGCAGGACCTTGGCGATCGCTTCCGCCATCATCCGGTATCCGGTTGCGTTGGGGTGGATCATGTCCGACTTCAGGTCGCTGTGCCGCTCGATCTTTGCCAGGGTCCCGTCTTCGAACGGGAGGTTGTACTCGCGGGCGATCTCGCCGTAGTACGCCGGGGTCGAAAGGGTGAGGGTGAAATCGGGCACGCCGACGAGGACGACGGAGATTCCCCGGTCGCGGGCGGCCTGCACCATGGTGCGCAGATTGGCGGCCGCCTGTTTCCGGTCCAGCTGCCGCAGGATGTCGTTGGCGCCGTGGCAGAGGATGAGGAGGGAGGGGTGGAACCGGTCCAGAAGCGCCGGCAGGCGGGCGGCGCCGTCGGCGGAGATCTCGCCGGGGATGCCGGCGTTGATCACCTGGCGTCCGATAAGCCCGGACAGCACGGCCGGGTAGCTCTCGTCCGGCTTCACGCCGTCACCGTACCCGTAGGTGAGGCTGTCGCCGAAGGCGAGCACGATCCCGTCCTGCGCCAAGGGAGGCAGGGTCGGGGTCCGGCTGCAGGCGGGCTGCATCATCAGCAGCAGGAACGGAACGAGGTAGCGCAGGCTGCCGGTCATGATCGATCTCCTGGGGCGAACGTCGACAGAAACTATGGTCCACGAAATACACGCTTGCGCGCCGAAGCGCTACAGCGCGCAGGCACGAAACGACACGAAAAGGTAAACCATGCTACCAGATCGTCGGAAATCTCACAAGCCGTTGAGGCCGTGGTATTTTGATTCGTTCGTGTCCTTACGTGCGTTTCGTGGACCAGGTAGATTGGAGGTACGAAGGTTCGCGGCGGGGGTAAACGAAAACAGGCGCCGACCGGACCGGTCGGACGCCTGAGTAATGTGCGGCGGGGAGGCTCAGTTTTCCGTGAGGAAATGCTCGTCGTACAGGTCTTCCAGCGTCTGGAGGTGCCGGCTTTCGTCGGCCAGCAGTTTGTTGAACAGGCCCTCCATGGGTGCTCCGGCGCAGCCGCTCGCCATCCGTTTGTAGAAGTCGATGGAGCCGGACTCCAGGTGGATGGCGTAGGCGAGCGCTTCCCGGGCGTCGGAGGCGGAGGTCAGCTCCTTCTTGGCGAGGACGTAGTTCAGGTTCATGGTGGGCACCGGCCGGGACAGCCCCGACGCGTCCCCCATGCTTCCCTCCAGAAGCGCCTTTTCCAGCTGGTGCTTGTGTTCGAGTTCGTCCAGGGCGGCCTCCCTGAGGAGCTCCTGCGCCCCCCTGTTCCGTACCGTGCGGATGGCGGACAGATAATGCCGGAACCCCTCTTCCTCCATCTTCACCGCCATCTCCACCGCGGCTTCGAATGTATAGCAGACCTGCGCAGTATCGCTCATGGTGCCCCTCCTCCCGCATGTTCATATCATAATTGTATACAGTTTCGCAACGGTAGATTTCAGGGGAGTGCACCGGGGCCGGCCTCTTCTTCCACGGCGACGGCGGGGCAGAGGGGGAGGGTGACGAAGAAGGTGCTGCCCCTGCCGACAACGCTTTCCACACCGACGGTGCCGCCGTGCAGGGCAACGATCTCCTTCACGAGGGCGAGCCCCAGGCCGGTGCCGCCGGTCATCCGCCGGTCGCTGTTGTCGACCCGGAAGAACTTCTCGAAGATCCGCTCGTGCAACTCCGGCGGGATGCCGATGCCGTGGTCGCGCACCCGGATGACGACATAGCCGTCGTCCCGTTCCGCGTCGATCTCGATGTCGCTCCCCTCGGGGGAGAACTTCACCGCGTTGGAGACGAGGTTTTCCATCATTTCGTGCAGGTGGTCGGGATTGCCCCGTACCGGCGGCAGGTCGTCGGGGCAGCCGACCGTGATCCGATGGCCCGTCACGGTGTCAAATTTCGCCTTGGAGGAGAGAAGCAGCTCATTCACCGACACCGCCTTGACCAGCGCCACGTCGATCCGCGCATGGAGCCGCTGCAGCTGGAGGAAGTTGCCGATCATCCCGTTGAGCCGTCCGGCCTCCCGGTGGATGGTGTCGAGGACGGACAGCCGCTCCTGCTCGTCCGGCGTCCGGCTCTGCAGGTATTCGGTGAACCCGATGATGGCGGTGAGCGGGGTGCGCATCTCGTGGCTCACCGCGGAGAGCATCTCGTCCTTCAGCTGGTCCAGCTTCCGGGTCTCGGTGATGTCCAGGGCGATCCCCATCCGTACCAGGTTGCCGTCGGTCCAGCGGATCGCCCGGTCGATGCACTGGTACCATCGGCCCGTACCCCCGAGCTGGAACTCCCAGATGCACGGGTGCAGCGGCTGCCCGTTCAGCACGAGCCGTTCGCTGGGGCAGATATCGGTGACGGTGTGGGCGCTCAGCTGCAGGAGCTCGTGGAACCGTTCCCCCTCCCATGCGGTGCCGAAGATGTTGCTGCCGTAGCTGTTGAGCGATAACAGCCGGTGGGTGGCGAGGTCGGCCACGTAGACGATTGCGTTGAGGGAGTCGAAGATGGTGGAGATGTGCCGGAACTGTTCTCGGAGGTGCTCCTCGGTGCGTTTCCGCTCCAGTTCGGCCGCCGCCCGGGTGGCGAAGATGGAGAAGATCGATTCGGCCAGTTCCGGGTTGCGGATCGGCGACCTGCTCATGATGCTCATGATCCCCATGGCCTGTCCCGTCGCGCTTCTGAGCGGTACTCCCAGATAGGCATCCACCTGCATCTGCTGCAGCAGATGGTCGCTGGGGAACCGCTTCCGGGCCCCCTCGGCGTAGCTGCAGAACCCCCCGGTAAGGACGCCGGCACAGGGGGTGCCGGTCAGATCGTAGGTGAAGTTGTCCGCCGGCTCGCCGTTGGCAAAGACGGCGATGGTGCGCACCGAGGAGGGGCAGTGAGGGGCCAGTTCCCCGACGAGGGCGTAGTCGCTGCCGATGGTCTCCGCCAGGTGCCGGACGAGGGACGCGAAGAAGGCGTCCCCCGTGCTGGCCGAGATCCCCTCGGCGATCTTCATGAGTACTGTGTCCCGCTGCAGGAGCGCCCGCAGGTAACGGCGGAGCACCAGGAACAGTGCGGTGGAGGTGACGACCACGAAGACGAACCCCTTGGTTACCTCGGTGATGGTGACGGCCTCGGTGGCGTGGGTCTCGATGGCGAGGACCAGGTCGGACAGGACGATCCAGCAGGCCGCAAGGACGGCGTATCCGCCGGCTACCAGCGCCGGCATCCGGCGGGTCTGTTGCCGGGTGATGATCCGGTTGAGGGAGTTCTTCATGGCGTCGGTCAGTGGTTCCCTTCATGGACGATACGGCGGTGGCGCGCCGCGCCCAGGTCATCACGTGATTTCTCGTAGCCGGCCCTGTCTTTCAGCGCCGGCAGCGCGAAGTCACCCGGGATCTGCCAGGCGTCGGGGAGGTAGCGCCACGGAGCGAAACTTGATATGGCGTGTCCCTTCGTCGGCTCGATGCCCTCCGTGGTCCGTATCCCCCGGATGGCGAGCCCCTTTTTTCCCGCGACCACGGTCTGGCTGCCGGAGAACGGCATCGCCCCGGCGCCGCCGTAGTCCCAGGCGACCTTCTGCAGCTGCTCTCCCCCGGGCAGCTCATGGCAGGAGCCGCAGCTGCGGCTCCTGCCGTACTTGTGGGACATCTTGTCCATCTGTATCCAGAGGAGCGCCCGGTTGTTCTCCGGCAGGCCGCCGAAGAGCCCCACGTAGCCCCAGGCGTCGTCGGTCCGTTCCAGGTCGGGGAGTTCCGCCGGCCAGCGCCAGTAGAGCCCCGGCTTCCGGTCGACGCCGCTTTTCTGGTTCATAACCGCCATGGGGAACGGTTTCACCGGTATCCAGCGCCCGTTTTGGTCGCGGATCAGGATCGGCTCCGCCATGGTGCCGTAGTAGTCGTTGTACTTGAAATAGGGGGTCGGCGAGCCGGCCAGGACCCCCGGTCCCCAGTAGGTTCCCTGGTAGCCCCCCACCTCTTGAATGTGGCACGCCTCGCAGGAGAGGTGCTTGTGGGCGGACGTCCGGTGGCTGGCGACCTCGCGGGCATGGCACCGGTCGCAGGTCGCCTGGCGTTTCACCATGCCGTGGCCCAGCGTGGGATCGGTGCCGCTGTTGGCATGGCAGTCCAGGCAGCCGACCTTTGCCCGCAGGTGCACGTCCGGCTCCATCCCTTCCGGGTGGGAGAAGGGGCCGCCGAAGTAACCGGCGCCCCGCCGCCGCTCTTCGGGTCCCGCATGGCAGAAGGTGCCCCGTCCACCGCCGTAGCAGCTCACCGGTTTCGGTTTGCGGTCGAAGGTGTGCATGCCGCGGTGGGGATTTGCGGGGTCGGTCGGTTGCGGGTCGTAGTGGCAGTCCAGGCACCCCACGTGGCACTGGTTGCAGGTCCGCTGGTCCAGGGCGGCGGTTGTCGCCGGAAACGGCACGGCGGTGTTGTCGGCGATCCCCGCCTCGTTGCCGGCGAACCAGGCGCCGCAGTTGTGGGGGCCGCGCTCCCGGCTGTTCCAGGCACTGTAGCGGCTCTGCTTGCCGTTGCGACCCATGGTGCTCTTCCGGAACTGCGCGACCTCGCGGGCGTGGCACCTGCCGCAGCTCTTCTCCATCATGGTGAAGTCCTGGGAGAGGGTGTCGGCACGCTTGTCCTGGTACAGGACCGTGGAGACGGTGGGATCGACGGCCGGCCGGCCGTTCTTCTCTATCCGGGGCCTGATCCGGAGCGCCGGGCTGCCGACTACCTGCAGCGGCAGCTTCCGGTCGGCAATCTCCGCCCTGAGCCCTTCCCGGCGGACGAGCCGGAGTCGCCCCATCCCCGCGTGGGCCTTCTCCTTTTCACCCTGCGTCGGGTCCCCGAGGTGGCAGTCGCTGCAGCCGGCCTCCATGCCGCTCTGGGCCGCCACCTCCTGCGGCGTGACCGTGAAGTGGGGGTAACCCAACGCTTCCATCCGGGCCCGGTCTCCGTGGCACGACGTGCAGCCGTTCGCGGCCGGCGCGTCCGGCACGCCGGCACCGGTCAGGGCCAGGAAGACAAGGGGGATGAGGGGGCGCAACCGGTTTCGCATGGGGTACCTTCCGTGGAAAGATAGAATGGTACCACAGCGTTGGAAAGTTACAATGCCGGCCCGTTTCTTGCCGCTTGACGCCATTTTTCGCATCGGGTAGTCTGGTCCGATGCACCAGTTTCAACAGACGAAAAAACCGGAGCTTCTCGCCCCGGCCGGTTCCCTGGAGGCGTTCTTCGCCGCCATGGAGAAGGGTGCCGACGCGGTCTACGCGGGGCTCAAGGAGTTCTCCGCCCGGGCCAAGGCGAAGAACTTTTCCCTTCCCCAGATGGAGCGGATGGTCGCCTACGCCCACGCCCACGGCCGCAAGGTGTACATAACGCTCAACACCCTGGTGAAGGAGGCGGAGCTTCCCCGGCTGGTGGAGTGTCTCGCCGCCCTGGAGGGGATGGGGGCGGACGGCATCATCATCCAGGATCTGGGAGTTGCCCGGCTCATCCGCGGCCATTTCCCCGGCCTTCCCCGCCACGCCTCCACCCAGCTCACGGTACACAGCCGTCCCGGCGTGCAGGTGCTGGAGGAGCTGGGGTTCGAGCGGGTGGTGCTGGCCCGGGAGCTGCACATCGACGACATCGCTTCGATCGTCCGCGCATCGAAGGCGGAGATCGAGTGCTTCATCCACGGTGCCCTCTGCTTCTGTATCTCCGGCCAGTGCTTCCTCTCCTCGTTCCTCGGAGGGCACAGCGGCAACCGGGGGCGGTGCGCCCAGCCCTGCCGCCGCCAGTACCGGTACAAGGGGAAGGAGGGGTACTACCTCTCCACCAACGACTTCTCCTCCATCGACATGGTGCCGCAGATAATGAACGCCGGGATCGCCTCCCTGAAGATCGAGGGACGGATGAAATCGGCGGAATATGTGGCGAGCGTGGTGGAGGCGTACCGGCGGGTGCTGGATGCCCCCGAGCGGAAACGGCACGAGGCGGTGGCCGAGGCGAAGGAGCTCCTGAAGCTCTCCTTCGGCCGGGTGCCGACGAAGGGGTTCCTCGCTTCCCGCGAGCCGGCGGACATCGCCACCCCGTCCCTCAAGGGGGCCACCGGCAGGTTTCTGGGTGAGATCCGCGCCATCAGGGGGAACCGGATCAGCTTCGAGACCCGGGACCGGCTCCACGTGGGGGACCGGATCCGGGTGCAGCCCAAAAGCGACATGGCGGGGAAGGCGTTCACCGTCAAGGAGCTGTTCGTCGGGAAGGACGGGGTGAAGGCGGCGCGGGAGAAGTCGGTCGTCTCCACCGTGTCGCCGTTTCCCTTCAAGGTGGGGGACGCGGTGTTCAAGGTCTCCTCGGAGACCGCCTTCACGATGAGCGAAAACGCCTGCCTGCGCAAGCTGGATGCGGCGGGACCGGCGAAATTACCCTGCGACCTCGTGCTGGAGTTACGCTACGCAGATAGTGGTGTGTTCGATGCAAAAGAAAAAATCCCCTCCCCCTCGACGGGGGAGGGCCAGGGTGGGGGTGACGCTGGCGAAGACTCCCGGCGTCACGAAGTCACCCTCCCCCCAGCCATCTCCCCTCAAGGGAGGGGGAGCGCAGATGCAGTATTGATAGTGGCGGCACGAGTGGCGGGAGGCGACTACCGCTTCGCGTTCCCTCTGGGCGAGCTGGAACCGTCCCGTACGGCCGACATGACGGGTGTGCTGACGGCCCAGTTCGGCAAAACCGGTGATACCCCCTTTATCCTCCGTTCCCTGGCGGCGCCGGAATTCCCGGCTCTGCTCATTCCGCCGGCCCGGCTGAAGGAGCTGCGCCGCGAGCTGTACCGGCAGCTTGCCGAGTGCGCCCTGGCCGACGTGGACCGGCGGCGGGCCGCGGCAATGCAGCGGGCACTGGCGGCGCTCGTCCCGTCATCGCCGGTGCGGCGCTTCTCGCGGCCGGAGCTCGTCGTGAAGCTGGAGCATCTGCGTGACGCGACGATCCTGCACCAGCCGGGGGTCGACGCGGTCATCCTGCCGGTCTCCCGGGCCAACCTGCACCAGCTGTTGCAAGCCGGGCGCAAGCTGAAGGGAGATGCGACGCGGGTGATCTGGCAGCTGCCGTTCTTCTTCGGCGACGACGAGGTCCCTTTCCATCGCGAGGCGGTGGCGACCATCGCCAATGCCGGTTTCCGGCGATTCGAGGCGGCCAACATCGCCCATTTCGCAATTTTGAAGGGGCACGACCTGGAGCTCTCCACGGACTTCCGGCTCTTCTCTCTCAACTCCCAGGCGCTCCTCGTCTGGCACGAACTGGGGGCCGCGGCCGCCACCCTCTATATCGAAGACGATCAGGAGAACCTGGCGGCGCTTCTCGCCGCGAACCTGCCGCTTCAGCGCCGGGTCGTCGTCTACGGCGGCGTGCCGGCCATGACGACGCGGATCGCCATCAAGGGGGTGAAGGGGGATGCGCCGCTCGTCTCCGACCGGGGTGAGGAGTACGACCTGCGGATCCGGGAGGGGCTCACGACCATCACCCCCGCCGTCCGGTTTTCGCTCACGGCACACCGGGCGCGGCTTCTTGAGATGGGGTGCTGCTCCTTCGTCGCGGACCTGACGCAGACGCCGCCGGGAGAGTGGCGGCGGGTGCTGGACGCCATCACACGTGGCGAGGCGCTGCCGGGGACGAGCGAGTTCAACTTCACCGCCGGTCTGGTGTAACGGCAGATTCCAATAGTACACGGAAGAAGCTGAATCATCTGATAAAGGCGGATTAGAACCTCAAGCCTGAACGGGACGCAGATACACGCAGAAGAACGCAGATAAAGTCTGAACCTGGCATGCCACAGATTTCACCGATTAATCTGTAATTCGGGAATCGGTGAAATTTGCGAGCAAGGAAATCGTTTTCTTTGAGTTGCTCCAATATGTTTTTATCCGCCTTTATCCGATTTTTCCGCCTCTTCCGCGTGCCATTGCCTTGTTTTTTCGGTAAATCTTCATTCACCATGAAAGGCAGCATCGTATGAGCATACTGGATATGTTGAAGAACCCCGCGCTGGTGGAGTTCATGAAGGACCAGCGGCTGCGGGAGCTGGTCACGAAGCGGGAGTTCCGGATCAGCGAGGAGTACCTGCACCGCGAACTCCTCGGTGCCGCCGGGGACGAGGAGCTGCAGGGGCTGACGCTTAAGCTTCACGACGGCTACGGCGAGATCGCCGGCACGGTGAAGAAGCGGCTCTTGCCGGCGATCCCGTTCTCCGCCCGGTTCCGGATCGGTGCGGTGACCTTCGGTCCCTACGAGAAGAAGGTGCACCTGGCCATGGAGGCGGTGAAGCCGCTGGACCTGGACTGGGTCACCCGTAAGATGGTGGAGCGGGTGCCGTTCCTTTCCTGGCACGAGGGGAAGGTCGCCTGCGACCTGGAGAAGGTGCCCCGCCTCGGCGACCTCCTGGAGCGAAGGATCGGCGACCGGCGCGCCAGCGATCTCGTTACCATCAAGGAGCTCGTCTTCCGGCCGGGCGAGATCGTTGCCCGGGTGGGGGTGGTGCTGTGAGCGACTACCTCGTCCGCGCCATCACGAAAGACGGTACGGTCCGGGTCCTCGCCTGCGTTACCACCGGACTGTCGGCGGAGCTCTGTCGCCGGCACGGGACGGAACCGACCGCTTCGGCGGCCCTGTCCCGGGCGCTCACCGGCGGTGCGCTCATGGGGGCGCTCCTGAAGACCGGCCAGCGGCTGGCACTCAAGTTCGAGGGGAACGGCCCGCTCAAAAAGGTGCTGGTGGAGGCGGACGCCAACGGTGCCGTGCGGGGGTGCGTCGGCAACCCGGCGGTGACCATGCTGAAGGAGAACGGCACGCTGGACGTGGCGGGCGCCCTGGGACATGCGGGCCTCCTCACCGTCACCAAGGACCTCGGGATGAAGGAGCCGTACCGCGGCACGGTCGTGCTCTACACGAGCGAGATCGCCGAAGACCTGGCGCTGTACCTCACCGAGTCGGAACAGATCCCCTCGGCGGTGGGGCTCGGCGCCTTCGTGGAGCCGGACGGCACGGTCTCCACCGCCGGCGGGTTCCTCGTCCAGGCGCTGCCGCCGGGAAACGACGAGCTGGTGGAGACGCTCATGGCCCGCATCGGAACCATGCCGCCCGTCTCGACACTTCTGAATGCGGGGACCGGTCCCGAGGGGCTCATCGATTACCTGCTGGCCGACGTCCCCCATGATCTGCTGGAGAAGCGGGTGGTGGCCTTCAAGTGCTCCTGCAGCCGGGAACGGACCGAGCGGGCGCTTCTCTCCCTCGGCCGGGAGGACCTCAAAAACCTGATCGCCGAACGGGGGGAGACGGACGTGGCGTGCGAGTTCTGCCGTGAGGTATACCACTTCGATAAAGATGCGCTGGAGCGGCTGACGGCGGAGGCAGACAAACCCGCAGCTGTCGAGCCGTAAGTCTCTTTTCCGGACGGATTACATCGGACCACCCGCAGCGTACGGCGGGTGGTCTTTTCGTATGATTTTGACGCGGGTCAATCCCTTTGCGGGCAGAAAACGGTAGAGTGCATCCATGGCAACGTTCACGAAGAAACAGATCGGCGACATGCAGGTGCTGGCCAGATTTATCGGTGTCTACTGTGCCGCCCGGCATCGAGGCGCGGCGAGGTATGCCACGGAGCTGCCGGCGGAGCTTTCCGGCCGGTTCCGGAAGGGGCTTGACCTCTGCCCGGACTGCGCGGCGCTCTGGGCGCACGCGGTGGAGAAGCGGCGCAGATGTCCGCTGGACCCGAAGCCGGCCTGCAGGGACTGCCACATCCACTGCTACAGTAAGGAGCACCGCGCGCGAATCCGCGAGGTGATGGCGTTCTCGGGCCGGCGGATGATCCTGCGGGGGCGGCTGGACTACCTGTGGCACTATTTCAAGTAGGGGACCACGCCTTTTCCGCACTATCGAAAATTACGTTCCTGTGGCAAACAAAATATATTCAAACAATACAAGAGGCATAGGGAGACCAACGATGATCAGGAAAATCGTACAGATCGACGAGGAGAAGTGTAACGGCTGCGGAATCTGCGTGCCGGCCTGTGCCGAGGGGGCGATCAGGATCGAGAACGGCAAGGCGGTCCTCTCCGCCGACAACCTGTGCGACGGGCTGGGCGCCTGTCTCGGTGAGTGTCCCCAGGATGCCATCCGGGTCATCGAGCGGGAGGCGGACGAATTCGACGAGACGGCGGTGGAGAAGCACCTGCAGGAGATCGGCAGCCCGGCACCGGCGCATCAGCCGGCAGCTCTCACCCACGGGCACGGTCATCACGGTGGCGGCTGCCCCGGTTCCCGCGTCATGAGCTTCGCTCCGAAGGAGCAGCCGGACCCGGCTGCCAATGCGCCGCAGCCGAGCCAGCTGGTCCAGTGGCCGGTGCAGCTGCACCTGGTCCCGACAAGCGCCCCGTACTTCCAGGATGCTGACCTGCTCATCGCCGCCGACTGCGCGCCGTTCGCCTATGCCGACTTCCACCGCGATTTCCTGAAAGGAAAGGCGCTGGTCATCGGCTGCCCCAAACTGGACGACAACCGGTTCTACCAGGAGAAGCTCACCGAGCTGTTCCGCGTTTCCTCCATCCGGAGCATCACCGTCCTGCGTATGGAGGTCCCCTGCTGTGGAGGCATCGTCATGGCGGCACAAAACGCCCTGGCTGCCAGCGGCAAGGATATCCCGTTCCGCGAGGTGGTTGTCGGGATCCGTGGCGACATCACCGGAGACAGCGATAAAGGATAAAGAGGATACAAATGATCTTTTTCGGTTGACAAGCGAAATGTGCCCTGTTATGTTTTGAGCATCCATTAACTATTTGTCTGTGAAAGGAGACTGTACGTCATGAGTGTATGCACGCTTGTTACCAAAGAGGCCCCCGATTTTACCGCCGATGCGGTGCTGCCCGACAATGAGTTCGGTACCATCAAGCTCTCCAGCTACCGCGGCAAGAATGTGGTGCTGTTCTTCTATCCGCTGGACTTTACCTTTGTCTGCCCGTCCGAGATCCTGGCGTTCAACAAGCGGCTCGCCGACTTCAAGGCGAAGAACACCGAGGTGATCGGCGTCTCCGTCGACTCCAAATTCACCCACCTGGCGTGGAAGAAGACGGCCGTCGAGGACGGCGGCATCGGCGATATCCAGTACCCGCTGGTCGCCGACCTGAAGAAGGAGATCGCCTCCAGCTACGGCGTCCTGTTCGAGGCGGCCGGTGTCGCCCTGCGTGGCCTGTTCCTCATCGACACCAAGGGTATTGTCCGCCATGCGGTCATCAACGATCTGCCGCTCGGTCGCAGCGTGAGCGAGGCGCTTCGGATGGTCGACGCCCTCCAGTTCGTTGAGACCCACGGTGACCAGGTCTGTCCGGCCAACTGGCAGGAAGGCGACGAGGCGATGAAGGCGTCCGCCGCAGGGGTTGCGGAGTACCTGGCGAAGCACGCCAAGTAACCGGCGGGAGCAGACAAGCGGCACGCAGAGGCTGCATTAAAAGAGGCCCGGTGGGGATACCACCGGGCCTCTTTTTTCGATAGGCCTTCACCGGTATAACGGTTGGTCTGGTTTGGCCGTCGGTGCGTGTATGTTTTCAACGCAGGGTGAACTGGAACGCAGATCGTTTTGCGATTCATTGTCATGTTGTTATTCCTGCGTGCTCTCGGCAGCGACCAGTTCTACGGTGATCTCTCCAAGCGCTATGGACGTCTGTATGCGTACCGGCACCCTGAACCGGTCATCGGTGAGCCAGATGGTAATATCTCCGGTGTGACGGAAGACCCCTGCTGTTTTCAAGAGTGGGTGGAGCACCAGGGTATCAACCTCACGGGCACCGGGCAGGCTGATCTTTTCTCTGCGCAGTACCTGTACGGTAGTGGGGGCGTATTCGTTGCTATCGTAGAGGTTCAGCAGTATATCCTTCCCCACTTCAAGGTCACGCATTCTGAGAAAGTAGAATGCGGAGACCACATCCAGTACATCGTTATCCGGAATTGGCTGATAGTTATAACGGCCGGTAAGCCGGTCAACCCAGAATGCCTTATGTTCACGCAACATCAAGGTGAATCCGAAATCGGCGCGGAAATTACCTTCCTTCTGCCGTATCTTGGTCAGAAGATAATTGCCGTTAATCATCCGCGTTTCCACAAGATCGTCCACCGGGTAGATGCTCGAGATTACATCGTTTGAAGCTATTCTCAGGGTGGTTCTGAATCCGCCGTTTTCGTTAGTGGCTTCCATTACCGCCTTTCCCACGGGAACGCCCAAAAGGGATATGCGGTAGGTAAGTTTTTCTCGACCCGGTTCTACGAAATCGGTCGATGTATGCACATGACTCACTACCTTTGTGTAGTCTGTATCAAGGATATGTGCCGCATTTGTGGCGGGCGCCTTGTGCGGCGCTACAGTTTCTGACCCTGAAGACTTCTTTCCGTCAGTATCCGAGCTATCATGGCTTGGAGCAAGCGTACTGCCCGGTTTTACCTCGGATGACGAAGCGGCCTTTCCTTGCAGAGGCAGCACCCCGCCTGCCGGTGTTGATGCACCGCTGTCCGGTTGCGTGCGATGGTTGGAGGGGGCTTTTGAGTGACGGCGGGTTGGTGAATGTGCCGTGGTATGTACCGCTTTTATTTCATGACGTACTGGATGAGCCGGAAACGAATCCAATGATACGCTGGTCGTTGCAAAAGGTTTGAGAGGGGGGGCAAATCGCAGGGGGGTCAGCCAGTCCATGACGTATCCGCATATGAAATGGCCCAAAAGGGAAAGTACTACAAACGGCAAGAGATAATGTATTTTCTTGTTCAAACGGCCCATCTGTCGAAACACCCTTGTTTTCGGCACCTGAAAAAAATGCCGGGCTCCATCTGCAGGAGCCCGGCAAAGTGATCGGATTACACTACGTCAGGATCAGTGACGCGTTGCAACACCGGTAGTGGCATCGGCGCTGAACCACGTAACCGCACCCGTATAGGAGAGCGGAACGGTGATGCTGCCGGTGATACTGCCGTGTTGCGCCCAGTCGATGGAGTCGAAAATCAGCTTTCTGAAGTAGCCCCGGTTGTGTACATAGGCGCCCGGTTCATCACCAAGATACTTGGAGTTGTTGACCGCACCGAGGTCACTGATTTTCGCCGTAGCTCCGTTGAGGAACGTCGTGGAGGTCATGTCGGCTGCTGCATAGTTGACCTGACCGTTTGCCTGCTTCAGGATGTCGGTGAGAAGCTGTACGGCATTCGCCGACTCATCCTTGTTCGCCTGCAGTTCCTCCACGGTCATTGCGTGGATGCCGGAATGGCAATTGGCGCAGAGAGCGGGGTTGACAATGGAGGCGATCGTCGTGGCGGTGCTGTCGGTATAGGTAACTGCCTCGAACGAGTGACCGGCCTTGCCGTAGAACCGTGAGTCGCCCATGTGGCAGGCTGCGCAGGGGCCGTGGGTGCCGGTATTGGCCTCGGCGGCAGGCGTGCCGATCTTGTCATGCTGGAAGTAGGACAGGTTGGCGTAGCTCTGGCCCGGGAATTCGTAGCCCACATGGGATACGGCACTGAAGACGGTCGCAGCGGCAGGGAGGTGGTGAGCGACGCTTCCGTAAGTTACCTTGCTTGCATACGCCCCGGCTACTGCGGAGGTTACGGCGTCGTTATTGCCGCGACCGCTGTGGCAGGTCACGCAGACGTTGGAGTCGCTCACGTTCGGGAAGACGACGGTGCTGCCGCTGTAGGTGTAAACAGCCGGGATGGCGCCAGGGGTGCGCAGGACACCGTTGGCGGCGTTATTGTGACAGGCCCAGCAGTAGACAACTTCCCGCTGCTTGGATGCCATCGTGGTGGTGCTTCTGCTCGACCAGCCGGCCAGGTTGGAGAAGTCGTTCTTCGTCTGGTCGTAGTTTGCCGGGCTGTTCATGAAGTTCGAAGCGCCGGTGGAGGTGTGGCAGCGCTGGCACGCCTGGCTGCTGGCCCCGCTGAAGTCGTGGCTGCCTGCGCCGCTGCCGCCGAAGGGGTTTTCCTGGGAATTGGCATTGATGGCGGCATCCACCGCAGCAGTCCCGCTCTGACCCTGAACGGCGGTCAGTTTCTGCGACAGCTGGAACCCGGCATGGGCCGACTGTGCCCAGTCGGTGTAGATGGTAGCCGAGGAGGAGTTGTAGAAAATCGTGCCGCTCGGCGTGTATGCCTGTCTGGCGCTGGTGTAAATACTGGCGTCACGACCGAGATTTCCGGTGTTGGTCCTCGCTTCGTGGCCGTGGCAGTCGAAGCAGGTGGTGGCGGGTCTGGTCACATACGTGCCGGTTGTTGCGTCGAGGGCCGTGGTGGGCTTGGTCCTCAGCACGTAGCCGGTGATGCCGTAGACCGTGTTGTCGGGGTTGTCCAGGTGGGTCGTGGCGATGACCCGATACCAGTCGTCTTCGTGATGGCCGGTGGGGGCAGTCTGGGTACCCGAGGTGGCGGCGCTGGTAAAGGCGTTTGTACTCCAGATCACGTCGCCGGATGCCATGACCGTAGCCTTGTCGTTGGCGACCGCGTTGTGGCAGCTGGTGCAGAGGTTGAACTGGTCATTGGCGTTGGAGGTGTTACCCGGATTGGGGTTCCAGGTCACGATGTTGCCGAGACCGTCGCGCGTGGTGACCGGACGCATCCCGCCGCCGTGGGCGTGGCAGGTGTCGCAGGTGATCGCGTTGTAGGTGCCGGACAGGGGAACGGCGGCCCGGTAACTCGGGTCATCAAGCACGCCGGTAATGTTGCCGGCAGTGTTGGTGCCATCAGTATAAATGATCGAAGCGTCGCCCAGTGGGCCGGTGAAGCCGTAGCTGTCGGACAGGATGGCGCCCTCGTTCGTATGGCAGCGGAAGCACGGGGCGGTGTTGCGGTTGTTGCTCGGTCCGGTTCCTGCTGTGCCGCTGGCATGGACCGACGTCTTGAAATCGGTTGCCGCGTTGGTGATGGGGGCGGTAGTGGCAACGCCGCCGACCGTGATGGTCGTGCTGCCGTTATGGCATGTGGCGCAGCGTGCCGCCACCTCGTCCGGGCCACCGGACAGCGGATAGGGGATGGGGCCGACGCCGTTATGCCCGGCGCCCCCGCCATGGCAGCTTTCGCAACCCAGACCGTCCTGGTTATGTGGTGAATTCAGCTGGTACTCGGCAATAATCGGCTTGCCGTTGACCGGATCGTTAGTGGCGCTGTGGCACTGTGCGCATACGGAATCGCCCACGGTTGCCACGCCGCCGAAGAGCGCAGACCCACTCTGCGTCAGTCCTTCCTTGTTGCCGGAGCCGCAGCCCCCCAGCAGAAGGGCCGCAAACAGAGAAGCCGTTGCGGTCATGACAATACGATTTCTTTGATTCATCTGTCCTACCTCCTTGAGTACGTTGTTACTGACTGATTATCAATCGTGCCTATTACAGATTACACTGTCAGGGAATGGTTGTGTGGCATTTCAGGCACATCTGTGCGTTCCTGCCGCTGTATACGCCGCTGATGCTACCCCAGCTCCTGGGATGGGGACTGACACCACCGGAACGGTGACACTGTATGCAGACGTCGCCATCCGGGTGGCATGCCTGGCACGACTGGAGATTCCGACGCGCCTCGGTGGCATGGTTTATGTCCCAGAGGTACTGCTGGCCTGCCGAGCCCAACGAGCGGTGCGACTTGATGCGCAGATCTCCGCCGGGGAACTTGGAGTGGCATTCGTTGCAGTACCCGGTATCGTGGCAGCGCTTGCAGCTTTGAGGATTATCTGTCGCCTTGATGGGATGAATATCAATCCAGTCGCTGCGGTGACTTTTCGGTTTGTAATCATGGCCGAAGTTTTCAACCGAGAGATCGTCTCCCGTACCGCCGCCGGCGTGACAGTCGAGGCAGAACTTCTGTGCGTGGCACTGATCACAGTTTTTATCTGCCTTGCTGGCAAGTACACGGTGCCCCCTTACCCAGTCACTGTCGTGATTTGGGGCGACACCTTCGGCTTTGTGGCAACCGGCACATTCGGCAATTTTCATATCCGCATATTCTTTATGATCCTGCTTCTGGGCCACCGCTTGATGCACGTAAAGTGTTGACAATAGTACAAGCATCAAACTGAACAGCAATTTTCTCACGGGTGTCCCCCCTTTCTAGAAATCGTAGTTGAAGACGGCGCGACCTTGCCAGTCATTGGTGAATTCCGGGTTGACGTCGTCTTCGATGCGGACTGAGGCATTCATGTTCTTCGTCAGCTTGTATTTGGCTCCCCCCCAGTACTTCCGAGCTATTTCATGGCCGGTTGTTTCTATGTCCTGGCGGGTGTAGACGTCGAATTGCAGGCCCGCCGCAAGCTGCAGCTGCTTCGTCGCGTCGTAGGTTACATCGATAATGCCGCCATCGAGGGAACCGTTGTAGCCGCTCCGCTTGTCATAGGAGAGATTGAATTCCAGTGGTTCGATCGGCCTGATCCGGCATCCGAGCTGATACACGTCGGCTGCCCCGTCTTCACCGTAGTCCTGGCGACTGTACCCCGCGTTGACGGAGAACATGTCGTTGAGCCGGTAGTCAGCCCTGAACACCCCTTCCTGGTAGCGATCCACCGCAAAAACGGAATAGATGGAATCGGCGTCGAAGGTGGGGTAGCTCTGGTACCACTCGCCGGTCAGTATGAGGTTGCTCATGGGGAAATATTTGACCCCGGCCAGGACCTCACTGAACACCTCTCCGTAGAGGTCGTAACGTGCATTGGCGTAAAGTTTCAGGCTGTTGAAGAGATACTGCTTGAACATCCCGCCAAGGGTTTCCCGAGCCGGACCGTCGGAGCCGTTGGTCCATTTCGCGAAATAACCCATCTCGAGGTCGGTGTTCTTGAAGCCAACCAGGTCCCCGGCAACGCCGAAAACCGCATCGTCGGAGTGGCTGAGTTCCCCGTTCAGACCGAAGATGACGTTGCGACCGCCGAGCACCGTGAGTGCGACGGGGCCAACGTTTTTCAGCTCGATCTTGCCGCCGTCGATCAGGGCATTGCCAGCCGCGATGTTCACGAACTGGCGACCCGCCCGGAGATCAACCTTGCCGAACAGGTCACGGTAGTCGACATACAGGTAGTAGAGCCTGCCGTCCAAGCCGTTGCCGTTGGACAGGTCCTGGCTGCCGCGACCGTATCCATAAATTGACAGCTTGCCATCCTTGTCGATATTGGTGATGCCGATCTGCAGGTACTGGGCAATATCTTGTTCTGAACGATTGTTGAAGATGTTGTTGTACCAGAGTAACTGCGTGGAACTTCTGCCATGGATTTCCGCTGCCATACTGTTGGTTGCGAACAGCAGAAAACAGAGCAGAAGTATGCAAGACAACCTTGTAACTCCCATCAATTTGACCTCCCTTCTCATGTGATGCAAATCAATACAAACGACAAATCAGAATCGGTTCGAGCATCCCTCCCTTCTTCGTAAGTCCTTACTGACACGGCCGAAAAACAAGGCCGTTCCTACCATAAATCGGCCAGCAGGTTGTTGACTGTACTCGGCGGTCCGAAAACGGGCCTAGGTGTTTAAAGCAAAATATGTACCGCTGTCTGGTAAGGCGTTGGCAGCTGCTAGGGGCAAATCCATGACCTGACTTATCGGCTCATAGCACATTATCATAAACTAAAAGATTAGCAAAAAATATTTAACTGTAATTGGCTAACCAAGGGGAAACGTCGCTCGATGCGCTGATTTCAATGGTTTTTGTTGAAGCTCGGCCGGGGAGGTTTGTTGCTGAAAATAATAGATTGCGTCTTTCAACGCAGGGGTGACCTTGGCGTATGCAGGCAAGACGCGTCAAACATCCGGCATGGATCATGTCGAATGCCATTTTCTTGACTTTTGTGTGCCGGTCCAGATCGAATACGAAAGATGGTGCATCCGCGATGATATCCATTCATGGCGTTAGCTGTGTTATCAAAATCGAATTGATGAAACTGGAGGAGGAGCGTATGCCGATCTTCATGCTTGGTGTGCTGATTTTTGTCACCGTGATGGCCGCCAAAAACCCATATGCCACCCTTGTCACCTTTGGTTCTCTGATCGCTCTCGGTATCGGCGGTCAAGCTGGTACGCCGGGTGTTGATGCCTCCGGCGAGACAAACAACCTTGTTGTGCCCAGTAGATGGAATCGAAATCGAGCTTCCGCGAGCCGGAAAAGCATATAGGGTGCCATACACCCATCGTCTGCCTGACGGCCCACACATTTGAGGAGGGCAGGAAGAAGTGCCTTGGCGCCGGAGCGGACGGCTGCCTTTACAAGCCGCTGAAGCTGGAGGAACTGTACCGGACCATCAAACGGTACGGGAGATAACGTCCGGCCGGGCCGGACCCCATTCCTCTCATATCCCGACGATGCTGCTATACTGGAAGCATGGAAGAACTCAGATTCGACGACAACCCGGTGCTGTTCGGCGCCGATCCCATGGAGCGGATCGTGGCGGCGGAGCTGGCGGGGCGCTTCATCCGGCTCTTCGTCCGCACGGACGACGGGGTGGTGTTTCACGACGACCCGTTCCGGCCGTTTATCCTGCTGGACGATGCCGGTCTCCTTTCCGGCTTCACGCCCGCACACGAGCTCCTCCCCCTGGCGGGGGACGAGGGGTTCCGCATCCTCGCCCTCTTCCACGACTGGCACGACTGTCTCGCCGCAAGGGATTTCCTCGCCAGGAGCAGCGGCCGGACTCCCTCCGCCGCCGACGCTCCCTACCTGTACCTCTCCGATCCGGTGCACCAGCATCTGCTCCTCACCGGCAAGACCCTGTTCAAGCGGTTGCCGTTCGATAACCTCAAGCGGCTCGCCCTGGACATCGAAACCTGGTGTGCCCCCGGCTACGAGTTCTCCAACCCGAAGCGGCCGGAGGACCGGATCATCTCCATCGCCCTCATGGACGAGGAGGGGTACGGCGAGGTGCTGTTCGGGACGGAGATGGACGAGCCGGCCATGCTGGAGCGGCTCGGCGCCATCATCCGCGAGCACGACCCGGACGTGGTCGAGGGGCACAACATCTTCCGGTTCGACCTGGAGTACATCCGGGAGCGGGCTGCGCTGTACGGGATAAGGTTGCAGTGGGGGCGGGACGGCAGCGAGCCGCGGATCGCACCGTCCCGTTTCACGGTGGCGGAACGGGCGATCGACTACCCGCGGTGGAACATCTATGGCCGGCACGTGATCGACACCTACTTCCTGCTGCAGATCTACGACGTGACGGCCCGGGAGCTGGAGGGGTACGGCCTGAAGCCGGCGGCGCGGCACTTCGGAATCGCCGCCCCGGACCGGGTCTACATCGACGGGAGTGACCTCTCACGGGCCTACGCGGAGGACCCGGAAGCGCTGAAGCGGTACAACCTGGGCGACGTTAGGGAGACCCTGGCGCTGTCCCGGCTCCTCTCCTATTCCCATTTCCTCCAGACCCGCATCTTTCCTTACTCCTACCAGGTCTGCCCGGTGCGGGGTGCGGCGACCCGGATCGACAGCCTGTTTCTGCGGGAGTACCTGCGCCGGCGGGTTGCGGTGCCGCACGCGGGTGGCGGCGGGCAGTTCGAGGGAGGTTACACGGACGTGCTGCTGGACGGGGTGGTGGGGCCGGTGCTCCACTGCGACGTGGCGTCCCTCTACCCGTCCATCATGCTCTCCTGGCGGATGCAGCCGGAGCGGGACCGGCTCGGACTCTTTCTGCCGCTGTTGCGCGAGCTGCGGGAGTTCAGGCTGGAGGCGAAGCGGCGGGCCACGACGGAGGGCGAGCCGCACCGGCGCGACTACTACCAGGCGCTCCAGCAGGCGTTCAAGGTGCTCATCAACTCCTTCTACGGCTATCTCGGCACGACGGTGCACCATTTCTCCGACCAGCGGCTGGCGGGGGAGGTAACCCGCCACGGCCGGGAGATCGTACAGCGGATGGTGGGTTGGCTGGAGGGGCGCGGCGCCCGGATCATCGAGGTGGACACGGACGGCCTGTACTTCATCCCGCCGGCATGCCTTGCAGGCGAGGATGACGAGGCGTCGCTGGTGCGTGAGCTGTCGGATCAGCTGCCGGAGGGGATCGAGGTGGAACTGGACGGCCGCTACCGCTCCATGTTCTCCTACAAGGCGAAGAACTACGCCCTCCTGGACTACGATGGGAAGCTGACGGTGCGGGGGAGCGGGCTCCGATCGCGGGGGATGGAGCGGTACCTGCGGGAGTTCCTGCGTGAGCTGGTGTCGCTGTTCGTGGAAGGGCGGGGGGGCGAGGCGGAAGCGCTGCTGGCGGAGTATGCCGAGCGGCTGCGCGGTCACCGGTTCCCCATCGACTGGCTGGCGAAGACCGAGACGCTGCACGAGGCCCCGGACCGGTACCTGCAGAAGGTGAAGGCGGGGAAGCGCAACCCGTCGGCGGCCTACGAGCTGGCGCTCCAAGGGGAGCGGGAGTGCCGGGCGGGGGACCAGATCTCCTGGTACGTGACGGGGAGCAGGACGGGGGTCGTCGCCTACGAGCAGTGCCGGCCGGCGGCGGCCTACGACCCCGCCCACCCCGACGAGAACACGGAGTATTATCTGGACAAGCTGCAGCACCTGTACGGCCGGTTCCGGAAATACCTGCCTGAGGAGCGGGGGCTGTTCGGGTGATGATGCGCCGTTACTTGCCAGAAGGGGATTAATGTGCTACAAGGAAGCACTTTACTTGCGGTACCGAAAGGAGCTCGTATGCGTAACACAGTTTTTGCCGTACTGCTTCTGTTCATGTTGATTGCAGCCGTGCCCGTTTCCGCCCAGGAGCAGAAGCCGGAAACGATCGCCGGCAAGATGTCGTTCAAGTTGGTGCGTGGGGTGACCAACATCGGAACGTGCATCGTGGAGCTGCCGAAACAGTCGTACCTGTCCGTCCGCGACCAGGGAGCCATCGGCTACGTTGTCGGCCCGCTCAAGGGGATCGGGATGACCCTCTACCGCGCATTCATCGGTACCGTGGAAACGGTCGGTTTCCTCGTGCCGCAGCCGGGCTACTACGACGAGATGATCGACCCCGAGTTCGTCTGGAACGGCTGGGAGGAAAAGCGGGTCGAACATCAGGGCGTGAATGCTGCCGAACCCGTTGCACCGGATACCGACAAGAAAGGAGAGTAATATGCGCAGGGCCATGCTGGGACGGGCGCTGGTTGCCGCCGTTTTCGTGCTGGGTATGCGGGTGCTGCCGGCTCACGCCGTATCGAAGTCGCTGGACGATGCATCACCCCAGGAGATCGTCAGCGGCATGTCCAACAAGGCGGTGCGCGGCATCGCGAATATCACCACCGGCTGGTACGAATTCCCCAAGCAGATCTACCAGACGTCGCACGAGGAGGGGATCGCCAAGGGGATATTCATCGGTCCGCTGAAGGGGATCGGCATGATGCTGGTGCGGACGGTGGGTGGGGTCGGCGAACTGGCCACGTTCTTCCTGGCGTACCCGGGGTTCTATGATCCGTATTTCGATCCTGCATATCCCTGGCAGAAGGAATAGGGTGGATTCCAGATTCAGCGTATAAAAAAAGCCGCATCCCTTGGGATGCGGCTTTTTTCGTGTCTTCGCTACGAATTACTTCGCGGCGGGAGCGGCAGCCGGAGCTGCTTCTTTCTTAACTTCTTTCTTCACAACTTTTTTGGCCTTCTTGGCTTTCTTGTGGAGTTTCTTGTGAGCCTTCTTGACCTTCTTGTGAGTCTTTTTCACTTCTTTCTTGGCAGTGGCAGCCGGAGCAGCGGCCGGGGCGTCGGTGGCCGGAGCTTCAGCAGCGAACACGACTGCGGAGAAGGAAAGAGCAACGATGGCGGCTACGAGGGTGGAGAGAACTTTTTTCATTGTGTACTACCTCCGATGGAATTGGTTACTTGTTCTCGTGTATTGCAGTGACTGTGCCATGATCTGGGTGCTTGTGTAACGTATTGAAAGTGCGAGGTGTTCGGATAGTTGTTCGTCGGAGCTGTCGACGGAAGGTGGTAGGAGATACCTTATATTCTCTATCGTATGCCTCATTTGCGGTATGCTCTGTGGCAATCTGAATGGTGGGGCGGCATAATGGCTTGCCAAAACCACCGGCATATACTACTGTTAGTGCGGAACGAGGTCGTGGCGGCAGTTTCCGTCAGGGCCTCTTTTCGTATCCGGTGACGATATCTGAATGAAGAGAGCCGGGCAGGGATGCTGCCCGCAGGAGAATAGTGTGCAGGACCGCAATCTGTTGGCAGTGGAAAAGCCGGCCCGCTACATGGGGGGCGAGATGGGGGCCGTCATCAAGGGCGAAGCGGAGCTGCGCTTCGTTCTGGCGTTTCCTGACGTGTACGAGGTGGGGATGAGCCACCTCGGGTTCAAGATCCTGTACAGCGTGCTGAACAACATTCCGTGGCTCGCGGCGGAGCGTACCTACGCCCCCTGGCCGGACCGGGAGGAGTATCTGCGGGCGAGCAGCATCCCGCTGGACACCCTGGAGACCCGCCTGCCGCTCGCGCAGGCCGACATCCTCGGCTTCACCCTCCAGTACGAACTTTCCTATTCCAATATCCTCAACATGCTGGACCTGGCGGGGATACCGCTTTTGGCAGCGGACCGCGACGGGGCGTGGCCGCTGGTGCTGGGGGGGGGGCCCTGCGCCTCCAACCCCGAGCCGCTGGCTGACTTCTTCGACGCGTTCCTGCTGGGGGACGGCGAGGATGCGGTGGTGGAGATCGCCGAGGGGGTCAGGGACTGGCGGCGGAGCGGCGGGACGAAGGAAGAGCTGCTGCTGCGGCTTTCCGGCATCGAGGGGGTGTACGTCCCGTCCTTCTTCGAGGTGACGTATCGCGACGACGGCACGGTGCGGGAGATCGTGCCGCTTCTGGATGGATACACGGCGGTGCGCCGCCGGTTCGTGGCCGACCTGAACGCGGTGCCGTATCCGACGGACCAGGTGGTGCCGTTTTTAAAGACGGTGCACGACCGGGTCAGCATGGAGATCGCCCGGGGCTGCACCCGCGGCTGCCGGTTCTGCCAGGCGGGGTACATCTACCGGCCGGTGCGGGAGCGGACGCCGGAGCGGATCATGGAGAGCGTGGAGGAGACCCTGCGCACCACCGGTTACGACGAGATCTCGCTCCTGTCGCTCTCCACGGGGGACTACGGCTGCATCGCGCCGCTTTTGCGCGCGCTCATGGCGAAATACGCCGCCGAGCGGGTGGCGGTCTCCTTCCCGTCCCTGCGGGTGGGGACCCTGACGAAAGAGCTGGTGGAGGAGGTGAAGAAGGTCCGCAAGACCGGCTTCACCCTGGCGCCGGAGGCGGGGAGCGAGCGGCTGCGGCAGGTGATCAACAAGGGGATCACGGAGGAGGATCTGCTGGCCAACGCCGGCGAGGCGTACCGGAACGGCTGGCGGCTCATCAAGCTCTACTTCATGATGGGGCTGCCGGGCGAGACGCGGGACGACCTCCTGGCGATCGCCGACCTGGCGAAGAAGGTGAAGAACGAGGGGCGCGCCGCCGGCGGCGGCGAGGTGAACGTGGCGGTCTCCAGCTTCGTCCCCAAGGCCCATACCCCCTTCCAGTGGGAGCCCCAGATCGGCTACGAGGAGATCCTCACCAACCAGGAGTTCCTGCGGGTCGAGCTGAAGCGGCGCAAGCTGAACTTCAAGTGGCAGGACGCACCTCTGTCGGTGATGGAGGGGGTCTTCGCCCGGGGGGACCGCCGGCTCGGCGCGGTGTTGCTTGCGGCACACGAGCTGGGGTGCCGGTTCGACGGCTGGGGGGAGCATTTCCGGTTCCGAAAATGGCTCGACGCCTTCGCGGCGGCGGGGATCGACCCGCGGTTCTACCACCGGCGGCGGGGCCCGGACGAGACCCTGCCGTGGGACCACCTGGACTTCGGGGTGACGAAGGAGTTTCTGCAGGAAGAGCGGGATAAGGCGTTTACCTGCATCTACACGAACGACTGCCGTACCGGACCCTGCAGCCGGTGCGGCATCTGCGACTTCACCCGGATCAGGCCGGTGCTCAACCCGGCGACGGAGGCCGTCGCAGTTCCTGAGACGACCAGCGAGGACGTCGTTGCCCCGCCGGAAGAGGCGGAGCGGATCCGGCTGCGCTTCGAGAAGTCGGGACGGATGGCGTACCTGAGCCACCTGGAGATGATCAACCTCTTCACGCGGGCGGTGGGGCGCGCACGGGTGCCGATCCGATTTTCCCAGGGATTTCACCCGCATCCGAAATTCTCGTTTGCTACGGCGCTGTCCGTTGGTGTAGAATCGGTCGCCGAATACATGGATATGGAGATCGCCCCCGGTTACGGTGCCGACCGGCTCCGGGAGGAGCTCAATGCGGTGCTGCCGGCCGGTATCCGCATCCTGGACGCGACCCTCATCCCCTTCAAGAGTCCGTCGCTGTCGGTCATCATGGACCGGGTCCGGTACCGGGTCACCCTGCCGGAAGTTGTGGCCCCGCAGCTGGCGGAGCAGGCCGCGTCGTTCCTCGACCGCGATACCTTCATCTACCGGCGGGAAAAAGAGAAGAAGGGGGCCCAGGAGTTCGACCTGCGCCAGGGTCTGCATGCGCTGTTCGTAGACGGCACACTGCTGGAGTTGGAGATCGACCGGGCCAAGCCGCTGGAATACGTCGCCGCCATCACCGGCCTCACCCTGGCCCGACTGGCCGACTGCCGCATCGAAAAGCTCGCCGTGATTTTCAAAGATTAGCCTTTTAGATATAGATATAAAATCAGTGTAAGGAGTGCGATTTTTCCGCAAGGTCAAGGCGGCCGAGGGGGGACGCGGAGGCGTAGCAGCGCTACGCCGCACAAGGAGCCCCGAAGGCCAACGCCGAGATTGCGGAAAAGGCTCACTCCGTGGGAGTCGTCATGGCGAATGAGTTGGTGATCAATACCACCTCCCACGAAACCCGCATCGCGCTCATCGAGAACGGCACCATCGCGGAGCTGTACATCGAGCGGAGCAAGGTGAAGGGGATCGTGGGGAACATCTACAAGGGGCGGGTCATCCGCGTCCTCCCCGGCATGCAGGCCGCCTTCGTGGACATCGGCCTGGAGAAGGCGGCGTTCCTCTATGTCGCCGACGTTTTCGACGCCATGGAAGAGTTCGAGTCGATGATGGACGGCAACGGCAAGAAGGAAGAGCCGGTGGCCGAGGGGGAAGAGGGGGTGCCCCATCCGCTCCACCCCATCGAGGAGCTGCTCCAGGAGGGGCAGGAACTGCTGGTGCAGATATCCAAGGAGCCGATCGGCACCAAGGGGGCCCGGATTACCGCTCACATCTCCCTTCCCGGCCGGCACCTCGTCTACATGCCCACGGTGGACCACGTGGGGATCTCCCGCCGGATCGAGGACGAGGAGGAGCGGGAACGGCTGAAGGAGGTCGTGGAGCGGATCAAGCCCGCCGGCTCCGGTTTCATCGTCCGCACCGTCTCCGAGGGGAAGAGCGAGGAGGACCTGGCGGCGGACATGCGCTACCTGACCAAGCTCTGGGAAGAGGTGCTGAAACGGAACGAGAAGGCCTCCGCGCCGTCCCTCATCCACTCCGACCTGGACGTGACCCAGAAGGTGGTGCGGGACATTGTCACCGAGGCGGTGGACCGGATCGTGGTGGACTCCAAGCCGGAGTACGACAAGATCATCCAGTTCATCACCACCTTCATGCCGAAGATGAAGTACTCCATCGAGCTGTACGACGACGACGAGCCGATCTTCGACCACTACGGTCTGGAGGTGGAGATCAGCCGCGCCCTGGGGCGGAAGGTCTGGCTGAAAAGCGGCGGGTACATCATCATCGAGCAGACCGAGGCCTTGACCGCCATCGACGTGAACACCGGCCGGTACGTGGGGAAACACAACCTGGAGGACACCATCCTCAAGACCAACCTGGAGGCGGTGAAGGAGATCGCCTACCAGCTGCGCCTGCGGAACATCGGCGGCATCATCATCATCGACTTCATCGACATGGAGAAGGAGGTCAACCGGGAGAAGGTCTTCAACGCCCTGGAAGAGGCGCTGAAATCCGACAAGTCCAAGACCAACATCCTGAAGATCTCCGAGCTGGGGCTGGTGGAGATGACCCGGAAAAGGGTGCGGGAGAGCATGGGGCGGATGATGTGCGAACCCTGCCCGTACTGCGAGGGGCGCGGGTATGTCAAGTCCAAGACCACCATCTGCCACGAGATCTTCCGGGAGCTGAGCCGGGAGATGCTGGACATCCGCGGCACCAAGGTGATGCTGACGGTGCAGCCGCAGGTGGCGGACCTTCTGTACGACGAGGAGCGCCGCGGCCTGGAGGAGCTGGAGAAGCGGTTCCACAAGCGGATCACGGTGCGGGCCAAGCCGGGGTTCCACCAGGAGCAGTTCGAGATCGCGATAAGCTAGATAATCTGCCACAGAGACACGGGGACACAGAGAAAAGCAAAAGCCAATGGTACACGGAAAAGGCGGAAACTTCGGATCAAGGCGGATCAACCAAATCGAAGCTTATTGTGGTTGCCGGGTTTCAGCCTGATCCGCTTTTATCAGATTTGATCCGCGTCCTATTCAGTTTTTTTGGGGGTCTCCGTGTCTCTGTGGCAGGTGTTAAGAATATGGGAGGGGTCATGCTCGGTACACCGTTGAAAAAAGGCGCCACGAAGATCATGCTCCTCGGCTCGGGTGAGCTGGGGAAAGAGGTGGTCATCGAGGCCCAGCGGCTGGGGGTGGAGGTGGTGGCGGTGGACCGCTACGCCGATGCGCCGGCCATGCAGGTTGCCCATCGCAGCCACGTCATCAGCATGCTGGACCGGGAGGCGCTGGACCGGATCGTCCGGCTGGAGCGCCCCGACTACATCGTGCCGGAGATCGAGGCGATCGACACCCCGTACCTCTTGGAGCTGGAAGAGGAGGGGTTTACGGTCATCCCCACGGCGCGGGCTACTAACCTGACCATGAACCGGGAGGGGATCCGCCGGCTGGCCGCGGAGGAGCTGGGGCTGCCGACGGCGGCGTACCGGTTCGCCGCGTCGCTGGAGGAGTTCCGTGAGGCGGTGGCCGCCATCGGGCTGCCGTGCGTGGTGAAGCCGATCATGAGCTCCTCCGGCAAGGGGCAGAGTCTCGTCCGGAAGAGGAGTGAGGTGGAGGCCGCCTGGACCTACGCCATGGAAGGCTCCCGCGGCGCCTCCGACACGGTCATCGTGGAGGAGTTCATCGACTTCGACTACGAGATCACCCTGCTGACGGTGCGCCACAAGGAGGGGACCCGCTTCTGTCCCCCCATCGGCCACGTGCAGATCAAGGGGGACTATCACGAGTCGTGGCAGCCGATGGCCATGACCCCGGCGGCGCTGGCGGAGTCACGCCGCCAGGCGAGGGCAGTCACCGACGCCCTGGGGGGGCGCGGCATCTTCGGGGTGGAGCTGTTCATCAAGGGGGACCGGGTCTGGTTCAGCGAGGTTTCGCCCCGTCCCCACGACACCGGCATGGTCACCATGGTCTCCCAGAACATGTCCGAGTTCGAACTACACGTGCGGGCCATCCTCGGTCTTCCGGTGCCGGAGATCGTGAACCTCGCCCCGGCGGCGTCCCACGTGATCCTGGCGGAAAAAGCCGCCGAAGAGGTGGCGTTCGACGGGCTGGAGAAGGCCCTCTCCGTGCACGACACGAAGCTGCGGCTGTTCGGCAAGCCGGACACCCGTCCCGGCCGGCGCATGGGGGTGGCGCTCTCCCTGGGTGCCGGTACGGACGAGGCGCGGCACCGTGCCGAAGAGGCCGCCCACGCGGTGCGGATTCTTTCCGCCAGCTGATCCGACGTCTCGATGAAGCGGGGGAGGGGCCCATCGGCCACATACTCTACGGCATAGGGGAGGGAATCCGGTACCGGCGGCGGCTGGCGGAGATTCGCCGGCAGTTCCGGACCCCGCAGCGTACCGTCGCACTGGACCCGGCGGAGCTCGCCGAGCGGGGATGGTCGGTGCTGGCGCTGGATTTCGACGGCGTGCTCGCCCCCCACGGCGAGAACCGTCCCCTGCCGGAGTGCGAGGCGTGGCTGGCGCGGTGCGTTGCCGCACTGGGAGCGGAGCGGGTCTTCATCCTCTCCAACCGGCCGGACCCGGCCCGGGCCGCGTATTTCAACCAGGAGTTTCCGGGGGTGCGGTTTATCTCCGGCGTACGGAAGAAGCCTTATCCCGACGGCCTGTTGCGGGTGGCGGAGCTTTCGGGCGCGGAGACGGCGCGGATCGTCCTCCTGGACGACCGGCTCCTGACGGGGGTACTGGCGACCTGTCTCGCCGGGACCGGCGTCGTCTATATCACGGCTCCCTACGTCTCCTTCCGCACCCGTCCCGTCGTGGAGGGGTTCTTTGCCCTGATCCGGATGCTGGAGCGCTGGTACGTCGCCCTCCTCAACGCCGCCGCCTGACATTTCCGCTTGACAGCGCCGGGAAATTACGGCAATCATTATTCCCATGAAAACCACCAGCTTTTACTTCTTTGCATGTTCCTTCTGGTACGGCTTCTTTTTCAGGCCGTCTGCCCGGGGAGCGGTGTAGGGAGCGAAGCTGCACATGCACACACCGAAAGCCGGGGCGGACTGGATCTCCCCCGGCTTTGTCGTATCCGAACAGCGGCCGGGGGACTCCTCCGGCCGCACCCGTTTCGGGGACAAGGAGCGGAGATGATTGTCGTCATGAAGGCAGGGGCCACGAAGAAGGATCGGGACGAGGTACTGAAGCGGATCAGGGAGCTGGGGTACAAGCCCCACGTCATCCACGGCGAGACGCGGGACGTCATCGGCGCCGTGGGGGACGAGCGGGGGAAGTCGGTCCTGCAGTCGCTGGAATCCATGCATGGGGTGGAGAGTGTGGTGCCGATCCTCCAGCCGTACAAGCTGGCATCCAAAGAGGTGAAGAAGGCGCCGAGCGTGATCCGGATCAGCGAGAAGGTTTCCATCGGCGGCCCGCAGATTGTGGTGATGGCCGGCCCCTGTTCCGTGGAGAGCGAGCGTCAGATCATCGAGACGGCGCAAGCGGTGAAGGCGGCGGGGGCCCACGTGCTCCGCGGCGGGGCGTTCAAGCCCCGGACCTCTCCCTACTCCTTCCAGGGGCTGGAGGAGGAGGGGCTGAAGCTCCTGGCGCGGGCGCGGGAGCTCACGGGATTGCCGTTCGTCACGGAGGTGGTGAACCCGGAGACGGCGGAGCTGGTGGCGGAGTACGCCGACATCCTGCAGATCGGTGCGCGCAACGCCCAGAACTTCGCCCTTTTGAAGAAGGTGGGACAGCTGAAGCGGCCGGTGCTCCTGAAGCGCGGCATGGCCATGACCATTCAGGAGTTCCTCATGAGCGCCGAGTACGTCATGAGCGAGGGGAACCAGGCGGTCATGCTCTGCGAGCGGGGTATCCGCACCTTCGAGACCGCCACCCGGAACACCCTGGACCTGTCGGCAATTCCGGTGCTGAAGGAGAGGACGCACCTGCCGGTGGTCATCGATCCTTCCCACGGCACCGGCAACTACCGTTACGTGGCCCCCATGTCGCTGGCGGCGGTGGCCGCCGGGGCGGACGGCCTGATCATCGAGGTGCATCCGGACCCGGAACATGCCTCAAGCGACGGCCCTCAGTCGCTGAAGCCGGCCAAGTTCGCCGCGCTCATGGCAAGGATGCGCGCCATCGCCGAGGCCTCGGAACGGACCCTGTAGGTACCGGTCGGGCTGAAAAATCTGCTTGCCGTTTTCCCGTTCATGTACTATGCTGTGAAAAATTTCATGCGGGAGGGGCTATGAAACGGCTGCTGGTGGTGGGGATGGTCTGCTGTCTGCTGGGCGGAGTGGTGGCGTCCGATGCGGGGGCACGGTCGAAGCGGAAAAGGGACACGTCTGTCGTCGAGACGAGCGGCGTATCGCCGCAGCAGGGGCTGGAGGAGATTCTGGACCTCTGGCGTGACGGGCGGTACGAGGAGCTGTACGCCCGCACCACCCCCAGCGGCAGGACCACGAAAGAGGCGTTCCTGGAGAAGATCGCGGCTGCTCCGCGCCGACCGGCCGCTTCCTGGGAGAAGATGCAGGAGGTGAGCGTCTCCATGGGGAGCGCCGATGCGGCCGCCGTTCATGCCAAGCTGGGGTTCGAGGGAGAGCTCGGCCGCACCGAGTTCAGTACCCGGTCGTATCGGCTCGTACGCGAGGAAGGGGTCTGGAAGATGAGCCAGGCGGACATCTTTGCCCTGGCCAAGATAACGAAGAAGAAGCGGTCCCGCCGTACGGCGGTCATCCGCTAGTACCACAAAAAAGCGGGGCGATCCCTCGCCCCGCTCCTTTCACAACGCTGCCATACACCCTTCCAGGCAGTCCAGGAACTCCCGGATTCCCTCCGGCTGCATGTCCCCCATGTGGGGGATGCGGAAGGTCTTTCCCTTCAGCTTTCCGTAGCCGTCGTCGAAGGCGTACCCCTTCTCCCCCAGCATCCCCTTCAGTTTCGCCAGGTCCAGATTCCGCGCGTTGGTGGCGCAGGTGAGGGTGAGGGAGCGGTACGGTTCATCCGGCAGGAACCCGAACCCCTGTCCGGCCACCCACTCCCGGACCATCCCCGCCATCCGCCGGTGTCGCTCCCAGCGGGGCTCCAGCCCTTCGGTGAATATCCGGTCCAGCTGGCAATCCAGGGCGTAGATGGCGGAGATGTTCGGGGTGGAGGGGGTGTTGTCCTTGTCGTCGTTGGTGGCGAACTCCAGGAAGTCGAAGTAGTAGCCGCGTCCTTCCATCCCTTTTGCCCGCTCCAGTGCCCGCTCGTTCGCCGTGAAGACCGCCAGCCCCGGCGGCAGGGCGAACGCCTTCTGCACGCCGAAGATGCAGCAGTCGATCCCGAGTTCGTCGATGGGGATCTTCAGGGCGCTCATGGAGGAGACCGTGTCCACGATGGAGACGACGTCCGGGTACCGCCGGAAGACCTCCGCCAGTTCCGGCAGGGGGGACATGACGCCGGTGGACGATTCGTTGTGGATGACGGTGAGGCTGTCGTACCTGCCGGTGGCCAGGGTCCGGTCCACCAGTTCGGGGGTGATCGGCTGGCCCCATTCCACCTTGATGGCGTCCGCCTCCTTGCCGCAGCGCCGGGTCACGTCGTGCCACTTGTCGGAGAAGGCGCCGTTGCAGAAGTTGGCGCAGCGCGTCCCCACGAGGTTGCGCACCGCCCCCTCCATGACGCCGAAGGCGCTGGAGGTAGAGAGGAAGACCCGGCCATCCGTGAACAGCAGCTTTTTCAGTTTTTCCTTCACCCCCTTGTGGAGGATCGCGTATTCCTTCATCCGGTGACCGATCATCGGGGTCGCCATCGCCTGGAGGATCTCGGGCGAGACGTCAATGGGGCCGGGGATGAACAGCTTCTTGCGCATGGGGTGCTCCTTGCAGGTAACGACCTGTAATGATTGATCCGTCCGAGGCACGCTAGCAGAAGCGGTGACGGCTGTCAAGGCGCTGAACGCTCCTGCCGGAGCCGGCCGGCACTCCGTCGGGATGCAGGTTTGCCCGGGATTTCAGCTGCGTCGTCAGGTGAAATCACCTTCGGTGGCGGCGACCCCGAACGTCCTGCAGATGCAGTCGATGAAATAGCGGGTCGGAGCGGTGAGCCTGAAGGTTTCGCCGAGAATGAGGGTGCGGTTCCGTTCGTGGCGAAACCCGGCGATACGGTGCTCGCGGAGGGTTCCCTCCGCCAGGTGGTGCTGGACGAGGCTGCGGGTCATGAAGGCGATCCCTTCGCCGCGCAGGATATTCTGCATGATGACATGGAGGTCGTCGTAGGTGGCGGTCCGGGTGAACTCCCCGCAATCCCTCCCGATGGCCTGCATGTTGAAGCAGAGGAGCTTCATCGAGCAACAGTCGGCATGTCTGCGGTAGAGGCGGTACGGCATGATATCGTCGGCCGTCACCTGGGGTGGCAGACCCAGGCCCGGGGCGCTGACGAAGACCATCTCGTCGCCGGGGAGCGGCAGCGTCCGGAATGCGGAGAGCTCCAGCTCCTCCCAGTGCTCGATGAGGGCCATGTCCAGCCGGTGTTCCCGGATTCCGTCCAAAGAGGCGAGCGGTTTGTCGAATACCAGTTTCAGATTGTCCAGCTGGTCGTACCGTTCCGTGTAGATCCGGAGGATTTCCGGGAGGTACCGCATCTCGAACGGCCGCGAGCAGCCGAACCGGATCTCCGGCCGGGTGTTGATCTCCGCCAGGTCCTTGTCGAGTTTCCGCTCGAGGGCGAGGATCTTCACGGCATTCTTCAGCAGGACCTTTCCCGCATCCGTCGGTCTGATGCCGCTTGCCGTGCGCTCCAGGAGCGGGTGGCCGTACCGTTCTTCCAGAAACCTGATGCGTCGCGAGACCGCCGACTGGGTAACGAAGAGATTGTCGGCAGCGGCGGAAAAGCTTCCCGTCTTGACCACCTCCAGCAGGGTCTTCAGGTAATCCGATTCCATCGTGAACCCCCATGCATTTCGCGCATTTCACCATGCGAATTAGTTGTTTTACATAATATAGATACAGATATATAAATGTAAATATATTTGTCCGGCAGGGAGATGCGGCGGGCGGGGAGTCCGGCCGGTGCATCGCGGCCAAACACTTCAAGGGAGGTAACAAACATGGCTGATCTCACGTCAATCAAGTATGGGCTCGCGCTGGCATGTGTGGCGCTCACCGGGATCTTTCTGCTCTTCGTGGTCTGGTACACACTGATGGAGATCTCGGGAAACAAGGCGCTGAAGTCGGGCGGCAAACTCCTCTGGTCCCTGGCCGTCCTGATCCTGCCGGGAATCGGATCGTTCTGCTACTTCAATGTCGGCAAACGGAAAGCGGAGATGGAACTGCAGCATTGACCGGTGCGGAAACGGCTGTCCGGTGCTCAACCCGCCATGGGTAACGGTACTGCGAAGTACCGTCGCCCATGGCCGGGGCGGGATGCCGTGCGACGGGGAGGTTACGGGTGCACACGGCAAAATTGTTAGCCGTGTTTTAACTTTCCGGTTGCCTTTTGCCGAATCAGAATTTAAGATGCGCCTAAAGTGGCTTTATTAATGTTTTCCAGTCGTGGCATGGCATCCGGGGGAAAGGTACGTGACGACCTGGCGCATCGGCATAAATTCGCTTCTCATGTCCCTGTCCGTCAGCATGCTCCTCCTGTTTCTGTATGTCCAGTCACAGCATACCCACCGCACCGATTCGTACTACAGCAACCACGCCCTTTTTTCCAAACCGGCGATAACCGCCCACGACGCTTTTCTGCCGCTGTCTTCCGTACTGGTGGAGGCGATCCTCTGCTTCTGTCTGGCGACCTGCTTTTCGTCCCGCGCCGTTGCGGCGGAACAACCGTATCTGTCGGACAGCACCAGGATTCTTAACTGCCGGGCCCCTCCCCCCTTCAACGTTTCAGGTGAGTCCGGGGCTTGGATGGTTATCATGTAACGGTTACGAATTACGCTTAGTTTTCGCAGAGCTGACAACCGCATCACGGTGCGGATTGAAACGGGAGGGAGTTCATGCTGCACAGATTGATTACATGCACTGTTATGATTGTTCTCGGCATCCTGCTGGCGGGGTATGCCTGCGCCGAGCAGGGGATGGCGATAGACCCGGCGACCTGTCTCGGGTGCCACAGCGACAAGATTTCCGCGAAGGGGTACGCGGCGTCGGTGCATGGCAAGAACGCCTGCACCAGCTGCCATGTGGAGATCGTCGATATCGCCAGTCACATGAAGGGGGAAACGAAGATCGTCAAGGTCAGGTGCGAACGGTGTCACAAGAAAGAGGCATCGGAGTATTTTGCCAGCGTCCACGCGCAGAACAACGTGAGCTGTGCCGACTGCCATACGAACGTGCACACCCATACCTACTGGAAGAAGGACAAGCGGGTCGTGGTGGCCAAGTGTATCCAGTGCCACGACAAGGAGGCGGTCTACCAGAACTCGATTCACGGCAAGGCGGTGGCCGCAGGCAACCAGGATTCCGCTGCCTGCAACGACTGCCACAACCTGCACGACATCAAGGCGCTTGGCAACGACAACGAGCACCGGGCGTTTCATACCAAGGTCTGCCTGAAATGCCATGCCGACAAGAAGTTGATGGAGCGCAATCATGTCACCACCGTGGCGGTGGAAAGCTACATGGACAGCTATCACGGCAAGAACTACCGACTCGGCTATCCGAACAGGGTTGCCGGCTGTGCCGACTGCCATACCGCCCATTCCGTCCTGCCGCGCGACGATCCCAAGTCGTCGGTGAACCCTGCAAACCTGGCGAAGATGTGCGCCCAGTGCCATCCGAAGGCCACGCCGCAATTCGCCAAGTTCTATCCCCACGGCGAACACAACGACAAAGAGAAATACCCGATCCTGTACTACACCTTCATCGCCATGACCGGGCTTCTGACCGGAACCTTCGCGGTCTTCTGGGTGCACACGCTCCTCTGGATGTTCCGCGGCTTCGTGGAGAACCGCGAGAAGCAGAAGGCGCTGGAAGAAGAGCGTTTCGAGCACCACATTCCCCACGGCCACAAACAGTACCGCCGCTTCTTTCCGCGTCACATCTTCATGCACATCCTGGTCATCGTCAGTTTCCTCGGTCTGTCGTTGACCGGCCTGCCGCTCAAGTTCAGCAACCAGGCATGGGCGAAGCTGCTGATGGGAATCTATGGCGGCTCGGCGAATGCCGGATTCATCCATCGTTGCTGCGCCGGCATCACCTTCGTCTACTTCGTGATGGCGCTTCTCCTGAGCGTCCACTTTCTCTTCATCCGCAGGGATATCAAGGGGAACTTCCTGCAGCGTCTGTTCGGTCCCGACTCCCTCTGCCCCAACCTGCGGGATATCAGCGACGTCGCCGGCATGGTGAAATGGTTCTTCTTCAGGGGACCGAAACCGACCTTTGAGCGGTGGACCTACTGGGAGAAATTTGACTTCATCGCCGTCTTCTGGGGTATGTTCGCCATCGGCGGATCGGGCCTCATGCTCTGGTTCCCCGAGTTCTTCGGCTCGTTCCTCCCCGGCTGGGCCTTCAACGTGGCGACGATCATCCATTCCGACGAGGCGCTCCTGGCCACCGGGTTCATCTTCACCGTCCATTTCTTCAATACCCATGGACGTCCCGAGAAGTTCCCCATGGACTTCGTCATCTTCAACGGCCAGCTGGCCAAGCACGAGTTCGTGGAAGAGCGTGGCGACCAGTGGAAACGGTACGAGGAGGCGGGGACCACCGAGACCTATGTCTGTAAACGGACCAGCGGGGTGCTGTACGACTTCCTGGTCAAGGGGTTCGGGTTCCTGGCGCTGTTTACCGGGATCACCCTGCTGGTCCTGATGATCTACGCGTTCATCGCTCCCCATTGACCGGAAGCGGTCTTCGGGTGGAAACGAAAAGGGGGGAGCCGGCCGGCTCCCCCCTTTTTTTCAGCGATTGACGGCGGTGCCGTCAGTGCGAGTCCTTGACGCCGAATACCGGCAACACCTTGTTGATGATCCAGAACAGGACGAATGGCGTGACCCCGACGGTCAGGGCGCCGAACAGTCCCTCCTTGTAGGACTCCACGCTGTCCGGCCAGACCGGCATGACATAGTGCATGTAGCCGGCCAGCGATGAGGAGAACGCCTGACCGCCGATGACGACGTTCCAGCGCATCATGAACACCCCCAGGAGTACGAGGACTGATGCGGCAGCCGCCCGGCGGATCGTCATGCGGGGGAACAGGAGCATGATGAACGGCAGTGCGTTGCCGATGCTGTACTGCAGGATGAAGATATCGAAGAAGTCCCGCTTGAAGATGATGCTGCGCAGGATATCCCATGACTTCACCGCCGTGTACCCCCGGAAGATGAGGTCCAGGAGTTCCAGGGTAATGGCGAGGATCATGAACATGATCAGGTACTTGGCGGTCATGGTGACGACGTGGACCTCGGCGCTCTTGAGCTCATCCATGCTTTCCCGGAAGATGTACTTCCTGCTCTTGAGGGAGAGGAGGTACTTCCGGATCTCCATGGTTACGATATATGTGAGCATGCAGAGCGCGATGCCCGATACGACCGCCGAACAGATGAAGATGACCGGCATGAGCGGCGTCATCCAGAGGGCGTTCGCCTTGACGGAGCCGAAGATGAAACCGGCATAGCCGTGGAGGAAACAGGCGACCGGTATCCCTATGCTGGCAAGGATCTTGACCGCCTTCTCGTCCTTGTGCATCGCCTCCTCGCCGATATCCCACGCCCCGAGGGTGAGGACGGAATAGAGGAGCTGGCGGAACCGGTCGACGGGGCTCTTGTCGGTCTTCGCCTGCAGGGCGAGGGCGGTTTCGACGAAAAACTTCCGGTAGACGAACCAGATCTCCGATCCGACGATGAACGCATAGGTGGAAAAGACGATGCCGAAGGCGGCGATGGCCGAGGTGAAGTGGGGGGTCATCAGCACCTCGATCCCCCGCTGCGGCTGCTGCAGGTGGAACAGAAGCGGCATCATGGCGGTCGGCAGCAGGGCGAAGGAAAAGACCAGCGAGAACCGGGCGATATCCTTCAGCTGCTTCACGCCGAAGACGTGGTAGAGGGACGACAGGACGAACGCCCCTGCCACGAGACCGGTCATGAACGGGTACATGACGATCTGGATCGACCAGTAGATGTACTCGTTCGGGTAGACGAACAGCTCCTTTATGGTCCAGGCTTCTCCGTGTACCATGGTTAACGTACCTCCTTGGTAAGGCCCAGGTAGAAGACCTGAGGTTTGGTGCCATATTCTTCCTTCAGGATGTTCACCCGCTCCGTCATGATGGTGCGCGTCACCGGGTCATCCGGGTCCTTGAGATTGCCGATCTGGCGGGCGCCGAAGGGGCAGGCGTTGACGCAGGCGGTCTTCATCCCCTTGGTGATCCGGTGATAGCAGAAGGTGCACTTTTCCGCCACGTGGTAGACGGGGTGGAAGAACCGGACGCCGTAGGGGCACCCCATGATGCAGTAGCCGCAGCCGATGCACCAGGTCCGGTCCACCAGCACGACGCCGTCCTTCGTCTGGTAGGTGGCCCCCACGGGACAGACCTGGACGCAGGGGGGGTTGTCGCACTGGTTGCAGAGCTTCGGGACGAAGAACCCCTTGGCGATATCGTCCGGTTTGATATCCAGGAACTTCCCTTCCCCCAGTGCGATCTTTTCCGTCGTGAAGCCGTCCCGTGCCGCCTTGGGCGAGTCGATATGGGTCTTGCCGTCTTTCGTGACCACATACCTCTCGACCCAGGTCCGGGAGACATCGGCGTTGTAGGGGACCTCGTTCTCGATCTTGCACGCCTTGACGCAGAACCCGCACCCGACGCACTTCTCCGTATCCACCAGGAACCCCCACCGCACCTCCTTGCCGTCGTTCTTCTCCGCCAGGAGCGATGTGGGGTCGAACAGCTCGAATGCGGCAAGCGGGACGGCAAGGGTGCCGAAGAGCAGGACGCTTTTCTTGCAGAAATCTCGTCGGTTCATCATTTCTTTGCCTCCCTCCTGGGGTCGTGCGGGTAATGGCACAGGACACATTCCGCTCCCGGATTGTGGGTTTCCGGATCGATGCCGGGGATATTCGCCCTGCCGCTCCCCGGGTACGGAAGGCGGGCATGGCACCGGATGCACAGCTTCCGGCTGCGGTCTATGGTGAGCGTAGGGGGGTCGTCCGGATGGTTCATCGCCGGACCGTGACAGTCCTCGCAGGGGATGACTGCGTGCGGCGACTGCTTCAGTTCGTTGTACTTGTCGCTGTGGCAGTCCCGGCAGTACTCCGTCGACCGGTACTTGACCGGAAACGCCTTCCAGTCAGCCTCGCTGCCGAGTCGGTGGAAGCCGTACATATAGCCCCGGTCCTGGATACCGAAATCCTTCGGCACGTACACCTTCCTGACCAACAGGACCACTGCCACGATGAACAGCACGACGTACAGTGGTCGCCAGACATGATTTCTCACGGTTCCCCCCCCTATCAGTAGTGATCTGCGCCGTATCCGCAACCTCAACGGTTACGACGACAGTTATGCAAATCTACCAGTTGCATGGACGATTACAACGCGGTATCGGGATCTGCACCGTCATTGTCCTCATCATCGTCTGCGCGGTGCTTGACGGCCTCGTCCCCTTCGGTTGCCTCGCGGCCGGCGGCGTGTTGCCATCTCCCCAGCAGTACCGATTCGATCGCCGCGGCGGTTCCGAACGAGAAGACGCTGGCAACCAGCGGCGCCCCGTGGGTTCCCAGCAGATCGTAGAGAAAGACCTTGATCGCTCCCGCGATGGTGACCAGCACCGCCACGTTGCGTACCTCCCGATTCCTGCGGAGATACGCGAACAGCATGAGGGCGATGGCGGCAGCATTGATCAGCACCGTCTGCGCGCACCGGAAGATTGCCGGCATATCGGGATGAAGCGGCAGCAGGAACTGGTAGATGACGGTACGCAGCATGAAGAAACCACAGACGAGCGAGGCCAGCAGCAGGCAGACGGCACTGCGGTCTTTCGGGTCCAGTTTCCCGAAGGTGGCGGAATCGGCGTGCGGTGGCCACCGCCGGCTCCATTGATAGTGAAACATCTGGGTGGCCGACATCAGGCCGGCGGGGAGTACGATGATGAAATCGGGGGCCTTTGACATGGCACTGCCGATGGTCAGCGCCATCCCCAGGGAGGCGTAGAGCTGCATGAGATACGTGGTCGCCCGGACTGCGCCGTTGTGCCACTGGCGGGACAGGATGGCGAGGAAGAACGCCGTCACCGAGATCACCGGCAGCGAGTTGAGGTAGCTGCCGCTGGCAAGGGGAAGTGCCAGCGCAAGTACGACGGCTCCGGCAAAGACGAAGACGTTTGCCCCGCCTTTGCCGGTCGCGCTTTTGTTTGCCAGCCAGTAGGCGATCCCCAGGTACGAGGTCGCGACGATGATGCCGGCCCACCCCAGGAACCTGGTTCCACCGGCGGCGGTCGCAACGTATGCCGCCGCACTGAAGGCCCAGGCGGTGCTGATCGTCGGCAGCGATACGTCGAACCGCGACTTCATCTCCTTCCTGATCCCCGAAAAAGAGATGACGGCGTACAAAAGGGCGATGATGGCCACGATCGGGAAGAACCATTCCCGGGCCAGGTCGGCGGTTGCCGGCTCGTTGCGCATCAGCAGCATGCCGAGTCGGACCGACCAGAGCTGGAGCATGAGCATGGTCACCAGCAGCAGAATCCACCGCAGCCAGGGGGAGCGTTTCAGCTGTTCGGCGCCATGCCCCAGCAGGTTGGCGAACAGGAGCACCATTGCCAGGTACGGAAAGTAGGGGTGGGGGTAGTCGATGGCGGCCGCTGCAAGGCAGATGGAGAGGGTGCCGACGGCGATCGGCAGGTATGCACGGAATTGGAAGCTGATGAACGCCAAGATTCCGCCGGTCGCCATCAGGGTCAGGTAGGCGGGGACGAGCGGCAGCGACGCGAAGCGGGTATGGGTTTCAACGACGATCAGCCCCATGAGGAGCGGCCCGCATGCGGCAAAAACCGGCGCCAGCGGGCTGCCCTGACGGTACAGGTACCACCCGGCGAGTATGATGGCTGCGGCATACCCCATGCCGAGGACCGAGCCGGAGAGGGTCGGGATGATGGCGCTGTCCGTCAGGGTCCGGAGGGCGAGGGCGAGGACCAGCAGGAAGCAGAGGGTGGCGAGGCGCGGGAGGAGGGATGCCTTTCCTGCCCAGGTGAGGACCTCCTCGGACATGTCGGTGGGGGCTTCGATGGCTTCCAGAGCGGCTGCAGCGGTGAGGCGTGGAGGGGACGCTTTCGTTTCAGTTGACGGGGGGGCGGATTCCGACAGGTGCAGCCGCTCGTAGAGGTGCTCCACCCTTTTCGTGAGCGAGGCAAGTTCCGCCGACAGGTGTTCGACCCGTGCATCCAGGGATGTCTGTTCGTCTGACATGAACCCTCCGCATGATTCCGCGGCCGGCACGCGATGGGCCGGCGTCGTCGGTGTTTTCAGGGGGGTGACTGGCTGAATGGCAAGAACGGTACTTGATCTGTGCGATCGATAATACAGTGTTATAATGTGCAGGTCAAGCGTGTCGAGGCGCTTTGTTGTATACGGTGGTAGCGGCTTTGTTCTGCTAGGTAATTTTTTCAAATATTGGTATAGATTTGTCCGTGCATCGGGCCGGATAATCTTCCCTCTATCGTGGGAACAAAGACATGATTAATATTTTTTATTTTGACAACTGCTTGGGGGGCAATGTATTTTTCGCAAATTGAACTGTTGTATCCGTGATATCCACGAAAAGGAGATACCAGTATGACCATCAGAAAAACCGCCGGATACGCCTGGAATATAATCAGCCTCATCGGGTTGATCCTGGCGGTCACTGCCGCCGGTCTCATCATTGTGTTCTTCGCCTATGAGACGATCACCGGTGTGGAGAAACCGTACCTCGGTCTGATGACCTACTTCCTCTTCCCCGGTATGCTGATCTTCGGCCTCCTGCTGGTGCCGTTCGGTGCCTGGCGGGTCCGCAACCAGCGGCGCAAGGCGATCATCGAAGGGATGGCCTCGCTCGAGGAGGAGATTCCGCCGTATCCGGTGATGGACCTGAACAACCCGCACCGGCGCCATCTGTTCCTTTTCTTCATCATGGCGTCCATCGTCTTCGTCATCATCGTCGCCGTTGCCTCCATCAAGGGGTTCGAGTTCACCGAATCCCCGACCTTCTGCGGCGAGCTCTGCCATCCGGTCATGACGCCGGAACACACGGCCTGGGAGAACTCCCCGCATGCCAATGTCAAGTGCGTGGAATGCCACGTCGGCCCCGGCGCCGCCTGGTACGTGAAGGCGAAGATCTCGGGTATGAAGCAGCTCTACGCGGTGCTGTTCCACACCTATCCGCCGACCATCGAAACCCCCATCGAAAACCTGCGCCCGGCGCGTGATACCTGCGAACACTGCCACTGGCCCGAGAAGTTCTACCAGGGGCGCCAGAAGATCTTCTACCACTATGCCCCCAACGAGGAGAACACCCCGCGCGAGATCGACATGCTGATCAAGATCGGGGCCGATCCAAGTCAGCCCAACAGCAAAGGGATTCACTGGCATATCAAGAGCAATCTGTATTACATCGCCAAGGACAAGAAGCGGCTTGATATTCCGTACGTCAAAGTGGTGGGCAAGGACGGCAAGGTCGAGGAGTTCATGTCCACGGATAATCCGCTCTCCAAGGACGAGATCGCCAAGGCCGACCAGCGGCTCATGGACTGCACCGACTGTCACAACCGTCCGACCCACATCTACCACTCGCCCGGTGAGGAGATGGACCTGAACTTCGTCAACGGCCAGATCGACCGTTCGCTGCCCTACGTGAAGAAGGTGGCGGTGGAGATCCTCACCCGGCCTTACAAGACGAAGGAGGAGGGGATGGCGACCATCGCCAGGGACCTGCCTGCCTACTATGCCAAGAACTACCCGCAGGTGGCCAAGGACAAGGCCGCGGCGATTGCAACGGCGGTCACACGGGTGCAGGATATCTACGAACGGAACTTCTTCCCGGCTATGCATGTGAGCTGGAACACCTATCCGAACCATATCGGACACTTCTACACCCCCGGCTGCTTCCGCTGCCACGACGGCAAGCACAAGTCGGCTGACGGCAAGGTGATCTCCAAGGACTGCAACCTGTGCCACACGGTGCTCGGCCAGGTGCAGGAGAACATCAAGCCGGGCACCAGGGTGACGCAGTTCGTCCACCCGGTGGATATCGGCGACGACCTCTATAAGACGAACTGCAGCGACTGCCACTCGGCCGGCGGCCAGGATGTCACCGGCGGGGAAACGGGGCACTGATCGGCAACGCCCCCTGAGGATCAACGTACGACGCCCCCCGGTTTCCACCGGGGGGCGTCGTCGTTTCTGCGCAGCGGATGAAAATTGTCACCGGCGGGGTTACAGCTCCTCCACCGTTTCTGCCCCGCTCTCCTCTTCGTCGCCCTCCTCCGGTTCGAAATCCTCGTCGAGCACCTTCTCGAGAAACCGCGTGTTGTCGGCGATGGTCTTCCGGATATCCCTTTCCAGCTCTTCCAGTTCGTTCCGTTCCTTCTTTTCATGTTCCATGGCTGCTCCGTTGTGCGTCGATATACTGCTGATACAGCTCCGCGTATCGTCGGGCAGAGCTGTCCCATGAGTGGTCGGCGGACATGGCGCAGCGCATGAACCGCTTCCATGCGGCCGGCGTTCGGTATGCCTCCAGCGCCCGTTCGATGGCGTCACGGAACGATGCCGGCGTATAGTCGTCGAAGCTGAAGCCGTTTGCCGCCGTCTGGTCCGATCCGGGATCGACAACCGTGTCGGCCAGCCCCCCGGTGCGGTGGACGACGGGGAGCGACCCGTAGCGCAGGGCTATGAGCTGGCCGAGGCCGCATGGCTCGTACTGTGACGGCATGAGGAAAATGTCGCTGCCGGCGTAGATCTGCGCCGCGAGGTCGTTGTCGAACCGGAGGATGAACGAGAAACCGGGGATCTGCCGCCGTTCCCAGGCGCCGAGCCTCTTCAGGTAGCGCGCCTCGCCGGTCCCCAGAAGCACGAGCTGCACCGGGGCCTCCGCGAGCCAGGGGAGCAGCTCCTCCAGGAGATCCAGTCCCTTCTGCGACGCCATTCTCGTCACCATGGCGAGTATCGGCCGATCGTCCACCGTGGGCAGCCCGAGCCGCTCCTGGAGAGCACGCTTGTTCCGGCGCTTCCCTGCCGGCGCCCGGGCGGAATAGGTGGCGGCGATGGTCCGGTCCGTGGCCGGGTTCCAGAGGCCGTAGTCCAGTCCGTTCAGGATGCCGTAGAGGTGGCCGGACCGCTGTGCCAGCACCCCCTCCAGTCCGCAGCCGTGATCGCGGGAGAGTATCTCGCGGCAGTACGTCGGCGATACGGTGGTGACCGCATCCGCCGCGCCGATCCCCCCCTTCATGAGGCTGATCCTGCCGTAGAACTCCAGGCGGTCGATGGCGAAGTGGCGGGTGTCGAGCCCGAGGTCGGGCAGGACATCGGGGGGGAACAGCCCCTGGTAGGCGAGGTTGTGGATCGTATAGAGAGTCGCCGTCCGGGCGAAGAACGGGTCGCCGGCCAGCGGATGCCGCAGCAGGTACGGTACGAGGGCGGTCTGCCAGTCGTGGCAGTGGATCACGTCAGGAGCGAAGCCGATTGTCTTCAGCAGCTCCAGCCCGCCCCGGCAGAGGAAACCAAACCGCTGCGCGTTGTCCGGGTAGTCCCCTTCCGGCGTGCCGTACAGGCCGGAACGGCCGAAGTAGTGGCGGTTGCCCAAGAGGTAATGGGTGACGCCGTTCAGCTCTGCCGTGCGGACCGTTCCGGTTACCCGCTCCCCGTTGCCCAGCGTGATGCCGAAGCGGTGGCGTGTCCGGCGCAGGGGAACGCCGCAGCGGGTGGCGGAGGGGTAGCAGGGGGTGATGACCCGCACGTCGTGGCCCAGCGCCGCCAGGGCGGCCGGGAGCGAGCCGGCCACGTCGGCGAGCCCGCCGGTCTTGGAGAACGGGGTGACTTCGGAGGAAAAGAATACGATGCGCAACGCTACTGCAGCTCCTTTTTCCATTTTTCGACTTTTTTCGTGTAGTCCGTCAAAAGTTTCTGCGCGACCTTCTGGTCCTTGGCTTCGGCGACGATATGCACGAACGGCTGGTACTGGTCCGGGAGGACGAGCACCCAGTCCTCGCCGAAATGGACCTTGATGCCGTCGATGAACGTGGCCTCCTTGTCCAGGCTGTCCTCGCTCATCTTCCGCATGATCCCCCCCTTCATCTCCCAGACGCACGGGACCTTCGTCTGGAGAAAGGCGCGGCTCCTGATCTCGGCGGTGGCCGCGGAGAGCGGCATGTTGCTTGCGGCCGTCAGCTCGATGGTCCGGGCGATGGTGAACATGCCGTCGAAGGCGGCCTGGAAGCGCGGGAACGCCATCTTGCCGTCCATGGAGCCGGTCATTGCCACCTCGGTGGAGAGGGCCGCCTCGATCATGGCCCGCTCGGTGCTCTTGGTGCGGCGCACCGAGCACCCCTTCTCGCTGGCCATGGTCTCGATGCTGGAGGGGGCGGAGACCGGCACGGCGAACGCCCCCTTCACCCCGGTGCGGAGCTGCAGCGCCACCAGGAGCGTCAGAAATTCCGCCGGCTCGTAGAGCTTCCCCTTGTCGTCCACCAACGTGACCTCTTCTGCGGTGGGATCGAGCCAGAAGCCGGCCTGGGCCTCCAGGGTCGTGACGATCTTCGAGAGCTGCTGGAGCCCCTGCGGTTTTTCAGCCGCCTTCTTCGCTCCCCGCTCCTCGTCGATGTAGGCGTTGAGGCCGATCACCTCGCACCCCAGGTCGTTCAGGATGCCGGGAAGGATCTGGCCGGCGGGGGAGTTGTTGAAGTCCACCACCACCTTGATGTTTGCCTTGCGGACCAGTTCCCGGTCCAGGGCGCGCAGGAACCCTTCCCGGTAGAAGTCGATGACGTTGGGGAGCTCGCTGATGCCGCCCGGTTCCGTGTGGTGCGCCCGGCGAAAATTCTCCTTGAAGAATATCCGTTCGATATTCTTGGCCATGGAGCTGGAAAAGTCCAGCCCGTCGGCATCCAGGAACACGATCTCCGTGGAGGCGGGATCGTCGGTCGCCTGGCGGAAGATGGCCCCTCCCACCTCGCCGAAGGTCTTCAGCTTGTAGCGCTGCACCGGCAGCGGGACCATCTTCAGGTCGCGCACGTTGACCCCTGCCGAAAGGATGCCCCCCAGGAAGCTCCGCTTGAGCATGCGCGACGACAGGTGGGCGTCGCGTCCCGCCAGGACGTAGCTCCCCTTTCCCAGCGAGGTGCCGTAGGCACACCCCAGCTTGGCGACGAATTCGGGGGTCAGCTCCACGTTGGTGAGCCCCTTGATCATCGCCCCCTCGAACAGCGATTTCTTCCACTTCTCGCCCCAGATCAGGTTGCCGGTGACGGTGGAGCCCCCCTCGATCACCTTGCGGGGCCAGACCTTCACATCCCGCTTGATGTAGGCCTCTTCGCCGATGGAGGTGTCATCCGCGACGATGACCCCTTCGTCCATGACGACCCCCTGTCCGACCCGGATGTTGTTGCAGAGGACGCTGTCCACCATCCGCGCCCCCTTCTTGATGTAGACGTTGTCCCAGATGACGCAGCGGGAGAGCTTTACCCCCGCCTCGATGGTGCAGTTGCGGCCGATGACCGAGTCCTTGATCTGGGCGCCGGAGGAGATCTGGGTGTTGTCACCCACCACCACGGTCCCTTCCAGGGCGGACGGGTCCGCCAGCCTGACGTCGCTGCCGAGCCGCAGGTCCTTCCCGACGAAGTCCTGTTTCGGTTCGTCGATCCGCACGTTCACCCGGCCGCGGAAGATGTCGTGGTGCGCTTCCCGGTAGGAGTCGGTATTGCCGATGTCGCGCCAGTACCCCTTCACGGGGAGGCCGAACAGCGGCTCCTGCCGTTGCAGCAGGAGCGGGAACAGATCCTGGGAGAAGTCGAAGTTCTCGCCCGCCGGGATATAGGTGAAGATCTCCGGTTCCAGGACGTAGATGCCGGTATTGATCGTGTCGGAGATCACCTCGCCCCACCCGGGTTTTTCCAGGAACTGGGTGATGCGCTTCTCCTTGTCGGTGATGACGACGCCGAACTGGAGCGGGTCTTTTACGGAGGTGAGGGTGATGGTGGCCATCGCCTTCTTCTCGTCGTGAAACCGGATCACCTTTTCCAGGTTGAAATCGGTCAGGAGGTCGCCGCTGATGATGAGGAAACGCTCGTCCAGGTACTTCTCGGCGCATTTCACCGCACCGGCGGTTCCCATATCCTCCAGCGGGGTGACGTAGGTGATATGGACGCCGAAATCGGAGCCGTCCCGGAAGAAGTTCTTGATCACCTCCGGCTGGTGGTACAGGAGCATCACCAGGTCGGTGATGTTGTATTTTTTCAGCAGTTCCACGATGTGGAGCATGATCGGCCGGTTGATGAGCGGGATCATCGGTTTGGGGATATTGCTGGTGAGCGGCTGGATGCGGGTTCCGAACCCGCCGGCCATGATGACGGCTTTCATAGGCAATGCTCCTTGTGGTGAGATGGGTGGTGGTACCGCGCGCCCGGCTATGCGCCGGACTGGGGCCGCGGGGCGCGCTTGGCGAGGACGTGGCGGATCTCGTCCTTCAGCTCCTGCAGGTCGCTGGATTTTACCACGTAGCTGTCGGCGAGCCAGGCGGAAAAGTCCTCCTTGTAATAGGAGAACGCCGAGCAGAGGATGACCGGCATCTGCTGCCGTTCCTTCACCACCTCCTTCAGCAGGTCCAGGCCGCTTTCGTTCTTCAGCTTGATGTCCAGCACCATCAGCTGGAAGTCGTTTTCCCGCAGCTTCTCCGTCGCCTCGGCGGCCGATGCGGCGGTCACGACCTCGTACCCCTCGTCGGCCAGTTCCTGGCTATAGAGGAGCCTGATGTTCGCTTCGTCGTCCACTACCAGAATCCGTGTCATTACACTTCCTCCTGTATCGCCGGCAGATGGATCAGGAACAGTGCTCCGCCGCCGGGCGGTTTGTCGATCTCCAGGGCGCATCCCTGTTTTTCCAGCATGACCCGGCAGAGCGGCATTCCCACGCTCCCTCCCAGCTGCTGGGTGGTGGCGAACGGCATGAGGAGCGCGTCCCGCTCCGCGTCCGACATGGAGGGGCCGTTGTCGGCAATCTCCAGGGTAATCCAGTCCCCCTCGTGGCGGAGCGCGATCCGGATCGTCCCCCCCTCACGGCTCCGCGCCATGGCGGTATGCAGGACCGTCCTGACGCAGTAGGTGGTCTGCTTGTAGTCCACGAAGGCGTGGGGTATCCGCTCTTCCGGTATGAAATCGCACCGGATGCGGTGTTGGGCCAGCGGCTCCGCCAGTTCCTGGCAGACGTAGTCCACCAGCTGGGTCACGTCCCACCAGTCCCGCACCGGGTAGAGGGAGTCGGAGTAGTTCAGCACCTCCTCCAGGACCCGTTCCAGCTGTTTCGCCTCGCTCACGATGGATTCCAGCGATACCCGTTTGGGATCGTCGCCGCCGACGTTCCGCAGCAGCGAGCGGGCAAATCCGCCGATGACGAGGAGCGGGTTGCGGATGGAATGGGCGATGCTGGAGGTGATCTTCCCCATGAGCGCCATCTTTTCCATCCGGACGATCAGCTCCTGCTGTTCCCGCAGTTTCGCGTTGGCCGCCGTCAGCTTTTGCACCTCCTCCTGCAGACGTTCGTACAGGGAGGCGCGCACCAGGGCGAAGGCGACGGGGAAGGCGAAGATCTCCATGGACTGCATGTCGTGGGGCGTGATCGGCTTGTGGGTGATGCAGTTGTCGGCGATGATCAGGCCGATACGCCGGTTGCCGGAGATGAGCGGCATGAGCAGAAACCGGTCCACCCCGAGAAGCACGGCGAGTTCCGGGTCCAGATCCGGGTTGGTAAAGGCGTCCTCCACCAGCATCGCCTTGCGGCTGCGCATGGCCCGGTTGAAGATGTGGTCCTCGTCGTTCAGAAAGACGACGAGATTGTCCAGAACCTCCCGGAACTTCATCCGCTCCGTCGCCAGCTTGTTCCGGTGGAAGTGGGTGGCCATCTCCCGCAGCGACAGGTTGGAGTGGTCGATCTCCTGCCAGGTATGCCACGCCTCCTCGGCGTTGCGGGGCCCGACCCCCAGGTACCCCTGCAGGTACCGGCGGTCCTTGTCCACCATGAGGAGGAAGGCGCGGTTCATGCCGAACCCCTTGCCGGCCGTGATGGCGGTAAGGGCGACGGAGAGCACCTCGTCCAGGTCCATGGAGGTCTGCAGTACCAGGCTCAGTTCGTGGAGAAAGGTGATCTCCCGCGTCTGCGTGTCGAGGAAGCCGGCGATCGACTGGAGCTGTTCCCGCTGGGCGAGGTACTCCCCCCGCAGGTGGGCCGCCAGCTCCGCGAGGGGATTCCCTTCAGCCGCGGCCCGTTCCATGTCGTCGCGGAACCGGGGGCAGTCCAGGCACTTCTCGGTGATGCGCCGGCGCTGTGCATGAAGGAGCGATTCCTCACCCGCGGCGACGCCGATGCACTCATCGGCCGTGATCTCGTTCCTGCTCCAGCAGCATTTCCAGTCCACCCCGACCTCCGGCTCCCGCCGGCGGGCGGAAGCAGGCACAGTATACCAACCGGCATGCCATTTTCAAGCATGGCTGCCGAAAGAGCGCGGGCCGTCAGACGCCTTCCGTGGGCGTTTTGCGGTCGGAATGGTGCACCCCCCGATGATCCCATCGGCATGCGGGTGGTTGTGCCGGTCACCCTGCCCAGGCATTACGTGCGCATCCATGAGAAGCCGTACCTCTCCCGCCGGCGGTATCTCGATCCCCGCCACGCCGAACTGATGCGGCGCAACCATGTCCGAACGGCCGCCGTCTGTCGACACGCCGCCGGAGTTCCGGTACCGGAAACCGCCCGGTGCGGCGGCACAAAAAAGGCCGGCGGCGATGCTGATGCACCGCTGCCGGCCTTATATCGCGTGATGGAGAACCCGTCAGCTTTTGGTATCGTCATCCTTCTCCTTCTTCGGGGAGATGTCGATCTCGTCCTTCCCTTCGGAGGCCTTCTTGAAGTTCCTGATGCTCTTCCCCAGTGCCCCGCCGATCTCCGGCAGCCTCCCTGCACCGAACACCACCAGTACGATAACCAGAATCACGATCAGTTCAGGCATGCCGAAGCCGAACATGGAGCTACCTCCTGCGGATAATGTATTTCCCGAAGTATTGCATCGGGCCGGGTAAAAATCAAGGGTGAAACCGTCCGACAGGCTTTAACTTTACCCCTCAGGTGGTACACTTAACCCCATTCTTGCCAGTAATCCCGATCCGGTTGGTGCCCAACGTGCGTGCTTTCAACCTGAAATCGAAGATGGCGGTGGCGGTCTCCGCCCTGTTTCTCCTGTTCATGGGGCTCATCTCCGTGATGGCACTGACCTATTTCGAGCGGGAGTTCAAACGGTCCATCTCCTCCCAGCAGGAGGCCCTGGTCACCTCCATCGCCACTTCCCTCGACGACAAGCTGCTCTTCAGCAGGAAGCTCATCGCCGGTACGGCGCGTGCCCTGGAACGGCGGGATATCGGTTCCTCCGACCGGGCCCAGCGGTTTCTCGACAACCAGATATCGGCCCGTATGACCTTCGACAACGGCCTGTTCCTGTTCACCGGCGCCGGCCGCATCATCGCGGAGAGCCCCTTCATTCCCGGGCCCGGCCGGCGCGGGAAGGACATCTCGTTCCGGGAGTATTTCCGGGAGACGGCCAGGACCCGCACGCCGTATATCTCCGCACCGTACGTCTCGACCCATTCCCCGGGGCACCCCGCCGTCATGGTTACCGCCCCGGTCCTCGACGGAAGCGGCCGCCTGCTGGCCGTTCTCGGCGGCAGCATCGACCTGGTGGGGGACAACTTCATCGAGGACCTGCGCGAGTTGCATATCGGCAGGTCCGGTTATCTCTTTCTCGTCGACGGGCGACGGACCATCATCATGCACCCCGATCCCGACCGGATCATGAAGGTCGACGTGCCGCCGGGCGTCAACCGGATGTTCGACCGTGCCCTCGCCGGGGTTGACGGCAGCGGCGAGACGGTCAATTCCCACGGGCTGCGCGTCATCGCCTCCTTCCGCCATCTGCGGAGCACCGACTGGATCGTGGGGGCCAACTACCCCGTGGCCGAGGCGTACGCCCCGGTCTACCAGGCGCGCCGCTATTTCATTACGGCCATGATGGTGGGGGCGGTGCTGGCCATGGTACTCGTCTGGTTGCTGATGAGGCGGCTCACCCTGCCGCTTGCCGTCTTCGCGCGGCATGTGGACGGAATGACGGCCAAAACGGGTGACGAGCGGCTGATCGCGCTGGACAGCGGGGACGAAATCGGGGTGCTGGCGCGGTCGTTCAACACCATGCTCGAAGAGCTGGACCGCCGGCAGCACGCGATCCTGGAGAGCGAGGTGAAGTACCGGGGGCTCTTCCAGTCGGTGCCGGATGCGGTGCTCATCGGCAACCTGGACACGGGGGCGATCACGGAGGTGAACGAAGCGGCCTGCGTCCTGTACGGTTATACGCGCGAGGAGTTTGTGCGGATGCATCCCGCCGATCTCTGTGCAGACCGGGAAGGGGCGGCGACTGCCATCGAGCGCAGGGAACGGCAGCTGTACGGTCAGATCCATCTCCGCAGTGACGGATCGCAGGTCCCGGCGGATGTTTCGCTCAACTACATCGTGTACGGGGGGCATCCCTGCTTCATCGCCACGGTACGGGACATAACCTCCCAGGTGAAGGCGGAGGAAGCGATCCGCACGCTCAATGCGACCCTGGAGCGGCGGGTGTCCGAACGGACCGACGAACTGTACGCTTCCAACCGGGAGCTGGAGGCGTTCTGCTACTCCGTCTCCCACGATCTGCGGGCGCCGCTACGCAGCATCAGCGGATTCAGCATGATGCTCGCGGAAGATTGCGGCGAGGCGCTGGACGACACCGGCCGTGGCCATCTGGCCCGGATCGATGCCGCGGCAAAACGGATGGGAACGCTCATCGACGACCTGCTCAGCCTGTCCCGGGTGACCCGCGGCGATATCTGCTTCGGACCGGTGGATCTGAGCTCCATGACGGACGAGATACTCGCCGAACTGGCGCTCCATGAGCAGCACCGGCGGGTGACGAAGGTCGTTGCCCCGGGGTGCACGGCCATCGGTGACTGCCGCCTGCTCTGGGCGCTGCTCCAGAACCTGCTGGGAAACGCCTGGAAGTTTACCTCCCGTACCCCCCAGGCCCGGATCGAATTCGGTGTGGAGAAGTGCGATGGCGAGCAGGTCTATTACGTGCGGGACAACGGCGCCGGTTTCGACATGGCGTACCGGTCGAAGCTGTTCAAGCCGTTCCAGCGGCTGCACCGGCAGGACGAATATCCCGGCTCCGGTGTCGGCCTCGCCACCGTCCAGCGGGTCGTCATCCGGCACGGCGGTCGAGTCTGGTGCGAGAGCGCTCCCGGCTACGGGGCGGTCTTCTACTTCACCCTCGGAACCAGGGAGCTTCCCGAGATGGAGGACCGTGCCGAGATGGACCAGCCACCCGACCCGCCGTTCGATTGCCCCATGCCGATGAACCCCAAGGGGGTCAGGCCGTTTCCGTGGGCCTGACGCATTAGCCGGTGCAATCCGCCTCCTCTTCGTGCTACCATCCCTTTCATGGAGCGTTTTCAATTCACCAGTGAGTACATCCCCCGGGGCGACCAGCCCCGCGCCATCGCCGAGCTGGTGGCGGGGATCGAGCGGGGCGACCGGCACCAGGTGCTCCTGGGGGTCACCGGTAGCGGCAAGACCTTCACCATGGCCCGGACCATCGCCGCGGTGAACCGTCCCGCCCTGGTGCTCGCCCCCAACAAGACCCTGGCGGCCCAGCTGTACGGCGAGTTCAAGGAGCTGTTCCCCGACAACGCCGTGGAGTACTTCGTCTCCTACTACGACTACTACCAGCCCGAGGCGTACCTCCCCACCACCGACACCTTCATCGAGAAGGACTCGTCCATCAACGACGAGATCGACAAGCTGCGCCACTCCGCCACGCGCAGCCTCCTCACCCGGCGGGACGTGATCATCGTGGCGTCCGTCTCCTGCATCTACGGCATCGGTTCCCCCGAGGCGTACGAGGCGATGCACATCTTCTTCCACCAGGGGGAGGAGTACGGGCGGGACGAACTCCTGCAGCGGCTGGTGGCGATCCAGTACGAGCGGAACGACATCGACTTCCACCGCGGCACCTTCCGGGTGCGGGGGGACACGGTGGAGATCTTTCCGGCCCACGACGACGAACGGGCCTTAAGGATCGAGTTCTTCGGCGACACGGTGGACGCCATCGCCGAGATCGACCCGCTGCGTGGCGCCGTCATCCAGCGGATTGCCAAGTGCGCCATCTACCCCGCGTCCCACTACGTCGCCACCCGGGAGACCCTGGAGCGGGCGGTGGAGCAGATCCGGCTGGAGCTGGAGGAGCGGATCAGGTATTTCCGCGCCGAGAACATGCTGCTGGAGGCCCAGCGGATCGAGCAGCGCACCTTCTTCGACATCGAGATGATGGAGGAGATGGGGTTCTGCCAGGGGATCGAGAACTACTCCCGCCACTTCGACGGCCGCGCGCCGGGGGAGCCCCCCTTTACGCTGCTGGACTACTTCCCGAAGGACTTCCTCCTGTTCGTGGACGAGTCCCACATCACCGTCTCCCAGGTGGGGGGGATGTACCGGGGGGATCGCTCCCGCAAGGAGACCCTGGTGAACTACGGCTTCCGGCTTCCGTCGGCGCTGGACAACCGGCCGCTCATGTTCCACGAGTTCGAGGCGCGGGTGGGGCAGGCGGTGTACGTCTCCGCCACTCCGGCCGACTACGAGCTCGCCCACGCGGAAGGGGTGGTGGTGGAGCAGGTGATCCGTCCCACCGGGCTTCTGGACCCGGTTATCGAGGTACGGCCGGCGACGGGAGGGTTACCGGCTCCTCTGCCGCAAGTCCCCCTCCCCCCCGGCGGGGGAGGGTCGGGGTGGGGGGGGAGGAGCCACGCAGAAGGGCAGATGGCAGCTTCACCCACCCCCCAACCCCCTCCCGTCAAGGGAGGGAGAGAAATCCTTTCCCTCGGCCAGGTGGACGACCTCCTGCACGAGGTGCGGGAGACGGTGGCCCGGGGCGACCGGGTGCTCGTCACGACCCTTACCAAGCGGATGGCGGAGGAGCTCACCGACTACTACCGCGACCTGGGGGTGCGGGTGAAGTACCTGCACTCGGACATCGACACCATCCAGCGGATGCAGATCATCCGGGACCTGCGCCTGGGGGAGTTCGACGTGCTGGTGGGGATCAACCTGCTGCGGGAGGGGCTGGACATCCCCGAGGTGTCGCTGGTGGCGATCATGGACGCCGACAAGGAGGGGTTCCTCCGCTCCGAGCGCTCCCTCATCCAGACCTGCGGCCGCGCCGCACGGAACGTGGCCGGCCGGGTCCTCATGTACGGCGACCAGGTGACCCGCTCCATGCGCGCGTGCATCGACGAGACCGCCCGGCGGCGCGAGCTGCAGCTCGCCTACAACGAGGAGCACGGCATCACCCCGGAGACGGTGAAGAAGAGCTACCGCTCGATACTCGAGTCCATCGAGGAGAAGGACTACGCCGCCCTGCCGCTGGCCGCCGAGGCCGAAGAGGAGTACCTCTCCCTGCAGGAGATCCCGAAGCTCGTGAAGAAACTGCGCAAGGAGATGCTGGCGGCGGCCAAGGAGCTGGACTTCGAGCGTGCGGCGGCGCTGCGTGACCGGATCAAGAAGCTGGAGGATACGGAGCTGAAACTGCGATGAACGTGGATACTTCGGAAGAGCGGCTTCTGCGGCTGGTGAGCCGGTTTGCCGTGGCGGCGCAGGCATACCAGCGCGCGCTGGACGAGCTGGACGAGAAACGGGCCGCACTGCACGTGCGGGTCATCACCGGCCTGCATGCGTCCATCGTCGCCGAGGGTCAGGCGGGACGGGAGGCGCTCCTGGCACTCACCGACAGCGGTGACGACACCGTCGTGGGGATGGCGGCGGTCTACGCCATCCGCCTCGACCCGTCCCGCTGCCTCAAGGTCCTGCGGCGGCTCGCCAAGGTCGAGGGGCTTCTGGGGTTCCGGGCCAGCGTGGCACTGGAGCGATGGGAGCAGGGGGAGTGGGATGGGCCGTGACGAGGACAAACCGTCTGCGCCTTCCGGCTGCATCTGCGGCAGGCAGCCGGACGCCGCATGTCCCGTCTGCCTTGGCGTGCAGCCCGTCTACTGGTGCGAGGTCTGTCGGCAGGCCGTGCCGGACAAGCGCTGTCCGCTGTGCGGGCTGAAGGCAAAGAAGATGCGGTAGGAGCTGCCCGATTACCCCCTCCCCCTTCGATGGGGGAGGGATGGGGTGGGGGTGCAAGGTGTTGATACTTCGACATGCATTTCACCCTCCCCCTCGCCCCCTCCCATCGAAGGGAGGGGGAACATCGATATCTTTTTTGTGAAAGGTTCCGTAGCTGGTCTCCTCAGGAGGAACCCAACCCATGGGGCGAGAACCGCACCGCATCCCGTTCCGCTACTGCGAACCCGCCTTCTTCGGCGGGCTTCTGGACGACCCGGTCCTCTTCCTCCGGGTCCGTCCCGAGGGGCGGGCGCTCCTGTTCGACTGCGGCCAGATCGCCCACCTGGCCAAGCGGGTGGTGAAGCCGGTGGACGCCGTCTTCATTTCCCAAACCCACATGGACCACATCATGGGGGTCCCCACCCTGGTCCGCCACCACCATGCCTCCTCCAAACCTCTGGACCTGTACGGCCCGGCGGGGATCATCGACCGGGTCGACCACCTCTTGCACGGCTACGACTGGAACCTGTGCGAACCGTACTGGTTCACCCTCAAGGTCCACGAGGTGCTGCCGGACCGGATCGTCCATGCCGCATTCCCCGGCCCCGAGGCGTTCGTCCGCCGCGACGGGGGAGAGGAGCCCCGCCCGGACCGCATCATCTGGAGCTCCCGCTACGTTGCCGTCGAGGCGGAGATCATGGACCACAAGCTGCCGTGCCTCGCCTTCCGAGCCACGGAGCGTCCCGCCTTCAGTGTCGATCCGGCGCGGCTGGAGGAGCGGGGGCTGGTGGCTGGGGACTGGATCAGGGACCTGAAGACGCGGGTCTGGAAGGGGCAGGGGAGTGACCCCGTGATCGTCACCCGCCGTGACGGTGACACGGTCCGCGAGGAGACCGTCGCCGACCCCGCCGCACTGTACGAGGCGCTCCGGGGCGAGCAGTCGGTCGCGTCGCTCGGCTACGTCACCGACGTGGGGTGGACGGAGGGGAACATCGCCAAGCTTTCGGCGTTCCTTCCCGGTCTGACGCTCCTCTGCGCCGAATGTACCTTTCTCGCCGCGGACGTGGCAAAGGCCCGCGTCTCGTACCACCTCTGCTCCGCCGACCTGAACGACCTCGCCGCACGCCTCGCCCCGCACTTCCTCCTCCCCATGCATCTCTCCAAGAGCTACCTGTACCACACCGTCGACCTGTACTCTGAGCTTACCCCTCCCGCCGGCTGCTCCGTCATCCAACTGCCCAACCATATCGTGCCCCCGCCGGTCACCGTGGAGGACGTGCAGGGATTGATGCGGCTGTGAGGCCGGCATTCTACTTTACAAGCCTGTTTCGCCTGATCCGCTGCCGGGTTCCGCGTTCGCGTGCGCGGATGAACCGCCGCTGGTGAAAAGCCGATAATGTCGCTTGACTCTTCCCGAACCAGCCTCTATAACTGAACGGGTGGGAGCTGGAGGGGGAGTCCATGCTGAAGGAGATGAAAGCCTACGCCCATTTGAAGCCGGGCCAGAACGGCACCAAGCGGCTGGTGGAGCAGTACGGGGACAGGCTGCTCTGTGTCCGCTACCGCTTCGACGAGGCGCGCGGGGTGAAGCTGAAGACGGTGGAGATCATCGTGGACGAAAATCCGCTGCGGCACCCGCGCTACGACAGTGACGACCTGGTGCCGGTGCATGTGGCCTACGACGAAACGGAACTGCGGCAGCAGTTGCGGGCCCTGCGGGCGCGGTGGGATGGGGGCGCAAGCTGTGGTATGTGCGGTACGGCCTGATTCGCGGTACACCGCTGGAGGAGCGGTTGGCGGAGGTGTATCGTTAGCTGCGAAAGTTACCGATATCAGGCCCTTGAAAAACCCGCCGATTGAGCGGCTAAGCTCCTCTTGAGGGGCAAAATCTGGTAACTGATTCGATTTATTCGCTAAAACTATGCTCTTTGAAATTCGTTTTTGCCGCTTTGGCGGCCGGTTTTGCACCTTTGAGGCACATTTCCCCCGCTTCAGGTGACACCAACCCCTAAGTTGCGCATTCGGACCAGATTATATGCTGTCACTGCCAGGGTGAAGTGCCAGTCGATCTTCGTCACGCCCCGGTAGCGGGTCTTGCGGAACAACCCCACCGTCTTCAGCCAGCCGAAGACCTCTTCAATCCGTTTGCGGAACTTCTGGCTCGCTGCGTAGTTTTGGTGCCGGGTGGTACGGCCATCTATTGCTGATCCGCCTTTTTTCTTTGGGTTCTGCGTGACGTGAGGCGTCACCCTTATCTCCCGCATCGCCTTGACGAAACCTTCGGTATCGTAGTTCTTGTCAGCGGCAATGGTTATGCGACGCTTGCGGGAAGCCGTCTTGCCGAGCATTGCCTTGGCGGTTTCGCGCTCGGCATATCCATCCGCTTGCGTAACGCGGCTCATGACCACCAGCCCATTGAGATTCTCAGTAAGCAGATGTGCCGCAAAGGAAAGCCGCGGTTCCTGATTGTAGCTCTTACGGTACAGCCTCGCTTCGGAATCGGTGGTTGAGGCATGGGTTTCGTTGGAGAGCTTCTCGCCTTTGAAGTCCCGCCCTGCATTCCTGCCGGTTGGTGAGTCTTGGTCGTCGTCTTTTGGCTTGAAGCTCTTGAGTGAGGCCCACGCCTGTATGAGTGTGCCGTCAACGCTGAAGTGATCTTTGGAAAGGATCTTCTTGCGTTTGGCCTGCTCCAGCACTTCCGCCAGGAAGCGGGTGGCCACGTCGGTTTCGATCAGCCGTTCCTGGTTCGTGCTGAAGCTGGAATGGTCCCAGATAGGTTCGTCGAGAGTGAGTCCCAGAAACCAGCGGAACAGAATGCTGAAGTGGATCTGTTCCACCAGCTTTACGTTGCTGGGAATCGAGTACAATACCTGCAGCAGCATGGACTTCAGCAACCGCTCCGGCGGGATAGAAGGCCGTCCGGTGTGGGAGTACATCTGGTTGAACACCGGCGATAGATTCTCCAGAGCCGCATCGACCATCTGCCGGATTGGCCGCAACGGATGGTCCTTGGGGACAAAGGACTCCGGCGAGACATACACGAACAGGGCATCGGACTGTTCTTTAAAACCGCGCATATTCATTCTCCTGCAATATCAAAGAGTTATGCGCCGCATAATAGCATAAAATCAGTCAAAAGTGGTCGTAAATATAGTGAGTTTTTCAAAGACCTGATAT
>JAJYBI010000046.1 GCA_021779095.1 Deltaproteobacteria bacterium
GACGACGCGCCCCTTTTCCAGGTGCCGCATTTCACCACCTGCTTGACCTCCTCGGCAATGGCGGTAATGATCTGCGGCGATATCCCGTACCCCTGTTCGCCGGCCAACGCCTCACCGGAAAGCTTGAGCAGCACGCGATTATAAAACGATTTTCCCATGTTTCACCCCATGCAGTACAGGAAGGCGGGAGCCCGGTTGGTTGAAGACGCTGGACACAAAAAAGCCGGCCACAATTCCGGCCGGCTTTTCCGTCGTGTATTACAGGCCGGCAGCTGCGGCGACCTCGGCGGCGAAATCGCTTTCCTTCTTCTCCAGCCCCTCGCCCAGGTTGAACTTGGCGAAGCGCCGGATGGAGATATTCTCGCCGATATTGGCGATGGTCTCGTTCAGGTAGGTCTGGATCGACTTGTCCGGGTCCTTGACAAACGACTGCTCCAGCAGACAGATGTCCGCGAAGAACTTGCCGACCTGCCCCTCGATGATCTTCTCGACGATGTTGTCCGGCTTGCCGCTCTCCTTCGCCTTGGCGCGGTAGATATCCTTCTCGCGCTCGATGACGTCGGCCGGGACCTCCTCGCGACGTACGTACAGCGGCGACGCAGCGGCGATATGCATGGCGATGTCCTTGACGAACGCCTGGAAGCTGTCGGTCTTGGCCACGAAGTCGGTCTCGCAGTTCACTTCCACCAGGACGCCGATCTTGCCGCCGGCGTGGATGTAGGAACCGACCAGACCTTCCGTTGCCGCACGGCCGGCCTTCTTGGAGGCTGCCGCAAGACCCTTCTTGCGCAGGTAGTCGATAGCCTTTTCGTGATCGCCATCCGTTTCGGTCAGCGCCTTTTTGCAGTCCATGAGACCGGCGCCGGTTGCTTTTCTCAGTTCATTCACCTGTGCTGCTGTAATGCTCACGATATCCTCCTGTTCCGCACACCGTAACTGCAGGGGGCGGTCATCGTTTATGGGTTCGGCATACGACCGGCAGACGGAGCTGCCGGATCTGCCTTATTCGGCAGCCGGCTCGGCAATGGCCTCTTCGGCAACCTCGGCAGCGGCAACGTCGTCCTTCTGCAGCGCGACGTTGCGGGCCTCGGCCCCCTCGATCACGGCATCGGCCATCTTGCTGGTAAGCAGCCTGATGGCACGGATGGCGTCGTCGTTGCCCGGGATCACGTAGTCGATGCAGTCGGGATCGCAGTTCGTATCGACGATGGCGACCACCGGAATGCCGAGCTTCGTCGCCTCGCTCACGGCGATGGATTCGTTCTTCGGGTCGACCACGAACATCATGCCGGGGAGCTTGCCCATCCCCTTGATACCGCCCAAGGTCTTTTCCAGCTTCTGGCGCTCACGCTCGAGCTCGAGGATCTCCTTCTTCGTGTACACCTCGACGGATCCGTCGGCAAACATGGCGTCGAGCTTCTTCAGACGATCGATACTCTGCTTGACGGTTGCGAAGTTGGTCAGCATGCCGCCCAGCCAACGCTGGTTGACATAGAACATGTTGCAGCGCTGCGCCTCTTCGGCGATGGAATCCTGTGCCTGCTTCTTCGTACCGACGAACAGTACGCTCTCGCCGTTTCTGGCCATATCGGCGACAAAACCGTAGGCCCCCTTGAACAGCCGTACCGTCTTCTGCAGGTCGATGATGTAGATACCGTTCCGTGCACCGAAGATGTACGGTTTCATCTTCGGGTTCCAGCGCTTGGTCTGGTGGCCGAAATGGACACCGGCCTCCAGCAGTTCCTTCATGGTGATGTTTGACATGCGTTCTTCTCCTTTTCGGTTTTGTCCTCCGCCTCCCGCCTGCATCCCGGAATCCGCAAAGGACACCGCCGGAACTGAAAGGAAGCGTGCGTTTTTGTTGCAGCGAAGTTTTATAGCATATGTCACCGACCGGTCGCAAGGATAATTTTCCACCGTGAGTGCTGACCGATTTACATCCCCTCGCAAGTTATGTATGATGCCAAGTCTATGCACTCCACGCTCAACCGGTATCTCGCCAAGGAGATCGTCGCACCGTTCATCCTGGGGCTCGTCGCCTTCACCTTCGTGCTGCTCATGGGCAAAATGCTCAAGCTCGCCGATCTGGTCATCGCCAAGGGTGTGCCGTTTTCCGAGATCCTCAAGATGATCGCCTACCTGCTCCCCTCCTTCTGCCTGCTCACCATCCCGATGGCATTCCTGCTCGCCGTCCTGCTCGCCTTCGGCAGACTGTCCGCAGACAGCGAGATCATCGCCCTCAAGGCAAACGGCATCAGCCTGTACAACCTGCTTCCCACCCTTCTCGTCCTGGCGGGCTGCGCCTACGGCGTCACCTCGTTCATCACGATGACCGCACTGCCCTGGGGGAACTCCTCTTTCAAGAAATTCCTCGGCAACGTGGTGGAGGCACGCGCCTCCATCAGCATCAAAGACCGTGTCTTCAACGACGACTTCCCGGGCCTCGTGCTGTATGTGGACCACTACGACGAAAACAACCAGCAGATGAGCGGCATCATGATCCACGACGAGCGGAAGACCACCGACCCGTCAACCATCTTCGCCTCGACCGGCAGCATCGATACGGACCCGCGTCTGAATACCATCCGCCTCCACCTGCAGAACGGCGTCATCCACCGGAAGCAGAATGGAACAACCTACCGTATGGTGGAATTCCGAGATTACGACCTGCTCATCGACCTGCACCAGGCTGCCCGGGATGTCACCCTGAACGAACTGGACCTGGGGATGGCGGAGCTGCGTCAAACCATCAAGACCGCGGGGAGTGACCTGAAGAAGAAACGGGAGTTCCTGGTCGAACTGCACAAACGCTACGCCCTGCCGTTCGCCTGTTTCGTCTTTGCGATCCTGGGGCTCCCCCTCGGCATCCAGAACCAGCGTTCCGGCAAGTCCGCCGGCTTTGCCGCCAGCATCACCATATTCATGCTGTACTACGTCATGTTCTCAGCGGGACGCACCATGGCGGGCAAGGGGATCGTCAATCCCGCCCTGGCGATGTGGACGCCGAACATCCTGTTCCTGGCACTGGGGATCTACCTGTTCCGACAGGCGGTCGCCGAGCGTACCCCGCTGCCGGTCGTACTCTTCCGCGAGGCCACGGCATGGCTGCGGGGGCTGTTCCGCATTCACCGGAGGGAACCGTGAGCATCCTCTCCCGCTACATACTCGCCACCTATCTCAAACTGATGGGGCTCTGCCTCGGTTCGTTCGTGGTCATCTACCTGCTCATCGACTTCCTGGAGAAGATCAACCGCTTCACGCGCCAGCACGCCGCCGCCGGTGATATCGTCATGTTCTTTGTCTACAAGGTGCCGGAGATCGTCTCCCAGGTCATCCCACTCGCCGTGCTGATGGCGACACTCCTCGCCCTCGGGGCGCTGGCGCGCAACAGCGAGATTACCGCCATGCAGAGTTGCGGCATCAGCATCGCGCGCATCTCCCGCCCCCTGCTTCTGACCGCATTCGCCATCAGCCTGCTGACGCTGTTTCTGACCGAATTCGTCGTACCGGTCACCTACCAGCGGATGCGATACGTGGAAGACGTGCTCATCGGCAAGAAACACGACCGTACCGTATTCCGGGAAAACAATATCTGGTACCGGGAACAGGGCTACATCCTGCAGGCCCGGGTGTTCGACCCCTCTTCCACGACCCTCAGAGGGGTGACCGTATGGCAGCGGGGCACGACGATCCTGCCGGTGCGAAGGATCGATGCGGCCGAATCGGTTCCCACCGCCAACGGATGGGAACTGAAGCAGGTCTCCATCCGTGACTTCGCGGGAGGCGGCGCCACCACCACGACCGCCCGACCCTCGCTGTTCCTGCCACTGCACCTGCAGGAGGTGGATCTCAAGGTAGTGGACCAGAACGCCGAAAGCATGGGAATATTGAAACTCCGCGAATACTGCCGTGCCCTCCGCGAGGCGGGTTACGACGCCACCCGCTACGTGGCTCAGATGCACGGCCGGCTCTCCATTGCCTTCGCATCGTTCGTCATGGCGTTCATCGGCATTCCGTTCGCCCTCAAGGGGAGCCGTTCCGGCGGGGCCACCGTGGGTGTGGGCGTCAGTCTGGTGATCGGATTCTGCTATTTCCTGATCAATTCCATCGTGCTGTCATTCGGCGAGACGGGGGTGGTGCCCCCCCTGGTGGCGGCCTGGTCCGCCAACGTCATCTTTGCCATGACCGCCATCTGGCTGACCATGACCGTCAATCGTTGACATGCCTTTCAACCGTGTTTTAATGTTCTTGTCCCGAATCACACCACTTCCCGGCCGCCGTGCGGTCCGACCGAAAGGAACATTGTGAGTCACGCACGACTGGGCATCCTCCTCATCGTCGGTCTTCTGTACGCGGGAACGGCCCTTGCCGACCCCCCTCTCCCGCCGCTTCCCCAGTCGTATCCTGCCGCTGCAGCCCCTCCGGCCGCACCGGAACCGGATGACCAGTCCACCATCTCCATCCTCAGCATCATTCCGTCCCAGGGTGAACCGGGGATGGACGTGTCGCTGTCCGGCTCGGGATTCAACGACACTACCGTTGCATACCTCGGAACGCACGAACTTCTGACAAACGTGGCGTCACCCAACCTTTTGTCGTTTCGAATCCCCGATCTGCAACCGGGGCTGTATGCACTCTACGTCAAGAAGAACGGCGAAATCATCAGCAAGTCATACAACTTTCCGGTCATCGCCCCCCACCCCGCCATCAGCGATCTTGAGCCCGATGAGATCTACGCCTGCTCCTCCGGCAGGGAGAGGGAGATAAAGATCGTCGGCACCCATTTCACCGACCGAAGCATGGTGCTCTTCGACGGAGCAGGGGTCCGCACCCGCTTTCTGTCCGACGAGATGGTGTCATTCCAGGTGCCCACTGCGGACGGCAATCAGCACAAGGTGCAGGTGCGCAATGCCGACGGCAACGTGTCGGGCGCACTCAATCTCACCATCGAGTCGCGTCCCGAGATCGAGAATGTCCGCCAGTCCGGCGATATGGTCGGGACGTACAACCTGATCATCGAGGGGAGGAATTTCCAGCAGAACTCCTCGCTGGTCATCAGCGAGCAGGACACCGTCCAGCCCGAGCGGACCAGGGTGAAACGGCTGCAGGTGGGATCGACCTATCAGGAGGAACGCGAGAGGGTCTACTTCACCTCCTGTTCCCAGCTCGTGTACGAGCGCCATCCGTACAGCCCGACTGACAAGCTTTTCAGCATCCAGGTGGTGAACCCCAGCGGGGAGGAAAGCTCCGTCGTCCAGGTGAGCGCCCCCTGACAGTAGGGCACGAGGATCGCACGAAAAAAGCCGCCCCGGAACCGGGACGGCTTTTTTCGTTGAGAACCGCTACCGTCTACCCGCTAGTACCGGTAATGTTCCGCCTTGTACGGGCCGTCCACACCGACCCCGATGTAAGCGGCCTGCTCCTGCGTCAGCGTCGTAAGCTGCACGTTCAGCTTCTTCAGTTGCAGGCGCGCCACCTTTTCGTCCAGGTGCTTGGGAAGGGTGTAGACCCCCACCGGATACCTGCCCGGATTGCAGAAGATCTCGATCTGGGCGATGGTCTGGTTGGCAAAGGAGGACGACATGACGTACGACGGGTGACCGGTGGCGCAGCCGAGGTTCACGAGCCGCCCCTTGGCCAGCAGGATGATCCGGTTGCCGGAGGGAAGGATGATGTGGTCCACCTGGGGCTTGATCTCCTCCCACCGGTATTTCTCCAGCGCGGCGACCTCGATCTCGTTGTCGAAGTGGCCGATGTTGCAAACGATGGCCTGGTCCTTCATCCGCACCAGGTGATCGTGGGTGATGACGTGGTAGTTGCCGGTGCAGGTGACGAAGATGTCCCCCTTGTCGGCGGCGTAGTCCATGGTCACGACGCGGTACCCTTCCATGGCGGCCTGCAGGGCACAGATCGGATCGATCTCCGTAACCCAGACCTGGGCGGAGAGTGCGCGCAGCGCCTGGGCCGACCCTTTCCCCACGTCGCCGTAACCGCAGACCACGGCGATCTTGCCGGCCACCATCACGTCCGTCGCCCGCTTGATACCGTCCACCAACGACTCGCGGCAGCCGTACAGGTTGTCGAACTTGGACTTGGTGACCGAGTCGTTCACGTTGATGGCGGGAAAAGCCAGCTCGCCCCGCTCGTGCATCTGGTAGAGGCGGTGCACACCGGTGGTGGTCTCCTCCGTCACCCCCTTGATCCGGGCAAGACGGGTTGAGTACCAGGCCGGGTCGGCTGCAAGTTTCCGCCTGATGGCGGCAAAGAGGATGGTCTCCTCTTCGGAACCGGGCTTGTCGAGGACGGTGGCATCCTTCTCAGCTTTCGTGCCCAAATGCAGCAGCAGGGTCGCATCGCCACCGTCGTCGAGGATCATGTTGGAGAAGCCGCCGTCGGGCCACTCGAAGATCCGGTGGGTGTAGTCCCAGTATTCCGCCAGCGTTTCGCCTTTCGTGGCAAAGACCGGCACGCCGGTAGCCGCAATGGCCGCGGCGGCATGATCCTGGGTGGAAAATATGTTGCAGGACGCCCAGCGCACCTCGGCCCCCAGTGCGGTCAGCGTCTCGATCAGCACCGCGGTCTGGATGGTCATATGGAGCGAACCGGTGATGCGGGCCCCCTTCAACGGCTGCGCTTTGGCGTACTCCTCACGGATGGCCATGAGGCCGGGCATCTCGGTCTCGGCGATCCTGATCTCCTTGCGCCCCCATTCGGCCAGGGACAGGTCGGCAACGATGAAATCCTGTGACATGCGTTTCTCCTTTTTAATGATGGTTGTCCTGCATCCTCAAGACGTACACGACCGTACCAGCAGTACCGCATTTTCTCCGTTGGCCCCGGGCAGAAGCTGACAGTCGATGGAGGGGAACCCCGTCCCCTTTAGCCAGTCGGTCAGTTCGTCCTCGTCGAACCCGAGCCACTGGTCGGCAAGCCGCTCACGCGCCTCCTCGCGCTCGTGACGGGCAAGGTCGGCGATGAGCAGCAGGCCGCCGGGTACGAGCACCCGTCGTATCTCCGCCAGCACCGCCTGCGGGTCGGCGGCATGGTGCATTACCATGTTGGCAACGACGCACTGGACGGCGGCATCGGCCAGCGGCAGGTGGGTCATCTCGCCAAGCCGAAGCTCCACCCCGGTGATGCCGTCCACGGCCAACCGGCTGCGCGCCTCCTCCAGCATGGCCGGAGAATGATCCACGCCGATCACGCCGTTCGACCTCGCCGAGAGATCCTTCAGGAGGCTCCCCGTGCCGACACCGATCTCCAGGACGGTAACGCCGTCAGGCACCATCTCCAACAGACGCCGGCGATAGACAGGTACCGGCAGGAGCGCCCGAACCAGGGTATCCCACTCGCGCGCGTGCCGGTCGAAGAAGGTCTGGCTCCGTTGCCGACGTTCCTCCAGCACCCGGGCCACGGCGGCGAGATCGCCGTTCCGCTCGGGCAGCTGATCAAGTCCGTGCACGACGGCATCCCGTATGGCATCGAAGAAACCGTTCCCCTCGCTCACCCGGTAGTAGCTCCAGGTCCCCTGTCGCTTCACGGAGAGGATGCCTGCATCGGCAAGGATCTTCAGGTGCCAGGACACCTTCGACTGCCCCACCTGCAGGATGGAGGTAAGCTCCTGCACGGTGCATTCGATGCGCAGCAGTATCGCGACGAGGCGCAGCCGCGTGGGATCTGCCAGGGCTTTCAGGGTATCGAGCATAATCATATCAAGTATGGCGATCCTCTATATCAATTAAAATTGATATATCAGCTGAGCCGCACGACGTCAACATGAAAAAAGGCCCGGCGGATTACTCCGCCAGGCCTTCCGGTACGACAGGTACGGTTGAACTACGCCGCCTCTTCGCCCACCCCCGCTTCTGCGCCGAACAGTTCGTCGAAGACCTCCTGGACCGTGGTGATCCGGTCCGCCTTCCAGGCATTGGTGCCGCAGAAGACGAGTCCCGTCGCCACGTCGCCCCGCTGTGCCCGGTCCAGGGCCGACACGATACAGAACCGTTCGCCGGTCTCCTTGTAGGTACATTTCTTCAGACACCCCATCCGACAGACCGTGGCGTTTGTCTCATCATACAACCGTATATCGTCGCGGTTCCCGACCATGGCCCGACCCGGCAGCCCTGCCGGACTCATGATCAGACCGATATCCTCTTTGCAGCAGTCCAGGTAGCGCTGTTTGAAGGCGTCGTCGGCATCGCACTCCACCGTCGGCACGAAACGGCTGGCCATCTGCACCCCGTCGGCACCTTCCGCAAGGGCATGCTCCAGGTCGGCACGATCCCAGATGCCGCCGGCGGCGATCACCGGCAGATCGCTGCCGTACTCCTCCCGGAAGTACGCCTTGATGGCGCGGATCGTGCCGTACTGGTCGTACTCGCCGGTCCCGATCTGCTCCAGTTTCTCACCAAGATGCCCCCCCGCCGTATCCGGGTCTTCCACCACAACGGCATCGGGAAGACGTCCGTACCCCTTCTCCCACTTCTTGGCGATGAGCTGCGCCGCCTTCAGCGACGACACGATGGGAACCAGCGCCACCTCGGGAGCATGGGCCGTGAGACCGGGAAGGGAGAGCGGCAGCCCCGCCCCGCAGACGATGATCTTCGCACCGCCATCGATGGCGGCCCGCACCAGGGTCTCGAAATCGGCAAGCGCCACCATGACGTTCACGCCGATGATGCCGTCAGGCGCGATCTGGTACGCCTTCTTCAGCTCGGCCCTGATCGCCTCCGGCTCCGCCTGCATGTAGTTGGTTCCATCGAAGAACTCGCTGTTCATGGCGATACCCGCAGCGGCAACCAGTCCGACGCCACCGCACTTCGCAACGTGACCCGCCAGGGACCCGCCGGATATCCGCACCCCCATCCCCCCCTGAATCAAGGGGAACCGCACCGCGTATCTGCCTATCTTCATATCGGACGCCTCCACGTATGGTGTCTCACCCTATCAGGTATCGCGGCTGCCCTGTGTAATAGAAATGTAAAACTGCCACGGATGGGCAGTGATTTAAACCGTACTGGACGATCTCCGTCTCACGAGGAGGCAATCCGAAGATACACCGCCTTGCCTCACGACTGCGTGCATGGTACAAGGGATCATGTTACTCCCCGAACTGTACCCCGCGCTCCTGATCCGACGCTACAAACGTTTCCTCGCAGACGTGGAACTCCACGACGGCACCACCATCACCGTTCACTGCCCCAATTCCGGCAGCATGCTCGGGTGCAGTACTCCCGGTAGCCTTGTACTCCTTTCCCGCAGCGACAATCCGGCGCGAAAATACGCCTACACCTGGGAACTGGTGCAGATCGACGGCATCTGGGCCGGTATCAATACGGCCCGTCCCAACGGCCTCGTCCGCGAGGCGATCGAGAACGGAACGGTTGCCGAACTTACGGGGTATGGCGCGATACGTCCGGAGGTTCCCTATGGTACCAACAGCAGGATCGATCTCCTGCTCGCGGGGGAACGGGGAAACTGCTACGTAGAGGTGAAAAACGTCACCCTCGTGGAGGGACGGCGGGCGCTGTTTCCCGATGCGGTCACGACCCGGGGGCAGAAGCATCTGCGGGAACTGATGGAGGTGGTCCGGAACGGCCATCGCGGCGTGATCTTTTTCCTGGTGCAGCGCGATGACGGTGACGAATTCGCCCCCGCCGACCGGATCGATCCGGAATACGGCAGGCTGCTGCGACAGGCTGCCAACGCCGGCGTCGAACTGCTCGCCTACAGGACCGCCATAGCCCCACCCCGGATCGATCTGGTGCGTAGTCTGCCGGTCCGGCTGTAACGGGACAAAAAAAGGCCCGCGGGTTACCCCCGCGGGCCTCGTACGTTCGATTGACTCCCGAACTACAACGGATAGGAGTGGCAGTAGGTACAGATGTTTTCCGGCGGATTTGTCGGTGTGTGGCAATCCGCGCAATGTTTCGGATATACCGGCGGAACCGTGCCGGCCGAGTTGTGACACGAGGCGCAGGTCGTAGCCTGATAGGCGGCAGTGTTGGCGGTTGCCGGCTGAGCGCCGTGACACAGGCTGCACGCCGGAGCGGCACCGCGTCCCTGCAGTTTGTCGCCGTGGCATATCTTGCAGGACTGACCGTTTGTCTGGTGCTGGTCGCCATGGACGGTATGATTCGTTATATCCAGCCCTTGCGGGAAATGCGGCGTGATCGCATTCTGCACGACATCGCCGTTGTGACAGAGCGTCCCGTTGAAGCAGCTGTTATCCGCCACGTAGCGGGGATTGTTCCGCGAGCTGTAGTTTGCGAAATTGGTCCAGTACGTGGTATCGAAGTTGTTGCGGTTCGCGTGGCACTGGGCGCAGTACGGCGCGTTGGCCGGGTCGGTCGTGATGTGATGCCAGTGCGCCCATTTGGAATTGGGGTCATCAGCGAGAGCAGAAGGATGCGGAGCGCCCGTCGGCCCATGGCAGCCGACGCACGAAGGTGCCACTCCGAAGGGCAGGGTGGCTGACGCGGACACGTTGTGACACGTAACGCAGTAATTGGAACCGAACGGCACCGGGTTGCCATTTACCGCCGGCGCCCCCTTTGCGACAAAACCGTGATACGTGGCGCTGAAGTTGTAGAAGGGGATCGCTCTGATCGCACTCTGGTTCTGGACCGTGCTGGAAGGCACGACATCAGCCCAGTTTGCCGGATGGCCGATGGTACTCGCAGTAATGACCAGGCTGTCACCGTGACAGCTGGAACAGGCGACCTTGGCGACTCCGCCGCTCTGATCCACACCATGGCAGGTGGTGCATCCGCTCACCCCATTGCTCACGACCAAGGCACCGTGGCCCGTCAACCAACCCGCCGGATGTCCACCGGCACCGAAGTCAAAACCGGTGCCATGACAGGTGGAACAGGCAACCTTGGCAATGCCACCGGAAAGGTCTTCGCCATGGCAGCTGAAACACGTATTCACACCATTGCTTATCCCCCTGCTGGCGAGCCAGGAACCGTGGTTCGAGACCCAATCCGCAGGATGCTGACCGTCCTTGAACGGCGGCGCATCGTTGTTGGTGCCGGCGCAGCTACAGATAACCACGGCCAGCAATGCCACACAAAATCCTGTCAGCAGTCTTCGCATATCCATAATCATATCCTCTCTTAACGGTGACATTCGCGACATACTTCGTTATTGCCACGACCATGGCATTTGTAGCAGGATACGGGATTGATCGTTCCGTCCATCTGGTGCCGTGTCCGGTAGTCTCCCCGGTGGGTAAACTCGAACTCCGGGTTGTCGCCGTATTTCTTCGTCGGCTCGATGGCAGGACGGGTTGCGTGACAGTCGAGACAGAACTCGGTGGAATGGCAGATCGTGCACAGCTGGCCGTTATTTCCCGCTGTGGCAAAGACCGCATGATCCTTGATAAACGGTGCATTATGGTTGAACGTGGAAAACGGCTTACCGATCGACGGTATGATGTCGTCCGAGTGACATTCGCTGCATTGAACGTTCTTCCCTTCCACCTTCTCCGGGTGAACAGCCGGCAGACTGTCCTCACCGGAAAAGAGATAGGTACAGCCGCTCAGTCCCATGAACGCGGCAATCAGTACCGCAATAAGCAAGAGCTTGTTATTCGTCATTGTGTGCTCCTTCTCCGTATGTAATAGCAGGTTATATGTGGTATCTCAGCCAGAGCGAGCCGCTCATGGAATCGGACGTTTCGATGTCGTTGCTGTAACTCAGCTCACCGCTCACCCTGAAATGTTCCGTAATGTGGTATGACAGCGAACCACCCGTTTTCACCGCGTAATCCCGGTTGACCCTGTCCACCTTGTGGTCGTACAGATCCACCAGCCCGCTGATATCGCCATGCAGCTTTTCGGTAAGCGCCATGGTCAGGTAGGCGTAAATCTGGTGGTACGATGGAATCGGAGCGTTGAGCGCTTCCGTAGGATCGACCCTCATGTACCTGATGCTGGCCACTGTACTGCCGAACAGACTGCGGACCTGGGCACCGTACTGATTGGTGTTCCCTTCGATGTCGTTACGGTAGCGGCGGTAAAAACCGGAGATGGTGGTGTCCTTCACGATGAAATTGAGTCCGCCACCGAACAGTTTGTAGTTCTTGTCCGTCGCACTGAACAGGTCGGGAATCGTGCTCGTCGCAAAGTAGTCGTTGAGACGGTATTGCTGGTACTCGCCGTTGAGGGTCAGGTAATCGGTCGTCCGGACGAGGATGTTGTAACGCTGCTCGCCCCAGCCGCTGGTCACGGTGTTGTACGTGGCATCCCCGCTCAGCTCGACGATCTTGTGGGGACTTGCCCATCCCTTGATCCCGACGAGTTCCTGGAAGTCCTTGCGAATCGAACCGTTCGCGTTGTAGGTCGGCAGCCCGTCCTCACGCACCGCACTGGCACCCAGATCGATATACTTGGGGACTTTAAACGACAGGGTGCCGCCGTAGACCGCCCTGCCCCTCAGCTCACTGACCTCCACGGGCTTCCCGGCGAAGCCGGTCAGCCTGAGGCCCGCCCCCAGATCCGCACCAAGCCCGAGGCCATCGAGCTGGTTGACGCCGGTGACGTTGAAGTCGTAAAACCGGCCAAGTTTGACATAGCCGTTGGACTTCGGGGTCCGGTACATGATATAGCCCGACGAAAGGTCGCCCGTGGCCGTGCCGGTATTGACCCCCCAGCGTCCCCATCCGTAGGCATCCAGCGACAGGTTGTCGACCCCCAGTTTTGCCGCGTTCAGGTCGACGTACTGGATAAACCGTGCCTCCGTTTTTTTGTCGAACCCGGGGGTACTGACCTTCTCGGCCTCGGCAAACGTCGTCGCGTTCAGAGTTGACAGCTCAACGGCCATCGCTGACGTCGACACCATCGATAACGCCAGACAACAAAATCCGATGATTTTTTTCATAGATTCCGCTCCAGTAATAAAATTTAACACATGTTAAATGCAATCCAGCACCGTGACTACCCGCATCCAGCGTACAGCGAGGACAATTCCCTCTCACTTACGGAAAGCATCTACCCGCCACCCCGTGATCCCGTTAGAAGCGACAAGGAACCACATGCTCGTGTTCCCGCAGCAGATGGACCGATCACCTCCCGCCGTGGATGGAGTCCGGAACGCCTCATACCGATTCAATGACAATGACCGTCTTAAACTACCACCCTGAAAAATTCGAAAAATACATAGTACAAAAGCGCGGCAAGATGCAAGAAGTAATTGTTCATTAAACCGACCGAGAAACCCGTCCACACTTATAACCACCGGTAATCAGGGAAGAACAGGCCGCAAAAAATTTTGTTAAGTGTAGGCAAGAATGCCCGGTTGTCAAGCATCAAGGGACAATATAACCGGCCGCAACATACCCGTACGGACAGTCGGATGTAAAACGGTACGAACCGAAGCGATCGAGGGAAAAGAAATCTACTTGCAGAACCAAGCGGGTTATCATTAATATGACGTACGAAATACAGACCATCGTCTAACGGAGAATGCCCATGAAACGCGTAATCCTGACCATCTTCCTGGCAACGGCACTGACAGGCTGCGGCGACATAACCTGGTTCCCCACCCCCAAGGCCGTGCCGAGCATCTCGACCAGTTCCCTGCCGGATGCCCCCACCGGCATAGCTTACAGCCAGACGCTCGCCGCAACCGGCGGGGGCGGCGCCCCGTACAGCTGGGCGCTGGCTACGGGGAGTTCCCTTCCGCCGGGGCTGACCCTGAGCAGTACAGGCACCATATCCGGGACACCCGCTACCGAACCCGACCCCACCGTCTCTGCGGGCACCTACTCCTTCACCGTCACCGCCAGCGATACCCAGACACCGCCCGGCGTCGGCCAGAAAAGCCTCAGCATCCTCGTACCCACCACCGGACGGATGTACGACACAAGCCATACGGTCTACGCCGATAATCTAACCTACGATACCGCGGCAAATCAAATCACCATTGAGTTCGGCAACGTGGGGACGATTGCCCATACGGTCCAGGCGACCGTGGCCAACTACGATGCCAACGGCGCCGAGATCGCCGGCAGCCGCACGACCATCACGTCGTCCCAGCAGCTGCAACCGCCCGCAACCAGCGGTGGAGCCACCACACTGTCGGGTACGCTGACCCTGACCACCCCCAGCGCCACCAACGACTGGCACATCAGGAGTGTGAACGTCCTGTAACCCTGCAGGATATCCCCGACAACGACGGAATCCCCGTAAGAAAGGCAGGGGAGACGACCCCCCTGCCTTTTGTCTGCATGCGCCGCGAACCGGCACCGGCAACCGTGCAAGCACCCAGCGGTCCCGCCACCACCTCATGCGCGGAAGGATGCATCAATGCTGTTACGGACCCGGGATTAGCCGTGCAGCGCGGTCCGGCCGTGCAGTGCGGTCCGGCCCCACCGCCGGACAGGTCAGCGCCTAGCCGCCGAGATAGGTGTACCCCAGGAGCGTCCGGTCCAGGAGCTCGATGAAGTGGCTGCTCTCCTCGATGGAGACCTTCCGCTGGGACACCCCCTTCTCCAGGTGCTCCCGGACCCTTTTGAGGATCTCCGGCCCCTTGTACTCGACGTATTTCAGGGTCTCCCAGCAGGTGTCGCCGTTGATGACCGTGTCGATCATGTAGCCGGTCTTCTTGTTGAAGGTGATATGCACGGCGTTGGTGTCGCCGAACAGGTTGTGCAGGTCCCCCAGAATCTCCTGGTAGGCGCCGATGAGGAAGAAGCCGATGTAGTAGTCCTCGTCCTTGCGGATCTTGTGCAGCGGCAGGAACTTGGTCCGGCCGTTCTCCCCCACGAAGCTCGTGATCTCGCCGTCGGAGTCGCAGGTGATGTCGGCGATGGAGGCCAATCGG
>JAJYBI010000047.1 GCA_021779095.1 Deltaproteobacteria bacterium
GGCTTCGCCCGACGTTTCGCCACCTACAAGCGGGGGACCCTGCTGCTGCGGGACCTGGATCGCCTCGCCCGCATACTGAACGATGCCGAGCGCCCCGTGCAGATCCTCTTCGCCGGCAAGGCCCACCCCCACGACCACCAGGGAAAGGAACTGATCCGGCAGCTCGTGCAGCTCTCCAAGGAGGAACCGTTCCGCCACCGGATCGTCTTCATCGAGAACTACGACATGGCGGTGGCGCGCCACCTGGTGCAGGGGGTGGACGTCTGGCTCAACACCCCGCGCCGCCCGATGGAGGCGAGCGGCACCAGCGGCATGAAGGTCGCCTTCAACGGCGGGCTCAACATGAGCATCCTGGACGGCTGGTGGTGCGAGGGGTACCAGGGAAACAACGGCTGGGCCATCGGCAAGGGGGAGGTGTACGACGACATCGAGTACCAGAACGAGGTGGAGGGGCGGGCCATCTACGACCTGCTGGAGAAGGAGATCGTGCCGCTCTTCTACGACCGGGGAGCCGACGGCATCCCACGCGGCTGGATTGCCTGCATGAAGGCGTCGCTCCAGACCCTCTGCCCCGTCTTCAGCACCGACCGGATGGTGCGGGAGTACGCGGAACGGTTCTACTTTCCCGCATCACGCCAGTGGCAGGAACTGTCCGGGAAGGAGTTCGCCCTCGCTCGCGACCTGGCCGCCTGGAAGGAGCGGATCAACCGCCACTGGCACCGGGTGCGGATCGACGGCCTCGAGACCATCGAGGCGGACGAGATCGGCGTCGGCTCCCGCGTGCCGGTAGCGGCGCGTATCGACATCGGCGAACTGGGGGTCGACGACGTCGCCGTCGATGCCTACTTCGGGGTCCTGGACTCCCGCGGCATCATCGTCGGGGGGGAACTGGTCCCGCTTGCCCCCGACAACGACGGGGACGGCAGCGTTCGCCGGTTCACCGGAGAGATCGAGTGCAGGTTCTGCGGCCGGCACGGCTTTCTCATCCGGATCATGCCGCGGCACGGTGTGCTCGGACCGCTCTACGAGCCGGGACTCCTGGCCTGGGGGTAGACGTTTCGTAAACAGGATGAGCGCATTTTTACCTTGCAACGCCGGGTGAAAATTATTATGGTAGTCCCTTTAAAAAGGGCCACCGACACATGCGATCAACCGTTTTACCGATTCTCATCGTTGCACTCCTGCTGTCGGGCTGCACCACCATGGTCAGCCGGAGCAAGCTCCCTCCCCCCCTTACCAGCGACCAGTTCGCCGACCAGGTGAAAGTTGTCAGCATCCCGCTGCCGGTCATCGCCTCCAGCCCCAACGAGGGGATCACCTCCGGCGCCCTGACCGCCTTTCTTTTGCACAACGGGAAGGACGAGGTCAGCACCCTGCTGGCCCCACAGCTCAACTACAACAAGAATTTCGGCACCACCGGCACGCTGTACGGCGCATTCTACCCGTCGCCGGACCGCTCCTGGGAACTCACCCTCTCACAGTCCACCACCATCAATCACGATTATGACGCCAAGTTCCGGGACAAGTCCCTCCTGGACAAGAAGCTGGAGCTGAACGGCTTCGTCTTCTCCATTGCCGACGGCTCGTCCCGCTTCTTCGGGTTCCAGTCCGACAGCCTCAAGGAAAACGAGTCCAACTATACCGACTACGAAGACGGCTTCAACTTCAGCGTCGGCTACGACATCGCGCCCCACCTGCAGATCCAGTTCGGCGACCGGTTCCGTCACGTGCGGATCGGCCCGGGGGCGGTCACCGCAATCCCCTACATCAAGGACAAGTTCGACGACACGATCCCCGGCGTCAACGGGTTCATTACCCATGCCCAGCGGCTCGCCCTCATCTACAGCACCATGGATTCGCGGGACATGCCCACCGAAGGGTTCTATACCCGCCTCTCGGTGGAATCCAGCGGCAAGACCCTGGGGAGTTCCAATGACTACCGGCACTACGAGGTGGAAGTCAAAGGATACGTACCCCTCGACGAGAACAAACGGTTCATCTCGGTACAGCGCATCGCCTACTTCCAGACCCTGGGTCCAGCCGTCCCGTTCCTGGAGCGAAGCATCCTGGGGGGGGAAAACACCCTGCGGGGGTACGGCCGCAACCGGTTCATCGACTCCTGCTATCTGCTCGTCAACCTGGAGCAGCGGATCAGACTGTTCCGCTGGACCATCTTCAACGTGAACGCAGACTGGGAGCTGGCCCCCTTCGTCGACCTGGGGACCGTCATGCCGTCCCTCTCCGACATCCGTGCGAAGAGCTTCGAGTTCAACCCGGGACTCGGCTTCCGCGCCGTGGTCCGGCCCAACATCGTCGGCCGCGTGGACGTGGGGATCGGCAAGGATGGCCCGTCCGTCTTCGTCGGGCTGGGCTACCCCTTCTGACGCCCTCCGGCATGCCACGCACGAAAACGGCCCCCGTCTACCGCGAGACGGGGGCCGTCGTATTTCACAATGTACGTATCGCTCCGGTCTAACGCTTCATCCCCCGCGGCCACGCCTTCGACAGATCGAACTGCAGCATGAGGTAGCCGTACTGGATATCGCCACCGCTGCCGGCGGCGTCACGGTAGAAGCGGCCGGTGAAGAACCGGTCGTAGGCACAGAGCAGCGAAAGGTTGTCGTTCAGGGTGTAGGTTACCACAAAGTCCGTTTCCAGCCCCAGATCCCGACTGAAGCCGTCCGGCACCTCGTCCGCCAGGAAGTAGTGACCGGTGGCTGTCAGGTTCAGCCGGTCCGTAAGATCCATCCCCCACCCCAGGGTGACGTCGTGCAGACCGCTGGCGTGCCGGTCGTTGACCGTGATGCCGGAATAATCGCCGACGACGCTCATGTCGCCGTGCAGGAAGGAATCGTTGTTGGGGTTGCGGAACTCTTTCCGGAAGCGGGTGCCGGTGGCAGCCTCCCGGTCCCCGGAACCGAGGGAATAACCCAGCAGGAAGGTGTTTTTCCGCTTCGCCAGGGTCGTCTCCAGGCTCATGTCCAGATGCCCCCCGTAGGCGCTGATGTCATCGTTGCCGCCGCTGCCCGGATCGAACACCTTCCCCGTCTGGTAGACCGGCTCCAGCTCCACGTGCACCGGCCCGAGCTCCGCCGTCCCCCGGACCCCCCAGCTGTCCCGGTATTCCCCGCCGTGGTGGTCCGCCGAGCCCGTATCGTGGAACCCGTACGCCTCGACCACGTTCTCGCCGGAGAACCGGTAGCTGGCGTACAGCCCCGACAGGTTTCCCTTGAGACCGATATTGTACGGCGTCCCGTACAGCCCCCCCAGCAGGTCCACCGTCAGCGCCTCCGTCGGCCGCACCCGCAGCCGCACCGCATCGAAGACCAGGCCATCGTAGAATGCATTGCCACCCAGGATGAACGTACTGCCGTACGTGAATTCCTGGCGCCCCACCTTCAGGGAAAGCCGGTCGTTCCCCGGCAGCCGTCCCTCGATGAACCCCTGGTAAAGCGAGATCCGCCCGTTGTATTGACTGCCTCCGGTGAAACCGTATCCCTCCCCTTCAACGTGGATGTCCAGATAGTCGGTGGGATGCCAGTAGGTATAGGGCTTCACGCGATAGAGAAACCGTCCCTCGGCATGGTCCGGCGCATAGCTGAAATCGGGAAGCCGGAAGCTGTCGGTCCCCTCACCGCGCAGAAAGCCGTTGATGCCGGCCTTCAGGACGAAGGGGGGGAGTTCCGGCTTGGCGAGCATCTGCGCGATGGACTCCCGCAGGGTACGGTACCCGTCCATATCGTTCAGCTGATCCCCCAGCTCCTCCTGCAGCCGCGCGATGCGGGCCAGGTCCTCCCGCGAAACCGCTCCCGGGCCTTCCGTCTCGCACTTTTTCACGACCTTGGCCATGACCGACAAGAGGCATTCCGCCGCCTCGTCCCGCGGGCAGTGCTTCCCCTCGACGACGACGGACCGGGAGAGCTTCTTGTCCGCATCGTATTTCCGGCCCAGCTCGGCCACGTCCCGGCAGGACCAGTGCTGCATCGTCACCTCCGCGGGCACCGGGGCCGGTTCGGCCGCCGCGCAGGCCGTTGCGGCAACGTACAGCGTTGCAACCATCGGCAGGACAATACGCATGCACCAGCGCTTCATAAGCACCTTCCCCTATCAACCGTCATCGTTACGCGTCAGACTGCAACGCCTTCCGGTCGGAATGCAGTGTACATACTACCAAACATATCGTCGATCATGACTATTTCTTCATGCCCATTCGCCAACCGGTGACACGTTCCCACGGAAGCCGCGCATTGCGTCACACAAAATTGCAAGCAATTACGACACATTGCAATATCGCAGCGACTCACTATAATAGGGTTATCGACCGACACATCAGGGACAAAGGAGACCGACATGGAAGGCAAGCATACCCACACCCACGACCACCAGCACCCGCATCACCATCAGCACGAACATACCCACTCCCACGGCGACCAGGTCCACTCCCATCCCCATGAACACGAGCACGTGCACGAACACCACCATGAGCACGAGCATCTCCACGACCATACCGCAGGCGGCCATGAGCATACCCACGAGCCGCACCCCGACAGCGAGCATCGGCACGTCCATCCCGGCCACGAGCAGGACCCCCACGAGCACACACACGGGTAGCCCGCACACGACAAAGGGGGTGAAACCGGCCGGTTTCACCCCCTCTCTGCATCTTCCCTCGCCGGGGCAAGCGTCCCGGCCTTATTCGTAAAAGCTCCCCCGCCCGCCGGTCAGGCCGGCTGGTTACGCCTTTTCAGCACGAAACCGACAAGTACCGCGAGCGCCAGGGTCAGCAGCCCCCCCAGAATCCCGGAGACGCTGGTCCCCAGCCGGTCTCCCCTTCCCTTTTGCGGGTCGGTCACGGCGCGAGCAGCGCTCCCCGCCGGACCGCCGGTCTTTCTGAATCCGTAATCGGGGAGCAGGGCCGTGACCTTCTGCAGTGCAGCCAGAGCGCCGTGGACGCCGTCCCGCGAGCCCGCCGGCTCGGTGCGGCCGGTCACCTTCGCCACGGCCCACTCGAGGCCGTCGGGCTTGGTGGAGGCGTACCAGGAGACGGCGCCGCCGGTGACCAGTGCCGCGGCGAGGAAGGCGAGGAGCAGGTTGCGCACCGGCAGGGCACCGATGGGCCGCGACTCCAGCGCCCCCCGGAGGATCTCCGGCCGCGCCCGGTACACGAAGGAGACGACGGTGGCGGTGACGCCCCCCTCCACGAGACCGATCGCCAGATGGATCGGTTGCATCAGCATGAGAAAGGTGGTGAAGGGGAGCGAGGAAATGCGCGAGCAGACGGTCTCCAGCACCACGCTGAACGGCCCGAGCTGCAGCCCGATGACTGCGGCGAGGATCGTTACCGCCATCAGCCTGCCCCGCCCCGGCTCGCGGCCGATCAGCCGCTTGTAGACCAGGGGATAAACGATGAAGGCGGGGATAAACCCCATGTTGAAGATGTTGCACCCCAGAGCCAAAAGCCCGCCGTCGGCGAAGAAGAGCGCCTGCACGAACAGGACCGACGAGATGGTGAGAAACGCCGCGTAGGGCCCCAAGAGGATCGCCAGCAGGAGCCCCCCTCCCAGGTGGCCGCTGGAGCCGGTGCCGGGGATGGTGAAGTTGATCATCTGGGCGGCGAAGAGAAACGCCCCCAGCACCCCCATGAGCGGCACCTTCCGATCGTCCAGCTCCCTGCGCACCTTGCGCGAACAGTAGGCGATGGTGCCGGCGCTGACGGCCCACATGGTTCCCCCGACGGTCGGGGACAGCAGCGCATCCGCCATATGCATGGTACTTCTCCCTTTCGACTACGGTGTTACGTTTCGGACTATCGTGCTACAAAAGGGATACGTCATCGCGGTTTATATGTCAACCGTTTTTCCGTGCTGCGGAACGTACCGGCTCCCCTGGCGGGTGCCGCGGCGCAGGAGCTCATTGTCGATGGTGTTCAGCACCTCGAACTTCGCCAGGGACCAGAGCGGGGCGAGAAGAAAGTCCCGGGCGCCGTCGCCGGTGAGCCGCTGGATGACGATCTCCGGGTTCAGGAGCTCCAGGAAGTCGCAGACGAGCCCCACGTACTCGTCCCGGTCCATGACCCGCACCTCCCCCCGCCCGTACCTGGCCGCAAGCTCCGTCCCTTTCATCACGTGCATCAGGTGGAGCTTCACCCCGTCGATCTTGAGCCCGTTGAGGACCCCCGCCGTGGCGAGCATCTCCTCCCGCGTCTCCCCCGGCAGCCCCAGGATCACGTGGGCGGAGAGGCGGATTCCCCGCTCCCGGCAGCCACGGGCCGCGGTCTTAAAGGCGGCGAAGTCGTGCCCCCGGTTGATGAGGGAGAGGGTCCGGTCCAGGGGGGACTGGAGCCCCAGCTCCAGCCAGAACCAGGTGCGGCGGGCGTACTCCGCCAGGAGATCCAGCACCTCCGCCGGCAGGCAGTCCGGCCGGGTCCCCACGATGAGCCCCACCACGTCCGGTACGGCCAGCGCCTCGTCGTACAGCCGGCGCAGCTTCGAAACCTGCGCGTAGGTGTTGGAGTAGGGCTGGAAATAGGCAACGAACTTCCGCGCCTTGTACTTGCGGGTCATGATCTCCTTGCCGTGCTCGATCTGGGCCGCCACGGAGAGACCGGGCACGATGCCGAATGAGCCGGACCCCTCCCCGCCGCAGTAGATGCAGCCGCCGGTGCCGGCCGTCCCGTCCCGGTTCGGGCAGGTGAACCCCGCGTCCACGGAGATCCGGTGCACCCGGCAGCCGAAGGACCGCTTCATCTCCTCGGAGAAGATCCGGTAGCGCTTCTCCTCAGGCACCGGCAGCCTCCCCGGCCAGTCCCCGCACCAGCCAGCGGGTGAAGGCGAGCGATATGACCGCGGCGCACCAGGTGACCCCCAGTATCCCCCACCAGATTCCCGTGAGCCCCATCCCCAGCGCGTATGCCAAGAGGTAGAACGCCACCGCCGGCGCGGCGATCTGGCGGAACAGGCCGAGACCGAGGGCGAACAGGGGGCGCCTCAGCCCCTGCAGGGCCGACACGTTGATGTACAGGATCACGTAGGCGGCGAAGATGAACGCCGCGAAGTGCAGGTACCCCTCCCCCACGGCAACCACGGCGCCGTCCCCGGTGAAGAGGCGCATGAGCGGATCGGCCAGGGAAAAGACGAGCACGGAGCCGATGCTCATGAGCGATACCCCGGCAACGAGGGCGGTCGTCACCGTCTCCCGCACCCGGCGGTAGTTGCGGGCGCCGCTGTTCTGGGCCACCAGCGACAGGGTCGCCACGTTCAGCCCCATCACCGGCAGCAGCACGATCTGCTCGATCCGGGTGGCGATGCCGTAGGCGGCCACCGCGTCCTGCCCGAACCGGGTGATGAAGCCGGTGATGATGAAGATGCCGATGGCCACGGTAAGCATGTTGAGGGCGGAGGGGAAGCTCTGGCGTGCCAGCTCGCGGTAGGGACGCGCCCGGGGGACGAGGCTCTGCAGGGTAAAGCCCTCCAGGAGGCCGGTACTCCGGGCGCGGTACCCCATGTAGAAGACGCCGCAGCCGTGGATGAGCACCGTCCCCAGGCCGATCCCGGAGAGCCCCAGCGCTGGGACCCCCAGGCCGCCGTACAGAAGCCACGGGTCGAGGACGAGGTTCAGGAAGAACGCGGCGATGAGGAAGTTGCGGAAGCTCCGCGTGTCGCCGCGGGAGGAGAGCATGGCGTTGAACTGGTGGTTGACGATGAAACAGGTGGCGCCGAGGAAGATCACCCGGATGTAGTGCACCGCCATGGCCAGGTAGTCGCCCGACGCCCCCATGAACCGGAACAGCAGCGGCGCCGCCGTCCAGCCGGCCACGGTCAGGAAAAGTCCGTTAACGATGGCGAAGGAGAGGGTCTGGGCGGCGTAGAGCCGCGCCTCGTCCGTCCGCTTCCCCCCCAGGGCGTGGCCGATGAGCGCTGTCGCCCCCGACGAGATGCCGGCGGCCATGGCGATGATGAGGAAGAAGACGGGAAACGACAGGGAGAGCGCCGCCAGCGCCTGGGTGGAGATCCGCCCGCCGTACAGGGTGTCCACCACGTTGAACATGGTGTTGAAGAAGAACCCGGTACCCGCCGGCACGGCGATGGCGCGGAGCAGGCGGGGGATGGAGTGGTTGAGGATGTCGGGGGCGTGGTCCATCGGGGCATTCTACAGGAGGAGGCGGGGAATTGGAAGCGTGGGGTGCGTGGGAGAAACCGGTCGGCGCCAAGACGAATTCTGGTACCGATTTAAGGTCCTGGCGCCCCAAAACGCAAACCGGTTTCATCTCTCTTCATGTAGTAGATCGGCGCAACAAGTCAGTTGTTTATCGGCTTTGCGAAGTTCAGCTTGAATTCCGTAAATCTGTCCCGACGGCCACTAGTTGGTACAGACACAGCATGCGCCGTGATAGTACGTAGTACCGAAAGCATCCGTAAATGACGTACTGACCGCCGTACAGCTTCCGGTTTCCGACGTGGCGGTGCATTTAAGACCAGTTCCAGGACCGGAATATACCTTACTGAGGGTAGTCTTCGCGCACGTGCAATCACTGTTAGACTTTGCACCCGCATCGGCGCACGTAGCCACGCTTTTCATGTTGCTCGGAGCGGCAGTCGCCTGTATGGTGCCGTCAGAAAAAACCAACCCGTTACCTGTACCGTTAATCCGCAGGTCTCCGCCATCGACAACGAGGCTATCCGAACCGGCAAACGCAGTCACTGCAGACAAGAGAACCATCCCTATCACTATTCCGCTCAATCTCACCACGGGATTGCTCCTTTCATGTTGAAATATCCAAGAAGTTCTGGGGTTCAGGCCTGGATGCGTTCACTGGATCACGTTTGACATGTGGACATCGCGTGACTTCCGCTTCATTCCAGACCCGATCCACACCCGAGCAGTTATAGTAGCATGCTCGGGAAGAGTCAAGAGGCATTGTCAATTTTTCACCAGCGAGGATTCGTTCAGGCAGGAAATGGTGAAGGGCGGCGCGGTGCCGCCCTCCGGCTATGAATGGAACTTCCGCGCCAGGTCGTTGTCGATGACATAGACGCAGACCTCCTTGGCGCTCTGCTTGGTGTAGTGGAACTTCTGGGCGCAGAGGTTGTTGATGAGGTAGGAGACGTCGTCGCGGATGCGGCGGTCGTAGGTCTTGAAGGCGTCGGTGTCGTAATCCTTGATGGCGCGGCGGAAGTTGGCGTTGTCCAGGAACGGCTCCAGCACCTTGTCCTTCAGGTTGTGGACGTACCGCTCGTGCAGTGACTGGTACAGGTGGGTCTGGCGCGGGTCCTTCCCCTCCACCATGATCTCCTGGGTGAGCGCCCGGGCGGTGTACTCCTTCTGCACCTCGGCCCGGAAGGCCCTCCGGGCGGCGGCATCCTCCGCTTCCATCCCCAGGAGCCGCCCCTCGATCACCGCCAGGTACTCCTCGGTGATCTCCAGCCGGTCGCCGGTGAACCTGCTCACCTCCACCGCCCCCGGCTCGAAGCTGACCGCGAACATGTAGTTGAGGATGTCGCGGGCGATCTGCTCCTCGTTGTAGTAGTAGAGCGACTCCTTCACCTCCTGGAGCACCGTGTAGTCGTAGTTGCGCACGAGCGAGTCGATGAACCCCTCCGGCACGTCGGTCAAGAGGTCCGTGCGCCAGCGGGTGAAGAAATTCACCAGGTACGACATGTTGATCAGCTTGTCCTTGCGCAGGTAGGCAGAGTAGAAGTCGCTGAAGATCTTGATGGCATCCCGGCCGGAGAACCCGCGCATCCCCTCCTGCTCGGACTCGGCGATGATGCGGCGCCGCCGCTTGGCGCTCAGCCGCTTGCGGTCCTCCTCCGAGAGCCAGGAGGGGATGTAGCCGGTGTAGATCTCCATCTTGAGTATCTGCAGCTGCTCGTCGCAGAACAGGCCGTATTTCCGGGGATCGCCGATCCACTCCAGCATCGCTTCGGAGACAGGGTTCATCCGGGTGGAGATGATCACCCGGGCGAAGTTGTGCAGCACCCGCGGCAGGAAATGCTCGTCGATATGCTTGCCGAAGATGTTACGGTAGATCTCCACCTCCGTGTGCAGGTCCAGGACGTAGGGGATGTTGATGAACTCGATCCGGTCCGCAAAGGAGGCGACCCCCTCCGTCGCCTTCTCGTCCTCCGGGTTCATGAGCGCGATGAAGAGCGAGGTGACGTTCTCCTCCAGGTCCTCCACCTTGTGGATCCCCTCGCTGATGACGTTGTGCAGCTCCAGGAGCCGTTCGGCGTTGTGGGACTTCACGTCCATCAGCGCGTAGATGCCGTTGTTGGTCCTGGCCAGGCTGGAGAAGAGGTACTTCACTTCGTTGCTGTCCCCCAGGAGCACGTCGATCTTCCGCTGCAACAGTTCGTTGGTCAGGACGTACTGCGTGCTCGGCCGGTCACCGGGGTTGAAGACGCCGATCCCCTCCCCGAGCCGCCGGTCGAAGCGGTACGGGCGGGTATAGATCATCCCGAACACCTCCTCCGGCGAGGGAAGCCGCTGGCGCAGCGCCTGGTACAGGGAGCTGCAGATGGTGCAGGGGTTCTCCCGGAAGATCCAGTCGTACTCTTTCTCGGTGAAGAGCTTCCACTTGAACTCGTCGTTCCTGAACAGGTCGTCGAAGAACGCCCTCCGGTCCTCCTTGGGGATCAAAAGGATCGGGCTGTCGTGAGACGGACAGGGGACCTCCACGAAGTCGCCGTTCCGGTTCAGGGTATGCTTCAGCTCTTCCAACTGTTCGTGCCCCAGCTCGTACTCGTCGAGGAGCGCCGAGAGCTTTTCGGCGAAGGCGCCGACCTGCCCCTCGCCGATCCGTCCCAGCACCCGCCGGTCCAGGCGCCAGACCACCTCGTAGCGGCGCCCCGCCTCGGTGTTGGCGTACTCCTCGAACCGTTTCAGCAGGTTGTTCAGGAAGGTGCTCTTGCCGGAGCCGGGAGGACCCCGGAAGATGTAGACCTTGTTCTGGCGCGAGCCGCTGCGCATCGCCTCCACATGGGTGAGGAGCCGGTTGGCGAAGAGCCGGTCGGCGAAGAAGGGGCGGTCGATGTTATCCACGAAGAGCCGGCTGCAGTCGTAGTTGACGTAGTTGATCGACTCCGGGTCGTCCGGATATTCGTCGTACCCCGTCCCCACGTACTCGTGGATCATGTCGTAAAAGAGCTGGAAGACGGAACGGAGCGCCGCCTCGGGGTGATCGGCAAGGATCTGCAGATACTCCCCGAACGGGACCGTCTGCCGCTGCCCCCGCTGGCTCATCTTTCTGCCCAGATGTTTCAGTGCCTTCTCGACGTTCGTCATGACTTTTTTCTCTCACGGATCGGTGCTGGGTGTCGCATCGACGTTGCGACCGTACCCAGGCACCAGCAACTCAACCCCTCCCTACCTCCCCTGGTCAGGGGAGGCGTAACGGCTTCCCCCCTGACCGGGGGGGACGGCGGGGGGTTTGATGACATTCGCTCACAGCGCCTGGCGGGAGAGGACCTTGTCCCGCATGGTGTACCGCACCCGCTGCCAGCGGATTTCACCTTCCTCGGCCCCTTCCGCTGCGGGGCCGCCCGACGGCCGTTCCAGGACGCCGTCGCTCGTCTCCAGCGACACCGCCCCCCCCCAGAAGAATCCGATCCCCAGGAGGGTGTTCGCCAGATAGTCGCGCACCAGCTGCTTCCCCTCGAACCGGTGGACCAGGTGGAGCTGTCCGTCGTCGGTCCGCTCCCCGTCCACCTCGATGACCGGCGGATGGTAGAGGGTGTTCAGGAGCATCTGCCGGTAGTCGTCGCTCTTCCTGCTCTTGACGTAGTACTGCCAGACCTGCCGTTGCCGGTCGAGCCGGCGGTCCACCACGAACAGCCTGTGGCGGTCGGTGAACCCCTGGTCGATGAACTCCTTGACGAACAGGTAGTCGCACAGGTTCTCCCGAATCCGGAAGATGAACTCCCGCCCCGTCCCCGCGCCGGTGTCGAACTCCTCCCGGGCCTTGACGCCGGCGAGCCGCTGGTAGGAGAGGGAATACCGCCCCGTGTCCCCCAGCTCCTCCAGCCAGGTAAAAAGCCGCATCCCGAGGGCGTAGGGGTTGAGCCCCACCCGGGGGAGCGAGGTGACCCCGGCATGGACCCGGGCGAAATCCACCTCGTGCCCCCTGATCCGGTCGTCCTTGAGGAAGAGCTTCTCGTGCCAGTAGCTCGCCCACCCCTCGTTCATGATCTTCGTCCGGATCTGGGGCTGGAAGAAGATGGCGGTGTTCCGGATGATCTCCATCACCTGCTTCATCCACTCGTTCTCGTCCCGGTTCAGAAACGGCGACTCGTCCATCAGGTACTGGAGGAGGTCACGTTTCGGAGGGAGCGTGCCGTCCCGCTTGGCGAAGTGGGCCTCCAGCTCCGGGTACTTCTTCGCCGCCCCGGCGAAGAAGGTCTTCTCCCCCTGCTCGCCCGACTCCCTGACGCAGTCGTTGTACCGTGCCACCTCCTTCAGGTAGTCGTTCATCGACACCTTTTTCAGCCGCTGGAGGAAGACGTCGAAGTAGTAGTCGAGCCGCTCAGACAGCGTCGCCGTCTCCGGGGTGTAGAGCCGGGCCAGCTCGCCGTGGAAGTCCACCAGGTTGTCGATCGCCCGGGCGAACTCGATGACGTAGTCGACCCAGTGCCCCTTCTCGCTCCTGAGGCGCGCGATCAGCCGTTTGTCGGAGAGCGCCTGGCCGTTGAAGTCGTAGTCCCAGGTGTGGCGGAAGTAGAGGTTGTTCTGGAAGAAGTCGATATGGCCCAAGACGTGATAGAAGATCATCACGTTCAGCCAGTCCGGGTTGTTGTCATTGTAGAACGAGATGGGGGGCCGGGTGTTGATCACCGTCTCATACGGGTTGTGGGGATACAGCTCGTACTTCCCCTTCTCCCGCAACACCTCCAGGTCGTGGACCCAGTAGTCGTAGAGGGTGGGGATCATCACCTTCGGGGTCAGCTCCAGGAGGTCCCGGTTGGTGACGATGTACTCCAGCGACTCGTCGGTGAAGGAGAGCCCGGCGTCACGCGCCCGCTCCTTGCACCCTTCCATGATCGCCTTGGTATGCTGGTTGATGAGTTCCATAATCTTTCTTCTCCCTCCCCTTCAAGGGGAGGGTGGGGGTGGGTAGATGACTCGTATCCATCAGATCGTTTACCCCATCCCCCTCCTCGCCTCCCCCTTGAAGGGGGAGGATGCGTTTATTGCCCGCGGCTCATCCCATGAGCCGCTTGATCCCCTCGATGAGCCGCGCCTCGTCGGCGTCCTCCTGCATCACGTCCATCCGCACCAGCTCCGGCTTCTCCGTCAGAAGTCCCGAATTCTCCAGGTAGCGGGCCACCTCGGTGCCGCCGGCTATGCCCAGGCCGTGCTCGGCGATGGTGACCCCCACCCGGCTCGCGTAGCGGAGCATCTCTTTGAGCTCCGGGATCGCCTTCTCCCCCCCCGAGTCCCAGTCGTCGCCGTCCGTGCCGTGAAACACGTAGATGTTGTTGTCCTTAGCCAGCCCCTCCGTCGCCACGATCTCGTTCACCAGCCGGTAGGCGCTCGCCACCTCGGTGCCACCGGCCACCTGGGAGTTGTAGTAGGTGTGGAAATCCGGCACCTCCTTCGCCTCGGTGTCGTGGAGGATGAAACGGGATTCCACCTGGCCGGCGTACTGGTAGACGAGCCAGCTGTAGATGAGCACATGCTGGGTCGACACCAGGTCGGTCACCTTCCCGTACATGGAGCCGGAGTAGTCCCGGAGGAAGAAGACCACCGCCTGGGCATCGAAGTCCTTCTCCCGGGAGAGGATGCGGTAGACCCGGTCCCGGGGGGCGATGAGGAACCGCGCCGGATCGATGTCCGCCACGTCCGGAATGTTCCCGAGCGTGATATTGGACTCGATGATCCGGCGCAGGGTCGCCTTCTTGTCCAGCACCTGGCCGAATCCCCGGTTCCGGTCCGTGAGGTCGTAGGCGTACCGGGTAAGCGACCGCTTCTTTCCCTTCTCCTTCAGGTTGGGGAGCTGGAACTGCTCCGTCAGGGTCTTCCCCAGGTCGTAGGCGCTGGATTCCAGTTCGTGGGCCGCCCCTTCCCCCTGGCCGGGACCGGCCCCTTCCCCCTCGCCCTCGGGGCGGACCGGCTGTTCGCCGATCACCTCCCCTTCCCCCTCGTCGCCGGTACCGCCGCCCCCCTGCTCCTCCGGCGGACGGACGCTGGGATCGTGGAGGAACTTCTCCTCCTCGGCGGTCGGCACGACCACCACCTTCCCGCCCCGGCCCGGCTTCACCAGCTTCCCCAACCGCACCTTGCGGGGAAACCCGTCCTCCTCGCGCTTTTTATCCCGCTCCAGGAGCTCATCAAGCGACTTCTGCAGGCTCATGGCCGGCGAGGGAGCAGCGGTCAGCCCCTGCAGCGCCGGCAGGTCCGCGACGGCGTAGATGCTCCGCAAAAACCCGGCGAAGGGACCGGTAGCCGGCTCCGGCGGCGGCGCGTGGCCGTCACCCGCCGTCGCCAGCTCGGCCCGGAGCCGCGCCTCCCGCTCCGGGTCGAGCCCCGCCGCCTTCAGCTTTTCCAGGTATGTTTCAAGGTCACGACGCATCGGAACCA
>JAJYBI010000001.1 GCA_021779095.1 Deltaproteobacteria bacterium
GACGGCCATTTCGGCGAGCTTCACTTCGTTCTCGAGACTGACGGCATCCATCGCGGCGCAGATCTTGTCCACCTGCTCCTGCGTGTAGGTCTTGAAGGCGTCGGAGGCCTTCCGTGCGTTTGCTACCAGTTGGTCAATCTGCTGCTGTGTGGTCGACATAGCTTCTTTTCCTTTCTTTCCCTTATTCGCGGATAACTACCTGGGGCAATCCCCCTGCGTGCTCAAGCAGTGAACATGCCAACCCCAAACATGGTTACCAAAAATCCCCCCAGAGTTCGTTCAGCCAGACCAGATCGCACCTGCGTCCCCCGATACATCCCAGCTGCCCGCATCAAGGCGCCATGACAACACCTGCGGCCGCCCCGCCCCCGGCACGCCGGAGATACCGACACGGCACCATGACGGCACACCTGTTCCAAATCGTGACAACCGGACGTGACACCTGCGCCCAAACGCAACAGCGTTAGACTGCCCTGACGGACATATCCGCTCTAAAATCGCATGTTTATATTGCATTTCCTGGCCCCGATACCGTACTATGCCCAAGAGGAACACCGATGACGTCCCATTACCCCGTCAGCAACCCACAGATCGATCAGGCGCGTGCAGATTTTTTCGAACGAGGCATCCTTCCTCTCGATGTGGTCCCTCCTCCCATCATACGTTCCTGGCAGCGCTCCATCGAGCACGGTATCGGCGCAGGCACACCGCCACGCACCCTCCCGACGCTATCGTCCAGGGAACTGGAGCGGTTGACCGGCAAAAACCGCCAGCTCCTCCAGCAGTCGATTCCCGTCATGGAGAACCTGTACGAGCAGGTGCAGGGCACGTCATGCATGGTCATCCTTGCCGATGCATCGGGCGTCGTGCTGCACTCCGTCGGTGATCCGCATTTCGTGAACAGGGCACAACAGGTCGCGCTGCACCCCGGCGGCATCTGGTCGGAACAGTACCGGGGCACGAACGCCATCGGCACCGCACTCATGGAACAGCACCCCGTCGTCGTTCACAGTGCAGAGCATTGCGATTCATCCAACGATTTCCTCTCCTGCGCGGCAGTCCCGATTTTCGACCCCTACGGCAAGCTGCTCGGCGTGCTCGACGTATCGGGTGATTATCGTGCGTACCAGCAGCATACGATGGCACTGGTGGGGATCTCCGTTCAGCAGATCGAAAACCAGATGTTTACCGTCGGTTTTGAGGCCGACATCACCCTCCAGTTCCATCGCCGGCCCGAATTTATCGGCACCATGTACGAGGCGATTGCCGTTTTCAGCACCACAGGAATGCTCGTCGCCGCCAACCGATGCGCCCTGTTGCACCTGGGTCTGGACCGCTACCGACTTCCGTCGACCACGTTCGACAGCCTGTTCGGCGCGGATCTCGAGCCCCTTCTGGCCGGTTCGCCCTCGGGACTCCAGCCGATGCACCGGATGCGGCTTCGCAACGGCATGGAGATCTTCGGTCGCGTCAGATACCAGCAATCGCGGGTTTCCACCGCAGCCCCCACGCCGCGAAAGGCCACCGCAACCGAGGTCTGTTTCGATGCAGACAACCGCCCGGCATCCTTGAATGCTCTCGAATTCGGCGACTACCGGATGCGGACGGCCATTGAGAAGGTCAGGAAGGTTGTCCGCCACGACATCCCCATCATCATTCAAGGGGAATCCGGCACGGGGAAGGAGCTGTTTGCCAGGGCAATCCACCTCTGCAGCCCACGGCGTAGCGGACCTTTCATTGCAATAAACTGCGCAGCCATACCGGAAAGCCTCATCGAATCGGAACTGTTCGGTTACCAGGAAGGTGCGTTTACCGGAGCACACAGGAAAGGAAATGCCGGCAAGATCAGACAGGCTGATGGGGGGACACTGTTTCTCGACGAAATCGGGGACATGCCCTTGGCATTGCAGGCGCGGCTGTTGCGGGTATTGCAGGAACGGACCATCACTCCCCTGGGAAGTACACGCTCCCACCGGGTCGATATCGCCGTGGTCTGTGCGACGAACAGGAATCTCCGTTCGGAGATTGCAGAGGGCCGGTTCCGTGAAGACCTTTACTATCGCCTCAACGGGCTTCTGGTCTCACTGCCGAGACTGAAGGACCGGGACGACCTGCTCCCCCTCGCCAGCTCCCTGCTGGCCGAGATCGCCGGCCCCGCACGGAACGTGTCGCTGCACGAGTCAGTCGTTGCCATGTTCCGGCGCCATCCATGGCCGGGAAACGTGCGCCAGCTGTCCAATGTACTCAGGACGGCAGTGGCCCTCCTCGGCGACGCGGAGATCATTTCAGCGGAGCTCCTGCCCGAAGATTTTCTGGACCAACTGCACGAACAGGACACCATTGCCACCCCGCTTCCGACCACGCCCCCCAACAGTCTGCAGACGGGCAGATCCGAACGGCTCGATCTGCTGGAATCCCAGGCCATCCGCAGGGCCGTCGCGGAGTCCGGCGGCAACATCTCTGCAGCGGCACGCAGACTCGGTATCAGCAGAAACACGCTCTACCGGAAGATGCGCAGCTTCGGGCTCTGAACCGGCCTCCGCAGGCCTGCCTACGTTTCAGCACAGTCCGCCAGGTCTCCGTGGATCTTAGCGATTGCATGGGGTATCGCCTCCCACACGGCTTCCAGGTTCTCCACCGCCCCACGCGGACTCCCCGGCAGGTTGACAATGAGGGCCCTTCCACGTATCCCCGCGATCGCGCGTGAGAGCAGGGCGTGGGGGGTCTTTTCCAGGCTTTTCGCCCTCATTGCCTCGCCGAATCCGGGGATGACCCGCTCCACGACCTGCAATGTCGCGTCCGGTGTTACGTCCCGCGGGGATACGCCGGTCCCCCCGCAGGTCAGGATGAGATCGAAGTCGCCGCTGTCCGCCCATTCCCGCAGGCATGCCGCAATCAGCGACATCTCGTCCGCCATGATCTCACGACAGCGGGAAACAATCCCCCACCGCAACAGCCTGCGCTCCAGCGCCGGTCCGCTCTCGTCGACCCGTTCACCGCGGGCACCCCGATCACTGAGCACGAGGATCGCCACGTTCATGCCATCTCCTCCCGCCGGTAGACACCGCTCTTGCCCCCCTCCTTGGCGAGCAGCACCACGTCGCCGATGGAGATTGCCCTGTTCCCCCCCTTGCACATGTCGTAGATCGTCAGTGCGGCAACGGATGCCGCCACCATCGCCTCCATCTCCACCCCGGTTCGGTCGAAGGCCCGCACCGTGGCCACGATGTTGATCTCCGCACTTCCCGCCCGCATCTCGAACTCGATGGCGGCATGGTGGATCTGCAGCGGGTGGGCGAGGGGTATCAGCTCCGGGGTCTTCTTTGCCGCAGAAATCCCGGCCAGCCGCGCAACAGCCAGCACATCTCCCTTGGCGGTATCACCCGTACCGATCTCCCGCATCAGTTCATCCCCGACCCTGACCGTCGCACTGGCAGTCGCGGTCCGCAGCGTCGGCTCCTTGCCGCTCACATCCACCATCCGCGCCTGCCCCCTGTCGTCGAAATGGGAAGATTTCATCGTCACGCCACCTTTCCGGATTCCGTCGCCCCGTCACACTGCAATCGGCGCCATGGTCACGGCCATTATCATTGCTAGGCGTAATAGTACCATAAAAAAAAGGGCTATCCTTTCGAATAGCCCCTTCCACACCTTCTCGCCCCTCCCCCTAAACGGCTGTCCCGAAACCATTTCCGAAGCGGTAACCGAGTCGCCGCGAAATTTCGGCAGCCGCATGCTTTATCTGGGGGATAAGTTCACTGTTCAACCGTTTGTCGCAAAGCCGGGACACCGGCCCCGAGATGCTGACCGCGCCGATGACCTTCGCCGTGTAATCGCGGATCGGAGCGCTGACGCATCTGACGCCCGCGTCCTTTTCCTCATCGTCGACCGCATACCCCCGTTCGGCAACGGTCCGCAACTGGCGAATCAGTTCGTCGCGGTCGACGATCGTACTGCCGGTACAGGACGGCAGGGGGTCGGGAAGAGGCAGGTCCGTCCCCGTTTCGAGCAGATACGCGAGCTGCACCTTCCCGGCTGCCGTGCAGTGGGCGGGGAGCCAGGCGCCGATCCGGGGAACGACCCGCACCGCATGCCGCGACTCCACCACGTCCATATACACGACGTACGATTCCTTCAGTACCGCGATATATGCCGTTTCGTTGTTGCAGCCTGACAGCTGCTCCAGGATGGGGCGCGCCTGCCGCAACAGCCCCATCTGACGGATCATGGTCTGCCCCAGCTCCAGGTTTTTCAACCCGAGCCGGTAGTTGCCCGTGAGCGGGTTCTGCTGGATGTAGTTGCGGGATTCAAGCGTCGCCAAGAGCCGGAACACGTTGTTCTTGTGCAGTTTCAGGCGCCGGCTCAGCTCGGTCACTCCGAGCTCGTCAACATCGTCACGGAACTGCTCCAGCAGGTCCAGGGCATGACTGACCGCCTGGATTATGTAATTCGTCTTGCTCTTACGCTCTTCCATAGTTACATCTACACCCGGCAGCCTCATGGAGATCCGGCGCTCCATGCCCCCTTTACAATGCAGTTTAATGTGATTTCAACCTTCAGGATGTTGTGCCGTCGTATGGATACGGGATCGACGACCGGCATCAGGGCACCACGGCATGGCGGAGAAGCACGACGCGGTAGGAGGAAAAGGTCCTTCTGGTAAAGCATCCCCAGAACACCCCTGCGCCGTATGAAACCTGCTCCATCAGGTAGACGGCGGTAAACATGATGAACGGCAGATGCAGCGGCTTCTTGACGGAATAGTCCACCCGCGCGGCGCACAACAGCATTCCTGCGGTAACGGCAAACATCAACGGGAACAACAGCGACACCGCCAGAAGTGGGATCAGATAGTACCGTATCAGGTGGAACGACAGGTAATAGACGAGACTCCCCAGTGCCCGCAACCGTCCGGCCAGCAAGGTAGGCATCCCGAGCGGCAGCTTGCGCCGGATGAACTTCACCCTGACCACAACGGCATCGATCAACAGCACCAGCCCTGCCAGTGCCAGAAGCCACCAGCTGACAAAGGGGGCAGCGCAGCAGAGAACCAGCAGCAGCGCCAAAAGCGGCGGTACAACCATCCGCTTGTGCCTTTGCGGATGAAGTGTCTGCAGCATTCCCTCCGACGTGCCATAGTCGAACCGACGCGACATGAACGAACGGAGTGAACTGCGGTGCTCGTGGTACACCCGGCCGACCGGCAGGTACGCGATGGTCCAGCCGTTGTCGCGCAGCCGCCAGGTCAGATCGACGTCCTCCCCCACATGCATGGTGTCGACGAATCCCCCCACATCCAGGAAGGCTGACCTGCGGACCAGCAGGTTGCAGCTGGGTAGGTAGAACGTGTCGTCGCCGGTATTGCCCGACCGTTCCCTCAATCCCAGCGAAAGGCTGGACATGACGGTTTCGTAGCGATCAATAAGCGATTCCGTACACATGCCGTCCACCACGCCCCCTGCCGCCGCCATCTTCGGATCGTCGAATGCGGGGATAAGCTCTGCAAGCCAGTTCGTCGAAGCGGTACAATCCGAATCGATGAAGGCGAGGATATCACCCGTGGCCGCGCGGGACCCTACGTTGCGTGCGGCAGCGGGACCGCGACCGGTGCCTCCGGATGGAATTACGATCGCGCCGGCACCACGCGCAACATCGGCGGAACTATCGGAGCTGCCGTCATCCACCACGATGACCTGCAGCAGAGACTGCGGATAGTTGATGCGGGAAATGGATTCGAGACAACGCAGCAGTTCGTCCGCCCTGTCCTTGACGGGGACGACGACGCTGACCGTTGGAAGGACATCGGGGAGTGCAGACGACTCACGCACCCGCTGGACAAAACCTTTCGCGGCAAGCTGCTCGAGCACGGACTGCTCTGCAGCAGACCGCGCCACGAGATCGCCGGTCAAACCGCGCCGGATCATCTCCGTAAGAGACGGGTTCAGGCGCAGGACGCAGAGCGGGTTTTTCGAAACGAGGAAATTGCCGTCTTCACGCTCGGCGAGTTCCACTCGCGACGCCAAACGATAAATCATACGATTCCTTCAAACACCGATCCTGTACTACCGAGGATACGCGCTGATCGACAGGCGCATATCTTCATAACGTGAGAGGTTCTTCCCTTCGCGAACCAGGAGATGCCGGAAAGGGGTTCGTTTACTCTTGAACGCCAGGATAAGGGACTGATGTGAAATTTGAACGCCCGATCTGAGCCATCCCCTTGCCGGGAACCGCTTCATGGACGTAAAAGCAGTTCGAACACCGTAGCGTACCACTTCTACGCTGCCGGCCATACCGACCTTGCTGCCCAGAAAAAGAGCCGGGCACCGATGACGGTGCCCAGTCGAGAAAACGGAATATGGCTTCATCGCCCTGCCGGGCACTGAGGCGCGGCAGCGCGATGAACCTGGAGCATCGTTCCTGTATCGAGGTGGGGTGAGGTATACGGGAACACCACCGCAAAGCTCCGAAAGCATTAATTGTGGCTATACGGTTGCCACCTTCTTCGTATCGGCGATGGAGGTCACGCAGCGCTCAAGACACTCGGGATCTCCGCCGTTGATGTCATTTTTCAGGTGCCAGGCCACCGCCGGGCAGCCGCCGTGACACTGGTCGAAGCGCTGGCACTCTTCGCAGGAATGGATTCTGAGAGAACGGAACGACTCGTAGATCTCCGAACTGTCCCATATCTCCTGAAAGGACTTCTCACGAATCGAACCCGCCTTGAACCGGTCGGTCTGCAGGAATGCGCAGGGATACATGTTGCCGGTCGGTCCGACGCAGCAGGTAAGCTTTGCCGCACCGCAGAGATTAAGGCCGAGCCCCTGCCGTTCCTGGGTGGTAAGCGAGAAGAAGCTGTCACCGGTCCGCACGTCGCCGCTCTTTTCCAGCCAGTCGGAAAACGCCAGGAGCTGGGCGGGAGAAGGGCGAAGCGATTCCCAGTTATCGGCGCCGCGTCCCGAGGGACGGAACCGGCTGACCCGTAGCGACACACCCAGATTCTTGGCCATTTCGTACATGGCAGGAATCTCGTCCGCATTCTGGGCGGTGAGGACGGTGTTGATGCTGGCGGGAATCTTGGTTGCAGCCAGGAGCTTGACCGCCTCGATGGCGGCGTCGAAGACCCCCTCACCGCGGATGGTGTCGCAGGTCTCGCGACGCGCCCCGTCCATGCTGACCTGGATCGCCACGAGGCGGCTCTTCGCCAGCCGGGCTACCCGTTCCGCATTGAGGAGGGTCCCGTTGGTCGAGATACAGGTCATGATCCCCTTGGAGTGACAAGCCTCCAGAATCTGTTCGAAATCGGGGCGCATAAACGGCTCGCCACCGCCGAAATTGATCTGGAACACCCTGGCCCGATCTACCTGATCGACCAGATCTAAAGCCTCTGCTGTGGTCAGTTCGTCTTTGGCAGGTTCACCGGAGGAGGAAAGGCAGTGGGTACAACGGAGGTTACAGGCTAACGATACTTCCCATGTCAGATTGACCGGGGCTGACATCCCCATCTCAACATATTTGTTGCTCACGCAAGAATCCTTTTTCAAGAAGTTTTACGATAAACTTCTGCAACGCCACCTTCTGCTGATCTGTGAGACCTTCAGGCAGCTCATCCTTACTACGGACTGTCTCGAAGTAATCGACGGGCAGCAACCTGCCGGTCTCAGCAAAAAGAAGGCGCGGCCCTCTGTTATCATAGAACAGAAGGCCGAACCCTTCCTGCCGGACGCGGCAGGCAGGATGCATTACAACGCCTGCCGCAGCCATCTTAGTACACCCCGCAGATGCCGTCGATTGCGAGCTCTTCAACCTGGATTTCTTCCAGGATCCGCGGTTCTTCGGTGCACTCTACTGCTTTGATTTCTGCTTCCATGTTCTTCTCCTTTTCATTCGATTTCTGGCTGGTTCTCCAACACAGATTGAGTTTCTTGTATATGCAATGGAGGTGCCAACGGAATAAAACGGCGATCTGGCACTTAGTTTACGCGCCTTGCCCACCCCGCCCCTGACGTGCGACAAGGCAGCGATGCTCAAATCTGTAGAAAATCTAGACAACCGCCGAACCTCTTTCATTATAATGCACGCCACCAACTGTAGCGTTTGTACTCATTGGGTATTTTATCCACAGACTTTATCGCGTTACCCTTATAACTATCTGTTTTTTGGGCAAGTTCTCAACCACTGCAACGCGGCGGTTTACTGCAGCAACTATTCCGGGTACCATTGAAATGCGCGCAGCAATCACCATTCAAACCCGACCAGAGGACTTCATGAACAGGAAACACTCCCACTGCAGCTATTGCGGATCGCCCTTCCCCCCCGAATCACCGTGGCCACGCCGCTGCAGTTCGTGCGGCAACTCAAGCTACCTGAACCCCCTGCCGGTTGTGGTGGTCCTGCTCCCCGTGGATAACGGAATAATCGTTATCCGACGCAACATCGAACCACAGAAAGGCACCCTCACCCTTCCCGGCGGCTATATCGACATCGGTGAAACATGGCAGGAAGGCGCACAACGGGAGCTGTTCGAGGAAACCGGCATATCGGTACCCAGCGAAGATATCACCCTCTACGACGTCATGAACGGACTGGACAACACCCTGGTCATTTTCGGTCTCGCTGCCCGTCAGCGTGAGGATGTGTACAAACCGTTCAGCTCGTCGGAAACCCAGGAGGTCGTCCTGATCCGCGAGCCGATCGAGCTCGGTTTCACCATGCACACCCGTGTTGTGAAAAGATACTTCGAAGAACGGGACCTCACACCGCGACCGCCAGACCGCTAGGCGGCCCCGCTCGTCGTCGAGCGACGGCTTTCGCTTTTTCCGGCCGCGTCTCACCCGTCTTTTTACGTCATCACTACCCCTCTCGCCCCGATCCCGGGTGCACTACCGAGTCTCCACGATGGCAAAACTTAATGCCAACATAAAAAAGCTGTATGCCTTCTCCTTCCTGCAAATGACCCTCTTCCCGATGGCGATCATCACCCTCTACTGGAAGGACCATATCGGCCTGTCGCTGACCCAGATTCTCCTGCTGCAGAGCATCTTTTCCGTCACGACCGTGGCGATGGAATATCCTTCCGGGTACGTAAGCGATCGCGTCGGTTACAAGTTTGCCCTTTCAATTGCCACGATGCTGGGACTGGCAGGATGGGGGGTGTACACCGTCGCCACCACGTTCGTCCATGTGATGGCGGCGGAGATCCTGCTGGGAATATCTCTCGCGTTCATCAGCGGTTCCGACAGTGCACTCTTGTATGAAACGCTCAAGACGGAGGGGAATGAGGCGTCCTATGCTCGTCACGAGGGACGCATGAACGGCATCGGGCAGATCGGCGAGGCGCTGGGAGCACTGTTCGCCGGGGTGCTGTACAAGACCGCGCCGCTCCTTCCATTTATCCTGCAGATCGGGGTCTGGTTTCTTGCCCTCATCATAACCCGCTCTCTCGTCGAACCGGAGCGTGCCATATCAACTCCGGCAAGCCATCTAGCCGAGGCCTGCCGTACGGCCCGGTATGCCTTCCTGGAAAACAGATGCCTGCGCTCCATCATCCTGTTGAATTCCGTCCTCGGGCTAGCCTCGTTCTACCCCGTCTGGCTCATCCAGCCCTACATGCAGCATGCAGGCGTCCCCGTTACCTGGTTCGGCCCGGTCTGGACCGGAGCCAACCTGACGGTGGCATTTTTCGCACTTGCCAGCCATCGCGCAGCAGCACGCGTAGGTTACAGGAAGATGGTCGTTGTATTTATGGCACTGATCGCGGCGGGGTATCTCGGGTTGGGACTGTCCGGCCAGATATGGGGATTCCTGTTCTACTACCTCTTGACCGGCATGCGGGGATTACGCGGTCCGATGCTGCTCTCCCTCTCGCAGCAGGAAAGCCCTTCGGCAAACCGGGCAAGCATCCTCTCCCTGCAGTCGCTCTGCTTCCGGCTGCTGTTCTGCTGCACCGGCCCGCTCGTCGGCATGCTGGCCGACAGGGTCGGCGTGCAGCAGACCTTCCACCTGCTCTTCTATGCGTTTCTCGTGGCGCTCCCGCCACTCTACATCCTGTTTTGCCGGCACAATCCGCCAGAAACAGCGGGCCGAACTCAACGGTGCTCGGCCTTGTAGTGCGTGCCGAGGGCATCCGCTGCCAGGACGGCCGACTCAACCATCTCGGCCGTGACGGGAAACCAGGTGGCATGAATCGTCTCCCCTTCAGCCGCCGCCGCTGCCGCCACCAGGCGCATCTCTTCCGGCGTCGGCTCTGCAATGCCCAGGTCCGCCAGGCAGAGCGGCAGCCCAACGGCATGGCAGAACGCCTGCACCTCACCGATCTCACGCGCCGAACGCCCCTCGAGCACGAGCTGCGTCAGGACGCCAAACGCCACCTTCTCGCCATGAAGCCGGTCCCGGGTCGCGGGGAGCATCGTCAGACCATTGTGTATTGAATGGCCACCGGCGTGACCGCCATTTTCCGAACAGAGCCCACTCAAGAGGGTATTCGCCTCCACGAGCGCCTCGACGGCCGGCGTCACCACCCGACGTTCGACGGCCAGTTTCGCCTGCAGGCCGTACTCCAGCAGGGTTTCGTAACAGAGAAGCGCAAGCGCCCGCGTGGCGAGGACCGGCCGTCCACCGCCGGTAAGCGGATTGGGCCTGCCGCTCCGGGCGCAGGTATCGGACTCCCAAAAGGTCGCCAGCGCATCACCCATTCCCGCCACCAGGAACCGTACCGGAGACTGTGCCACCAACTGCGTATCGACCAGTATGCAGTCCGGGTTCCGGCGCAGGTGCAGGTAGCTTTCGAATGCCCCCTCTTCGGTGTAGAGCACCGCCAGAGCGGAACAGGGGGCATCGGTGGCAACGGTGGTGGGAACGACGATAACCGGCAGGCGCATCTCGTGCGCCACCGCCTTGCCGGCATCGATCGAGGCGCCGCCGCCCAGCGCAACGATGACGTCGCACGCCTTCGACGTGGCGACCGCCACGAGGCGGTCTATCTCCCGGCGCGACGACACCCCGCCAAAGAGCTCGGTGTGACAACCGATTCCTTGCTCGGCGAGGCCCGACCGGATGTCGGGCTCACACAGCGAAAGCGCGGTCCTGCCTCCAATGACAAGGGCCGCGCGCCCCAGTCGCGACGCATGAACGCCGATCTCTTTGACGGCACCCGCCCCCTGGACGTACCTCCCCGGTGCAAGCATCATCCGGCTCACGGGTTCACCTCAATAGGCGCCGCAGATACCGCTCATCGGCAGCTGCGAGGTGGGAATCTCCCCCTTGACGGCGGCAAGGACCGCAGCATAGTCAGGCTCGGTGGTTATCTCGGCCACATGCTGAATATATTTGATGGTATCATCACCGTCCAGAACGAAGATGGAGCGGGACAGCAGCTTCAGCTCCTTGACCAGCACCCCATAGGCGAGGCCGAACGAGCGTTCCTGATAGTCGGAGAGGGTGGTCACCCGGTCGATTCCCGCGGCGCCGCACCACCGTTTCTGGGCAAAGGGGAGATCAAGGCTGATGGTCAGGACGACGACGTTTTCGGGAAGCTGGGCCGCCTCCTGATTGAATCTGCGGGTCTCCGTATCGCAGACCGGCGTATCGAGAGACGGGACGGCGCTGATGATCTTGGTTTTCCCCTTGAAATCCGCCAGCGACACCGGCGACAGTGACGTATCGACCACCCGGAAGTCGGGAGCCTTGTCACCCACCTTGAGCTCCGGACCGATCAGGGTAACGGGATTCCCCTTGAATGCAACAACCCCAGTTCTCTCTTCCATTGCGTACCTCCCAGAATATCGTTGAATACCCGCCATGTAGCCGTGCATAACCTGACTGACAGCATCTGGCTCAGAGACATAAGCGTACCCTTATTCTAGCGATATGCAAGGGACTCGGCCAATGTCCGACACGCGGTTCACCTGGCCAGTACGGCCACTTGCCGTTACAGTCCGTCCCTAGGATGCCCATAACGCTACAGAGTGCCATGCATTCGGAATCAAAAATCCAGGAACTAATAATCAAGGAGGGCAGAAACACCACGCGCCTGCCCTCCGAAGAGGGCAGCCACATGCAGGTGAGGATGAGAGGATGAGATGTACACTGCTACATACTGCAATCGCCGCTGCATCAAGGTATCGGCGGTGCCACAACTTCATTTCTTTCACCAGTGGGAACGCGCGTTCGGATCAAATTTCGGCGGTTCGCCGCTTCCACTACGGGTATAGTAGGTCCGATAGTCGTGCGGTTCTTCTTCCTTGGTCTCCCGACGCCGTCCCTTCCAGGCGCGGGTGTCGAGATGGTCATAGAGGGTACCGAAGAGATCCTCCACAACCGTGCTCAACTCGTCAACGTCCTTCACAACCTCCACCTTGTCGCAGTACGAACCATACAGATCCATGAGGCAGTCACCACGCTGCCAGGTCTCACGGTCCTCAGGCGTAAGCCACAGCAGGTAGCCCGCCCTTTCCCGGATTTCTTCCAGCGCCCATTCGTTTGCCTCATTATAGTTGTTGCGACCATCCCCCAGGATGATGACCGCCGGCTTTCCCTGCAGGTTCTCCAGATATTTTTCCTTGAACGTCTTGAAGACATTGCCGAAGTCGCTGTTGTCATCCAGATTGACGATATCACCCTTGTCGATGTTTTCCAGCAGGCAGTTTACCGGCATGTTGCGCAAGCGGTCGGTAATCTCGACGATCTCACGGTTGAAGACAAAGCTGCGGACATGCATCAGCCGGTTCTGCAGGGTATGAAGCAACAGAAGCATGAAGCGGGTTGCATGGCTGACGGAATAGCTGAGGTCGCAGAAGACGACGAGCCGCGGCTTCTCCTTCCGCTTGCGGCGCAACGACAGCAGAAACGGCACCATGCCGTGCTTGTAGTTCTTCTGAATGGTCTTGATGACATGGAGCTTCCCCCGGTTTTCCATCTCCTTCATCCGCCGGACATCCTTGCGGATACGCATGAGCATCCGGTACACCACCTCCTGCATATCGGTCAGCTCTTCGGGGGTGAACGGGGCCTCTTTCCGGGTAGTCTGGTTCTGATTATAGGCAACCGTCGGCGGGCTCTTCATGTAGAAATCCGACGGTGCGGCTTCCTTCTTCTTGTCGCGATTGCCGTCCAACTGGACCATGAGGTCCGCGCCGAAAGAATCGTCTTCGCTCTCTTCCATCCCCATCAGATTTTTCAGATCTTCTTCCGTCAGTTCATCATCCACCACGAACTGCGGCTCGTCCCGTTCCTTGGTCCGGTGCTCTTCGGACTTCAGCTGTTCCCCCTCGACAATGTGGATCAGTGCACCGAGGAAATCATTCATCTCATACGCCTGGGGATTAAGCTGATCCCGCGTAAAAAACCAGCCGAACACCTCATCAAACTTGGGGAAGTCGTTGTAGTTCTTCACCAGGGTCATGCGCAGTGACGCGCGCATCGTCTCGCGCGACTCCATCCCCCCCATCGCAAGCGCATGGACGGCGTCGAGACTTTCCCCAGGGGAAACCCGCACCCCTTCTTTCCTGAGGGCAGTGACAAATCTGGTGATGACTCGTTCCACGGTTACCTCAACGTCTGAGCGGCCAGATCAATGACCTGCTGCAGATCAGCCTGATGCTTGGCAATGGCTCCCACCGTTGTCGCTACCACTTCAGGAGTCAACTGCTTGGCGTGGAGGATCGAAAGCACCTGCGCCCAGTCGAGGGTCTCGGACACACTCGGGGCCTTCCGCAGATTCAACTCGCGCACCTTGCGCAGGAATTCGACCATCTGGATGGTGAGCGAATCACACAGCTCGGGGTACCGAGCCCTGACGATCTCCACTTCGCGGTCGAATTCAGGATAGCCGATGTAGAGATAGAGGCACCGACGGCGGAGCGCGTCAGAAATCATCCGGGTGCCGTTACTGGTAAGGATCGCCAGCGGCTTGATCTTGGCCGCGATGGAACCCAATTCCGGAATGGATACCTGGAAATCGCTCAGGCACTCCAGCAGCAGCGCCTCGAACTCGTCGCCGGCCCGGTCGATCTCGTCGATCAGGAGCAGGGACTGCTTCTCGGATAGGAAGCTGCGCAGGATCGGCCGCTGTACCAGGAAGTTCTGGGAGAAGAACAGGCTTTCCTCCGCCGAGAGCCGGTCAACGGCGGCGCGCAGGTCGGCGGACTCCGTGAGATAGCTGTCAATCTGGGTTCTCAGCAACTGGGTGTAGAGAAGCTGCTTGCCGTATTCCCAGTCGTACAGCGCCTTTCCCTCATCGATCCCTTCGTAGCACTGAAGCCTTACCAAGGAAAGATCCATGGTTTCGGATAGCGCCTTGGCAAGGCCGGTCTTGCCGACGCCTGGTGGGCCCTCGATAAGGATCGGCTTTTCCATCTTGAGGGCGAGGAAAACGGCGGTGGCTATGGATTCATCCGCTATATAGCCGCCCTTCCGGAGAACGTCCTTGACATATTGCTCGGTAATCATGATCTACCTCGTGCAGTGGGTTATATAGGCTTCCAACATGGTAATTATACACCAAGTTGATGCGACAGTGCCGCTGAAACCCGGAGAAACTACTCTCCGGGTCCAGCGGCACATTACGTCAATTCAACAGATTACCGCAGTTCGAGTTACATGCAGCCCTTGAATACGGCGCGCATGTTGTCGAAGCCGATATCCTGCGGGTTGCCTTCGGAGCAGATGTCGGCAGCCGCGAACTTGGAGAGGCTGTCGAGGTCTTTTTCCTGCAGGCCGAGGTCGGCGAAGCGGGTGGTGATGCCCAGGTCGTCCTTCAGTTCCTGGCACAGATCGATGAACGCCTCACCAGCCTTGATGTCGGACAGGCCGGTGGTGTCGATGCCGGCGGCTTTCGCCATGATGGCGAACCGCTCGGGGCATGCCGGCAGGTTGAGGCGGCATACGTCGACGAGGGCGATGGCGTTGCAGAGGCCGTGCGGAGAGTCGTACAGACCGCCCATCGCGTGAGCCATGGAGTGAACGATGCCGAGGCCGGCGCTGTTGAAGCTGTAGGCAGCGGCCATTTCGGCCCATACCATCTGCTCGATCGCCTTGGCGTTGTTACGGTTGCAGGCGGACTGACGCAGGTTACCGAAGATCTCGGTGATCGCCCAGAGGCCCGGGCCGTACGCGGACTGTACGCACAGACGGGAAGCGACAGCTTCAACGGCGTGGGTCAGGGCGTCCATACCGGTGTAGGCAGCCAGGTTCTGGCTCATGCACTGCTGGATCAGCGGGTCGTTGACCGACTTGCTCGGGGTGCAGTTCGGATCGAACAGCGCCATTTTGTACATCTTCTCGGTGTGGTTGATGATGGAGAAGCAGGAAACTTCGGAACCGGTACCCGAGGTGGTGTTGATGGCGAGGTGCGGGATCTTGTTCTTCTTGGTGCATTTGAAGGCACCTTCGAAGGTACGTACGTCCTGGCCGTCGTGGCTGTAGACCAGTTTGATGGCCTTGCAGCAGTCGGTGGAGCTGCCGCCGCCGATGCTGATAACGCCGTCGTACTTGCCTTCGGCCAGAACCTTGGCACCTTCCATGACTTCGTAGTCTTTCGGGTTCGGCGTAGCTTTATCAAATACATCAGAGGAAATACCGGCATGCTTCAGAACACCCTGAACGGACTCGATGATGCCGGTGCCCTTGAGACCGGTGGTGACGATGAGGGCGTTGGTCATACCGAGAGCCTTGGCGTCGTTGCCAACCATGGTGTGTGCACCCCAACCGATGTTCACGGAAGGATAAGCGTGCTGCATCTTGATCGGGTACTCACGGGGTTCGAGGCTGAGGGTACGCTTAACGTCTCTGTAATGTGGCATTGTTACTTCCTCCTTTTTGTTGTTGGTAACACACTGGTTTGATTTGAATTGCATGCATGGTTTGATACGGTACCAGAAACTACCAGCTTTTCAAGCTTGCCTGCATCACCTCCTTACTGTTCTTCCATTCGAGGATTCAACCAGATCGTTTCCGAACCGGATATATATCGGTTCCCCTTGGTCGTGTCTGCAGTATATAGCAAGTAGGGTGCCAAGTGAAACATTGGTTTAAAAATGCCGTTTTGCCACACCTTACCAGCCCACCAGCGACATACCCCACGTTGCGCGCATGTAGAATATCGCCACACAAATACATAACTCGCTGAAATTGCTGGTGCAGACACACTGAAGACATTATCCACACTGCGGACTATAGCGTCACACTCTCGTAGATACGGGGCAGAAATGGATACAATTCAACCGTGTGGTATACGGAATCTCCGAGGATATGCTAATCTTCCGAAGTAGCAGATTTGAAACGCTGGTAGAGAATTCGACGTATCCCACACCGGTCGTCGACAACCGTCAGATCGCCGCAACTTCCCCACGCCCGCCCCATGCACCCACCTGCACACACCAGCTTTCCAGGGCAATTCCGACATTCCGGGATACCCCTCCTGCGGCGGCTGATCTCCGCCAGAGCAGACCAGAGCGAAATTCCCTCGATCATGGACTGTGCCAGCCCTTTGTCCAGCACACCGTCAACCGCATAATCATCCGCCTGGCACATCAGACAGGGATACAACCTCCCGGCGGGAGTAAGGTACGGATGTGCGGCGAATGTGCAGCCGATATCCCGTGCCTCCCCATCCAACCGCCATTCCAGCGCCGCCATCCTGCCAATCCTCGCATACAGCTCCCGGAAGCGCGCATCTGATTCGTAACGTTGCATCAACTCCAGATATTGCCCAGAAAGAGGTGGTACGACAAACCGTTCGTCGGCACCCCGACCGAACGCCACCAGAGTACCGGCGACTACCGAGCCGATCCCCATGGAATCTGCTCGTTCTAGCAGCTCAGGGAACTCCGAAATGTTATGCCGCATCTCCGTGAACGCCAGGGAGACAGTCCGACCGAGTCCGCCATCGACCAACCTCTGCAGCCCTGCCATCACCCCTGCATATGCCCCCGTGCCCCGCACATAGTCATGGGTAGCAGCAGTGGCCCCGTCCAGACTGACCTGCAACGCAAGACCGGGACAGTTCAAAGCCCTCAGGACACGCGCCTCGCGATCGCCTATCAGCATGGCATTGGTCTGAAGCATTACCGTTTCAAACTGTTTCCCGCTGACATATTGCAATATTTCACGCCAATCGGGATGACACAGAGGTTCTCCGCCGGTAATTCGGACCCCCCGCCCACCCATCCCGACAAATTCATCGACTATCCGGAACAGCGTTTTGGTCGAAACGTGGCCGAACGACCGTGGGGTTCCGGCTCCAACCCAGCAGTGCACGCAGCGCACATTGCACGATCCGGTAACGGAGAAGGTCATAACCTCCGGCGCAGCCAACCCGGCTGCCCGAAACGCCCACCCGACACTCTCCGACTCTTTATCCATTGGCTCCACTGATTCGTCTCCGCTTGTCGATTACATCTGACATTCCGGCGCAGCCATCCTTGCTGCCGCTCTTTTCAGCTCTTTACGCCACCGCGACCAAGACCCTGGACGAAAAAAAACCGCGCCGGCAACGCGACGCGGTTCGAGACAACTCACAATGCAACATGCTGTATCTTTCTGCGCCAGAGGCGGACAGACGTTACTACGTCGCAATTCCATATCGCTCAAGCTTGGTATACAGAGTCTTTCGGTCTATTTCCAGCACCTTTGCCGCCTTGCTCTTGTTGCCATCGAGCCTCTCCAGCACTTTCTGGATATGGTCACGTTCAACGACCCAGAGAGGTGTATCCTGATATTCCGACAGCCCCGAGGTAACGCGAATCGGCGCTACCTTGGGCGGTGAAAACGGCAGGAGGTCCGATGATATGATCGGCTCGACCGCCAGGATACTCGCCCTGCGGATCACATTGCGAAGCTCCCGCACGTTGCCCGGCCACGTGTACGCACAGAGTGCCGCCATCGCCTCGTCAGAGATCTCCCAGCCTTCACAGCCGCTTTCGCTGGCAGTCTTGAGGAAATAATACGCAAGCGGAATGATATCCTCTGGACGCTCACGCAGGGGAGGGATATTGATCACCAGCAGATTGATGCGGTGGTACAGGTCTTCCCGGAACTCACCACGACTGACGCACTCCTCGAGCTTCTTGTTGGAGGCGAAGACAAAGCGCACGTTGACGCTGATATCGTGATTTCCGCCAAGCCGGCGGAAATTTCCCGTCTCGAGAATGCGGAGCAGCTTCACCTGGACATCCAGCGGCATCTCGGATATCTCGTCCATGAAAAGGGTACCGGTGTCGGCCAGCTCAAAAAGCCCTGCCCGCCCCTTGCTCGCGCCGGTAAAGGCACCCTGCACATGGCCAAACAGCTCGCTTTCCGCGGTATTGACATTGAGCCGGCCACAGTTGACCGTCACAAACGGCTTGTTTATCCGGTTGCTCGAATCGTGCACCGCCCGCGCGAACAGCTCCTTTCCCGCGCCGCTTTCCCCGCAGATAAGCACATGCTCGTCCGTCGGACCGTAACGCCTCACCGCTTCCAGGGCCTTCTGAATGACGACGCTCTTCCCCACGATGCGATGCTGGTCGAGCTTGTTGATTTCGAGCTTGAGACTCATGTTCTCCATGCGCAGCCGGTTCTTCTCGCACGCCTTGTCGATGACCATCTCCAGCTCTTCGAGCTTGACCGGCTTGGTGAGATAGTCATACGCACCAAACTTGATGGACTCAACCGCCGTCTCGATCGTACCGTGCCCGGTAAACACGATGATCTCCGGAATCGTCGTCTCCGCACGCATCTGCTTCAGCAGCTCCAAGCCATCGATGCCCGGCATTCTCATGTCAAGGAGCACGACATTGAAAACCTCCTGCCGGTACAGCTCGAGCCCGGCATATCCGTCGGCAGCCGTTTCCACCTTGTACCCGCTACGCGAAAGCTCCATCTCCAGGAGCTCACGCAACGGCTTTTCATCCTCGACAACAAGTATTTTCGCCTCTTTACGCTTAACTATACTAGACATGCTGGAAGCCTCACGGTGAATTTCGTCCCTTTATTTTGCTTGCTTTCAACGGAAATCTCTCCACCATGCTTTTTGATGATGTTGTACGTGACAGCAAGACCGAGTCCGAGCCCTTGGCCGACCCCCTTCGTGGTAAAAAACGGGTCCCATATCTGGTCCATAAGGGAAATCGGTATCCCACACCCATTGTCGCTGATGCTGGCAATGACACTCCCGTCGTGGATCATCGTGGCGATTTCAACCTGACCCGGCCCGTCGATTGCCTGCAGCGCGTTCATGGTCAGATTCATGAATACCTGGCGCAATCCGGAGGGGTCGCCACTGATCAACGGCAAATCCACCTGCAGCGATACAAGTATCTCGATATTCTCGTTACGTGCCTTGTGCCTCACCAGCTCGATGACTTCCTGGAGAATCTGATTGATATCCACCGATCCGACCGTACCCTCGGATTTCCGGCTGAAACTCAAGAGACTGTCGATGATCCCCTTGCACCGGTACGACTCGCGGATAATGACTTCGAGGTACTTCTTGAAATCCCTGAGGCGATGATCGTCCGCAAGCCCCGGCTCTTCGCGGAACCTGCGCACCAGCGCCTCCGCATACCCGGCTACAGAGGTCAACGGATTATTTATCTCGTGCGCCACCCCGGCAGCGAGCAGACCGATACTCGACAGCTTCTCCGCCTGCAGCAACTGCAGCTCGTTGACCCGTTTTTCGGTTACATCACGAATAAAGACCAGGGCACGGTTTCTGTCGTTGGGGTCTTCTATCGGTGTCGCCGTCACGTCGTAGTAACGGCTCTCGCCTCCGGAGGTCGTCGTGGTAAAGGACATCTGCATGCTTTTTCCGGACAACGCCTTCTCAACGGGACACTCGTCGTCCGCATGCTCATTGTCGAGATGGAACAGCGATCTGCAATGCCTGCCTACAGTGGTTTCTGCGGGGAACTGCTTCAGGCTCACGTGGTTACGATGCTGGACACACCCATGGTGATCATAGATGACCACACTGTCGGAAATCGCATCGAATACAGCCTGCAGCTCGCCGGTCTTGATCCTTAACCCGAGGTTGGCTGCCTCCAGCTCCTGAATTTTCTGTTTAACTTCAGAGTAAAAACCGATCTTCGAGCTTTCGAGCCCCAGTAACCGTTCAAGACTGGGTTCGTCGATCAGCGTTCTTCGTATCTCGCCCATCGTCAATAGGCCCTCTCCAGAATTGTCAGCAGCTCCTGCGCATTGGCCTGACGCGGCGACGTGAGAATGCAGACATCCTTCAATGCCCGCTGCGCCAGTTCGGGCAGGTCTTCACGCCTGACCCCGAGACTCTTCAGGCTTCGAGGGGCACCGGCAGCATCGAGCATCGTATCCAGCGTTTCCTGAACCACCTCGGAAATCGCACCGGAGTTCCCATCAACACGATGACCAAATCCCCATGCCAGATCCGGCAGCTTCTCGGCGACAACCGGAAGATCATAGCGCAGGACTTCCGGCAGCAGCACGGCATTGATCCCCCCGTGATTGGCGTCATAGAGCCCGCCGATGGGATGGGCAAGTGCATGAACAATCCCGAGCAGTGAGTTGGAGAACGCCATCCCCGCATGCAGACTGGCACGGGCCAGGTTTTCCAGATCATCCGGATGGCGCTCCTTCACCGCCGGGACGAGGCTCGCCGAAATGAGACGCAGCGCCTTGATCGCATGCACATCGGTAAGTGACGTGGACGCAACCGAAAAAAACGCCTCCAGCGCGTGGCTGAGCGCATCGGTCGACGTCGTACAGACGAATTCGTCGGGGAGCGTTTCCAGCGTATCCGGATCGGTCAGACTGATGTCGGGCGCCACACACCGGCTCATTATCGTCAACTTGCACTTGTTTTCCGTATCGTTGATAACGGCGAACTGGGAAACGTCCGAGCCGGTGCCGCAGGTCGTCGGACACAACACAAGCGGAGGAAGGGGACGGACAATCTTGTCGTGCCCTTCGAAATCCCTGATCCTGCCGCCGTTCGACACGAGAATGGCTATCCCCTTGGCAGCATCCAACGAACTCCCGCCGCCGAGCCCCACAATAACATCGGCTCCGTGGCGTATATATTCAATGGCACCCGATTCCACCTCCACATCCTTCGGATTCGAAGTGATGTTGTTGTAGAAGATCACTTCCAGCCCGGCATCGATGAGGTGCTTCAACGCCTTGTCCACCCAGCCGGCATTGACGAGCCCCTGGTCACTGACGAGAAACACCTTGTGGCCACCCAGACGACGTGCACACGAACCGATCTGGCTCAGAAGCCCCCGCCCGAATATGATTTCGGGGACCTCGAATTTACAGTGGTGAAGATTGCTCCTGCTGTTTCCCATATTGAAGCTCCATGGAAAGGGCCGTACGCATGTTTCATCGCGCCACTCTCCGCGCCGCACAACCGGCGTCTGTTGAAAGTAGCAATACTTGTGCCGTCGTGTCAAACAAGGTTTTACGGCTTGACAATCTCTAATAAGTAAATTATATAACGAGCGCGCCCGCGCCGTCAGTGTGGTGTGTACATTTTCCACCATGTAGACATTTTACACACGCCAACGTAATACAGTTAACACAAACTTCGGTTCGTCGTCATGCCGCAAGGAATGGCCACAACCGCGCCCGACTGGCTGAAAAAGCATAACGCCCAACGTTGTTTGCCGAAAAGAACCGTTGTTCTATTTTGTGGCACCATCGTTGCATTTGCTGAGCCTGCATGGCAGGTATGGTACCAGAAAGAGACAGCAGGGTTTATACGGCCCGACACGCAGCACGCAGATGAAACATCCGGCTCCCGGCAACATATGTTTGATAAACAGCCGGGGGCGACATCATATATGTGCATACATGTATGAGCAGCAGAAGGGATGGAGGCACGCAGCACCTTTCCCCTTCTCAAGCTGGCAGGTTACGGAAGCCTGCATACGGACCAAAGGAGGTCCGCAGACACCAGACATACAACGGGCCAGCACCCGGGGATGCCCTGCACAAAAGGCTGTCAGGACGCTGGCAGTCGAGGTTAGTCTACTCCTTTGGGGCGGGAGATATCTCCTTCAATCTCCCGCCCGCTCTTTTGCGCAGGGCAGTTACAGTAACATTGTTATATGCAATCCGGCCGTACAGTAATACAAACAGCCGGTTTAGGAATGCATCACCAACCAAAAGGAGGAAGTAACTATGATGAAGAAATTTGCAGTGGCCACCGCCCTGGGTCTCGGGCTGATGGCAGGAACCGCCCAGGCGGCATTCGTGGTGGGCGGTGAAAACGGCTGGCAGCTCAGCACCGACGGTATCGTCGACGTCTTCGCCACCTACGACACGACATCCAACGGCCCCGGCGGGAACCATGCCTTTGGTCTACTGGATGTCCCCGGCCAGCGTTTCGGGGTCGGCGTCGGCCTGCTGCCGTCGGTAGTCGGCATCAACATCAAAGCCCCGACGACCCATGGCATCGACTCCACGGTCCGGATCGGCATCTACCCGAGCATCCAGAACACCGGAAACGGCAGCCTTGCAGGTCCGGGGGCACTGAGCGCCGCCGACCGTTTCTCTGTTGGTCCCAATATCGACTTCCGTGAAATGTACTACAACGCAAAAGGGAAATACGGTGAACTCCTCGCCGGCCGCGCCCTCAACCTGTTCCAGGGCAAGAACATCCTGACCGACATGACACTCCTGACCGCCGGTACCGTCGGTCTGCGCGCCCACACCGTCACCCTGGGCCACATCGGCTGGGGCTACCTGTACCCCGGTTTCTCCCCCCAGATTCGGTACACCACGCCGGACCTGAACGGGGTCAAGGTTGCCGTTCTCGTTGGCGAACCGTATGAAATCAGCGCCGAATCCGACAAAACCAACACGCCGCGTTTCGAAACGGAGATTTCCTATGCCCAGGTCTTCGGCAAGACCTCCGTGCAGGGCTGGGTTTCCGGTCTGTACCAGAGCACTACGGCACAAGACGCCACCCGTCTGGGCCACAAAGAGACCTCCGTCGGTACCGCCTTCGGTGCCAGCGTCGGCATTGGCGGGCTGAACGTCCTCGGTTCCGGTTACTACGGCGAAGGGCTCGGCACCGTCAGCGCCCAGGATGGCAACGGACCTCTTGTCGGTGCAGGTCTCTTTGGCGGCTCCACCGATGCATATGGCAACGAGCGGACCGACTGGGGCTTCCTGGCCCAGGCAACCTACCAGCTTACCCCCGAATGGAAGGTCGGAGCCAACTACGGCCAGACCCGTCAGGAGGAAACTTCTTACGACAAGGCGCTCAGAAATGCTGGCGACTCGATAATGGTCAAAAAGCAGGAGTCGGCCGTCGCCAATGTGGTTTACAACCTGAACAAGTTCACCCAGTTCATCGCCGAATACACCTATGCACAGTCCACCTGGATGGATGGCGCAACCCAGCATTCCAACCAGGTTGCCGTCGGCACGATGTTCTACTGGTAAGCAGTCTCACGCAGGTATCACCAATTCCGCAGGAATGCGAGGAGGCATACCATGCCGAAGTACGTAATCGAACGTGAACTGCCGGGTGCCGGCAACATACCGCCGGCCGACCTGCAGGCGATTTCCCAGAAATCGTGCAGCGTGCTGCAGGGACTCGGTCCGCAGATCCAGTGGGTGCAGAGCTATGTCACCGCTGACAAGATCTACTGTATCTACATCGCACCAAACAAGGAGTTGGTCCTCGAACACGCCAGACAGGGCGGATTCCCCGCCAACAGCGTGGCCGAGGTAGTCACCATGATCGATCCGACCACAGCAGAATAGCCTCCCCCATCCTGTCACGAACAGGTGGGTAACCATTCAAAGGAGAATTGCACATGGCAGAAGAAACCACTTTCAGCATTGTCAACAATGCGGTTGCAGATCCCTCGACCGTCGGCTTGGCAAGTTTCGGTATCGCGCTGTTCACACTGAGCTTCCTCAACGCCGGCATCGTCGGCCCGAACGCCATCAGCATCCTGATCCCGCTGGCGCTTCTCACCGGGTTGATCCATTTTTTCGCATGCCTGAGCGGCTTCAAGAAAAACGAGCTTTTCACCGCCGTCGTCTTCGGCATCTACGGCATGTTCTGGGCCATCTGGGGTCTGATCAACCTGGGCGTGGCGCTCAAATGGTATGAGCTCGATGCAAAAACGCTCATGGTCTTCTGTATTGCGTACACCATCTTTACAGCGATCATCTTCATTGCTACACTTGTTACCAACAAGGCGGTCATCCTGACTCTGGCGCTGCTCCTGGCGGTCTTCCTGCTTCTCGACTTCGGTCTGGCCGGCAGCCCGGGCCTGATCGTGTATGCAGGTTACATCGGGATGGTCGATGGCCTGATGGCACTGTACCTTACGGCCGCCGGCCTGCTGGCCACGATGTACGGGCGGCCGGTACTTCCGGTTGGACCGGTTAAGTAGCAAAAGAACGTTGTCGTCGATCTGCTTGCTTCTCGGTGTTCAAATCTTTCGATTCAAGAGGAGGCACACATGAAAAGAGGCATCGTAATCCTGATCACAGCTCTGATGCTCGCACCGGCAGCTACCGTTCTGGCCGAAACGCATCAGGAAGCCGTCAGCTGCCAGCTGGCAGCTCAGAACTGCCTGAACAGGGCGGACATCATTCAGAAAAAGGTGAAGAAGCTCAAGGCAGAAGTGAAAAAGGGATCTACGAAATACACTCCCGAAGAGCTGAAGCAGCTTGAAATGAAGCTGAAGGAAACTCAGGATCTCCTGGACAAACTGGAAGCAAAGTAGTCGACGAAGTACAGTAGTTACGAATGGGTCAGGTTTCAGATTCGGCATGAGCCGTCTGGGGCCTGACCCATTCACACTCTGGAGGATGCATAATCCTCTCGTGCTGAAATTCCACTCGTTCAATAAACCTACGCTAAAACTTCTCGAAAGGAATGACCATGGGCAACCATGCCGGTGATGCGCGAAACAATAACAGAGGTTGGTCCTGGCTGGCCCGTACCAGCATGCTGATAGTGATGCTTTCCCAGTTGCTCGTCTTCTCCTCCATCGCTTCAGCCGATAATGATAGAACCATCTGGCACTCCCGCGAGGAGTTTGTCGACATAGTCGCCCAGGATGACGGCTCGTCCACACCTCCCAATGATCACCCGGCTTCGGTCACCGGCGATGAGGTGCGCAACGCCCTGTCGTCCATGGTGCTGGCCCCCAACGACGACCACAAGCAGCTGCCGGTCTTCAATGAACCGGAAATCGACATGCTGTCCCAATATATCCCCGAAGCACTTAGCCAGGCCGGCCCGCGCGAGGACGTTACCTTCGCCATCGTGGGTCATTTCTCGGCTTTTGTCGATTTTCTCAAGGTACGTCAAGTAACGACCGGCAGGGTGTTCTACAAAGATGGAAAGCTCAACATCATCTTCGGCATCATACATCGCGATCTCAAGGAGAACGAGGACCGACGCCTCCACCCGCTGACGCCCGGGTCGCGCACACAGCCTGCCGACCTGAAAGACCGCATCATGGCGGCGGCAGGGGACGGACAGCCCTTCGAAAAACCACGGGGTGACTGGGTGGTCTTTTCTCAGAAAAGCATGGACACGCCGCCCGTTGCCGCAGCTCCTGCCAATACCGAAAGATTCCACGGCGACCGCGAGCAACGCGCTGCCGGGTCCAGGCACCAGGCCGCGGAACCGAAAACGGAAGCCCCGCGCAGTGCGGAAGAACGGTTGATGCAGTTGAATGAGCTGAAAAACAAGCATCTGATCACTGACGAGGAATATCGCACGAAGAGGATGGAAATCCTCAACGCGCTGTAGGCAAAACAGATCGAAAGATGTGTCAGGTAACCAGGGAGGTGCCAGCCGGACAGCAAAGCGGCGGTGTTCATTGTCATGAAACCTTGCGCAGTCGCGAAGACCCCGATCGGCATTTTCCTACGACCCACCTGCACTCCTTTCGTCACAAGGCTGCAGAGTTGCTGATAAACCCGGCTGATCTGGGTTACTGGAAGCGGGTCTTTTGAGCAGAATGACTGTTCCGAGCAGGTCGCGCAGTGATCACACTCGGACATGATCAACCCTTGGTGACAGATGACCGAACGATTGTACCTGTACATAGACGGGACCTGGCAGGAACCGGCAGGCCGCGACCTGATCGATGTCATCAATCCCGCAACCGAGAAGACTATCGGCAGAATCCCCGCCGCATCGGTCGACGATGCCGATCGAGCCGTAACCGCTGCCCGGAGTGCGGCCGAGAGCTGGGGAAGCAGCTCGCCGGATGAACGCGCCGCCTGCCTCCAATCGATCCACCACGGACTCTCGGCGCGCGCGGAAGAGATCGCCCGGACCATCACCGACGAAGTGGGGATGCCGATCAAACTCTCCCGGCGCATTCAGGCAGGTCTGCCGCTCGCCGTATTGGAAAGCTATACTCGGCTTCTGCGTGAATATCCCTTCGAGGAACAGATCGGGAACTCGCGTGTCGTTCGGGAACCGGTCGGTGTGGCGGCATGCATCACCCCCTGGAACTACCCGCTCCACCAGGTCATCGCCAAGGTCGCACCCGCCCTGGCAGCGGGATGTACGGTAGTGCTCAAGCCGAGCGAGGTTGCCCCGCTTTCCGCCTTCATCCTCGCGGATGTCGTTCATGCGGCCGGTCTGCCTGCCGGCGTATTCAACCTGGTCAGCGGATACGGCGATCCGGTTGGGGAGGCACTCGCCAGCCACCCGGAGGTCGATCTGGTCTCGTTTACCGGCTCAACGCGAGCCGGGCGGCGCATCTCCGAACTTGCTGCGGCGACGGTAAAGCGTGTTGCCCTGGAGCTGGGGGGAAAATCCGCCGCCATCGTCCTCGATGATGCCGATCTTTCCGCAGCCGTCAAAGGGACCGTCGGCGCCTGCTTCATCAACTCGGGCCAGACCTGCACCGCCCACACCCGGTTGCTCGTCCCCGAGCATCAGTACGAGCAGGCCGCAGCACTGGCCGTCGAATTCACCGCAACCTACCAGCCGGGCCCCCCTTCCGACGAACAGTCCCGCCTCGGCCCGCTCGTGTCGGACGTTCAGCAGAAGCGCGTCCTGGACTACATCCGACGCGGTATCGATGAAGGGGCAGAACTCCTGGCTGGCGGCGGCATCCCCGATCATCTCGCCGGCGGCTATTACGTCCAGCCGACCGTGTTCGGCCGCGTGACCCCGGAAATGACCATTGCCCAGGAAGAGATATTCGGTCCCGTCCTCTCCATCATGGCCTACCGGGACGAAAATGACGCCATCCGGATTGCCAACGGCACCCGCTATGGGCTTGCCGGCGCAGTCTGGTCGGGAGACCCGCGACGAGCCGAACGGGTTGCCCGCCGGCTGCGGGCGGGCCAGATCGATATCAATGGGGGGGCATTCAATCTGCTCGCTCCGTTCGGCGGCTACAAGCAGTCGGGCCATGGTCGCGAACTGGGCAGGTTCGGACTGGAGGAATATCTGGAGATCAAGTCCCTGCAATTTAAGCGGGAGATCTGAACCTTCGGAAAACAATCACTTTTTTGCTCACGACACGCATACTTGGCCCAGCTTTTGCTTTATTCTGTAAACGCCATTTTGATTCACCCCCCGGCATTGCCGGCATCTCAGCCACAAGGACGTGGAACAAGTCAACATTCCGCGCTTATTTGCAATTTCAGAGAGTATGGAGCTGGTGATAGTAATTCGAGGCAACGCACACCGCGCATCTTCACGACTCTCAACAACCACAACAGAAAGGAAAAGAAGCTATGTCGACCACACAGCAGCAGATTGACCAACTGGTAGCAAACGCACGGAAGGCCTCCGACGCCTTCAAGACCTACACGCAGGAGCAGGTGGACAAGATCTGTGCCGCGATGGATGCCGCCAGCGTCGAGAACGAAGTGAAGCTCGCCGAAATGGCCGTTGAAGAGACCGGCATCGGCCGTGCCGACCACAAGGCGATCAAGAACCACCTGGGCGCCCACATCGTCTACGAATACTTCAAGGACAAGAAGTCCGTCGGCGTCATCGAAGAGAAGGATGGCGTGAAGTACGTCGCCGAGCCGTTCGGCGTGCTGGCTGCTGCTACCCCGACCACCAATCCGACCTCCACCACGATGTTCAAGGCCCTGATCGCGCTCAAAGGCCGCAACGTCATCATCTTCGCCTTCCACCCGCGCGCCCAGAAGTGCAGCGCCGCGTCCGCCAAGCTGATGCTTGACGCCGCCGTGAAGGCCGGTGCACCGGCCAACTGCATCCAGTGGATCGAAGAGCCCTCCATCGAAGGGACCACGGCGCTCATGAACCACCCGGACGTCAACCTGATCCTCGCCACCGGCGGCAACGCCATGGTGAAATCCGCCTACAGCTCCGGCCACCCGGCCATCGGCGTCGGCGCCGGCAATACCCCGGTCTTCATCTCCAAGTCCGCCAACCTGAGCGTGGCCATCAACAACATCATCGCTTCCAAGACCTTCGACAACGGCACCATCTGCTCCTCCGACCAGTCGATGATCTTCGACGACAAGGAAACCGCAGAGAAGGGCGTGAAGCTGATGGTCGAGCGCGGCGCCTACCTGGTGAACGCCGAAGAGAAGGTGGCTCTCGAGAAGGTCATGTTCGACAAGGAGCGCGGCGTACCGTCCATGGCCATCGTCGGCAAGTCGCCGCAGGTTATCGCCGAACTGGCCGGCTTCAAGGTCCCCGCAGACACCAAGCTGCTCCTCGTGCCCCTGACCTGCATCGGACCGGACGACTGGTTCAGCCACGAAAAGCTCTCCCCGGTTCTGGGCTACATCTCCTACAACAGCTCCGACGAAGCCATTGCGGCTGCCAAGTCCCAGCTTCTGTGGGGTGGCGCCGGCCACACCGCCGTTGTCCACGCCAAGGACGAAGCCATCCTGAACAAGTTCGCCATGGAGATTCCGGCCAACCGTCTGCTCCTCAACCAGCCTGCGGTGCACGGCAGCGTCGGTCTCATCTACAACAACCTGCCGCCGTCACTGACCCTGGGCTGCGGCACCGACGGGGGCAACTACCTGTCCAACAACATCAACTACAAAGACCTCCTCAACATCAAACAGGTCGCATCCCGTATCGTCGACTTCGAACGCGACGAATAGGATTCTCCCGCATCACCTCGAAAGCCCCTGTCCTGAAACCCGGACAGGGGCTTTTTTTTGCCGTCAGCCCGTCGTCTACACGATGTCACTCCTCCCGTACGCCCGATTGGCACCTTCCCTGCTAGTTGCCAGCAACCCCGGTTTCACGGTCGGATGGACCGGACATGCATTGCAGCACAAGGAGACAGCATTGAAACGTACTCGCAGCACCAAGCTGCCACGCAAGGTAAACGTACTGTCGGTGCGACTCAACGACGAAGAGCTGGCAGACGTCGTCGCGCTCATGGACACGACCCACAAGCGGAAGTCTGAAATTCTCAAGGACGCCTTCAACTTTTATCTTCAGAAAAGCACGGGACACCACTGATACGACCATTGCCGCACTGGGGTGAATATCTACAGCGGCTCGTACATCCGGCTCACCACCCTGCCTCTCCGTTCATTTTCAACCTATCGGCCACCATGCAGAGCGCACGGAAATGTGTGCTTATCTCGCCTTGTAAACCGTCGTCGGCACGTCGAGGGGCCAGACCCATCCGCACACCGTAGAGATTCACGCCACCAGACCACGTCCGCACTATTTGTGGGGACAATTTCTACAGCAATACACTCCGATCAGCTACTTTCTTTCGCGTCATGACCGAACGAAAAAAGCCTTCCGGTTTCAGAAGGCTTTTTCATGTCGAACGTGGATGCTGCTGCCGTTTCACGACGGGATGGTGCTATTGCACGTCCGCAGATAGAAATGCCGACTCCTCCCGTTCCCGGTCGCGGCCATGGTCTTTTGCAACAAGCATGTATATGGACGGTACGACGAAGAGGGTGAAGAGGGTGCCGACGAACATCCCCCCCACCAGCACGAGACCGATGGAGTTTCGGGCGGCGGCGCCGGGACCGGTAACGAGGGTGAGCGGGAAGTGGCCGGCAATGGTGGCGGCACTGGTCATGAGAATCGGCCGCAGACGCGTCATGGCCGCCTGGCGCACCGCGTCGAGCTTGGCAAGCCCCTGCAACTGGAGCTCGTTGGCGAACTGGACGATGAGGATGCCGTTTTTGGACACCAACCCCACCAGGGTCACGAGCCCCACCTGGGAGTAGATGTTCATGGTGGTGGTCCAGCCGTGGGTCCAGAACGGCGTGTTCGGATCGGGAATCCTGAGGAAGGTGAAGATGAGCGCCCCGAACATGGCCAGCGGCACCGAGCCGGCCAGGATGACGAACGGATCGCGGAAGCTGTTGAACTGGGCCGCCAGCACCAGGAATATGAGAACGATGGCAAGGCCGAATGCGGGAAGGAACTTGTTCCCCTCCGTGCGCAGCTGGCGGGACTCGCCCGTGTAGTCGATCACGTACCCCTTGGGAAGGATTCTGGCCGCCTCGCCTTCCAGATAGCGGAGCGCCTCGTCCAGCGGACGGACCGCCACCCCACTGATCTTCACCGCGTTCAGCTGCTGAAACCGGTTGAGGGAACGGGGGACCACCGTATTGCGCAGGGTGGCGATGGAACTCAAGGGGATCAGGTTGCCATTTGGCCCGGTCACATGGATATCCTGCAGCTGTGCCGGATTGAGCCGATCAACCCGCTGGATCTGGGGGATCACCTTGTAACTCCGGCCGGAGATATCGAACCGGTTCACATAGTTGCCACCCACCATCCCCCCGAGGTCGGCGCCGATCTGCTGCAGATTCAGCCCCAGCGCAGCCACCTTGTCCTTGTCGATGACGAATTCGGTCTGGGGCTGATCGATCTTCACATCGATGATCGGGGGAAAGGCGAACATCTTGCTCTGCATCGCCTTCAGCTGCAACTGGCGGGCAAAATCCAGGATCTGACCTTCATCGGCCGTAGAGGCAATGATGAACTCCACCGGGAACTGGCCGCCCCCCGGCAGTGCCGGCGGGGTCACCGGCAGGATCCGGATGCCGGGAATCTTCTGCAGCTTCTGCTGCACCTCGGGGAGGATCTGGAAGATGTTGCGCTTCCGCTCCGTCCAAGGCTTGGCTACCATGCCGCTGAACCCGGAATTGGGAAAGGTGAGCTGGAAGGTGAAATCCGTCTCCGGTATGCTCATGAAGACGCGGTTCGCCTCCGCCGTGAAGAAGCTGTTCTGGTCGAGGGTGGAGTTGGCCGCCGCATCGACGATGCCGAAGATGACCCCCTGGTCCTCGGCAGGGGCCAGCTCCTTGGCGGACATGATGAACATGGGGATGGTGAGGAGACACACCACAGCCCAGACAGCATACACCGCGGGGCGCGCCTTGAGGGTGGCATCCAGGCGCCGGCCGTACGCCTCCTTCAGCCGCCCGAACCCCCGGGCGATGTGTCCAGCCAGGCCGTGCTCCTCGATTCCCGGCTTGAGCAGCTTGGCGGACATGACCGGCGACAGGGTGAGCGCTACGATGCCGGAGATGGTAACCGCGCCGGCCAGGGTTAGGGCGAACTCGCGGAACAGGGAGCCGGTGAGCCCCCCCTGGAACGCGATGGGGAGGTAGACCGCCGCCAGGGTTATGGTCATGGCGATGATCGGCCCCACCAGCTCCCGGGCGCCCACGAGTGCCGCCTCCAGCGGGGATCGCCCGTCGCCCAGGTGCCGCTCCACGTTTTCCACCACCACGATGGCGTCATCCACCACCAGACCGACGGACAGGACGATCGCCAAGAGGGTGAGGAGGTTGACCGTGAACCCGAACGCCTGCATCAGGAAGACCCCGCCGATGAGCGAGACCGGGATCGCCACGATCGGGACGAGCACCGATCGGAACGACCCGAGGAAGAGGAAGATGACCACCATAACGATCAGCAGCGTGTCGCCCAGGGTCTTCAGCACCTCGTGGATGGCGTTGGAGATGTAGTTGGTGGCATCATAGGCAACCCGCGCCTTGAGCCCGGAGGGGAGCTCACGCTGGATCGAGGCCATCTCGGTCCGGACCCGCTTGATCACGTCGAGTGAGTTGGCGTTGGGGAGTGGCCAGATCCCCATGAACACCGCCGTCTGGCCTGAGAAATGGACCTCGGAGTCGTAGTCCTCCGCCCCCAGTACCACGTCGCCCACATCGGAGAGGCGCACGATGGTGCCGTTCGCTTCGCGCACCACCAGCCGCCGGAACTCGTCCACCGTGGAGAGGTTGGTGTCGGCGGTCAGGTTCACCTGGATGTACTCCCCCTTGCTGCGCCCCAGGGCCGTGAGGAAGTTGTTGGCCGCCAGGGCCTGGCGCACCTCTGCAGGCGTGATGTTCAGGGCCGCCATCCGGTCCGGTTTCAGCCAGATCCGCATGGCGAAGGTGCGTCCGCCGAGGATGTCGGCCCGTTGCACCCCCGGGATGGCCGAAAGGCGGGGCTGAACCACCCTCGTCAGATAGTCGGTGATCTCGTTCTGCTTCAGGATATCCGAGGAAAAGCTCAGGTACGCGGAAGCGAACTGGCTGTCGGCGGATTCGATGTTGATGACCGGCACCTCTGCCTCGGGTGGGAGGTCCCGACGGACCTGGTCCACCTTGGAGCTGATCTCCGCCAACGCCTTGGTGGCATCGTAGTTGATCTTCAGGCGGATGGTGATGGTGGAAAGACCGAGCGTACTCTGGGACTCCATGTAGTCGATCCCGTCGGCAGCGGCGATGGCCCGTTCCAGGGGGGTGGTGATGAACCCGCGCACGAGCTCGGCGCTCGCCCCGGTATAGACGGTAGTAACCGTAACCGAGGCGATCTCGCTTTTGGGATACTGACGGACGTTGAGGGAACGGATCGCCTGGAGTCCGGCAATGATGATGAGCAGGTTGACCACCAGGGCGAGAACGGGCCGGCGTATGAAGAGATCGGTAATGTTCATGAAGGGGCTCTACCTCGGCTATCACGAGCTTTAACCACGGTGGACGCAGAGAGACGCGGATGAAAATTGTTCAAGAGCATTTATGTTTGCCCCAAACAAGGGGTTGTCTCTCCTCCGAGCTCCTCTGTGATGAGCTGTTCTTGGTTGTTCTCAGTTGTTCTCCGGCGTAGGTCTCTGACTGAACGGCGGCGCCAGTCTGTTGTCCACCACTGCGCTCTGGCCGTTGCGCAGCTTGAAGACACCCGTACTGACGATGGTTTCTCCCCCCGTGAGGCCGCTGGTAACGGCGACAAAATCACCCCTTTTGTCCCCGAGCCTGACAAACTGCTGGCGCAGGACCTTCCCGCCGGTCTTCCCCTGCCCCTCCTCGACGATGAAGACCGAGTCTCCGAAGGGGGCATAGAGCACGGACGTGGCAGGAATGGTCAGCACCTTCTGGCGGACCGGCAGGCCGAGCGCGACGTTGACAAACATCCCCGGCCGCAGCAGTTCTTTCCGGTTGGTCACGGTCGCCTCCACCTTGACGTTGCGGGTTTCCGCATCCACCTGGGGGCTGATGGCGGTAACGCGGCCTTCGATGGTCTCGCCGGGAAGGGCATCACCGGTGACCCGCACCCGTTCTCCCGTCTGCAGCTGGCTCACATGCTGCTGGGGGAGGGTAAAATCGACGTAGATCGGATCGAGGTTCTGGAGAACGACGATGGGGTCACCCTCCTTGAGGATCTGCCCCTGGTTCACCTGCCGGATGCCAAGCCGACCGCCGAAGGGGGCTCGGATCGATTTCTTGGCGATGGTGGCCCGGATGTCGTCTGCCTGGGCCTTGGCCTGGTCGGCATTGGCCACGGCGGTATCATGATCGGCCTGTGAGATGATCCCTTCGGCAAACAGCTGGTCGGCCCGCTTCAGGTTGGCACGGGTCAGTTTCACCTGTGCCACTGCACCGGGAAGCTGTGCCTCTTCCGAGCTGGTATCCTGGCGCAGCAGCAACGCACCCTTTCTGATACGCGTTCCCGGCTCGAAGGCGATCTGTACAACCTTGCCCGGCAACTCGGCGGCCACGGTGACGCCATGCACCGCGTTCAGCGTCCCGACCGCGGTCAGGGAGGTTGCCCACTCGTCGACCGTAACCCGGGCGGTCGTTACGGTCTCCGCTGGCGGCACGAACTTCTTCCCCTGCTCGATCATTGCCCTGATCTGCAGCGCCTTTATACCACCGAGGATCGCTACGACGATGATCAGGCCGAATATGGTCAGGATAACGCGTTTCTTCATGAACGGCTCCTACGGGTGGGAGTCTGGTGTCGTACCGGTACGCGTCGCGTTACCGGTGCCACGGATACCTTTTCCGTATATAGTATCCGGACGAAACGTTCAAGCAAGGGATTATATGCATTCAGCCGGGACGAACGGTACGTATTCTGCATCACAGCCGGAGAAAAAATAGCGGAATATCGGCAAGCTGCACAAAAATTCGTCATTTTTTCTTGATAAGCCCTGCATTAATAGGGTATTCTACAAAATCCTCGCATCTGCCCCGAACACCCCCATACAACGAGAAGGTTGCGAAGCCACCGCTCTCGCCTCCGTTCCCACCGTTGTCCTACCGTGTCGGCTGCATGACGAGATATACCCCGAAGAGCGAAGGTTGCCACATGAAAAACATCGGTCTACCCAAGAAGCAGGGTCTCTACGACCCGCAGTTCGAGCACGACGCGTGCGGCGTCGGATTCCTGGTGAACATGAAGGGGAAACAGTCCCACGAGATCGTCAGTCAGGCACTGACCATCCTCCTCAACCTCGACCACCGCGGCGCCACGGGCGCCGAACCGAATACCGGTGACGGTGCGGGCATTCTCCTGCAGATCCCGGACAAATTTCTGCGCACGGCCTGCGCCCCCCTCGGCATCACCCTCCCCGAAGCGAACCGCTACGGCGTGGGGATGATCTTCACCTCGCCCGTAAAGGCGGAGCAGGACAGCGCCCGCGCCATCATGGAAAAGATCGCCGCCGAAGAAGGGCTGAAAGTGCTCGGCTGGCGCGATGTGCCGACCGACAACTCTTCGCTGGGGAACGGCGCCAAGGAAAGCGAGCCGGCCGTGCGCCAGCTGTTCGTCACGCCGGCCAGTGACGTCGTAGACGAGGCCCAGTTTACCCGCAAGCTGTATATCGCCAAGCAGCGAGCCATCAACGAGATCCGCCGCGCCGGTGTCGACCGGTACTGGTACATCTCCAGCATGTCGTGCCGCACGATCGTCTACAAGGGGATGCTCATGCCGGTCCAGGTGGAGCAATACTTCCCCGACCTGCGCGACCCGTCCATGGAGTCCGCCCTGGCCCTCGTGCACTCCCGTTTCTCCACCAACACCTTCCCCAGCTGGGACCGTGCCCATCCGTACCACTACATGGCCCACAACGGCGAGATCAATACCCTGCGCGGCAACGTCAACTGGATGCACGCCCGCCAGTCGCTCTTCGAAAGCAAGCGGTTCGGCGACGACATCAAGAAGGCGCTCCCCATCATCAATACCGACGGCTCCGACTCGGCCATGTTCGACAACTGCCTGGAGCTGCTCGTCACCGCCGGCCGCTCGCTCCCCCATGCCGTCATGATGATGGTGCCGGAGCCGTGGGAAGACCACGAGAGCATGAGCGCGGAGCAGAAGGCGTTCTATGAGTACCACTCCTGCCTCATGGAGCCGTGGGACGGCCCGGCCGCCATCGCCTTCACCGACGGCCGCACCATAGGCGCCCTTCTGGACCGCAACGGCCTGCGCCCGTCCCGTTACTACATCACTACCGACGATCTGGTCATCATGGCTTCCGAAGCGGGCGTTCTCCCCGTCGCGCCGGAAAAGATCCTCCGAAAGGGGCGTCTTCAGCCGGGCCACATGTTCCTGGTGGATACGGTGCAGGGGCGGATCATCCCCGACGAGGAGATCAAGAAAGAGCTTGCAGGCGCACATCCGTACAGCCAGTGGCTGAACGAGAACCACGTCCTCCTGGAGAACCTGCCCGAGCCGCCCCATGTCCACGAGCCGGATCACAAGACCGTGCTCCAGCGCCAGCAGGCATTCGGCTATACCTTCGAGGACCAGCGCGTCATCCTCGGCCCCATGGCCCGCGACGGCGTCCAGCCGCTCGGCTCCATGGGGACCGACACGCCGCTGGCGGTGCTTTCCGCCAGGCCGCAGCTCCTGTACAGCTACTTCAAGCAGCTGTTCGCCCAGGTAACAAATCCGCCCATCGACCCGATCCGCGAGGAGATCATCACCTCTACCACGACCCTGATCGGTTCCGAGGCGAACCTCCTGGAGCCGACCCCCTGCAGCGCCCGGATGATCAGGCTGGAGCACCCGCTGCTCACCAACGGGCAGTTCGAGAAGCTGCGGCACATCGACCGTCCCGGCTACCAGTCGGCGACCCTCTCCATGCTCTTCAAGGCAGCCGACGGCACCGCCGGCCTCAAATCCGCCCTCGACCGGCTCTTCGCCGACGCCGACAAGGCGATTCAGGACGGCACCAACATCCTCGTGCTCTCCGACCGGGGCATTGACCACGACCATGCGGCCATCCCGGCGCTCCTTGCCGTGTCCGGCCTGCACCACCACCTGATCCGCAATGCGACCCGCACCCGGATCGCCATCGTGCTGGAATCGGGCGAGCCGCGCGAGGTACATCACTTCGCCGTCCTTTTGGGCTACGGCGCCAACGCCATCAACCCCTACCTGGCCTTTGAATCGCTGGACGACATGATCCAACAGGGAATGCTGCCGGGAATCGACCACAAGAAGGCGGTCAAGAACTTCATCAAGGCCGCCGTCAAGGGGGTCGTGAAGACCATGGCCAAGATGGGAATTTCCACGGTACAGAGCTACCGCGGCGCCCAGATCTTCGAGGCGGTCGGCCTGCACCAGTCGGTCATCGACACCTACTTCACCTGGACCCCGTCCCGTATCCAGGGGACGGACCTGGAGGGGATTGCCTCGGAACTCCTGACCCGTCACCGCCGTGCCTACCCCGAGAGGGTTCCCGCCGAGCCGGTCCTGGAGCCGGGCGGCCAGTACCAGTGGCGCAAGGACGGTGAGGAACACCTGTTCAACCCGCTCACCATCGCCTCCCTGCAGAAGTCGGTCCGCACCGACGACTTCCAGGAGTTCAGGGTATTCTCGTCGCTCATCAACGACCAGAACACGAGACTCTACACCCTGCGCGGTCTTCTGGAGTTCAGGAAGGGGACCCCGATCTCCATCGACGAGGTCGAGCCGGTGGAAGAGATCATGAAGCGGTTCAAGACCGGCGCCATGTCCTACGGTTCCATCAGCCAGGAGGCCCACGAGGCGCTCGCCATCGCCATGAACCGGATCGGCGGCAAGTCCAACACCGGAGAGGGGGGCGAGGCCCCCGAGCGGTACACCTGGACCAATGAACAGGGCGACTCCAAGAACAGCGCCATCAAGCAGGTGGCATCCGGTCGCTTCGGTGTGACCAGCTCCTACCTGTCCAACGCCCGCGAGCTGCAGATCAAGATGGCCCAGGGGGCCAAGCCGGGCGAGGGAGGCGAGCTGCCGGGCACGAAGGTGTTCCCCTGGATCGCCAGGACCCGCCACACGACCCCGGGCGTCGGGCTCGTATCGCCGCCGCCGCACCACGACATCTACTCCATCGAGGACCTGGCGGAGCTGATCCACGACCTGAAGAACGCCAATCGCCGCGCCCGGATCAGCGTCAAGCTGGTTTCCGAGGTGGGGGTCGGCACCATCGCCGCCGGGGTCGCCAAGGCCCACGCCGACGTCGTGCTGATCAGCGGCTACGACGGCGGCACCGGTGCCTCGCCGCTCTCCAGCATCAAGCACGCCGGGCTCCCCTGGGAGCTCGGGCTGGCGGAGACGCACCAGACGCTCGTGCTCAACAACCTGCGCAGCCGGATCGCCGTGGAGACCGACGGCCAGCTGAAGACCGGCCGCGACGTAGCCATCGCCGCCATGCTGGGGGCCGAGGAGTTCGGCTTCGCCACTGCGCCGCTCGTGACCCTGGGGTGCATCATGATGCGCGTCTGCCACAGCAACACCTGCCCGGCGGGCGTCGCCACCCAGGACCCGAAGCTCCGGGCCAAGTTCACCGGCAAGCCGGAGTACGTGGTGAACTTCATGCGGTTCGTCGCCCAGGAGCTGCGGGAGATCATGGCGGAGCTCGGCTTCCGTACCCTGAACGAGATGGTCGGCCGCACCGACATGCTGGAGCCGAAGAAGGCCGTCGCCCACTGGAAGGCGAAGGGGATCGATCTCTCCAACATCCTCTACCAGCCGAAGGTCGGCGCTGAGGTGGGACGCTACTGCACCGACACCCAGGACCATGGTCTGGAGAAGTCCATCGACATGACCTCCCTCCTGGAGATCTGCAGACCGGCCATTGATCGGGGAGAAAAGGTCACGGCCGAACTCCCCATCACCAACATCAACCGGGTCGTCGGCACGATCATCGGCAACGAGATCACCCGCAGCCACGGGGCGGAGGGGCTTCCGGACGGCACCGTGCACCTGCGTTTCAACGGCTCCGCCGGCCAGAGCTTCGGCGCCTTCGTTCCCAAGGGAGTGACCCTGGAGCTCTCCGGCGACGCCAACGACTACCTGGGCAAGGGGCTCTCCGGCGGCACCATCGTCGTCTACCCTCCGGCCGGCTCCACCTTCCCGGCGGAGGAAAACATCATCACCGGCAATGTGGCGTTCTACGGAGCCACCAGCGGCACCGCCTACCTGCGCGGCATGGCAGGCGAGCGGTTCTGCGTACGCAACTCCGGGGTCAACGCCGTCGTCGAGGCGGTGGGCGATCACGGCTGCGAATACATGACCGGCGGCACCGTCGTCGTTCTCGGCCCCACCGGCCGCAACTTCGCCGCCGGGATGAGCGGCGGCGTCGCCTACGTCCTCGACGAGCAGGGCGACTTCGCCACCCGCTGCAACACGCAGATGGTCCAGTTCGAAGAGATCGGCGACAGGGACCGGGCCACCATCAGGGCCATGGTCGAGAAGCACGCCGAACTCACCGGCAGCACCAAGGCGGCGGCACTCCTCGCCGACTGGAATGCGGCCATCACCCGGTTCGTAAAGGTGATGCCGATGGACTACAAGCGGGTCCTCCAGGCACTGGAACGGGCGCAGGCCGCCGGCCTCACCGGCGAAGAGGCGATGATCGCCGCCTTCGAGGAGAACTCCCACGACGCGGCACGCCTGGGCGGCAGCTGATCCGTCGTCCGGAACCGCATCGCGCAGCACAGATATTCGATAACCTCAGCACACTGACATAGGATACGAACATGGGAAAACCTACCGGCTTCATGGAATTTCAACGCGAACTACCGGCGGACCGGGCGCCGCTTGAGCGGATCAAGGACTGGAACGAATTTCACCTGCACATGTCCGAAAAGGACCTGCAGACCCAGGGTGCCCGCTGCATGGACTGCGGCATCCCGTTCTGCCACACCGGCACGCTGCTCTCCGGGATGGCCAGCGGCTGCCCGATCAACAACCTCATTCCTGAGTGGAACGACCTCGTCTACCGGAACCTCTGGCGTCAGGCGCTGGACCGGCTGCACAAGACGAACAACTTCCCGGAATTCACCGGCCGCGTCTGCCCGGCCCCCTGCGAGGGGTCCTGCACCCTGGGGATCATCGACCCCGCCGTCACCATCAAGAACATCGAGGTCAGCATCGTGGACCGCGGCTGGGACGAGGGGTGGATCGTGCCGAACCCGCCGGAGAAGCGCACCGGCAAGAAGGTGGCCGTGGTCGGCTCCGGCCCCGCCGGCCTCTCCGCCGCCGCCCAGCTCAACAAGGCAGGGCACACCGTCACCGTCTTCGAGCGGGCCGACAAGCCCGGCGGGCTTCTCATGTACGGCATTCCCAACATGAAGCTCGACAAGAAGAACGTGGTACTTCGCCGCATCAGGCAGATGGAGGACGAAGGGGTGATCTTCCGCTGCAGCACCTACGTGGGAGGTCCCGGCCTCCCGGTGGAGAAGCTCAAGGGCGAGTTCGACGCCATCGTGCTCACCACCGGCGCCACCCTCCCCCGCGACCTCCCGATCGAGGGGCGGCAACTCAAGGGGATCCACTTCGCCATGGAATTCCTCGGAGCCAACACGAGGGCACTCCTGAACGGCACGAATGATTATATCTCCGCCAAGGGGAAGGACGTCATCATCATCGGCGGCGGCGACACCGGCACCGACTGCGTCGGTACCTCCATCCGCCACGGCTGCAACAGCGCCACCCAGCTGGAGATCATGCCGAAGCCGCCCTTGGAGCGCGCTGCCAACAACCCCTGGCCCGAATGGCCCAAGACCCTGAAGGTGGACTACGGCCAGGAAGAGGCCGCCGCGCTGTACGGCGACGACCCGCGGGTCTACCTGACCACCGCCACCAGGTTCGAAGGGGACGCCGACGGCAACGTCACGGCGGTCCACACCGTCGAGGTGGAGTGGACGAAGAACGACAAGGGGATGTTCATACCGCAGAACGTGCCCGGCACCGAGAAGGTACGGCCGGCCGGCCTCGTGCTCCTCGCCATGGGGTTCCTCGGCCCCGAGCAGCCGCTCCTGGAGTCCCTCGGTCTGGAGCGCGACCCGCGCTCCAACATCAAGGCCGATCACGGGAAATACACCACCAACATCCCCGGCGTCTTCGCCGCCGGCGACTGCCGCCGCGGTCAGAGCCTCGTGGTCTGGGCGTTCAACGAAGGGCGCGGCGCGGCGCGCGAGTGCGACCGTTACCTCATGGGTACGACCGAACTGCCGTAACCAATCACCCTGCTCGGCAGCATGATGCAAAAAGGCGGCTACCGGCCAAATTGGTCGGTAGCCGCCTTTTCATTTTCTGTTCCTCCCCCTTCAAGGGAGAGGCGAGGAGGAGGATGGGATACTTGGTGCCAACGATACCCATCCCCACCCCGACCCTCCCCTTGAAGGGGAGGGGGTCTGGTCACCGATCCCGGTTTTATCGGCGGCTGAAGTATCGCGCGACGATCTGCCGTGCCAGCTCCATGGACGAGGTGAAGGCGGGGGAGATCGGGTTCAGGACGTGGAGCGACGTCCCCTCTTCCTCCACCATGAAATCCATGACGAGCTGTTTCGTCTCCCAGTCCACCAGCTGGGGGCGGATCCCCACCTTGACCGACGGCAGCACGTCCGCTGGCGAGAGCTGCCTCACCAGCCGCGCCGCATCGCGGAAGAAATGGGACGGGATGTACTTCAGCGGCTCGGTGAGCGCCACGGTGCGAAACTGGGGGTTCGTCGCGAAGAGCTGCGCGTCGCACAGGGCGATCAGGAGCCCCTCCCCGTCGATCCCCTTCAACAGCCCGATGTTCTCCCGGCCGAAGGCGGGGATCGCCGTGGGTCCCAGGTAGACGTCACCGTACACGCTCGGGGTGAAGTGTACCCCGAGGAAGGGGTTCCGGATGTCCGGCACCGGGTAGATGCTCGCCCTGATCCGGTACGGCACCTCCTTGCGCAACAGGCGGTACACCCCCTTGAACGGGATGAGCCGGTACCGCTTCCCCACCCCGAAGAGCCGCGCGACCTTGTCGCAATGGGCGCCCGCCGCGTTGACGAAGCGGCGGAACGGAATCTCCCCCCGGCTCGTGACGGCGGTCCCGCTCCCCTTGATGCCGGTCATCCGGCACCCCATCCGGAACCGCACCCGGCCGCTTTCCTCCAGCTCCTCCCGCAGGCTCTTCAGCACGAGTTTCGGGTCCACCACCGCGGTGTAGTGGGAAAAGAGGGCACGCTCCACGGTGCGGGCGTTGGGCTCCAGCTCCGCCAGCTGCCGCTCGTCGAGCATCTCCACCTTCGCCCCGTTGGCCACCGCCCGGCGGTGCAGCTCGTCCAGCACCGGCAGCTCCTCCATAGTTCGGGCGACGATCACCTTGCCGTTTTCCAGGAGCGGCAGCCCCTTTTCCTTGCAGTAGGCCCGCATGAGCAGGTTGCCGCTCAGGCAGGAGCGCGCCTTCATGCTGTCGGGGGAGTAGTAGATCCCCGCGTGCAGCACCCCGCTGTTCCGCCCCGAGGCGTGCCTGCCCGCCTCCGCCTCCTTCTCGATGATGACGATGTCGCCGTACCCGGCCGCAACGAGCTCCCGGGCGATGGTGAGGCCGATGATCCCGGCCCCCACGATGAGGATCTCCGCGCTGTCCAGCTGCATCCCGGCTCCTTTCGCGAAACGATACGTGACGTCACCAGGCATTATAGTCCAGCCGGCGGCAAAGTGGCGAAAATTTCTACAGCCGACGTGAAGCAACCTTGACATCCGGTGGGTCCGGTCTAAGGTTTGGTAGAAACGACAAGGAGGAAACGATGAGCGACCAGACCTTTACCGCCATGATCGTGGAAGAGACGGCACCGCACGAGTTCCGCAGGCGGATTGGCACCCGCAGCGTGAGCGACCTGCCGGAGGGAGAGCTTCTCGTCCGTGTGCGCTACTCGTCACTCAACTACAAGGACGCCCTCTCCGCCACCGGCCGCCCCGGCGTGACCAGACGCTATCCCCACACGCCGGGGATCGACGCCGCCGGCGAGGTCGTCTCGTGCACCACGAACGCCTTTGCCCCCGGCGAGCCGGTCATCGTCACCGGCTACGACCTGGGGATGGAGACCCCCGGCGGGTACGGCCAGTTCATCCGGATTCCCGCCGGATGGGGGGTGCCCCTCCCCGCCGGACTGACGCTCAGGGAGAGCATGATCCTCGGCACCGCCGGCTTCACCGCCGGGCTCTCGGTCCTGGAGCTCGCGGGCAACGGCGTGCAACCCGGCGACGGCGACATCCTCGTCACCGGCGCCACCGGCGGTGTGGGGAGCATGGCGGTGGCCATCCTCGCCCGGGCCGGCTACCGGGTCGTCGCCGCTACCGGCAAGCCGGACGAGGCGACGTACCTGCGGAATCTGGGAGCGGCGGAGGTCATCGGCCGGGACGAGGTGACCGCCGAGGCGGAACGCCCGCTCATGAAGGAACGATGGGCGGGGGTGGTGGACGTGGTGGGGGGCGCCATGCTCGCCGCGGCGGTGAAATCCGCGCGCTATGGCGGCACCGTCACCTGCTGCGGGCTCGTGGGAGCGACGGACCTGCCGCTGAACGTCTTTCCGTTCATCCTCCGCGGGGTGAGCCTTTTGGGGATCGACTCCGCCCAATGCCCGCGGGAGCCGCGCCTGGCGGTCTGGAAGCGGCTCGCCGGCCCCTGGAAGCCGGCGGACCTGGAAGCGACCGTCACCCCGTGCAGTCTCGCCACGCTGGAAGGGCAGATCCAGGCGATGCTGCAGGGGGGATCGAAGGGGCGGGTCCTGGTGGACCTGGAGTAACGTTGCGGCCTCACCGCATCTTGATGTTTTCTTGATGCCCGACGACATCATCTTTACAACATCTTTATCCGTTCTTTGCTACGGTGATCCTGCAGTAGCACGAAGTGCGCGAACTCGCCAACGGAGCCGGATTCCACGTTATATCGTGCGCAGAACACATCTCACTCACAAGGAATGTTCATGCCTCAACACGACCAACAGAAATCCTCCGGCATCCACCAGAAGATCAGTCGCGCAATCTTCGGCGCACCGAAACAGCTCAAGGACACCGGCATCTTCCACACCATGGCGCTCATCCCGATCCTCGCCTGGGTGGGGCTGGGCGCCGACGGCCTGTCGTCCTCGGCGTACGGTCCCGAAGAGGCGTTCCGGGCGCTGGGACAGCATACCTACCTGGCGCTCCTCCTGGCGGTCATGATGGCGCTCACGGTCTTCATCATCTCCTACGCCTACTCCCGGATCATCGAGCATTTTCCCCACGGCGGCGGCGGTTACATCGTCGCCACCCACCTCCTGGGAGAGGGGGCGGGGGTCGTCTCCGGCAGTGCGCTGCTCGTTGACTACGTGATGACCATCACCATCTCCATCGCCTCCTGCTGCGACGCCCTGTTCAGTTACGTCCCGCAGAGCTACCACCAGTACAAGGTCCCGGTCGCCTGCGTCCTGACGGTGGTCCTCATCATCCTCAACATCCGCGGCGTGAAGGAGTCGGTGACGGTCCTGGCCCCGATCTTCATGGTCTTCGTCATCACGCATATCATCATGCTCGTGTACGGCATCGCCACCCATACGGCCCAGTGCGGCCCCATGGTCTGCAACCTGGGGACCGGCCTGCACCACGACCTCTCCACCATCGGCCTCCTCGGCATCGTCCTCCTCTTCCTGCGGGCCTACTCCCTCGGGGGTGGTACCTACACGGGGATCGAGGCGGTCTCGAACGGGCTCCAGATCATGCGCGAGCCGCGGGTCCAGACCGGCAAGCGCACGATGGTTTACATGGCCACCTCCCTCGCCTTCACCGCCGGCGCGCTCCTCGTCTGCTACCTCCTCGTCGGGGTCGCGCCGGCGGAAGGGAAGACCCTCAACGCCATCCTCGCCGATGCACTCTTCTCCCACTGGCCCATGGGGAAGACCATCGCCTTCATCACCATCTTCTCCGAAGGTGCGCTGCTCCTCGTCGCCGCCCAGGCCGGCTTCGTGGACGGCCCGCGGGTCATGGCCAACATGGCCATCGACTCCTGGTTCCCCCACCGGTTCGCGGCGCTCTCCGTCCGGCTCACCATGCGCAACGGCATCCTGCTCATGGGAGTCGCCGCCATCGCGCTCCTCTTCTACACCAACGGCTCCGTCGCGGCCCTCGTGGTCATGTACTCCATCAACGTCTTCATCACCTTCTCCCTGTCGCAGCTGGGGATGTCCAAGTTCTTCATCTCCCGGCGCAAGGAAGACCCCCAGTGGCTTCGGCATCTCGCCGTGCACCTGGTCGGCCTCGTCCTCTGCGTCACCATCCTGATCATCACCACCTTCGAGAAGTTCACGGAGGGGGGCTGGATGACGCTCCTCATCACCGCGGTCGTCATCGGCCTCTGCTACCTGATCAAGGGGCACTACCGCAAGGTGCGGCTGGGTATGGCCGACCTGGATGCAACGCTCCTGGACTTCCCGACCCACGGCCCGGTCAACACGAGCCCGCTGGAGAAGAACGATCCCACCGCCATCCAGCTCGTGTCGGGGTACAGCGGGTTCGGCGTCCACACGCTCCTCTCCATCCTCACCACCTTCCCCAAGACCTACAAGAACATCATCTTCGTCTCCGTTGCGCAGATCGATTCCGGGTCGTTCAAGGGGGCGGAGGAGATCGAGGCGCTGGAAAACGCCGTCAGGGCGGGGCTGGAGAAATACGTGGAACTGGCACGGCGGCTCGGCTTCGCCGCCGACTACCGGATGGAGACCGCCACCGACGTGGTGGAGGGGGCGATCGACCTCTGCCACAACCTCGCCGAGGAGTACCCCCGCGCCACGGTCTTCACCGGCCAGCTCACCTTCCGGCTGGAGAAGTTCTACCACCGGATGCTGCACAACGAGACCGCCTTCGCCATCCAGCGACGCCTGCAGTGGAGCGGCATCACCACCGTCATCCTGCCGATCCGGGTGCGGGCGTAAGAAAGGGACAAACGTGCAGGACCGGCGTCATCCCGTCTCTTTTCCGAATTATGCGGGATGCAGAGCCGGTAGAATATCGAGTTCGAAAAACAGCAGGCGCGTGGCAGAGATGCCACGCGCCTGTCTGTTTTGTAATTGATAGGACGATGGAGAGGAGCGCTTAGACGACGCAGCAGGGAGAAACGTGCCCGCTGCCCCGCACATCAATCCCGCCGGATTTATCTATTTGAATTTGTGAGTTTTTCCGTATAAAATCTCAAACATGGAAAATATACGGAAAAGATACCGGTGGATCGATATCGGAGAAGACGCCAGGCGCCAGTACATCGACGCCCAAGCGACGTTCACGGCCTGGGAGGATGCCCGGAAAGCCGCCGCCGAAGTACGTGGGGGGATGTATTGGAAGCAACAGGGAGAAACGGACTACCTGATCCGGACGTCACCCAGGAACACGCAGAAAAGCATCGGTCCCCGCTCCGACAAAACGGAACAGATCTACCGGGATTTCACGGCGAGAAAGGCAGTGACCGAACAACGGCTCTCGGACCTTGCCGACGCGCTTGAGCGGCACCAACGGATGAATCGTGCGCTTTTCGTCGGACGGGCGCCCCGCATTCTCATCGATATACTGAACAGGCTCGCCAAGGAGGGGCTTTCGGACTACTTCACGGTCATCGGCACGCACGCCCTCTACGCGTATGAAGCCACGGCGGGCGCCGGTTTCGGGGAGGCAGCGGCACTGGCAACCCGGGACATCGACCTGCTGCTGGACATCCGGAAGCGCCTGAGCTTTGTCGCTCGGATGGCCACGGTGGGGACATCGCTGTTGAAGCTGATCCAGAAGGTCGATCCCACCTTCAAGCTCCGCGACGACCAGAAATACACCGCTGTCAACAGCAGGGGTTTTGAAATCGACATCATCCGCAGGGAGCCGAAAGACAGTGATCCCCATCCGCTCCGACTGACCGATGAGGATGACGAATTCTATGCCGTGCCGGCACGGAATGCCGGCCTGCTGCTCGACGGACCGCGCTTTTCGGCGATGATCGTTGCCACGACCGGCCACATGGCGCGGATGAACACGATTTCTCCCGCGGCCTTCGTCAGGTTCAAGAGATGGATGGCCGAGCAGCCCGACCGGGACCCCATGAAGCGCCAAAGGGACGTCCTTCAGGCGAACATGGTCGAAGAGCTGGTTGTCGAATACCTCCCCCACCTCCAGCAACAGGAAACATAATCCTCGGATACCGCCACATATTGACGAGGAAGCCGCCCGCGTCTACGGCGACGTCCGCGCCACGCTGGAAAAGGCGGGCCGTCCCATCGGCGCCATGGACATGCTCATCGCCGCCCACGCCATCTCCCTCGGCATCCCCGTCGTCACCAACAACAGTCGCGAGTTTGCCCGGACACCTGATTTAAATGTGATTGATTGGTCTGTGTAGGGGGAAATTCCAGTTTACTGTTCTGCCTGATGGTTAAGCAGTCTGTTACATTTTAAACTTTTGGAAATATATTTGTAAATTGCTAACAATAATATTCCAACAAACACAGCTGAGACAATAAAACTAGTGATAGATTTACGATTAGTGCTGTAAACTCCGAACTGCATATATAGCATCATGGCGACAACACTACAACAACATGATATATAGGCTTCGTGAAGCCACAGTTTTAGTTTCAATAACCCAAATACTGTAACCATTGCAGTAATAGCATACGAAAAATTTATCAATTTATGAATGATCGATTCTTGGTCAAACGCGAATATCCCAACAAAAGCTGCGATACTTGACCAAGCAAATATAAAAGTTAAACAATACAAACCAAAAGGTCTTTTCACCCTTGGTTTCCTTATTCTTTGTTCTTGCATTGCGTATCCGCAAGAGCATCGAAGTGACGTTGAGCCGTTATCATCAGAACCACAAACTGGGCATATCCAAGCCATTACATCCTCCCAAATTTTCACCCTAAAACCTGATCAGCGTCAATCTTCCGCTAGACTTTTAAAGAGTTCCCTCTCCCTCTGGGAGAGGGCTAGGGTGAGGGGAAAAGCTGATTTTCCATCTCAAAAATCCCTCATCCGGCCTCCGGCCACCTTCTCCCAGAGGGAGAAGGGTTTAGCGCTAATCAGGTCCTAACATAGCATTCAACTGTGGGAATTCCCCAGAAAGTGCAGACACCCCATCATATACCCCAATCCGACCGGGACAATCACTAAAAATCTGCAATTTTTCTGTGGGTAAGGAAAATCTCCCTCCCCTTCAAGGGGAGGGTAAGGGTGGGGATGGGTTGCATCCGGCGCAAAAACAACCCCATCCCCTTTAGGCCCTTTGGGTCCTCCTCGCCTCCCCCTTGAAGGGGAAGGGACATAGTCGGCGGGAGGTGAAGAGGAGAGACGGTACGTCGGGACGGGATCACTCCACCCGCAGCCGATAGCCGACACCCGGCTCGGTGAGGATGTGCCGCGGGCGGGCGGTGTCGGCCTCGATCTTGCGCCGCAGGTTGCTGATGGTGACCCTGAGCACGTTCGGCTGCTCCCGGTGGGCGGGGCCCCAGATCTCCTTCAGGAGCTGGCCGTGGGTCAGCACCTTCCCCGCGTGGGCCACCAGGAGCCGCAACAGGTCGTACTCCGTGGGGGTGAGCTGCACCTCGGCCCCGTCCACGGTGACGCGCCGCAGCGTCAGGTCCACCACCAGCCCCTCGCTGGCGAAGACCGGCTCCGGCGTCTGCTTCACCACCCGACGCAGGGTCGCCCTGATCCGCGCCAGGAGCTCTCCCACGCCGAACGGCTTGGTGAGGTAGTCGTCGGCCCCCGCGTCCAGGGCGGCGATCTTGTCGTTTTCCCGGTCCCGCACGGAGAGGATGACGATCGGCACCGGCGACCACTCGCGGATGCGTGTCAGCACCTCGATGCCGTCCAGATCGGGGAGGCCGAGATCCAGGAGGATCAGGTCCGGATGCACCGCCGTCGCCGCGGCCAGGCCGGCCCGGCCGCCGTCCGCATCGAACAGGGTGAACTCCTCCGCCGGCAGGGCGTTGCACAGAAAGCGGCGGATCGCCACCTCGTCGTCGATGACCAGGATGCGCAGCGGATTGCGCGTGCCGTCGGACATACCTACCCCCACTTCAGTTTTGATGCTTTCGCAAGTTCTCAAAAACAGTCCCCTCCCCCCTGGCGGGGGAGGGTTAGGGTGGGGGGGAAGGTGCCAGCATTTCAGCCGGTTGCAGCTTCACCCACCCCCTAGCCCCCTCCCGTCGAGGGAGGGGGAATTTCTTTTTTGCGATCGCATTATTTTGATTCACACAGCCCCCTCTTCCCCCAGCGGCAGCGTGATCACGATGCCGAGCCCGCCCCCAGCGCGGTTCGCCGCCCGGATGGCGCCGCCATGGGCCTCGACGATCCCTTTGCAGATGGAGAGCCCGAGCCCCGTCCCACCCGCCCCCTCCGGCACCGGTATCCGGTAGAACTTGTCGAAGATCCGCTCCAGGTCCTCCTCGGGCACGCCGGGGCCGTGATCGTCCACCTCCAGCACGAGGTGCAACCCGTCGGTGCGGGCCACGATCTCGATCGGGCTCTCCGCCGGCGTATACTTGAGGGCGTTTTCCAGGAGGTTCACCAGCACCTGGGTCATGAGCACCAGGTCCATCGGGACGAGCGGCATGATGGGGAGCATCCGCAGATGCAGTTCCCGGTCGGCGAGGCGCGTCTCCAGGGCGGTGAGGGCGCACCCCACCAGCTCCTGCACCTCGCACGGCTCGCTTTTCGGCCGCATCGCCCCGGCCTCGATCCGGGTCAGGTCCAGGAGGTTCCCCACGAACCGGTTCAGCCGGTCCGCCTCGCCGCCGGCGGTATCCAGGAGTGCCCGGCGATTGGCGTCGGTCAGCTGCCCGTCGTCGGCCTTCAGCCCCGAAAGCGCCCCGGTGATGGCCGCCAGCGGGGTGCGCAGGTCGTGGGAGATGGAATTCAGGAGCGAGCGCTCCAGGGTCTCCCGCGCCGCGAGGAGCTGGGCCTCTTCCGCCTTTGAAACGAGCTGCACCCGCTCCATGGCCATGGCGGTCTGGCTGGCGAAGGCGTCCAGGAGCCGCCGGTGTTCCCGGGAGCGGTACTGCCCCTCGTCCTTGAGGCTCACCCCCATTACCCCCAGGACGGTGTCGGTCGTCTGGAGCGGCAGGAAGATGAACCGGGCGGAGACCAGCGTATCGGTTCCCCGCCCCGCCGGCTGCCGGTTGCGGTACGCCCAGTCCGCCACCGCCTCTTCCTTGGCGTCGATGGGGAGTTCGGCGCTGCCGGGGGCGGAGACGAGCCGCTCCCCCTCCGGCAAGAGGAGGGCGACCTGCGCCTCCAGCGCATCCGCCGCGTGCCGGACGAGCGCCTTCGTGACCGTGCCGATATCCGCGGCCGCCGCCAGGTCGCGGCTTAAGTAATAGAGGCTCGACGTCTGCAGCTCCCGTAGCCGCATCGCCTCCGCCCGCTCGCGGGACCGCGCCACCAGCGTGCTGATGACCACGCTCACGATGAAGAGGGCGGCGAAGGTGATGATATACTCGGAATCGGTAACGGCGAAGGTAAACCGGGGCGGAACGAAGAAGAAGTCGAAGGCGAGCACGCCGAGGAACGCCGTCAGAATCGCCGGCTTGCGCCCGAGGCGGGTCGCCGCGAGCACCACGGCCAGGAGGTAGATCATCACCAGGTTCGTGGGGGAGAGGACCTGGTACACCAGCTCCGATGCGAGCGTCGCCGCCGCGACCAGGACGAGGCTCTTCAGGTACTCCCGCCAGGCTTTTCCCTGTTTCGGCTCGCCCGCGGCCGGTTCGGGCTTTCGCTCCACCCCGTCGAGGCTGACGACGTAGACGTCGATGATACCGCTCTGGCGGATGATCTGGTCCACCAGCGGCGCCCGGAGGAACTCCCGCCAGCGGGGCCGGGACGGTTTCCCCACCACGATCCGCGTGACGTTGTGCCTGACCGCGTAGTCGATGATGGCAGGCGCCACGGTGGTCGCCGTCACCGTCGCCACGGTGGCACCGAGGGTCTCCGCCAGCCGCAGGTCGCGCCAGACCCGCTCGCGGTTCTCCCGGACCTGCCGCCCCGTATCGGGGGTTTCGATGTAGACCGTATGCCAGGCGACCCTCATCTCGTCCGCCAGCCGGCGCGTCGTACGGATCAGCTTTTCACTGAACGGACTGCCGCTGACGCAGACAAGCAGGCTCTCCGCGGCGGGCCACGGGCCGGCGATGGCACGGGTCTCCATGTAGGCCCGCATCTCCTCGTCAACGCGGGCGGCTGCCCGGCGCATGGAGAGCTCCCTGAGGGCGATGAGGTTGCCGGGGCGGAAGAAGGTCTCGATCGCCCGGGCCGCCTGTTCGGGGATGTAGACCTTCCCCTCCTGGAGCCGCTGCAGGAGCTCGTCCGGCGGGATGTCCACCAGCCGGATCTCCGTCGCCTCGTCCAAAAGGCGGTCGGGTACGGTCTCCCGCACCTTCACGCCGGTGATCTGGGCGACGATGTCGTTCAAGCTCTCGAAGTGCTGGACGTTGACCGTGGTATAGACGTCGATCCCCGCGGACAGGAGCTCTTCCACGTCCTGCCAGCGCTTCTCGTGGCGCGAGCCGGGGGCGTTGGTGTGGGCCAGCTCGTCCACCAGGGCGATCTGGGGCCGGCGCGCCAGCACCCCGTCGATGTCCATCTCGGGGAGCGTCACCCCCATGTAGGCGATCGACACCTTGGGGAGGACCTCCAGCCCATCCAGGAGGGCATCGGTCTCCATGCGTCCGTGGGACTCCACGTAGGCGGCCACGACGTCACGCCCCTCGCACCGGCGCTGTCTCGCCGCCTCCAGCATGGCGTAGGTCTTCCCCACCCCCGGCGCGTAGCCGATGAAGATCTTCAACTTCGGCCGCTCCGTTGCCTCCTCGGCCTGGGCGCGCTTCAGCAGCGCTTCGGGGGACGGGCGTGTGTCGTCGTGGTCGGCCATCGGAACTCCGGGGTACTACCTAGCGCAGCGCGTCCAGCTTCAGGTTCAATTCCAGGGTGTTCACCCGCGGCTCGCCCAGGAAGCCGAGTTGGCGCCCCTCCGTGACCTGCGCAACTATGGTGCGTACTGCTTCCTCGCTCATCCCCCGGGCCTTGGCGACGCGCGGTACCTGGATGAGCGCCGCTTCCGGCGAGATGTGCGGGTCGAGGCCGCTGGCGGACGCCTGCACCAGGTCCGCCGGGACGGGGCCGGTGACCCCCGTGTCGCGCAGCAACTGCACCCGGTCCCCCACGGTCTTGAGATAATCGGGGTTGGTGGGGCCGGCGTTGGAACCGCCGGAGCCCATGGGGTTGTAGGCGAACGCGGTCGTGGCCGAGGGACGGGGCCAGAAGTATTTGGGATCGGAGAACGGCTGGCCGATGAGCGCGGAGCCGACCGCCCTGCCGCTTCTATCGGTGATGAAGCTCCCTTTGGCCTGTGTCGGGAAGAGGGCATAGGCGACGCCGGTGACCAGTGCGGGGTAGATGCCGCCGCAGATGACGGTGAAGACAACGAACATGAGAATCGCGGGTTTCAGGTCTTTCATTTAGGGTTCTCCTGTTATGGGTCCTCTAGGACCTATGTGACCTATAGGTCCTATAAGAAACTTCCCACCATCATATCGATCAGCTTGATCCCGATGAACGGGGCGATCATCCCCCCCACCCCGTAGAGGAGCAGGTTGTGGATCAGGAGCTTCTCGGCCGGCATCGGCTTGAACCGCGTCCCCTTGAGCGCCAGCGGCACGAGCAGCGGGATGATGACCGCGTTGAAGATGACCGCCGAGAGTATCGCGGAGAGCGGCGTCGCCAGGTGCATGACGTTCAGCACGTTCAGCTGCGGGTAGATGGAGAGCAGCATGGCCGGGATGATGGCGAAGTACTTGGCCACGTCGTTGGAGATGCTGAAGGTGGTCAGGTTCCCCCGGGTCATGAGGATCTGCTTTCCTACCTCCACGATGTCCAGGAGCTTCGTGGGGTTTGAGTCCAGGTCGATGATGTTGGCCGCCTCGCGGGCCGGCTGGGTACCGGTGTTCATCGCCACCGCCACGTCCGCCTGGGCGAGCGCCGGGGCGTCGTTGGTGCCGTCGCCGGTCATGGCCACCATGAAGCCCGCCTCCTGGTTCTCCTTGATGAGCTTCAGCTTGTCCTCGGGTTTCGCCTGGGCCAGGAAGTCGTCCACCTGGGCCTCGGCGGCGATGGCGGCCGCGGTCAAGGGGTTGTCGCCGGTGATCATCACCGTCTTGATCCCCATCTGCCGCAGCTGCTGGAACCGCTCCTGGATGCCGCTCTTGATGATGTCCTTCAGGTTGATGACCCCCATGATCTCGCTGTCGCAGGAGACGACGAGCGGCGTGGCGCCGGCCCGGGCGATCCGGTCCACCACCTCGTCCAGGTTGGCAGGGATGGTTTTCGCCCCGAGGCTCTTCACGAAGGCGACCGTTGAGTCGGCCGCACCCTTGCGGTACCTGCTCCCCCCCACGTCGACGCCGGAGAGCCTCGTCTCGGCGGAGAAGGCGATGGTTTCGGCATCGCGGGGAAGTTCCCGCTCCAGGCCGTATTTCTGCCGCGCCAGCACCACGACGCTCCGCCCCTCCGGCGTCTCGTCGGTCAAGGACGCAACCAGCGCCGCCTCGGCCAGTTCCTGTTCCGCATGTCCCCCCACCGGGACGAACTCCACCGCCTCCCGGTTGCCGTGGGTAATGGTGCCGGTCTTGTCCAGGAGCAGCACGTTCACGTCGCCGGCCGCCTCGATGGCGCGGCCGGAGAGGGCGATGACGTTCTTCTGGAACAGCCGGTCCATCCCGGCGATGCCGATGGCGGGGAGGAGCGCCGCGATGGTGGTGGGGGCCAGGCAGACGAAGAGCGCCACGAGCACCGTGAGCGACACCGGGCTCCCCTGCCCCGCCGCCTTCACGCTGTAGACGGAGAGCGGGGAGATGTTGGCGCAGACGAGCAGGAAGACGAGGGTAAGGGCGATGAGGAGCACCTCCAGGGCGATCTCGTTGGGGGTCTTGCGCCGCTTGGCCCCCTCGATGAGGCCGATCATCCGGTCCAGGAAGGTCTCGCCCGGGTTGGCGGTGATCCGGACGATGATGGCGTTGGCGATGACCGTGGTGCCGCCGGTGACCGCGGACCGGTCGCCGCCCGACTCCCGCACCACCGGGGCCGATTCGCCGGTGATGGCCGACTCGTTCACCAGGGCCGCGCCGGCGATGACGTCGCCGTCGCCCGCGATCAGGTCGCCCACCTCCACGAGGATGCAGTCGTCCTTCCTGAGCTCGGTGGCGGGCACCGTCTCGAATGAAGCACCGAACTCCGGCTTGGAGAGGAGCTTGGCGGTCACGTCGGTGCGGGTCTTGCGAAGGCTCGCGGCCCGCGCCTTCCCCCGCCCCTCGGCCAGCGCCTCGGAGAAGTTGGCGAAGATGACCGTCAGCCAGAGCCAGACGGAGACGGTGCCGGTAAACCAGGCCGGCTCCTTGTTGGCCCCGGAAAGCGACAGGGCGAAGGTCACGAGGGTGATGACGCTGGCGATCTCCACGGCGAACATGACCGGGTTCTTCCAGAGTACGCGCGGGTCGAGCTTCCTGAAGGAATCCAGAAGCGCCGGACGCATGATCCGGGCATCAAAGATGGAAATCGGTTCGGGTGCGTGTTTGGACATGGGTTAATCCTTTCAGAAAATAGAACCTTTAATGGGACGCGGATCAAATCTGATGAACGCGGATCAAACAAATCATGCATCTGGTTCTTGCGTAGTGCCTTAATCCGCCTTTTCCGCGTTTATCCGCGTCCCATTCTGTTTTTTGGTTATTGCCCCACCATCTGCAACTGTTCGACAATCGGCCCCATGGAGAGGGCCGGGAAAAAGGTCAGCGCCCCGACGATGAGGATCACCAGCGTCAGCCAGAGGGCAAACGGCACCTTGTCGGTGGGGAGCGTCCCCAGGCTCGGCGGCACGTATTTCTTCTCCGCGAGCGACCCCGCCATGGCGAGTGACGCCAGGATCGGGGCGAAACGGCCAAGGAACATGCAGATTGCGCCGGTCACGTTGTAGAAGAGGGTGTTGCCGGAAAGCCCCGCGAAGGCGCTCCCGTTGTTGTTGGACATGGAGGCAAAGGCGTAGAGCACCTCGGAGAGGCCGTGGGCACCGGGATTCGCCATGGAGGAAACCGCGGACGGCACGACCATCGCGATCCCGGAGAAGACGAGGATCAGGATGCCGGCGGTGAGGACGGCGAGGATCGACATCCACATCTCCCGCACCTCGATCTTCTTGCCGAGAAACTCGGGCGTGCGCCCGATCATGAGGCCGGCGATGAAGACCGCGATCACCACGAAGGCGAGCATGGTGTAGAGCCCGGTGCCGACCCCGCCGAAAACCACCTCGGAGAGGAGGATGAGCGACAGCGGCATCAGTCCGCCCAGCGGAGTGAGTGAGTCGTGCATGGTATTCACCGCGCCGCAGGAGGTGCCGGTGGTGGCGACGGCGAAAAGCGCAGATCCTGCCAGGCCGAAGCGGGTTTCCTTACCCTCCATGTTGATGCCGTGTACCCCGAGCTTCGCTACGAGGGGGTTGCCGGTAGCCTCGGCCCGGTACAGGACCGCCATGGTGAAGACGAGAATGGCGAGCATCACCGCCAGGAGCGCCCACCCCTGGCGCGGGTTCCCCGCCATGAGGCCGAAGGTGTAGGTGAGGCTGCCGGAGATGAGGAGGATCAGGAAGATCTCCACCATGTTGGAAAGGGGGGTCGGGTTCTCATAGGGGTGGCTTGAATTGGCGTTGAAGAAGCCGCCGCCGTTGGTCCCCAGCTCCTTGATCGCCTCCTGGGAGGCGACCGGTCCCATGGGGATCGTGACCTCATTGGCCGTCACGCTTTCGGTGACCGGATTCCCCTTGGCGTCCTTTATTGCATTGCCGGAATCGTCCAGTTTCGGCTTGTCATAGGTGACCGACTGGACGAGGGGGACGGTCTTGTAGGCGCTGAAGTTCTGGATCACCCCCTGGGAGACGAGGAAAACGGCGAAGACCAGCGACAGGGGGAGGAGGATGTAGAGGGTGCTCCTCGTCAGGTCCACCCAGAAGTTGCCGAGGTGGGAGGTCCTGCGCCGCACGAAGCCACGGATGAGCGCGATGGCGACAACCATCCCGGTAGCGGCGGAGGTGAAGTTGTGCACCGCAAAGCCGCACATCTGGGTGAAGTAGCTGGCCGCCGATTCACCTGCGTAGTTCTGCCAGTTGGTGTTGGTCATGAAGCTGATGGCCGTGTTGAGCGAAAGGCTCCAGGAAAAGGCCGGCATCTTCTGCGGGTTGAGCGGCAGCACCCCCTGGAGCAGGAGCATGGCGAAAAGGACCACGCCGGTCAACAGGTTGAAGAGGATGAGACCGACGGCATACCGCTTCCATCCCATCTCCTCGTCCCTGTTCACCCCGCAGAGCCGGTAGAGGAGGCTCTCGCAGGGGACGAGAAGAGGCGACAGGACGGTCCGCTCCCCCTGGTAGACCCGGGCCATGTAGCTGCCGAACGGCTTGACCAGCGCCAGCAGGACGGTGAAAAAGACGATTGTTTCTGCCCATTCATACGCGTTCATAGTTTGTTCATCTCCGGATGGTAGAATGGAGACTCCGCTTTCATGAAGTCTACCTTAAGTTAAGCACGCTTCAACGAAGGGGAGGATGAAGATGCGGCAGTCGTCCGTCCGCTCCGTCCTGGCGATGGTCCCGATGACCTCGATGATCTTCCCCACCGCGTCGTCGGCGGCGAGGATCTCGAGTTTCACCTTTTCGACGAATCCGGCCACGCATTCCGCCCCGCGGGAGAACATCGCCTCCCCCTTCTGCCGACCACGGCAGATAAGCGGGCTTTCCATGACATCTTCGATGCCGATGTTCCGCAGGGCCGCCCGGACCTCTGCCAGCTTGACCGGTTTGATGATCGCCTCAACGAGCTTCATGTACGCCTCCCGTGCCGCGTCTGCCTGTTATGCCGCCCCAGCCGGTGATGCATCAGTCGTGCGTCCCGACGGCCGCCGTTATGATGCCGGCTACCACCCCTTTTTCGCCAGATACCCGGGGCACATCTCCCGTCGGTGAGGAACCTGATGCGGCTAACCTTCAGCGGGTCACCGTACCTGTAAGGGATTAAAATGGAAACGGACCGCGTTAAGGAGCCATCAAGATTTCCCCGTTGCCGACGCATGTTTTACCCCGGCACGATGCCGTCCGTGCATTCCTTGTCCAGGTACGAGCGGACCTCCCAACACTGCGCCTCCTCGTCGAAGACCACCACATGCCCCTGCCCCCCTTCGGGAGGGGCAATCGTCGTCGCGTTGGAAGGGAGTGCGCACGCGTTCACCCCGACCAGTGCCTCGTCGGCAAAGTCTTCTCCCAGATAGAACCCGTTTTCAGGATTGTACAGATAGATCTTCATGGTGCCGCCCCGTAGCGTGAGAGTAGTGGCCTTTCCTGACTGTCACTGTAGAACTTTCCGCGTAAAGGGGGTGTTAAAATGGGGTGGAGAGCCGTCAAGAAAAGATAAAGATGGCCGGACTCGGGTGCACCGGCCGTCGGCGGGTGATTTCGCTTGTATTAGCGATCCGGCCGTATATGATTACACCATGATCCGTACTGACGACGATAACCGCCCCGTCCCGGAGGCCCTCCTGAAGCGGGTCGAGGCCGAGGAGGAGAAAGGCAAGGGGAAGCTGAAGATCTTTCTCGGCTACGCGGCCGGGGTGGGAAAGACCTACGCCATGCTGGAGGCGGCGCGGCAACGGCTGAGCGAGGGGCGCGACGTGCTGGCGGCCTACGTGGAATCCCACGGCCGGAGCGAGACCGACGCGCTCATGGCCGGTCTCCCCGGCATCCCTCCCCTGTACCTGAAATACCAGGGGATGGTCCTGACGGAGCCGGACCTGGACGGGGTGCTGGAACGCCGGCCCCAGATCGCCCTGGTGGACGAGCTGGCCCACACCAACGCCCCCGGCTGCCGCCACGACAAGCGGTGGAAAGACGTGGAGGAACTGCTGACGGCGGGTATCGACGTCTACACCACGGTCAACGTACAGCACTTCGAGAGCTTGAACGACGTGGTGGCCCAGATCACCGGGGTCGAAGTGCAGGAGACCATCCCCGACGCCCTCCTGGACCAGGCGGCCGAGATTCGGCTCGTCGACATCACCCCCGACGAACTTCTGCAGCGCCTCCGGGAGGGGAAGGTCTACATCCCGGAGCAGGCGGCCCGGGCCATGGAAACCTTCTTCCGCCCCGGCAATCTCATCGCCCTGCGGGAGCTGTCGCTGCGCCGCACCGCGTCCCGGGTGGACACCCAGATGCGGGCCTACATGGAAACCCGCTCCATCCCCGGCCCCTGGCCAGCGGCGGAGCGGCTCCTGGTCTGCGTCAGCGGCAGTCCGTTCAGCGAAAAGCTGATCCGCGCCACCCGCCGGCTCGCCGACGAACTGAAGGCCCCCTGGTACACGATCTACATCGAAACCCCCAGTTCGTCCAAACACTCACGCCAGAACCGGAGACGGGTCTGGCGCGACATGCGACTCGCCGAGAGCCTGGGCGCGCACGTCGCCACCGTCACCGCCACCTCCGTACCGGAGGCGGCCGTCGACTACGCACTGCGCCACAACGTGACCAAGATCGTCGTCGGCAAGCCGACCAAGCCGCGCTGGCGGGAGCTCCTGTCGCCCCCGGTCGTGGACCGGGTCATCCGGCTGAGCGGACCGATGGACGTCTGCGTGGTCAGCTTCGATTCCCCCGAGGGCCCGTCGCAGACGGCAGTCTCCCCCGCCCCCCCCTTTCAACCGTCCGGCTACGCCGGGAGCATCGCACTGATCGGCCTTGCATCGATACTCTGCCAGCTGGTGCGCCCCTACATCTCTCCCACCAACATGGTCATGGTCTACCTGCTGGCAGTGGTGCTGGCGGCAATCCGGCTCGGGCTGAGGCCGGCCATCCTCACCGCCTTTCTCGGCATGCTCGCCTTCGACTTCTTCTTCGTTCCCCCCCGCTTCACCTTCGCCGTGGCCGACACCGAGTACCTGATCACCTTCACGGCACTCTTCACCGTCGGCGTGGTCATCAGCTCGCTGGTCTCCAAGGCACGGGAACGGGCGGAGGCGGTGAGGACCCGGGAGGTGCAGACGGCAAGCCTCTACTACTTAAGCCGCGACCTGGCGGCAGCGGCGGATATCGGCGCGATCCTGGACGCCGTCGTGCGCAACCTGGGCGAGTCGCTGCGCGCCCGGGTGGCGCTGTTCCTCCCGGAGGGTGAGCGGCTGGAGATCAGTGCGTCCAGCAGCGGGCTGATCCTGGACATGAACGAACGGACCGTGGCGGACTGGTCGTACCGCAACCGTCAGCCCGCCGGCCGGGGGACCGGAACCCTGATTTCGGCGGACCTCCTGTACCTCCCCCTGCAGTCCGCCACCAGCGTCCTGGGGGTGATGGGGATCGACCTGGAGGATCACGACGACTACACGGTCCAGGAGACCCGGCGGCTCCTGGACGCCTTCGCCACCCAGATCGCCATGGCGCTGGAGCGGGTCCAGCTCGCCCACCAGGCGGAGCAGGCCCAGCTCCTGCAGGCGCGGGAGAACCTGGAGCGGGCGCTTTTGAACTCCATCTCCCACGACCTGCGCACCCCGCTCGTCACCATCACCGGCGTCCTCTCCAGCGTGCTGGAGGAGGGGGACCACCTGTCGGGGCAGGCCCGGCGGGAGCTTTTGGAGAGCGCACGGGAGGAATCGGGGCGGCTCAACCGGTTCGTGGGAAACCTCCTGGACATGACCCGCCTGGAGGCGGGGGCGATGACCGTGAAGCGGGAACCGAGCGACGTCCAGGACCTGATCGGCTGCGCCCTGGCGGCGGTCGAGCAGCGCCTCGGCCCCCGGTCCGTGGCGGTGAACCTGGCGCCGGACCTCCCGCTGGTCCCCCTGGACATGGTGCTCATGACCCAGGTGCTGGTGAACCTTTTGGACAACGCGCTGAAATACTCCCACCGCGACAGCGCCATCGAGATCGACGCCGCCCGCGACGGCGACCGGCTGCGCCTCTCCGTGGCGGACCGCGGTCCCGGCATCCCCGAGGCCGACCTGGAGCGGGTGTTCGACAAGTTCTACCGGGTGCCGGTGCCGGAGGGGGCCGGCGGTACCGGCCTGGGATTGTCCATCTGCAGGGGGATCGTGGAGGCGCACGGCGGAACGGTGAGCGCCGTCAATCGGAGCGGCGGCGGCCTGCGGGTGACGGTGAGACTGCCGCTGGAAATGTTTGGGAAGGAAGAGAACAACGCGTATGGCATCTGACAAGACGAAGGGGAACCTCCCCCACATCCTGGTGGTGGACGACGAAGCGGCGATCCAGCGGTTCCTGCGGACGGTGCTGGACGCGGAGGAGTTCACCGTCCACCAGGCGGAGACGGGACACGCCGCCCTGGCGGCGGCCGCCGTGATCAAACCGGACGTCATCCTCCTGGACCTGGGTCTGCCGGACCTGGACGGGGTGGAGGTGATCCGGCGGATTCGGGAATGGTCGCCGGTGCCGATCATCGTGCTCTCCGTGCGGGAACGGGAGGACGAGAAGGTGCAGGCGCTGGACGCGGGGGCGGACGACTACCTGACCAAGCCGTTCGGCATCGCCGAGCTTTTGGCCCGCATCCGGGCATCGCTGCGCCGGACGCTGCAGCAGGTCCCGGAGCCGGTCTTCACCCTCGGAGGTCTGGTGGTGGACCTCCCCCGCCGGCTGGTGTCGGTGGATGGGGCGGAGGTCCAGCTGACCCCCACCGAATACGATCTCCTCCGGCTCCTGGTAACCCACGCCGGCAAGGTGCTGACCCACGGCCAGATCCTGCGGCAGCTCTGGGGCAACGCCTACCTGGAACAGCCCCACGTGCTCAGGGTGAACATCAGCAATCTTAGGCGCAAGATCGAGGCGGACCCGTCACGCCCCCGGTTCATCATCACCGAACCGGGGGTGGGGTACCGGCTGCAGACACCCCGCTGAGCCGGATGCCTTGCCGACTGACTCGTTACTGCCCCAGGCGCAGCACCTGCCCCAGACTGATTGACGGCGAACTCGCTACGCCGCTCCGGTTCTCCTGCAGCGGAACGACGAGAAACCGCCAGATCCCGCTGCTCCAGGTCAGGAGCCTGACCGGCACGGACGGGTCGTGACTGGCCAGCTGGCGCTCCAGCTCCCGCAGCGTACCGACCCGCACACCGTTCACCTCGCAGATGACGTCGCCGGTGACAATCCCCCCCCTCACCGCCGCCGAATCACGCCGTGCCCCCAGGACGAGTATCGCCGACCTCACGTTGCGCCAGGTGCCGATACCGTCCGGCGTCTCGCATTCCGTAACGATCATCCCCATCATCTGCGCCACCGGCGGATGCTGTTCCGTGCCCCTGCCCTGCGTATGGTTTCCCATGATCTGCTCCTTTCATGTACCTGCCGTTTCGGTGAGACACCACCGGTCGGCGGATTGATGTCACCCTTCTTCTACCTCATGACGGCGATGCTGCCAGCGATGCTTCATCCGCTCCCGCAATTTGGCGGCCTTCTCACGCTGCTCGGGCGTCAGCAGGGCATCGATCTGATGCCGCGTCCTGGCGCGGTTAACCATCATCTCCTGCAGCAGGGTCGCCTGATTGGCGGCCAACGTCTTTACCGCGGCTTCGTCGAAGGTGGTCGCCTCGGCAGCCCGGTCCATCCGCCTGCGCCCCTCGGCAAGCTTCTGCATGGTCGGACCGTTCTGCTCTCGCTCCGCCTTGAGGAGCGCACCGATCTGCTTCTTCTGGTCCGCCGTGAGCCCCAGCTTCTTCGCCAGACGGTTCAGGAAGTGCCGCGCACCCGGTCCCCGTTCGCCGTGCATGTCGCACGTTGTGTCGTGTCCCGGAACGGCGTGCGGTTGCGCCAGGGCGAGGGTGGGGCCGATGGCCAGGGTTGCCGCGAGGACGGTGCCGATGATGATCTGCCGCTTCATGTGGTTCTCCTTTACCTGGGATGTTGACTGCCGTTGGTCATACCGCAGGCGCATCCGTGTCGCCGGCAGCGTTGACGACATGAATACCAGCGAAATATGGAGGAAATGTGGAAGAAATATGAAAATGCACCGCGAGCGGCAGTTGGCCGTGGTGAATCCGACGAGAGGTATGATACAACTTGAATGAAGAAGAGCTTTGGAGGCGGGATCAGGTCATGAAAATCGGCATCACCTACCGGCTGTTTCTGGCAATCCTGGCGGCGGCGTGGCTCTCCATCGTCACCATGCTGCTCATCATGCACTGGAATATCGAGCGGGGGTTCCTTCGCTACGTAAACGAACTGGACCAGGTCCGGCAGGTTAAAATGCTCGACCGGCTTGCCCAGACCTACGCCGCCGACGGAAGCTGGGAATCCCTGCGGCGGGAGCCGCATCGCTGGCACGCGCTGGCGGTCGACCAGCGCCCCGATGATGAAACCTCCCCACCGCCGCCCCGGCACGGGATCGCCGGAAACGGCATGGAGCCGCCCCATCATCCCCTCGGCCGGCGGTTTGAAGCCCGCGTCTTCCTGCTGGACGCGGACAAGAACCTTGTGTCGGGACCGACGAGCGGCACGGAAAAGGTCGAACTGAAACCGGTCGTCCACCAGGGCCGGGTCGTCGGATACCTGGGGCTCCTGCCGCGCAAGCAGCTCTCCGACGCATCACAGCTCCGCTTCCTGAAAGAACAGAAACTCACCCTCGCCATGGTGGCGGGATTCGTGGTGCTCGTGGCGGCGGGTCTCTCCATGCCGCTGGCAAACCGGCTGATCCGCCCGGTCCGGGGCCTGGCCGCGGCGACCAACCGGCTCGCCGCCGGTGACTTCTCGATACGGGTACCGGTAACCACCAACGACGAACTGGGCCACCTGGCGCGGGATTTCAACGTCCTTGCCCTGACCCTGGAAAAGAACGAGCAGGCACGCCGACAATGGGTGGCCGACATCTCCCACGAGCTCCGTACCCCCCTCGCGATCCTGCGGGGAGAGATCGAGTCGATCCAGGACGGCATCCGGCAGCCGAATCCCGCATCCATCGGCTCCCTCCACGGCGAGGTACTCCGCCTGACCCGGCTGGTGGACGACCTGTACCAGCTCTCCCTCTCCGACCTCGGCGCCCTCACCTACCGGAAGGAAGAGCTGGACCTGGTGCAACTGCTCACGCACATCATCTGTCCCTACCGGAACGAATTCGCCGCCAAGGGGATCACGCTGGAGGCCACCATACCCGACTGCGGCGCCGCGATGTTCGGCGATCCGGAGCGGCTGCGGCAGCTCTTTACCAACCTTTTGGACAATGCGCTGAAGTACACCGACGAAGGAGGACGGCTCGATATCGGACTCGCCTGCGGCGACGGCCAGGTGACCATCGACTTCAAGGACTCGGCTCCGGGCATCCCGGCGGATGAAATGGAGAAGATCTTCGAGCGGCTGTACCGGGTGGAGACGTCCCGCAACCGGGGCCAGGGGGGGGCCGGCCTCGGCCTCGCCATCTGCCGGAACATCGTCGAGGCGCACGAAGGGAAGATCAGTGCGCACCCCTCGCCGGCGGGAGGGCTCTGGATCACTGTTTCACTGCCGTTGAGGGGGAAAGGGAAATGACCGGAAAACTGCTCATCGTAGAAGACGAGGAAAAGCTGGCTATGCTTCTGCGGGACTACCTCGCCGCAGCGGGGTTCGAGCCGTCCTGCCTGTACAGCGGCCGGGACGCGGTGTCCCGTATCCGCGAGGAGCGGCCGGACCTCGTCCTCCTCGACCTGATGCTGCCGGTGAAGGACGGGATGGAGATCTGCCGGGAGGTGCGGGGCTTCTCGGACGTGCCGATCATCATGGTGACCGCCCGGATCGAGGAGATCGACCGGCTGCTGGGGCTGGAGCTGGGTGCCGACGACTACATCTGCAAGCCGTTCAGCCCCCGCGAAGTGGTGGCCCGGGTCAAGGCGGTACTGCGCCGGGCAGGCAGCCGCACCATCCAGTCCACCCGCCTGCTTCTTGACGAGGGGCGCTACCTGGCAACCGTCGACGGACACAGCCTGGAGCTCACCGCCGTGGAGTTCAAGCTGTTGCAGTTCATGGCCGCCAGCCCCGGCCGGATCTTCGGCCGCCAGCAGCTCATGGACCGGATCTACCCGGACCAGCGGGTCGTGGCCGACCGCACCATCGACAGCCATATCAAGAAGCTCAGGAAAAAGATTGCCGCCGTCTGCCCGGAAGACGAGATCATCCATTCCGTGTACGGCGTCGGCTACAAGTTCGAGATGCCGGCGGAGTGACTGTCCGTCAGGCCCCTCGACCTCGGCAACGATAACAGATATCCGCTCCCTACCTGTCTCGGCCAACCCACCAGCCGAGCAGAAAAACGGCCGCCAGTATTCCCAGTCCGTCTTGAGAAGGCGTCTTCTCCTGCGCCAACAAACGCTCGCCCTGCAGCCACCGATTAAACGCCGCAATCTCCTCGTCAGCCTCCAAGACCAGTTGAAGCGGTATTGCGGCGACACCGAAGCGGGCGACCGCCTCTTTCGGTCGGTCAACAACCGTGGTTATCTGCTCGAAGTTCTCAAGTATGGAACGCATGACCCTCTCCAGAATGGCAGAAAAGAGAAGCTGTCCCTTTTCCTGCCCGCTGGGAAACGGCCTGTGCCAGAGACGTCGATATATCTCGACCAACTCCTCAACAATCGCCGTGAGTTCCTTCACGGCCTCGCCAATCTGCGAATCGGTCACATCCACCCGCGCCAGGATCTGCCCCAGGCGGTTGAATGTCGAAACAAAGGCGGACGTGCACTGCGCCAAGTGGGGCAGAACTCCGGAAAAGGCCGCATCCAGACCGGGCCAGGGCGTGCAGCCGGGAACCTGACGGCTCACGAAGGCATCCCGCAGCAGTGAGATGAGCGGTTGAAGCTCTTTGGCAAGGCAGCAATAGCGGTGTGGGACGATTATCTCCGCTTCCGCCAGCTCTTCGGGGGAGATACGGACCGGCGGGCTCCAGCCGCCAGCAGGGGCAAAACCGAGGTACGGTTCGGGTTTCTGATCGAGAGGAATGCTTGGATTGGCGTTGTAGCGCGGTTGCCAGCCGGGCGGGGCGGACAGCTTCTTGCTTTTTCTCGTCCAGACGAAGAGCGCGCACAGGCAGGCAATTGCCACGAAAGCGAGGAGAAGGTTGCCGATCGTGGTGCCGAACAGAAAGCCCGGCAGAAGAACCGCAAGAGCGATGAAGATCAGTATGCAGATGCCGCCGATCAGTGCGCCTAGCATGGGTCACCTCACTGCCATCTCAAATTTTGGAGGCTTACTTCGCGCTTCGGCTTCATTCATATTAACCAATAAATCTCCAGCAAACGCACACCTTTGAATTTATTCTCGAAGAGGAGGTAAGTCGCTTACAACCGTAACAATCTGCCTTTTACCGTTCTTAACTGGATCAAAATATGTGATCTTCACTTCATGCGCGACACCTTCTAAACTTGGATAGATGTAAGAATGTGCAATTCCTATAATCCTCAAGTGATCTCTAATGGCGGGTTTCCATTCTTTCTTTATTAAGAGCTTGTTTAACCTTGGTAAACTAAGCGCTTTGAATGGGTCGGAATGACATGAAAAAACACTTTTCTGATTCATGTAGCGTTGGTCAGTATATTTAGGTCGAATAAATATCACATCTTGCTGTCCCCCCTGCAATGCGAACACTTTCAGTATTCCCTTTTTATTCTCGGGTTTGACATCCGCAGTCCTGTAATCGAATAGTTCATATTGATCGCTGATTTGTTGGCTTACTACGTACAGAGACGCGTCATTTGCATCATCTTTTTCTACAGCAAAGAAGAGGCCCACATAAGGGTTTGTTGACCAGTCCAATAATCGCGTAGGTAGTCCGTAGTGCTGGGCCAAAAACAACCATTCAAAATCAGTCGTTGGGGAGGGATTTAATACTGGCGCGGATATTCGCTTGAATTCACTTATAAGATCATCTTCAAAGAGCGAAACATGGCCAATTATATTAGTGCTTGTTCCACGCCCCAAGGATGGGATTAGTTCATAGCCATCAGTCGGCTCTCCTCGGAAAAGCACAGGAACACCACCTTGTGACGCCGTTACGGTATGCTTATTAAACTCAATCCAAAAATCGTCTATTTTGTCAGGCATCACAACCTCCGAGCTGAAGATAGCGCGGTTTTACATCTGTCGTGTTCATTGCTCAATTTCAAAGAATTGACAATATTTCGACATCAATCCGTTTAAATGGTTACGAAGGTCTTCACCGTTAACCAAGTAGTAATTTTGGTCAAGACTATCTCCAGCCAACATTAATCCGGCGCGTGCTCCTACAGCAGTGCTCGTCCTTGCACCAACTCCGGCATCGATAAAATGTTTTGCGATATTGCAAAGATCCCGTATGACAACATAATCTTCGTCGTCATGGAGTTGTCTGTGGAATTGTTGTGCCGAGCTCAATACCTCTCCAGGTATATTCTGATAAGATTTCCAGTTTCCTGGGCAGATCCAATCTCTTAGATGATTGAGCGTACAAAGGAGATTAAACAGATTCTATTCGTTCGGAGTCTCATGAAACGCGGCCATGTCATGTTGCGCTTTCTTGAACAATACTTTCGGCCCATTAAGGCCAAAAAGCCCATCATTTGATGAGGTTACAGCCATAACTCTCTCTCGCATAGAATGGCGATACAGCAAACAAACTCTCACCGTTTCTGTTGCTACTCAATCTGTTGTTCCTTCCGCTCTTCGTCCTCCCATTTTTTTCGCTCTCGGTCTCTATCCCGCTGACTGAAAATATCTACCTTGATTTGCCTCCATCCTGTAGCTATATGATCCAATGTTTTCTCGATTTTTGTTAGTGATTCCGATATTGAATATAAATGTGGAGTCCCTATTTGCCTCCCGCCTTTAAATTCAGAAAAATCAATTCTAAAATATTCATTGTATTTTTTGTTAGTACAATCTTTATAATCAACCTTGAAATTCAGGACAGAATTAATTTTCTGATCATAATTGTTTACCATTTGAGTATAACCGCCTACTATTTCATGACTTGGACCAATATATCTTAAGCCAGTGTTAAAAAAATTGGCACTTGTAAAATCTTTTAGAAGCATACGACCTCCTTCGTCATCAACTTCAGACGAAACATTAAATGTGACGTCATATGCTGGTCCAAGTCCGATATTTTTAATATGAACCCTCATAAGATTAATCCAGTGATCACTTGATTTAACAACAACTTCTATCTTAGGCTCAGTTTGAGCTTGCCTCATTTTACGCGTTTCTTTGACCAGAACAGCAGTCAAAAGAGCATAAATAGCTGTTGAGAGCGTGACCACTGCTGTAAATATAACGTTAAATGCTCCCGAATTAGCGTTTAAATACTCTATCATTTCTTCGAACTCCTCACGATTCTTGTTGAGCTACTGAACTTTCTTCGCTTCTCTCAAATTCATCCCCAACAACAGCCCCAGTATGGTTTCATCAGCCATTCCCGGAGTGTAATCGCTCCAGCCGTAGGCAACGGCAACGGCCTTGTCGAGAGCTTCCTGGCGCAGTTTCAGGCCGGCAGGCATTTCGTTGTAAAGGTTGGTGAGGGTGCGTTTTTTCCAGGCTGCGGTGTGTTCCGGTTTGGGAACGGGTCGGGCCGGGAAGCCGGCAGCCTTCTCTTCGGGCGTGATCTCCCAAGTAAGCCACCCCTCCGGGTTGAGCCATTTTTCCCGCCAGTCGTTGAGCTCGGCGGCAGCGGTAGCGATGGCCCGGAACGTTTCTCCTTCGAGAGCGGTCTTTGCTTTCAGGTTGAAGCCAGCTGGAAACGGGAAAGTCTCGAAGGTGAGACTCGCGTTGTAGCGAGGATCATTCCCAAACCCCATGCGTCCGCCCTTTGCCAGCGCCCAGACGCAATGGATGCGGGAGGAGAGAATGCCGAGGGTCGCGTCATCCTGGCGCGGAATGACAATCAGGCTGTGCTCCGGCGCTACCGAAACCGGGAACTTGACGAAGAAGCGGTGCTTGGCGGTTTCCGGTGTAGCGATGTAGTGAGTAAGACCGTCTAAAGCCTTACGCATTGCTGGCCGTTTTTCGCCATGATGCCACCACTTTTCCGCTCTGGCCGCACGGTTATTGGTTATGCGCTTTGGTTTGACCTCGGTTTCAACATGAACAAAAGGCGCAAGGTAATCGGCCGCCTCTGACTGATCCAGGGCGGCAAAATCCACCACCCAGTTCCCCGCCCACCGTCTGGTAATGTCGGAGCCGTTGTAAATCGGGCGTACCACGTCGCTGTTGGGACGGCCGTTGGGGTTGCCGCTGTCCTTGAGCCATTGCAGCGCGGTCGCCGTGTCTACCTTGAACGGTCCCGCCAGACAGATGCCGAAGAACGACCGCCCCTTGTTGGCGGCAAGCGGCCCGGCCTTGGTCAGGTCAAGGGTCTGTCCACCTTCCGCGTTGCCGGTCAGGTCCGCATGGATCGCCGCCACCGGGCCGCCGTCGAGACGCGCGCTACCGCCGTTGCCGAAGCAGACGAGACTCACCCGCACCGCGGCCCCCTCGTTGACCCAGTCCTCGTCCGACCACGCTTCGAAAATCCGGGTGCTCTCCAGAATCCGCTCCAGCACCACGCGTTTGCGCTTCTGGCGGATGGAGTTGGTGGTGACGAGCCCCGCGGCACCCGCCTCCCCCGCCTCGATCTGCGCCCGCGACTTCTCGAACCAGTAGGTGACCAGGTCGGCTCCGCCGGGAACGCGCCCTTCGTAACGCTTGCGCAACCGTTCCACGTAGGCGTCGCCCAGTTCGCCGCGCATCATCTTGTCCCCGAGAAACGGCGGGTTGCCGACGATGACATCCGCCTTCGGCCAGGTTGCCTCGCCGCCGTCGGGGTTGAGCAGGGCGTCGCGGTGCTCGATGCCGTCCAGGGCGCGCAGAATGGGATTCCGGGCGATTTCCCGGCCGTTGCGGCGGCACCACTGGATGTCGCCGATCCAGACGGTGACGCGGGCCAGTTCGGCGGCGTATTCGTTGATCTCGATGCCGCGGATGTTGTGCGGCCCGGTCTGCATCAACAGTTCCGGCTCGAAACCGAACTCCCGCGCCTCGACATGGACGAGCTTTTCCACGTCCCGCAGCGCCTTGAGGGAAAGGTAGAGAAAGTTGCCAGAACCGCAGGCGGCGTCGAGCACCTGAAAGCGGTTGAGCCGCGACAGGTAGCCGTGCCAGGCGGCGCGGGCCTCCTTGTGCGCCTTGCTGCGCGGCTCCTTGTCGTGCCCGGCCGCGATAACGATCTTGGCAGCCTGCCATTCGGCCAGGAGCGGTTCGGTTATCAACGGCGTGATGAGTTTTGCGATGGTGCCGGTATCGGTGTAATGAGCGCCCAAGGGCGCGCGGGCGGCGGGATCGAGGCCGCGCTCGAACAGGGTGCCGAAGATGGTGGGGTCGATTGAGCGCCAGTCGCGGCTGCCTGCGGCATCGTAAAGCGCAGCCACGTCGTCCGCCGTCAGTTCGGGAATGTCGTTCGTCTTGAAGAGACCGCCGTTGAACCAGTTGATGTCGTCGTTGCCGTACTGCCCTCCCTGCCCCTGCATGGCGGCAAAGAGGTTGGTTATCCGGCTGCGGGCCTTCGCAGGGTCTTTGAGGGCGCTCTTGAGAATGCCGGTGAAGATGTTCCGGTCCTCGGTATTCCCCTCGTGGATGAGCCCCTCGTCCTCGGCAAACATGCAGAACAGACTCTGCACGAGGAAATGGGCGACCCGCTGGCCGTCGATCCCCCGCGAACGCATTCCCTCGGCAAGTCCGGCGAACTGTCCGGCCGCCTCCTCGGTGATGGCGGCGATAGACTTTTCCGGCCGGAGCTTTTCGGGATCGGTAAAGGCCCAGCGCAAGGTCTGCCGAACGCCGGGATCGGCCAGATCGTCGATGCGAATCTCGCGCGTTTCGTCCGGATAGCCGGTAAAGGCGGTGTGGATGACGATCCGTTCGCGATCCGAAACGACGAGCAACGGCGGGTTTTCCAGTTGCAGGGCATAGTCGGTGAGCTGCTTGAGTGCAGCATCCAGATCGCGTCCCGGCTTCTTGTTTTCCCAGCCGAAACAGCCCCGCTTCCAGACATCGGCCCAGCCGTCGCCGCCCCCCGACTTCCTGGCGCCACGTTCGAAACAGTAGTTATCCGGATCGCGGGGTTTCTCGACTTCGAGCAGGTCGCACAGGTCGTCGAAATGGGCCTGCGCCCCGCCGCGCTCGGTCAGCTTGTTGTCTTTCCAGATTGCAATGAACTGTTCCGGTGTCATAGATTCAATCCCATTTCCGTATTTCCTCGTGCCCGACATTCGTACGACACGATCTTAACCGGGAGAGATTCTATACAATTTTCCCGTGAGATGCAGCTAAAGATTCCCACCGGTCTTGAATAAATTTTTTCTTAGTCGATTGTGAATCGGGTGGGAACTTACCGTGAGGAATACCAGGGCAAACAATGGAGGAAAACCGGCTTAAAACACAAGCAGCACGCGACGCCTGTCTCCGTCAGAACGCCTGCCAGATGAACCAGCCCCCTACCGCCATGACGATACCGCCGCCCAGCCGACGGGCCCACCGGGAGACATGGGCAACGCCCCTCGCTTGAGCAAATGCCTCGACGAAGCCGGTGAAGGTGCCGGCCGCCAGCATCAGCAGACAGTGGCCCAGCGCATAGACAAACAGGAGCGCCGTGCCGTACAGCACCTGCCCCCTGGTGGCGACGAAAGTGAGGAGCACCACCAGTACAGGCGTTGCGCAGGGTGAAGAAACCACCCCGAAGAACAGGCCGAGCAGGAACGAACCGACGACGCCACCCCGCTTCGGCCGGAACTCGCGCTTCACCGGCAGCCGGATGCTGTACAGCCCGACCAGCTGTCCCCCCATCACCACCGCCACCAGCCCGGCGGCAACGTACCACCATCCCCCCAGGGTGCCGAACAGGGTCCCCAGCAGCGCTGCGGCGGCGCCGAACGCAGTAAAGGTCAGCGACATGCCGATAATGAACGCCAGCGCATAGCGGAACGCCTTTCTTCGGTCGCCATCCGCATATCCCCCCACGAAACCGACGACCAGCGGCAGGGTTGCCAGCACGCAGGGCGATGCGGACGACAGGACGCCGGCCAGGAATACGGCACCGAAGGCCAGCAGGGGATAGGCGGCGAGGATCTGCTCGATGTTGTTCAGAAAGGTCACTTGAGCCCCGCGGTCCTGAGCTCCTTCAGGATCGCCCCCCTGTCCATGAACCCGATGTGCCGCTTCACCTCCCGGCCCCGGGCGTCGAAGAATATCTGGGTGGGGATCATCTGGACACGAAACTTCCCAGCGGCGGCGCGGTCCTCGTGGACGTCGATGAACAGAACCCCGGCCCGGCCCCGGTATTCATGCGCAAGGGATTCGAGAATCGGCGCCATCTGTTTGCACGGAATGCAGGTGCGCGCCCCCAGATCGATGACCGTCGGCCTCCCGGAGGCGAGCGCCTGTCGGACGACGGCATCGGATGCCGACGGCAGTTCGGCGCGGGCCATAGCGGCTGTCAGCAGGATGAGCGCGACAACCAATTTTTTCATGGCAACATGCCGATGATGTCGGCAACCGACGGCACCTTGCCGGTACATTTCACCTCTCCGTCGATCACCAGTGCCGGGGTGCTCATTACCCCGTACTTCATGATGGTGGGAATATAATCCACCTTGACCAGTTCAGCGGACCTGCCGCTTCCTTCCAGCGCTTTCTGTGCATTCTCGTAAAGCGTCCTGCACTTGGCGCAGCCAGTCCCCAGCACTTCAATTTTCATAATCCGTTCTCCTTTCTCGGACGGTTTCCACATCGTTGATCAACAGGCAGCTGTTCATGGCTTCCCTCGGGCTGCCAGCTTCTCCGTGATAAACTCGTTGAACCAGGTTGCATCCGGAAAGCCGATCGCCTCTGCCGGACAAAGCCGGGCACAGGTACGGCACTCAACTACGCAGTTGTACGGATTCACCACCTTCGATTTCCGGATTGCCTCGTCAAACGCAAGTACACCATTCTTGCAAATGGAAATGCATTCCCGGCATCCGATACATTTTTCAGCATCGATGGTCGGGAACCATGGGATATCCGTACGGGGTATGCCTCGCCATTCGGTCATGAGCTCCTCCGGTCAGGGATTGTTGGCCGCCAGATCCTTTATGGCGGCAACCGCCTCGTCGGTAGTCTTGTTGCGAATGTCCAGTGCTACGTGCTTAGACTTGTCGAACCCGATTGCCTCAAATGCATCCCGGAACATCTTGCATTGCATCTGCGGATCACATGCGGCAACATACAGCGTACTGGTATCACCACCGGAGAGCAGCGCTTTGAGGTACTCTTCGCCGTCTCCGACGCAGAGCTGCGGATGAAGGCAGACATAATCGAAGAGCTTCTCCCGACGCACATCCGACAGAACACCAAAGATATCCATTTTTGAGAAGCTGGGACAGGTCCCCTGGCAGACACACAGCACGAATCCTTTTTTCCCTGACATTGTGTGGTCCTCCTTTCGCTTGTTGCTTCCACGGAATCCGCAGTCAAAGAATCGCGTTGAACAGATAGCCGACGCCGGTAATGGCGGTGGCCACGATGCAGAAAAAGGTCACCAGGAGCGGCCGCTTCAGGACGTTGCTTAGAATGACCGCTTCCGGCAGCGACAGGGCGGTGACTGCCATCATGAACGCCAGTACCGTACCCATGGCCATCCCCTTGGCGGTCAGCGCCTGGACGATGGGGATCACCCCGGCGGCGTTGGAATAGAGCGGCACCCCGAGCGCGACCGCCACCGGCACGGCGAAGGGGTTGTCGCGGCCGGCCCAGCGGGCCAGGAAATCCTGCGGCACGTAGCCGTGTATAAAGGCACCGATACCGATGCCGACGAGCACGTAGGGCCAGATCTTTTTCAAGAGGCCGACGGTGTACACTTTTGCATAGGCATAGCGTTCAGACCAGCTCTGCTCCTGAATTTCGGCGTCGCCTACCTGCATTTCCCAGACGTAATCCTGCACATATCTTTCCATCCTCAACCGGCCGATGACGATGCCGGAGATAATAGCCACCAGCAACCCCGTACCGACGTAGATCATGGCGATACGCCAGCCAAACATCCCCCAGAGCATGATGAGCGCCACTTCGTTCACCATGGGCGACGAGATGAGGAAGGAAAATGTCACCCCCAGCGGCACGCCGGATTCCACGAAGCCGATGAAGAGCGGCACCGCCGAACAGGAGCAGAAGGGGGTAACGATCCCCAGGAGCGCCGCCATGACGTTCCCCACGTATTCGCGGTTGTGGGAGAGAATGCGCTTGGTCCGTTCCGGCGGGAACCAGGAACGGACCACCGCGATTACGTAGATGATGGTGGCAAGAAGGAGGAATATTTTCAGGGTGTCATAGACGAAGAAATCGAGCGCCTCACCGGCCCGGGAGCCGGGGACGAGGCCAAGGAGGTTGAAGACGAGATGATCGACACCGCTTTTCAACATGAGGGTACCCCGCAGGTCATGTCGCAGCCGGAACAAAATACCGGCGCCGGAACCAGAACGCCACGTTGACGAGGCCGATCATCACCGGCACCTCCACCAGCGGACCGATGACGGCGGCAAACGCCGCCCCCGAGTTCAGGCCGAAGACCGCCACGGCCACCGCGATCGCCAGCTCGAAGTTGTTGCTGGCGGCGGTGAACGCCAGGGTGGTGGTCCGCGCGTAGTCGGCCCCCAGCCGTTGCCCCATCCAGAACGATACGAGAAACATGATGATGAAGTAGATGAGGAGCGGAATCGCGATCCGCACCACGTCCAGCGGCAGCTGCACGATGAGCTGACCTTTCAGGCTGAACATCACGACGATGGTGAAAAGGAGCGCCACCAGGGTGATGGGACCGATCTTTGGCACGAACTCCCGGTGGTACCGCTCCCGTCCCATGATCCTGACCCCCACGAGCCGGGTGAGCGCCCCGGCGATGCAGGGAATCCCTAGATAGATGAAGACGCTCTGGGCGATTCTCAGGATACTCACCTCCACGATGCTGCCGGACAGGCCGAAGTATGGTGGAAGAACCGTGATGAAGAACCAGGCATAGACGCTGTAGAAGAGTACCTGGAAGACGCTGTTGAAAGCCACGAGCCCGGCGGCGTACTCCGTACTCCCCTTGGCCAGCTCGTTCCAGACGATGACCATGGCGATGCAGCGGGCGAGGCCGATCATGATGAGCCCCACCATGTACTCAGGCTTGTCGGGGAGGAAGACGACCGCCAGGACGAACATGAGCACCGGCCCGATGACCCAGTTCTGCACCAGAGAGAGACCGAGCACCCGCCGGTTCTTAAAGACCGCCGGCATCTCCTCGTACCGCACCTTGGCGAAGGGGGGGTACATCATCAGGATCAGCCCGGCGGCGATGGGGATGTTGGTGGTCCCCACCCGGAACGCGTCGATGAACCGCTCGACGCCGGGGACGAAATACCCAAGACCTACCCCCAGCGCCATGGCGGCGAAGATCCAGAGGGTCAGCCAGCGGTCGAGGAACGAAAGCCTGCGCCCCAGATGTTCACTCATGGTCTGCCTCCGTCAGGTACACCGTCAGCCGCGCCTTGATCTCGTCCCGTACCCGGCGAAACTCCGGCAGGACCTCTTCCTCGCTCCCCGGCAGCCGCGACGGGTCGTCGAATCCGATATGCACCCGCTCAACCCCGCCGATCACCAGCGGACACTGCTCGTCGGCCGAGCCGCACAGGGTGATGACGTGATCGAACGTCTCCCCCGCGAAGGCGTCCAGGGTCTTGGAATAGAGCGACGAAGTGTCGATCCCCAGCTCCTCCAGTACACGGGCGGCGAGGGGATTCACCCGGGTCTGCTCGGTGCCGGCGGAGTACGCCCGGAAGCGGTCGCCCAGGTAATGGTTCACGAGCCCTTCGGCCATCTGGGAGCGGCAGGAGTTGTGGGTACAGAGGAGGAGGACTTTTTTCATCGGACGGCTCCTTTCATTAATCCGGATTTACGGATATATCCGGGCCAAAAAAATTTCAGGCGCAAGAGTTCTCGGCGGCCAGTGCGTGCAGCCGGTCGCGGTCGGCCTGGGCGGTTTCGTTGTCGTGGAGGAAATGGCGCAGGATCGGGAGCATCGACTGCTGCAGCGGTCCCGGCGCGGCGACGATGGAGTAGTAGATCCAGACCGTCTCCCGCCGGTCGCGCAGCCACCCGGCGTTCTTCAGGTGGGACAGGTGCCGGGAGATCGTGGACTGGGGGAGCTGCAGCACCGCCATGATGTCGCAGACGCAGAGCTCCTGTTCTTCCAGCAGAAGGGCGAGGATGCGCAGCCGGGTTTCGTCGTCGAGGGACCGGAATATCTGGGTGATGTTCTGCATGGGGAAACTATATCCGGATAAGCGGATACAGTCAAGGATGGATTCGCATCGGTCCTTCTCCCGCTGCGCACGAAAAAAGCCGGCACCTGAAGGCACCGGCTGGGTGCCCTCACCCGGCCTTCGGCCACCCTCTCCCTCTGGGAGAGAGATAGAGTAAGGGAGTCATTCGTATCTGACAGCGAGGCTTCACACCCCCGCAAAGAGCGGCGTGGAGAGGTACCGCTCGGCACCGTCGGGGAGGATCACCACGATGGTCCTGCCGGCGAACGCATCCTCCTGCGCCAGCCTGAGCGCCGCGGCGATCGCGGCGCCGCTGGAGATCCCCGCCAGGATTCCCTCCTCCTGGGCGAGCCGCCGGGCGAAAGTAATCGCCTCGTCGCTCTCCACCAGCTCCACCCGGTCGATGAGGGAGAGATCGAGCACATCGGGGACGAACCCGGCGCCGAGTCCCTGGATCTTGTGGGGTGCGGGTGTAAGCTCTTCCCCCGCGAGTTTCTGGCTGATGACCGGGCTCTCTCTCGGCTCCACGGCGACGGAAACGATCGGCTTTCCCATGGCCTTCTTTACGTAGCGCGAGATGCCGGTGATGGTGCCGCCGGTGCCGACCCCGGCGACGATGACGTCAATGCCGCCGTCGGTGTCGTTCCAGATCTCGGGTCCGGTGGTCTTCTCGTGGATGACGGGGTTTGCCGGGTTTTTGAACTGCTGGGGGATGAACCAGCGCCCCGGCTCGGCGGCGGCGATCTCCTCGGCCCGCGCGATCGCCCCCTTCATCCCCTCGGCGCCGGGGGTGAGGATGAGGTTCGCCCCGAGTGCTGCCAGGACCCGTCGCCGCTCGACGCTCATGGTCTCGGGCATGGTGAGGGTGAGCCGGTAGCCGCGGGCCGCGGCGACATAGGCGAGGGCGATCCCCGTGTTGCCGCTCGTAGGCTCGATGATCTCCACCCCCGGCTTCAGCAGTCCCCGCTCCTCGGCGTCCCAGATCATGCTGGCGCCGATGCGGCATTTGACCGAGTAAGCGGGGTTGCGCCCCTCGATCTTCGCCAGGACGGTGGCCTTCGCCCCCTCCGTGAGCCGGTTCAGCCGGATCAGGGGGGTGTTGCCGATGGACCGGGAGTTGTCTGCGAATATACGTGACATGGAAGCCTCCATTTCAGGGCACGCCGTCTCCCGGACCGGACGGAGCGCAGCGCGGAAGGATTTCACTGCTTTTTCATTCTTTACCCCTCCCTTGACGGGAGGGGGTGAGGGTGAAAAGGACGTCCCTCAGAAAACATCAGAATTGCACCCCCACCCCCGCCCTTCCCCATCAAGGGGGAGGGCGCATTTGGGGATGAGTGGAAGTTGGGTGAGCGACTGACTCCAGTATACCGCTACCGGGGGAGCAGTCCATCCACGATCTCGGAGACGGCGTCGGACCGGTTGAGGGTGTAGAGGTGAACGCCGGGGGCTCCGGCCGCCAGGAGCTCCTTCGCCTGACGGCGGGCATGGGCCACCCCGACCTTCTGGACCTCGGCCGCGCCGCCGCGCCGGTCCGCCTCCTCCAGCTCCGCCATGAACGTTGGCGGGACGGTGGCGCCGCACAGCGACAGAATCCGCTGGATCACCTTCAGGTTCACCACCGGCAGGATGCCGGGGATGATCGGCTTGTGACACCCAAGCGCCCGCACCTCCCGGACGAAGTCGAAGTAGAGGCTGTTGTCGAAGAAGAGCTGGGTGACGACGAAGTCCGCCCCCCGCTCCATCTTCGCCATGAGAAACGCCAGGTCCGCCTCCGGGCTCGCCGCCTCGGGGTGCGTTTCGGGGTACCCTGCCACCCCGACGCCGACCTCAGGCCGCGACGACCGGATGAACGACACCAGGTCGGCGGCATACAGGAGTGACCGCTCGCCGTCGAGGCCGTGGGGCCGGTCCTTGGGAGGATCACCCCGCAGGGCGAGGACGTTGTCCACCCCGGCGTTCCCTAACCCGTCGAGGAACCGGAGGATCTCCTCTTCTTTCGCCCCGATGCAGGTGAGGTGCGCCATGGTCTCCAGGCCGTGCTGACGCTTCAGCCGCGTGACGATCTCCAGGGTGTCGTCGTGGGTGCTGCCGCCGGCGCCGTAGGTGACGGAGGCGAAGAGCGGATTCAGGGCGGCGAGGCGGTCGACGGTGGCAAAGAACGCCGGCCACTCGGCCTTGTCCTTCGGCGGAAAGAATTCGAACGAGATGAACGGGCGGTCCGGCTGGATGATGTCGATGATCTTCATGTGGTCCTGTGGGGAGGTCGCCGGTCGGGCAGACCTCGGGGAATATGGGCGCAGGCGATCAGTTCAGGATGTAAGCGCCAGTTCAATCTTATGCCACAGAACCTCCGGTTCCTCAAGCCCTACCGACAGCCGGATCAGGTAACGGGGGATGCCGCACGCCTCCGCCCAGTCCAGCTCGGTGTAATGGGCCAAGAGGGTGAAGGGGCAGACGAGGGTGAAATCGGTCCCCAGGCTCGGCCCCTTGCAGAGCGCCAGGTTGTCGTAGATGACCGGCGAGCGGCGCTCCGCGTCCTTCGGCAGGAAGGTGACGAGCGAGCCCCAGCCGCCGTCGGGGCGGCGCACCGCCTCGTAGGCCTCATTGTGCACCCAGCGAGGGTACCAGACCTGTTCCACCGCCGGGTGGCGGCGCAGCCGCTCGGCGATGAGGAGCCCGTTCTCGTTGTGACGGCGCATCCGCTCCGGGAAGCTGGCGATACGTGCCTCCAGCACGACGGCGTCCTCCCCCCACAGGAGCTCCTCGTGCAGCGATGCGGCGATCCCCTTCAGCTCGTCGTAATACGGGGAGCGGGGGTTGCAGACGAGCGCCCCCCCCATGGCGTCGCCGCTCCCCACCAGGTACTTGGTGAGGCTCGTGGCGATCAGGTCCGCATGCCCACCCAGGTCCACGTTCAACGGGGTGGCCACCACGTCGTCGGCGACGAGCGGGACGCCGTGCGACCGGAGGATCGGCGTCACCTGCCGCAGGTCGGCGGACCCCAGGAGCGGGTTGCCGGGGATCTCGCTGAAACAGGCGGCCAGCGGCCCCGCCACCAGCAGCCGGCGGAGGTCGTCGGCCGCGCGCTCCAGGTCGTGCAAAAGCGTCGCCCCGTGTCCGAACCGCTCCTGCAGCTTCAGCGTATCCACGTAGGGGAAGCCGATCTGCACCGTGGGGCGGCCGGGGGTGCGGCGCATCACCGCCCTCAAAGCCGCGAAGGTGGCGGCCATGCCGCTCGGCTGGAGAAAGACGTCGTCCGGACCGCAGCCGTAGAGCGCGGCCAGCTGCCGGCGCAGGGAGGCGCGTACTTCTTCCCCGGGATGGCCGGTATCGCCCCGCAGGGCCGCCGCGGCGCGGCGGGTGGAGACGATGAGCCCGGTGTGCTGCCAGAACGCCTTCAGTGCAGCGAGCCCCGCGTCGGTGGTGACCACGCCGAAGCACCCGTCCCGCTCCACGATCCGGGCATCCTCGCCGCCGAAACGGCGGACGAACGTGGTACAGAGCCGGGCCGCGTGGCGGGACGGCAGCGGCAGGCAGGGGCGCCCCCCCCCGATCCGCTCCGCCAGCTCCCGCACGAGCGCATGGATGACGAAGCGGGGGTAGCCGCTTCGAAGCCGCGCCACCACCTCCGGCCACTTCTCCTCGTAGCCGACCACGTCCCGCCAGCGGGGGAGCGCCACGGAGACGGCGTGGAGCGAATCGGGGATCGGGACCCCCAGCTCCTCGTCCCGCCAGGGCGGGTCCTGCAGCATGTCGCGAACGGTCATCCGGTGCCTCCGTGAGCATTCATCCTGTTGCCGCTTCTCACGCGGCGCTTTCCGCATCCAGCTTCTGATCCATCGCGAGAGCCGGTTCTTCCGTCCGCGGCCTCCCCACGATCCGCGCGGGCACCCCGGCCACCGTCGCGTGGGGCGGCACCTCGTCCAGGACGACGCTGCCGGCGGCCACCTTGGAGCCGTTGCCGATCCGCACATTCCCGAGGATCTTGGCTCCGGCGCCGATCATGACGCCGTTCCCCACCTTCGGATGCCGGTCGCCGCTCTCCTTCCCGGTCCCTCCCAGCGTCACCTCGTGGAGCATGGAGACGTCGTCACCCACCACCGCCGTCTCGCCGATCACCACGCTGGTGCCATGGTCGATGAGGATACCCTTGCCGATCCGGGCCGCCGGGTGGATGTCCATTGCGAACCGCTCGGAAATGCGGTTCTGCAGGTAGAAGGCCAGCGGCTGCCGCCCCTCGTTCCAGAGCCAGTGGGCCACCCGCTGGGACTGGAGGGCGTGGTACCCCTTGTAGTGCAGAAACGGCTGCGCCACCCCCCGGGCGGCGGGATCGCGTTCCAGGACGGCGCTCAGGTCGCGCCGGATCGCCTCCCGGATATCGGAAGACGCGGCGAACGCCTCCCGGATCACCTCGCGCAGGGTCATGGCCGAGATATGGGGCGACGCCAGCTTCCCCGCCAAAAGAAACGACAAGGCATCCTCCAGGGAGCGGTGGTTGATCACCGTGGCGTGCAGATAGCTGGCGAGCATCGGCTCCGCCTGCGCCATGGCCACGACTTCGCTGCGCAGGCTGTCCCAGACCGGATCGTCATCGTGCCGTTCGTTCGTTCCCATGGTGCACCTCCCGTTCGCAACCGTCTCCCGGCCCCTCTTCCGGAGCCGCACATTGACGGCAAACGCGGTTCGATGTGTGCTAGTATCATACCACGATACCGTGCATTTTCCTGCGGAGAACCCGACCGGAAGAGTGGGACAATGGAAGATCATGGACGAAAAACGGGATGGCGGCCCCGGAAGGAGCCGAAGAAAAGATGGGGTAGGAGAAGATGGTGGGCACGATAGGGTTCGAACCTATGACCTGCCGATTAAGAGTCGGCTGCTCTACCAGCTAAGCTACGTGCCCGTGAGTCATGCTTGTAACATACCGGCACGATGGAGTCAATCGGTTTGACCGATACCCCGCCTCCGGCCCTCGACATCCGTGCTCTCGACGCCGCCGGGGAAATGGTTGACAGCCTCCCGCCCCACTGATACATTCCGGCACAGTTACGCATGGTTATGCTGTCGGCGGACAGTCCAGGAGATACGACATGAAGATCGGAACAAAACTCATCCACAACGGCCACGAGGTCGATCCCGCCACCGGCGCCCTCTGCACCCCCATCTATCAGGTATCCACCTACCGGCAGGAGTCGACGGACCGGTTCGGCAGATACGATTACGGCCGGGGTGACAACCCGACCCGGGAGGCGCTGGAGGAGACCGTCGCCGAACTGGAGAACGGGCTCTTCGGCTTCGCCTTCGCCTCCGGCATGGCCGCCATCTCCTCCGCGCTGATGATCTTCTCCGCCGGCGACCATCTCGTGGTCTGCGAGGACGTGTACGGCGGCGCCTTCCGGGTGCTGACCCAGCTGTTCGGCCGCCTGGGGATCGAGTCGACCTTCGTTGACGCCACGAAGGTGAACGCCGTTGCCGCCGCCATCCGGCCGAACACGAAGGCGATCTACCTGGAAACCCCCTCAAACCCGCTTTTGAAGATCACCGATCTGGCGGCAGTGACGAGGCTGGCGAAAGATCGGGGTCTCGTCACCCTGGTGGACAACACCTTCATGACCCCCTACTTCCAGCGGCCGCTGGAGCTGGGGTGCGACATCGTGCTCCACAGCGGCACCAAGTTCCTGAACGGCCACAGCGACGTGCTCTGCGGCTTCGCCGTGACGAAGGACGAAGGGCTCGCCCAGAGGATCAGGTTCGTCTACAACGCCGTTGGCGCCGGCCTCGGCCCGCAGGACTCATGGCTCGTCCTGCGGGGGCTGAAGACGCTCCGGGTGCGGCTGGAAGAGAGCCAGCGGAGCGCCCACGCCATCGCCGCCTGGCTTCTGGACCAGCAGCGGGTGAGGGCGGTCCACTATCCCGGGCTCTCCTCCCATCCCGGCGTGGAGGTCCACGCCCGCCAGGCATCGGGGGCGGGGGCGGTGCTCTCGTTCCGGCTGGAATCGGTGGAACTGACCAGGCGGCTCCTGGAAGGGCTGAAACTGGCGGCATTCGCCGTCAGCCTCGGCGGGGTGGAGAGCATCATCTCCTGGCCGGCCAGGATGTCCCATGCGGCCATGCCGCCCGAGGAACGGGCCGCCCGCGGCATCACCGACGACCTGGTGCGGCTGTCGGTGGGGCTGGAAGAGACCGACGACCTGATCGCCGACCTGGACCGGGCCATCAACGGATAACCGACCTATTACCCCGGGGAGATGGTACGGCACCCGATCTGCCGCCATCCCGCACGGAGAATCTACATGCCGTTTCGCTGGAGCCCGCGCGAGCACCTCGCACTGGGCAGATACGTTCTCAAATGGTTCTGCCTGGTTACCCCCATCGCCGCCGTCATCGGTTCGGCCTGCGCCCTCTTCCTCTGGATGCTGGAGCGCGCCACGGAGATGCGGCTGGAACATGCCTGGCTGCTGTTCCTGCTTCCCGCCGCCGGTGCCGTCATCAGCCTGATCTACGGCTATCTCGGGAAGGTGGCGGAGGGGGGCAACAACCTGCTTATGGACGCCATCCACGGCGGCGAGAACAGCGACAGCGGCGTCATCGTGCCGCGGCGCATGGCGCCGCTGATCCTCGTCACGACGGTCATCACCCACCTGTTCGGCGGCTCCGCCGGCCGGGAGGGAACGGCGGTGCAGATGGGGGGGAGCATCGCGTTCACCTTCGGCCGCTGGTTCCGCCTGAACGGTGCCGACCGGCGCACGCTCCTATTGGTCGGCATCGCTGCCGGCTTCGGAGGGGTGTTCGGCACCCCGCTGACGGGCGCCGTCTTCGCCATGGAGGTGCTGGCCGTCGGCACCATGTGCTACGACGCCCTCATCCCCTGCCTCATCGCATCCATCGTCAGCGACCGGGCATGCCAGGCATGGGGCATCCACCACCCCCAGTACTTCATCGCGTCCACCTCGCCGGCTGTCGGCGGGGTGCACCTCGACTGGCTCATCGCCGGAAAGGCAGCCGTGGCCGCCGTAGCCTTCGGGCTCGCCAGCGTCATGTTCGCCGAGCTGATCCACGGGATCAACCACACCTTCAAGAAGACGGTCTCCCGGCCGGTGTTCAGGCCGGTGATCGGCGGCCTGCTGGTCATCGCCCTGGTCTACCTGGTCGGCACACGCGACTACCTGGGGATCGGCGTCAGCTATGCCGACCCCCACGCGGTCTCCATCGTCTCCTGCTTCTCGCCAGACGGGGCGACCTACTGGAGCTGGTGGTGGAAGCTGCTCTTCACCGCCGTCACGCTGGGGAGCGGCTTCAAGGGCGGAGAGGTGACCCCGCTCTTCTTCATCGGCGCGGCGCTGGGGAACACCATGGCGCACCTTCTGTCCGCCCCGGTCGACCTCTTTGCGGGGCTGGGGTTCATCGCGGTCTTCGCGGGCGCCACCAACACCCCCCTCGCCTGCACCCTCATGGGGGTCGAGCTGTTCGGCTCCCACTACCTGCTCTATTACACCATCGCCTGTTTCCTGGCATACCTCATGAGCGGGCACTCCGGCATCTACCTGTCCCAGCGGATCGGGACGCCGAAACTCGCCACCGCACTGTTTGAGCCCGGCGGCTCGCTGCGCACCGCGCGGGAGATGCGCCCCGGCTGGAGTTCGTTCGTCGCCCGGTGGCGCACACCGGCCGCGCCCGGCGGCGACCGGAAAGAATAGGAAGGAGGGCCCACCGCCACGGGGTACATCCCCGCGACATCGGCCGGGTCCGCATCTACCTGCAGCCGCTCGAACGGGGCAGACAGGGCGGCAGCGGCAACGGGTCACTGCTGGGCGCGGGCGGCGAGATCCCTGACCCGCTCCTGACCCTCCGCGTCGAACTGATCGGCCCGGAAACCGCGCTGGACGAGGACGCCTGAGCGGTCGACCCGCCGCACATACGACTACCCCTCGGCCAGCGCCACGTAGATGGTCCGGCTGCGGGGGCCGTCGAACTCGCAGAAGAAGATCCCCTGCCAGGTCCCGAGCCACAAGCCGCCGTCCCGCACGATCACCTGCACCGAAGAACCGAAGAAGCTCGCCTTGATATGGGCATCGGAGTTCCCCTCCGCATGGCGGAACGTCGGGCTCCGGGGGACCAGTTCGTCGCTGAACCGCGCCATGTCCCGGACCACGTCCGGATCGGCGTTCTCGTTGATGGTGACCCCGGCGGTGGTATGGGGGACATAGACCGTCATCACGCCGTTCTTCCAGCCGCGACGTTTCAAAAGATCGGCGATCTGTGCCGTCAGGGGAACGAACTCCGTCCGGTACTTCGTGGCAATGCCCAGCTCTTCGGTCTGCATCGGCTTCTCCTTTCGCCCGCCGTCGCGGGCGCACCGTGATCTCCGATTTTCCCATACAACCGCCCCGCTGACAACCCGCTGCCGCTTTCCATATTTTTTGTTGCAATGTGGCTTCGACCTGTGCGATGAAGTTGGGTTGTTTCTACGCAACCGCAAGGAGTTACGACGTGTTTCCCAGATACCCGCTGCACAGCCGGCTGTTCGCCTTCGTTTCCCGTCACCCCCGCATCGTACTGGCCATCGCCCTCGCCCTGAGCGTCGTGTCCGTGGTCTATACCACGCGGCACATGGAGTTTCTCACCGGCCGCGACGACCTGATGCCGCGCAACGCCCCGTTCCAGCGCGACTACCGGGCGTACCGGGCCGAGTTCGGCGATCAGGAGGAGATCGTGGCGGTGATCGAGGCGGACGACGCATCCCTCGCCACCCGGTTCGGCGATGCACTGTACGGCAGGCTCTCGGCGGAGAAGCAGACCTTCCGCGACGTCTTCTACCCCGGCGGCCTCCCCTATTTCCGGAAAAACGGCCTCCTGTTCATGCCGCTCAAGGATATCCGGCGGCTGCGCCACACCCTGACCATGGCCGCCCCGGTGCTGAAGGACCTGGCCGCCTCGCCGTCGATCCAGACCCTGTTCACCAGTCTCACGAACCAGATCGACGCCTACCTGGCCCACCCCGACCCGGCCTCCCTGGAACGGATCACTTTCATGCTGACCACGCTGGACAAGGGGTTCAAGGGGTTCGACGGGAAGACCAGCGGTCTCTCCATGGACGCCTTCCTCTCCGGCGGCGGCGACGGCTCCCCGTCCATGCTGGAGACGGCCGGCCGGCAACAGGTGATCACCATGCTACCGGTGAAAGACGCCGCCAGCTTCGCCCCGTCGGAGCGGGCACTGGAGGCGGTGCGCGCCGACCTGAACGCACTCCTGAAGCAGCCGGAGTTCAAAGGGGTAAAAGCGGGGCTCACCGGGGTGCCGGTCCTGGAATCCCAGGAGATGACCACCGCGATGAAAGACATGGAGCTCGCCACGTTCCTTTCCCTCGGGCTCACGGTGGCGCTGCTGCTGTTCGCCTTCCGCGGGGTACTGAACGTCATTGCCGCCATGGTCTCGCTGATCGTGGCCATCTGCCTCTCCTTCGGCTTCGCCACGGTGGCGGTGGGACACCTGAACATCCTCTCCATGGTCTTCGCCATCATGCTGATCGGACTGGGGATCGAGTACGGCATCCAGGTGGTGCTCCGCTACCAGGAGGAGCTGCGCAACGGCCGTGACGAGATCGCCGCGATCGAACTGGGGCTCTCCCACAACATCCTCGCGATCATCATGGCGGCCGCCACGGTGGCGCTCGCCTTCGCCACCTTCATTTTCACCGACTTCAAGGGGATCGCCGAACTGGGGATCATCGCCGCCGGGGGGATCGTCTTCTGCGTCATCACCACCTTCACGGTCCTGCCGGCCATGCTGGTGCTCCTGTCCCGGTTCCGCAAGCCCGTCCCGGTCCGGCCTGCCGCCGCAGACCCGGCGGAGCGCCCCTTCATCCGTACCCTCTTCGCCCGGCCGGGCCGAGTCATCGCCGCCACCCTGCTGGTGTCGATTCTCTGCGCCATTCCCCTTTCCCGCGTCCAGTTCGACTACAACATGATGAACCTGCAGGCCAAGGGGCTGGAGGCGGTGGAATACGCCTACAAGCTGATGCGCAGCAAGGAGAACTCCGGCTATTTCGGCGTGGCCGTGGCGAACGACCGCCAACAGGCCGCCGCCCTGACGAAGAGGTTCGAGGCGCTGCCGGCGGTGGACCACGTGGTCAGCCTCTTGTCCCTCGTCCCCGACGACCAGGACCAGAAACTCGCCGAACTGGCGGCGCTCCGCACCACCCTGGCGGACGTGAAGCCGGTACCGTACGAGGAAGACCTGCAGCCGATGGCGCTCCCCGCCGTGTTCGAAGGGTTCCGCGACCGGGTGGAGCGGCTGAGCAAAGAGCTGAGCGCTCGGCAGGCGCCGCAGGCGAAGCCGGTCACCGCCTTCCTCGCCACCCTGGACGGCTTCTTCAACAAACTGGACAAGGAGAAGGACAACAACGCCCTGGGGATGCTGCGGGAGTTCCAGGGGAGCATGTTCGCCCAGCTGCCGGAGAAGCTGACCATGCTGAAGCAGAGCCTGGAGGCGTCGAAGGTGACGGAAGCGGACATACCGGCCCAGCTTCGGGAGCGGTTTGTCGGCAAGAGCGGCAAGCTCCTGCTGCAGATCGCGCCGAAAAACGAGATCTTCGAGCGGAAGCCGCTGGAAGAGTTCGTGCACCAGATCAAGAGCGTCGACCCCGACGCCACCGGCGAGCCGGTCAGCGTGTACGAGTCGCTGAAGATCCTCAGGGACGCCTACCTGTCGGCGTTCGGCTACGCCTTCATCGGCATCGTGGTGATCCTGCTGGTCACCTTCAGGAGCCTCAAGTTCGCCCTCCTGGGCACGATCCCGCTGGCGGTCGGCCTGCTCCTCATGGTTGGGGGGATGGGGATCTTCGGTCTGCGGTTCAACGTGGCCAACATCATCGTCATGCCGCTCTTGCTCGGGGTGGGGATCGATTCGGCCATCTACATCATCAACCGGTACCGCCGGGAAAACGAGACCCCGGCCCAGGTCGTCACCCGCAGCGCCGGCGTGGGGGTCTTCCTGAACGCCCTCACCATCCTGTTCAGCTTCGGCGCCCTCATGGTGGCGCACCACCGGGGGGTCTTCAGCATCGGCGCGGTCATGTCCCTGGGGATGACCTCCATCGTGCTGGCGTTCCTCGTCTTCCTCCCGGCACTGCTGATGAAATGGGGAACCCGACGGTAGCCGGCCGCCGGCTATCGATGCATCCGGAGAGAATTTCGTGCGCAGACTCGCCGCCGTACTGCAGATCGTCGCCGTAGTCGCCATCATCGGCTATTCCACCTGGCAGTTCGTACAGGGGAGCCTGGCCGCGGGGATGTCGGCGTTTCCGCTGCTCATCGTCTACTACCTGTTCGTCGTCTCCCGCGTGAAACGGCGCTGATCCGGCTTCCGGACAAAAAAAAGCCCGTCGTGTGACGGGCTTTCGTATTTCAGAGTCTGTCGGGCTGAGACGCCTATCTCCCCTTCTTCAGGTCGATGAGGATCAGCTTGGCAACCGACTTGAGGGTCTCGAACACCCCCTCGCCGGTGGTGGCGCAGGCCTCGAACTCGGGGACGTTCGTCGGGTTCAGTTCGCGCCTAAGCTCCTCCAGCGTGACGATGTTCGGCAGGTCGCGCTTGTTGTACTGGACCACGTACGGGATCTTGTCCAGGTCGTACCCCTGCTCCTGCAGGTTGAACCGGAGGTTTTCCAGCGACTCGATGTTGGCGTCCATCCGCTCTTCCTGGGAATCGGCGACGAAAACGACCCCGTCCACCCCCTTGAGGATCAGCTTGCGGGATGCGTCGTAGAACACCTGCCCCGGAACGGTGTAGAGGTGAAAACGGGTCTTGAACCCCCGGATCTCCCCCAACGCCAGCGGCAGGAAGTCGAAGAACAGCGTCCGCTCGGTCTCCGTGGCCAGGCTGATCATCTTCCCCTTGGCCTCGGGTGCGGTCTTCTGGTACACGAACTGCAGGTTGGTGGTCTTGCCGCAGAGACCGGGGCCGTAGTACACGATCTTGCAGTTTATTTCCCGTGATGCGTAGTTGATGAATGACATCTGCCGGTTCCTCTGCTTCCCTAACTGAAGAGGTTGTCGATATCGTCGTCGGTGATCTCGGCGAAGGGAAACTCCGTATCGCTGCTCTTTTCCTTCTCCTCGGCCTTTTTCATGAGCCGGTCGAAGATGACCGTCAGCTCCTCGGAAGCCTTCTTGACCCGCAGACGGACCAGCCCCAGCGACGAGCGGCTGTCAAACAGCACGACGAGAATGACACGCCCCCCCACGATGGAAATGTGCAGGTTGTCCTTCTCCCCTTCGTGGAAGAGGATGGAGAATTCCTTTTCGCCGATCAGCTTGGCGAGACCGCCGGTGGCGGCGATGTTGCCGGCGGTCAGGGACGCCAGCGAGGTGGTGTCGAACCGCTCCGTCTCCCCGACGCCGGAGATGAGCTGGCCGTTCTTGTCCACCAGAAAGATGACCTTGGCGTTCGCCTCCCTCAGAAGCTTCTCGATAACGGCATTTATCTGCTTGAACTCCTCATCATACATGACCATCTGAGGGTACGACATGGTTCACTCCTTGCGGGACGTGAATTCTTAGTACGACCGCATGTTTATAGCAGATGCGCCCCCTTCTTTCAAGGGGTAACTCCGGCCACAGCAACGAAAAAGGCCCCGGCATGACGCCGGGGCCCGTACTTCGTCTGGTGCTACTTCTTGTCGGTCGGACAGACCGAGAAGCTCATGGACGCCATCTTTTCGTACAGGTCGAACCGCCTGCTGTTCCAGTCGGTGGCCTGATCCATGAGGGCCTGGGCCGCCGCGGGGTTGGTCTTCTTGAGGACGCGGTAGCGATTTTCGCCCATGGCGTACTCTTCGAAGCTCAGGCTCGGCGCCTTGCTGTCCAGCTGCAGCGGGTTCTCCTGCTTGCAGGCCAGGTCCGGATTATACCGGAACAGCGGCCAGTAGCCACAGGCAACGGCGTTTTTCTGCTCGTCCACGGCGGTGGTCATGTTGATGCCGTGGGCGATGCAGTGGGCGTAGGCGATGATGAGCGACGGGCCGTCGAACGCCTCGGCCTCCAGGAACGCCCTTATGCACTGGGCCGGGTTGGCCAGCGATACCTTGGCGACGTAGACGGTGCCGTAGGCCATGGCGATCATCCCCAGGTCCTTCTTGGGCATCGCCTTGCCGCCGGCGGCGAACTGGGCGACGGCGCCCAGCGGGGTGGACTTGGACGCCTGGCCGCCGGTGTTGGAGTACACCTCGGTGTCGAGGACCAGGAGGTTGATGTTCTTGCCGGAGGCGATGACGTGGTCGAGGCCGCCGTAGCCGATGTCGTAGGCCCAGCCGTCACCCCCGACGCACCAGACGGATTTCTTCACCAGGTAGTCGGCGATGGTGAGGAGCCGCTTGGCGGCGGGCTCGGGGCAGCCGGCAAGCGCCTTCTTGAGACCGGCGACCCGCTCGCGCTGGGCCTCGATCCCCGCCTGGCTGGACTGGTCGGCGTCCTTGATCTCCTGCATGGTCCCCTTGAAGGATTCGCAGGATTTGCAGCCGCAGCCCATCAGCTCGTCGAGGAGTTCGCGGGCGGCCTCGTTGAACTTGTCCACGGTCAACCGCATGCCGAAGCCGAACTCGGCGTTGTCTTCGAACAGCGAGTTGGACCAGGCCGGACCGCGGCCGTCGGCGCGCTTGGCCCACGGGGTGGTGGGGAGGTTGCCGCCGTAGATGGAGGTGCAGCCGGTGGCGTTGGCGATGAGCGCCCGGTCGCCGAACAGCTGGGAGAGGAGCTTGAGGTAGGGCGTCTCGCCACAGCCGGCGCAGGCGCCGGAGAATTCGAAGAGCGGACGGACCAGCTGGCTCCCCTTGAGAGAGTCCATCTTGATGAGGGAGAGCTCGGTCTCGGGAAGCCCCAGGAAGAAGTCCCAGTTCTTCGCCTCCTGCTCGCGCAGGGGGGGCTGGAACTGCATGTTGATCGCCTTGTGCTTGGGGTCTTCCTTGGACTTGGCCGGGCAGCTGTGGACGCAGGCGCCGCAGCCGGTGCAGTCTTCCGGGGCGACCTGGAGGGAGAACTTGAGACCTTTCAGGTCGGCACCCTTGGCGTCGCAGGACTTGAAGGACGCAGGCGCGCCGGCAAGGGCGGCCGCGTCGTACGCCTTCATCCGGATGGTGGCGTGGGGGCAGATGAAGGAGCAGATGCCGCACTGGATGCAGAGGCTCTCGTCCCACACCGGGATCTCGACGGCGATGTTCCGCTTCTCGTACTGGGAGGTGGCGGTGGGGAAGGTACCGTCGGCGGGCATCTTGGAAACTGGCACGTCGTCGCCGTAGCCGGCGATGATGGTGGCGGTGACGTCCTGGACGAACGCCGGGGCGTGGCTTCCCACGACGGGCGGCTTCTTGAGGGAGCTCGTGGCACTCGCCGGTACCGCTACCTCGAAGATGTTCTCCAGGGCGGCGTCGACGGCCTTGTTGTTCATCTCGACGACCTTCTCGCCCGCCTTGCCATAGGACTTCTTGATGGCGTCCTTGATGGCGTCAAGGGCGGTCTCCAGCGGGATGATGCCGGAGATCTTGAAGAAGGCGGTCTGCATGATGACGTTGATGCGGGCGCCCAGCCCCAGTTCCTCGCCGAGCTTGATGGCGTTGATGACGTAGAACTTGAGCTTCTTGGCGATGATCTGCTGCTGCACCTCGACCGGCATCCTGTCCCAGACCTCGCCCTTGTCGAACGGTGAGCAGAGGAGGAAGGTGGCCCCCTCCTTGGCTTTCCCCAGCATGTCGTACTTCTCCAGGAAGGAGAAGTTGTGGCAGGCGACGAAGTCGGCCTGGTCGATGAGGTACGGGGCGGTAATCGCCCTCTTGCCGAAGCGCAGGTGCGAGGTGGTGATGGTGCCGGCCTTCTTGGAGTCGTACACGAAGTAGGCCTGGGCGTTGTTGTCGGTCCGCTCGCCGATGATCTTGATGGAGTTCTTGTTGGCGCCGACGGTGCCGTCGGAGCCCAAGCCGTAGAACATGGCGGCGTAGATCCCTTCGGTGGGGTTCTTGAACGCCGGGTCGCTCTCAAGGCTGCAGCCGGTGACGTCTTCCACTATCCCGACGACGAAGTGGTTCTTCGGCCGGTCGTCCTTCAGGTTGTCGAAGACGGCCTTGACGTTGGCGGGGGTGAATTCCTTGGAGCCGAGACCGTACCGGCCGCCGACGATGGCGGGGTAGCCGGCGAAGGAGAGACGGCCGTCGGCCATCGCCTCGCCGACGGCGGTGCGCACGTCGAGGTAGAGCGGTTCGCCCAGCGACCCGGGCTCTTTGGTCCGGTCGAGGACGGCGATCTTCTTGACGGTCTTGGGGAGTGCGGCGACGAAGGCGTCGACGGGGAACGGCCGGTAGAGGCGGATCTTCAGGACGCCGACCTTCTCACCCTTGGCGGCCAGGTTGGCGACGGTCTCTTCGGCGGTATCGGCGCCGGAGCCCATGACGACGATGACCCGCTCGGCGTCGGCGGCGCCGACGTAGTCGACGAGCTTGTACTGCCGGCCGGCTACCTTGGCGAACCTGTCCATCTCTTCCTGGACGATCTTCTCGCAGGCCGGATAGTAGGGGTTGACCGTCTCACGTCCCTGGAAGTAGACGTCCGGGTTCTGGGCGGTACCGCGCATGACGGGGAAGTCGGGAGAGAGCGCCCGGCCCTTGTGGGCGGCGACGAGGTCGTCGCAGATCATGGCGCGCATGTCGTCGTAGGTGAGCTCTTCGACCTTCTGGACTTCGTGGGAGGTCCGGAAGCCGTCGAAGAAATGCACGAACGGTACGCGGCTCTTGAGGGTGGACGCCTGGGCGATGAGCGCAAAGTCCATGACCTCCTGGACGTTGTTGGAGCAGAGCATGGCCCAGCCGGTGGAGCGGCAGGCCATGACGTCGGAGTGGTCGCCGAAGATGGAGAGCGCCTGGGCGGCGATAGCGCGCGCCGAGACGTGGAAGACGGTGGAGGTGAGCTCGCCGGCGATCTTGAACATGTTGGGGATCATGAGCAGCAATCCCTGGCTGGCGGTGAAGGTGGTGGTCAGCGCACCGGCCTGCAGCGCGCCATGGACGGCACCGGCGGCACCCCCCTCCGACTGCATCTCGACGACGGAGGGGATGGTGTTCCAGATGTTCTTCTGTCCCGCCGCGCTCTTGGCGTCGGAGATCTCACCCATGACCGATGATGGCGTAATCGGGTAGATGGCAATGACTTCGTTGGTGGCGTGCGCTACATGGGCAGCAGCGGTGTTGCCGTCGATTGTTACCATTCTGCGACTCATAGACTCCTCCTGTTGGTTACGTGATTGCCACGCTCGTATTCAAAACTCTTATTGCGTACGTAAAGACTACCACTCGGTCCGACCTTCGAGCGCCCGCTGTACCGTCGCGGCGTCGACATATTCCAGGTCGCTCCCCGTCGGGATACCGTGAGCCAGCCGGCTCACCCTGATCCCCAGCGGTTTGATGATCCGCCCGAGATAGAGGGCCGTTGCCTCCCCCTCCACGGAAAAATTGGTGGCAAGCACCACCTCGGTGATCCGGCCGTCCTTCAGTCGTTCCAGCAGCTCGGCGATCTTGAGGTCCCCGGGAGTCACCCCCCGGAGCGGCGACAGCGCCCCGTGGAGCACATGGTACCGCCCGCGGAACGCCCCGCTCCGCTCCACCGCCAGCAGGTCCTGGGGCTCTTCCACCACACAGAGGGCCGTATCGTCACGCGACGCACTGCAGATGGCACAGGGATCGTCCTCCGTGATGGCAAAACAGACGGAGCAGAACCTCAGCCGTTCCTGCACCTCAAGGAGGCTTTCGGCAAGGGCGCGTGAATTCTCTGGTGATTTCAGCAGGTGAAAGGCAAGCCGTAATGCGGTCTTTTCCCCAACTCCCGGCAGCTTTTTCAGCTCCCCCAGGAGCCTTGTCAATGATTTGGAGGAATGTACCATAATTCTCTCGCATATAAAACAAGTTTTTATTTATCAGATGCGTATCAGCCCGACGGAACGGCGGTCTGCGGCAATGCCGCTCCACCGCCCCATCGGGCTGAATATGCTTTCTCGATATCGCGTTATGCGCGCGTCAGCGCGCACCCGTTCAGAACAGGCCGGGAATGTTGAGCCCCCCCGTCACCTTGCCCATCTCCTGGGACATTTCGGCCTGTACCTTCCCCAGCGCCTCGTTGACGGCAGCCACCACCAGGTCCTGGAGCATCTCCACATCTTCCGGGTCCACCGCCTCCTTCTTGATGGTCAGGGACAGGAGCTGATTCTTGCCGTTCACCACGGCGGTAACCGCACCGCCACCCGCCGCCGCCTCGGCGGTGCGAGCCGCCGCTTCCTCCTGCAGCCGCGCCATCTTCTGCTGCATCATCTGAGCCTGTTTCATGATATTCGCCAAACCCTTCGCCATCGTCTCTCCTCCATCATCACCTGGTATAATATTGAGCAGTTCCGGCAACAATCGCCTCGTGCCTCTCCGTATCAGCTCCCCTGCCGTGCCGGCCCCTTCCCGGGCCCCTTCTCCCTGACCCCCTCCAGCGTACCGCCGAAGATGCGGAGGGAAGCCGCCACCATCGGGTGCCCCTCCGCCTTCGACCGGATCTCGCTCATGCGGCGGGCGTTATCAAGGCTTTTTTTTTCATGGAGCGATGGCGGGAGGTCCGGCGCATCCCCGGCAAGCGATACGATCCTGACCTCCGGCTTCCGGGGGAAAAACTCCCCTCCCAGCCGCACCAGCTCTTCCAGCGTTTCCTTGTCCTGCATCCGGGCAAACTCGAACGAGCCGCCGGCGAAGCCGATCTCCAGCCGCTCCTCCGTCACCGACAGCGGCCGCCCCTTTTCGAGGACCGACGCGAACATCGGCTTTTTCCCCTTCACGTAGGCCACGAACCCCGGCCAGTCGCGGGGGCCTGCCGGTTCCGGTGACGCCGCAGCGAGCGTCGTCCGTGGCGGCGGGTCCTCGGTACGCCCCTGGGGCGCCTGCTGCCGGGGCGCCTGCCCCGCCGGTTGCGGAGCCGGCCGGGACGCACTCTCGTTGCGTGCAGGGGCATTCCAGACCGGCGGCGCCGAAGCGACCGCGCCCGCAGGGATGACCCCTTCCAGCGCCGCCAGACGTGCCAGGATCTCCTCCACCGGCACCACGGGGGGGAGGGTCGCCATTTTCAGGAGCGCCATCTCCATCACCAGCCGGGGAAAGCCGGACCCGGCCATCTCCCCCTCCGCCTTCAGGAGCAGCGTCAGATAGCGCTGCAGCGTCGGCAGATCATGCTCCCCCGCCTGCCGGTGAAGTTCGGCCATCTCCCCTTCCGACAGGTCGAGGATATCGTCTGCATCGCGCCCCACGGCGCGGATGATGGTGAAGCCACGGAAATGCTCGATCAGCTCCTGGCAGAACTGGCGCATGTTGTAGCCGAAGCTGTCCACACGCCGGACGGTTTCCAGCACCTCCCGCGTATCGCGGGCGAACACCGCGGCGGAGGTCTCCATGAGGAGCCGCCGGTCCACCACTCCGAGGAGTGCGACCACGTCCTCGTCCGCGGCTGACTGTCCGCAGAACGCCAGCACCTGGTCCAGGGTGGAGATGGCGTCGCGCATGCTGCCGTCCCCCTTGCGGGCGACCACCGCCAGGGAGGCATCGCTGATGGCGACCCCCTCCTGGTCCACGATATATCTGAGCCGAGCGGCGATCCGCTGCAACGGAATCCGCTTGAAATCGAACCGCTGGCAGCGGGACAGGATGGTGATGGGGACCTTGTGGGGCTCGGTGGTGGCGAAGATGAACTTGACGTGGGGAGGAGGCTCCTCCAGCGTCTTCAGGAGGGCGTTGAAGGCGCTCGTGGAGAGCATGTGGACTTCGTCGATGATGAAGATCTTGTAGCGGCAGCGGGACGGCAGGTACTTGATGGTCTCCCGCAACTCCCGGATCTCGTCCACCCCGTTGTTGGAAGCGCCGTCGATCTCGAACACGTCCACCGAAGTGCCGTCGGTGATCTCCCGGCAGGCGGGGCAGACGTTGCACGGCTCAGGGCTCATCCCCTCCTCGCAGTTGAGCGCCTTGGCGAGGATGCGCGCCGAACTGGTCTTTCCGACCCCCCGGGCACCGGTGAACAGGAACGCATGGGCCACCCGTCCCGAATCGATGGCGTTCTTCAGGGTGCGGCTCACATGCTCCTGGCCGATCAGGTCGCTGAATGTCTGGGGACGCCATTTCCTGGCGAGGACGAGATAGGACACGGCGTGCACAACCTCTCTGGCGGGGTGCGGAGCATCTGCCCGGACGCGGTATACCGGAATCGCAACGGGGGAGGCGGGGAGCAGACTGGGCGGGCGGGCCGGACACCCCCGTGGACGCGCTCTAAAAACGGTTTGCGGGTACCGTTGATAGCTGGGCACCCCTGCGGCACACGGAGTCGGCTACTGCCGCTGCTTCCTTCCGGACCTGACGGGGTTCATAACCTTCCGTTGCGCAGGACCCAGCTATCAACGGTACCCGCAAGGATACGCGTCGATTCGTACTGCCTGCAAAAAACAGCGCGGTGAACCCGGCGGGCTCACCGCGTCATACACGTTATGGCGGAGAGAGAGGGATTCGAACCCTCGGTACGCTATTAACGTACACACGCTTTCCAGGCGTGCTCCTTCAACCTCTCGGACATCTCTCCGGGGAACGGGAAATATAGTACAGAGCATCCGGTTTGTAAAGGGGTTTTATGCATCCCCCCCCTCCCGCCCCTCCAACATCCGGGGAGCCTTGTCGATCGACTCGGCCGCATCCAGCTCCTTGCCGGTGGAGGCGCCCAGCTCTTTAAACCGCCGCGCCGATACGAGCACGCGACTCTCCAGCGAACCGGCGGCCTTGTTGTAGGACTCCACCGCCCGCTCCAGCCCTTTCTTCACGTCGCCGAAATGGCCGACGAAGACCGCCAGCCGGTCGTACAGCGACCTCCCCAGCTCGCTGATCTCCCGGGCGCTCTCGGCGATCTGTTCCTGGCGCCAGCCGTAGGCCACCGCCCGCAGGAGCGCAATGAGTGTCGTGGGGGTCGCCAGGATCACCCCCTGCTCCACCCCCGCCTCGATGAGGGAGGGGTCCTGTTCCAGGGCGGCGCTGAAAAAGGTCTCGCCGGGGAGGAACAGCACCACGAACTCCGGGGTCGGCCGGAACTGTTCCCAGTAGGACTTGGCCGACAGCTTCGTCATGTGGGTCCGGATCTGGCGGGCGTGGTCTTTGAGGTGCCGCAGCCGGTGCACCTCGTCTTCCGACTCCAGCGCCTCCAGGTACGCCATGAGCGGCGCCTTTGAGTCCACCACCACGCTCTTGCCGCCGGGGAGCTTCACCACCATGTCGGGACGCAGCCGGCCGTCCTCGCCGTGGGCCGTTTCCTGCTCCACGAAGTCGCAGTAGTTGAGCATCCCCGCGATCTCCACCACCCGCCTGAGCTGGATCTCCCCCCACCGGCCGCGCACGCTGGGGGCGCGGAGCGCCTTCACCAGGTTCGCCGTCTCCCCCTGCAGCCGCGACTGGCCGTCCGCCAGACCCTTGATCTGCTCCAAGAGCCCGGCGTAGGCGGCGCCGCGGGCCTTCTCCAGCTCCTGGATCTTGCCGTCCACCTTTTCCAGCGACTCACGTACCGGCGCCACCAGGTCGCCGATCGCCTTCTGCCGTTGCTCCAGGTCCCCCTTCGCCCGCTCCTGGAAGGTCTCCAGGGTGGTCTTGGCCAGGTCGAGGAACGACTGATTGTTCTGCTTCAGGGCATCGGCCGACAGGGCGCGGAACGCGTCGGACAGCTTCGCCCGTGCCTCCTCCAGCATGGCGAGCTTCTCCTCTGCCCCCTTGCGCTCCTCCTGCAGCCGTGTCAGGAGTGATGCCACCTCCGCCTGCAGCTGGCCGTTTTCGGCAACTCCCTTCCGCAGCTCCTCCTCACGGGCGGCGACGACCGCCTCCAGCTCGCCGATCCGCTGGTTCTTCTCCTCGGCCGTGGCCCGGCGCTCCGCCTCCGCCTTCAGCTCGGCACGCAGCCCCGCGACCTCGCCGGCCGCCCGCTCCGCACCACTTCGCAGCTCATCCAGCTGGCTATCCCTTGCCGCCAGCCGCTCGTGGAGCGCCGAGGCACTCCCCCGCAGAATAAACCAGGCAAGCGCGCCACCGATGGCGATGCCGACCGCCAGATACAGGAAGAACTCCATACTTACTCCTTGGATGCAGTAACGTCAGATTTGAGCTGATGACAAGGCGGCGAGAAAGCCGACAACAAGCCAACGCAGTCAGGGCTCAAATATGGCGTTACCTTAAAAACTGTGGGAGCTCTTCATCAGCATGCTCACCCCGAGATAGGTGAAGAGCGCCACCCCGAACCCGGCGATGCCGCACCAGGCCATGAGCCGGTCGGACCGACCGCCGCGGAACCGCAGGTGCAGGTATATGCTGTAGAACACCCAGAGGATGGAGGTCCAGAGCTCCTTGGGGGTCCAGAGCCAGTAGGTCCCCCAGGCGTAGTACCCCCAGATCCCGCCCGAGACCATGGAGGCGGAGAAGAAACTGTACCCCGTCAGCTCCGCACGGTACTGCAGGTCCAGGAGCGGCCGCTCCTCCCGAGCCAGGTACATCCCCCCCAAGAGGGCACCGATGCCGAAGAGGGCATAGGCGAAGAAGGCGAGCGCCACATGCAGCTCGAACCAGTAGGTGCGCAGAACGGGGGGAAGCGGCATGTTGAACGAGCCGAACGGCAGCGCCAGAAGGGCGAGGAGCGCCGCCAGCAGTCCCGTGCTCCAGGAAAAGGTAGCGGAGTCCTTAAGCGCCGACGCAAAAAGAAACGGCAGCGCCATCAGCCCGACCGATGCGGAAAAGAAGAGCAGCGTATCCCCCGGTCCCACCAGCGGCAGCCTCCCCATGGAAACGCCGCGTATCCCGAGATAAACGAGCTCGCCCGCAAGCGCCGTCATGAACAGCGACCGACGGAACGCACCGAACAGATAGATGCCGCAGACGGCCAGCAGCAGAACTTTCATTACCGCCATCACCTCCAGAGAACGTGCAGGCAACTATACTGGCTCCCGGCAGGTAAATAAAGCAAAAACCGGGTCGTGTCCCGCGACCGCCCCTCCCGCATCGGCTCCTTGACAAGCACCAGAAGTGCGATTCAATTACTACAAATCTTCGTTACCCCCCCGGCCATAGTGACCGGGATGTTGCCGCCCGCCCGGTCGCACGCCGGACAGGCGGCTTTTTTACGTCCGGCGTGGCGGACTGTGCGGCGCGTTTGACAGCCGAGACCCGCAGAGTACACTGTATGCAGAACACCTTCACCGCCTTTTGATGGAGGGCGGATGCATCCCGAACCGGAACGTATAGCCTGCCACCAGGCGGGACACGCCGTCATGCAGTCGATCCTGGCACGGGGGCGCTATCGGGTAGCGGCGGTGTCCCTCTACGGGGAGGGCAGCTGCACCGTGGACCGGAAGCAGCCATGCGGCTTCGCAAGGCTCGACCGGGAAACCGAGCTGAACCTGTACGAGTACGGTCTCGCCCAGCTTTCCGGGATCGCCGCCGAAAACCGGTTCCTGCGGGAACACCCGCCGGAAGGTGAGGACCTGCGGGGAGCCGTCAGCGACATTCAGGACTGGCAGGATACCGCCATGGGGCTCTATCGGGATGAGGGGCGGGTCAGGATGCTGAGTATGAATATCATGGCAAAGCTGGATGCCATCTTCAACGAATCCCCCATCTGGAACGTCGTCAACGCGCTTGCCGAAGCGCTGCTGGAAAAGCAGACCGTCGCCGGCGACGAACTCCAGGCGATTCTCGCCGAACTCCCCTAAACCATCTCCCCCCTTCACGAACTTTTTCCGCTCAAGAAATCCGGACCGATTCCGAAAAGATGAACAGTTACCATCATCCGCGCGGCAGAGGGGACCGGTGCACGCACAACCGGCAACGGCGGACAACCACGGGGGGAATCATGAGCCATCAGACCGGCATCCTGCTTGAAAGCGATACCAACGAACTGGAGATCGTCGAATTCCGTATCGACGAACTGGATGAGCGGGGGGAGATCGTCCCCTGCCATTACGGGGTCAACGTCGCCAAGGTCCGGGAGATCCTCCGGCTCCCCGAGGTAACCCGCGTCGTGACCGCACCGCCGGGAATCGAGGGGATGATCAAGCTGCGGGACAAGGTCATTCCCATCATCAACCTCGCCCAGGTACTCAACAAGCCGGTGGGGGATCTCAAATCGGAACGGGTAATCGTACTGGAATTCAACGGCTTTACCGTGGGGGTGCTGGTCCAGTCCGTTTCCCGCATCTACCGCTTCTCCTGGAAAAACGTGGAGCCGCCGGCCCATTCCGTCCATTGCGATCAGATCACCGGACTGGTGAAATTCGAAGACCGGATCATCCTCGTGCTCGATTTCGAGAAGATCGTCGGCGAGCTCTGTCAGGAAAGCGCCCTGAGACCGGTGGACGACAGCCGGCTGGATACGACCACCCTGCACGCCCGGGCATCCCGGACCATTCTCGTTGCGGATGATTCGTCATTCATCCGCGCATCCGTCGCCGGCTCCCTGCGCCGCGCCGGATATACCGTGGAAGAGGCACAGGACGGCGCCGAGGCGTGGGAATACGTACAGCGGAAGATGAATGCCGCCATCGAACGGGGAGAGAGCATCCTGTCGCACCTGTCGCTGGTCATCACGGACGTGGAGATGCCCCAGATGGACGGCCTGCACCTCACCTCGCTGGTGCGCAAGAACGATACGCTGGCAGACCTGCCGGTGATCATCTTCTCGTCCCTTGCCTCCGAGGACAACAAGCGGAAATGGATGGGGCTGGGGGCCAACCGGATACTTACCAAGCCGGACCTCCCCAACCTGGTTGCCGTTACGGATGCGATGACTGCGGTACAGTTACAACAAGCTGCCGCCTGACAACGGGAATAAGCAAGCGGGGGCGGGCCAATGGCTATTCGGTCTGCAGATCCTGCACACGGATGAGGACGGCGTTCTCCACCTTCTCGGTAGAGACGAGGAACCGGATCGTACGGTTGTCGAACAGATCCCCCAGGTCCACGTAGGCGGGCACCCTGATGCACGGCTCGCCGGTCTCGAAGGTATGACCGACCGACAGGCGGATCGCGCAGCTTCTGCAGTGCACCGTCTCGCCGCACCCTCCGGGGAGATCCGCATAGCGGCACCGGAAGACCTCTCCGCCGAGCCGGCCCCGCATCTCGTTGATATCCAGGGAAACAAGCCGGCACCCTTCCCCGTTCGCCGCGATGACGCGGCCGCTGCCGTCCACCACATACACCGGCAGGTGCAGCGACTCCAGAAACGCTGCAAACGATTCACCCGTCCCCGACACGAGCTTCGAGAAGCAGGCAGGGCAGATCCTCCGTCCCGCATGCAGCGTATCGGATTCCGAAAGCTCGGTACCGTTCAGCACCTTCCTGCAGTATCGACACGCCCGCCCGTTCATCCGCCCGTCACCTCCGGCCGCCTCACGTTCATCGTTCATCCTGCACCGTCACGTACCGCTGGAAATTGTTCCGCCCCTGCGCCTTCACCCGGTACAGGGCGATATCCGCGTTCTTCATAAGGGTTTCGTCATCCGTACCGTCGTCGGGGAAGTCCGCCACCCCGATGCTCGCCGTCACCTTCAGGGTGTGCCCGTCGCAGACGAACGGCCTGCGGAACGCCCGGACGATCTTGCCGGCGATGATCGCGGCGCTCTCCACGGTGGCAATGGTCGGCAGCAGCAGCACGAATTCGTCCCCCCCCATGCGCGACACCGTATCGCTCTTGCGCAACAGCCGTCGCAGTCGCTCGCTGGCCGCCTTGAGCAGCAGGTCCCCCATGCTATGGCCGAGGGTATCGTTGATATCCTTGAACCGGTCGAGATCGAGGATCATCAGCGCCCCCCGGCCGCCGGTACGCTGCGACGCCGCCAACGCCTGCACGAGCCGGTCCCGGAGCAGGACCCGGTTGGGGAGGCCGGTCAGGGCGTCGTGGTAGGCCAGGTGGTGGATCGTCTCTTCGTACTGCTTCCGTTCCGTGATGTCGCGGAGCATCAGCACATACCCCACGAGTCCTCCCTCCCGCTCCAGGATGCCGGTAAGGCTCGCGTCGTAGAACATGAGGACGCCGTCATGGCTGATCGTTTCCAGGTAGGTCTGCTTTCCCTTCTTCAGGACGGCCGTCCGTGCTGCGCCAAGCCGGGCGCGGGCGGCAGCGTCCAGGGCCGGCAGCTCAGTGACGGCACGGCCGATGGCGTTGGCGGCGCGGCAGTAGAGCGCCTCTTCCGCCGCCGGGTTGAAGTACTTGATCCTCAAGGTATCGTCGGTGGCGATGATCGCCATGTCGATGGAGGAGTTGAGGATGTTGTCCAGGTAGATCGTCTTGTTCAGCAGTTCCCGCGCCGTCTGCTGGAACAGCTCCTCCTTCTCCTGGATGATCTCCTTCAGCGACTCGATATACCGCCCCTCCAGCCCCCGCACGATGTTGGACTGGGTGACGATTCCGGCGATGGCCCCCGCCTCGTCGGTCACCACCACCCGGCGGACCCCCTCCCGCTTCATGATCAGCGCCGCCGTGTGGACCGTCGTACCCGCCGGCACGGTGAGCACGGGACAGCTCATCACCTGTTCCACCGGGGCAGACTTGAGGTCGATACCCGCGGTCACCAGCCGGGCCGCATCCCGCTCCGTCACGATCCCCGCCGGCCGTCCCTCGTCCGCCACCACGATACAGCTGATCCCCGGCCCGGCCATGCGACGGATCGTCTCTTCCACCGGCACGTCCCGCTCCACGGTCACCACCCCCGCCGTCATGACCGATTCGATCTTCCGCATCTCCATGAAGTATTCGAGCCCCAGGAGGTTCACCAGGTCGGACTGGCTCATCACCCCCAGAAGCCGGCCGTCATGCCCCACCACCACATGGTGCCGGATCCGGTTGGTGACCATCAGGCTGTACGCCTCGAAGATCGTCATGTTGCCGTGGATGGTGAAGACGGGGCTGGTCATCAGCTCGCCGATGGGCAACTCCCCGAAGGAGTCGAGCCGGCTCGCCGTCCGCACCACGTCCCGCTCGGTGAAGATCCCCACCGGCCGTTTCCGTTCGGAGATAACGAGACAGCTGATCCTCGCCCGCGCCATGACGGCGATCGCCTCGGCCGCCGGCGTATCGGGGGTGACGGTCACCACGTCCCGGGAGACGATCTGCCGGATCCTGGTCTTGTGAATTTCGATGGGCATCAGTATTCGTTCCTTGCCGTTGTGTCCCGATTCAACAACGCGTACCGGCCAAACCGGGTACTGCCGCTCATCCGGCCGGCGCTAGGGGAGATAGCCGACCGCCAGAGTCCGGTACTCCGCCACCTGCGCCGCCTGCCAGGCGGCGTCCCTTCCCAGCTCCGCCGCCATCAGCGCCGCCACCGCCGGAGCCGCCTCCATGCTCGCCCGGGCATCCAGCAAAAGCGCCCGGGTCCGGCGGGCGAGGATATCCGCCACCGTCCGCGCCCCTTCGGCACGCACACCACGGATGACCTCCGCGCCCCGACAGGGGAGCCTCGGGTGGAGCGGTTCGCCCCAGGCGGGGTGCTCTTCCACAAGCCGCGCCAGCTCCGCGGCATCGCTGCCGTACACCTGCCACGGGTCGGCGGGATCGGCATCCTCGTACCAGCCGTGCAGCCGCAGGCTGCCGGTGACCGACGGCCGCTCCTCCAGCCCCGCCACCGCGGCCGCGGCGGTCACCGCATCCTCCCCCATCCGCCGGTAGGTGGTCCACTTGCCGCCGGCGATGGTGACGAGCCCGGTGCCGTCCACCAGCAGGGTATGGTCCCGGGAGAGCGACGCGGTATGGTCGGTGCCGCCCCGCACCAGCGGCCGGATGCCGGCGAAGACGCTCAGCACGTCCTCCGGCCCGGGGTGGCGGGTGAGGTAACGCGCCGCATGGGAGAGCAGGAACGCGATCTCCTCAGGGAGCGGTCGCGGCTCCATGACCGCGGCCGGCACGACGGTATCGGTGGTACCGACGACCGTGCGTCCGTGCCACGGCACGGCGAACAGGACCCGGCCGTCGTCCGTGTGGGGGACCATGATGGCGCTGTCCCCCGGGAGGAACGCACCGTCCAGCACGAGGTGCACCCCCTGGCTCGGGGCGATGAGCGCGGGCGCGTGGGGGTCCGCCAGCCGCCGCACGCCGTCCACGAACGGCCCGGCCGCGTTGATGACCACCCTGCCCCGTACCCGGTATGAGCTGCCGCTCTCCAGGTCGTGCGCCTCCACCCCGGCGACGATCCCGTTCTCCCCGAAGATGCCGGTCACCTGCAGGTAGTTGAGCGGCACCCCGCCCAGGTCGATCAGGGTCCGGGCCAGGGTGATGCCGAGGCGCGCGTCGTCGAACTGGCCGTCGTGGTAGCGCACCCCCCCCTTGAGCCCCGCCGGCTCCACGGTGGGGATGTGGCGCAGGGTCTCCTCCCGGGAAAGGAGCCGGGAGGGACCGAGCCCCAGCCTGCCGGCCAGGAGGTCGTACAGCTTGAGCCCCACCCCGTAGAACGGCCCCTCCCACCAGTCGTAGAGCGGCACGACGAAGGAGAGGTTGTGCACCAGCTGGGGGGCATTCCTGATCAGGAGACCCCGCTCCCGGAGCGCCTCCAGCACGAGCGAAACGTTCCCCTGCTGCAGATACCGCACCCCGCCGTGGATCAGCTTGGTACTCCGGCTGGAGGTGCCGGCGGTGAAATCGGCCTGTTCCAGGAGAAGCGTCCGGTAGCCGCGGCTGGCGGCCTCCACCGCCGTCCCGAGGCCGGTGGCACCGCCCCCCACCACGATCATGTCCCAGAGGGGATCGCCCTCCAGCTGCCGGAGCAGTCCCTCACGCACCATCCGCGTCCCACCCCTTCGCCCGTTCCAGCGCCCGGTTCCACCGCTCCCGCAGCTGTCCGACCCGATCACGGTCCATGGCGGGGGTGAACGTGCGTTCCGCCTGCCACAGCTTTTCCAGCTCCGCCCGGTCGCGCCAGAACCCCACCGCCAGGCCGGCGAGGTACGCCGCCCCCAGCGCCGTGGTTTCCGTCACCCGCGGCCGGATCACCGGCACCCCCAGGAGGTCCGCCTGGAACTGCATGAGCAGGTCGTTGGCGGTGGCACCGCCGTCCACCCTGAGCTCCGTAAGGCGGATGCCGGAGTCGGCCTCCATGGCAGCGAGGAGGTCGGCGGTCTGGAAGGCGATGCTCTCCAGGGTCGCCCGGGCGATATGGCCGGCGGAGGAGCCGCGGGTGAGGCCGAACAGCGCCCCCCGGGCATAGGGGTCCCAGTGGGGTGCGCCGAGTCCGGCAAAGGCCGGGACGAGGTAGACGCCGCCGTTGTCCTTTACCTGTGCGGCCAGCGCTTCCACCTCGCCGGAGCTGCGGATGATCCCGAGGCCGTCCCGCAGCCACTGCACCGCGGCGCCGGCCACGAAGATGCTCCCCTCCAGGGCGTACTCGGTCCGGCCGCCGATCCTGCTCGCCACGGTAGTGACCAGGTTGTTCCGCGACGCCACCGGCCGCTCCCCCGTCTGCATCAGCATGAAGCAGCCGGTGCCGTAGGTGTTCTTCACCATCCCCGGTCGGTCGCACACCTGGCCGAAGAGTGCCGCCTGCTGGTCGCCGGCGATGCCGGCGATGGGGATCGATGCGGGGAACACGCCGCCGGCAGTCTCGCCGTAGACCTCGCTCGACGCCACCACCTCGGGGAGGAGCGTTTCCGGTATGCGGAGGATCTCCAGCAGCTCCGGGTCCCACCGGCCGTCGTGGATGTTGTACAGGAGGGTGCGGGAGGCGTTGGTGGCATCGGTCAGGTGCCGCCCGCCCCCGGTGAGGTTCCAGACGAGCCAGGCGTCCATGGTGCCGAAGGCGAGTTCGCCCCGCTCCGCCCGTGCCCGGGCGCCGGGGACGTTGTCGAGTATCCAGGCGAGCTTGGTGCCGGAGAAGTAGGCGTCCAGCACGAGCCCGGTCCGTTCCCGGAAGAGCGACTCATGCCCTTCCGCCTTCAGCCGGTCGCACGCGCCCGCCGTACGCCGGTCCTGCCAGACAATGGCGTGGTGGATCGGCCGGCCGCTCTGCCGGTCCCAGACGAGGGTGGTCTCCCGCTGGTTGGTGATGCCGATGGCGGCGATATCGGCGGCGGTGAGCCCCGCCCGGGCGATCGCCTCCACCGCGACCCCCAGCTGGGACGCCCAGATCTCGTCGCCATCGTGCTCCACCCACCCCGGCCGGGGGAAAAGCTGGCGAAACTCCTTCTGGGCGAGACCGACCACCGTGCCGCCGTGATCAAACACCAGCGCACGTGAACTGGTGGTTCCCTGGTCGAGGGCAAGGATGCAGCTCATCGGTTCCCTCCCGGTGCGGGGGGCAGTCGGTACTGCCGCTGCAGCTCCTCCGCGAAGGCACATGCCCCCTTCTCGCCCAGCCCGCACCCCGTCACGTAGTCGGTGTACGCCCTCGGATAGTCGTGCATCTGCTCATACAGCATGCCGCGGCTCACGTACAGGTCGGCGGCATTCGGCGCGTAACCGATGGCACTGGTCAGATCCGCCAGCGCCTCCCGGTCGCGGTGCTGGTTGAGGTAGAAAAAGGCCCGCCGACGGTACCCTTCCGGGGAGCGGGGCGCCGCCGCGATGGCCCGGTCGAAATAGTGCTGGGCACGCGCCGGCTCGTTCGTACCGCTGAAATATTCCGCCATCCCCAAAAGTTCCTGCGGGGACGATCCGGCAAACCCGGTCAACAGCATGACCCCCGCCGCCAGGACCACACCGGTCACTATCCGCTTCATCCGTTACTCCAGTCCCGTTCCCAGTGAAAAATAGAAGGTGGCGCCACCATCCACGACCCCTGTTGCCCAGACCCGGCCTCCGTGCCGCTCGACGATCCGCTGCACCGTCGCAAGTCCGATGCCGGTGCCGGGAAACTCGTCCTGGCAGTGCAGACGCTGGAACGGCATGAACAGCTTGCCGGCGTAGGTCATGTCGAAACCGGCACCGTTGTCGCGGACGAAGAACGCCCCCGTTGCCGGGTCCCGGCCGAACTCGATCCGGGCCACCGACCGACGGGAGCTGTACTTGATGGCGTTCCCCAGGAGGTTTTCCAGGCAGAGCTTCAGGAGATCCGGGTCGCCGGTCACCGACAGCCCCGGCTCGATGACCACCTCCACCCGCCTTTCGGCGATGCTCCCCCGGAGCATGCCGACGACGGCGCCGGCCAGAACGCTCAGGTCAACGGTACGGAGAGAAAGCTCAGACCGCGATACCCGCGACAGGTGCAGGACGGCATCGGTCACCTGTTGCAACTGATCGCTGGCGGCGGCGATTCGCCGGGCAAAGAACAGTGCCTGTTCCACATCCCCCGGCAGCGACTCGCCGAGCATCTCGCTGAACCCCTGGAGACGGGCAATGGGCCCCCGCAGCTCATGGGAGATGGCATAGCAGAAACTGGTCAGGTCCCGGTTGGCCTGTTGCAGCTCCGCGGTCCGCTCGGCGACCAGATGCTCCAGCCGTTCGTTCAGCCGGCGCACCTCCCCTTCGGCCAGGAGACGTTCCTGTTCCAGCCGCTTGACCTCGGTCACGTCCCGGCCGCACCCCACCGTGCCGATCATCTCGCCCCGTTCGTCCCGGAACGGCGCCTTGGAGACGTCGAGGAACAGGAATTCGCCCTTCACGTTGCCGTATTCGTCGATCCGCCCCGCCTGGCCGCTCTCCATGACTATCGTGTCCGTTTCACGGCAAAGCTCGCCAAAGGTGTGCCAGTCGGGCCGGTCGGCGTGGGCGGTACGCTCCCGGCCGGCGAAGAACATGTCGTCCCTTCCCACGGGCTCGTCCGTATCGACGGCGCCCAAGAGCTTCTCGCACATCGCCCGGTTGACGAAGATGTACCGCTGCGCCATGTCCTTCGCCCAGATGAGGTCGGGGACGTTGTCGCACATGAGCCGCAGCAGCCGGTACAGTTCCTGGTAGTGTCGCTTGCTGTTCCGCAGCGACTCCTCCACCCGCTTTCCCAGCACGATATCCCACGCAAGGTTTGCCAGCTGGGAGACGATCTCCACATCGGCGGGACCGTATTCCTCCTCCCGGTTGCCGACCCCCAGGACCGCCACGATCCGCTCCCCGCGGAAGACCGGCACCACCATCTCCCGCCGCACCGGCACGTGCCCCTCCGGTAGCCCGTGGCGATGTGCGAGGCTCCCGCAGTCGTTGTGAATCACCGGACGCCGGTCTCGGATGCAGTCCGCCCAGACGCCCGCCTGGGACAATGGATAATGAAGACCGTGTGCATCGGTGCTGCAGATGCGCCGGGTGGCGGTGGACCACGACTGCAGGGAAAGGGTCTCCTGGTCGTCCTCGAGAAAGTGGAAAAAACCGATCCGGCTGCCGGTCAGCGACTCGGCCTCGTCCAGGGTCCGGTCCAGCAGCTCGTCCAGCGTGTGGGTCAGGGCGTACTCGCTGAGGCGCAACCGGGCGTGGAGGACGTCCTCCGCCCGCCGCTGTTCCGTGACATCCCGGATCACCGCCTGCAGTGCAGGTTGCCCCCGGAAGGTCGTGGGGCCCCCCAGGACCTCCCCGATGAATTCGGACCCGTCGAGCCGGACGAGCCGCTGCACGTTGGAAGAGGCGGGATGGCCACTCAAAAGTGCGGCAGCGCCCCGCTCCTGCACCCCGGTCTGCCGTTCGGGACGGATGAACGCCATCACGTCCCGGCCGATCAGTTCATCCGGCGAGATTCCGCCGAACAGCCTGACGGCGGCGGAGTTGAGGTACGCAAACCGCTCCTCCACGCTCACGACAATCGCCACCGGCGCATCGTGCACCAACTGCCGAAGCGCTTCGCCTGCTCCGGCCGGACCCTGCCTATCCTTTCCCCCACCGGACATGGCACCCGCCCCGAGACGTCCCCCCGCACCGGTTCCCGGCACGGCGTCTCACGGAAACTCGTTCAACAGCATCACATATGCGCCTGCACATGTGAGATTTGTTAACCTTACTCTTGTGCCGGACCCTTTGCAAGCCGCAAAAACCCCGCTCAGCGGGGGCAGACAGCGGCACCTGCACTCGCTTCAGCCGCTGATGCCGTTCAGCGAGACGGCCAGTTCGCGGAACGCCTCCCCCTTCAGCTTCAGCTCAACCGGACGGTTGTTGTCGCCGAACCCGATGGTGACGAGCCCCCCCACCAGCTCATGCTCCATCTCGGCAAACAGGACGGCCCGCGGGTTTAGCAGCAGGTTGCCGGAACGGACGAATCCCCGTCTCAGGAGTACGGCGGAGAACGCCTCCTGGTCAATCTTCTTCACCTTTTTGAACAGCTGCTTCCGCACCACGGCGCCGCCGAACCAGACGTCCATCATCCGGCTGTCATCGGTCACCAGCGGGTTCTCGTCCGGTGTCGTCAGCTGTACGGCCACCACGAGATCGGTATTGATGAAACGCTCCATTTACGAACCTCCAGGTTACATGCATCGATCCGACGACGGGTGTCACCGCCGTCCCGAAGCAGTATAGCAGGTTCCGGCCGTTCCGCAGAAGCGTAGATGGCAGGTCGCCGTCCCCCGCACCGTTTTTGACATGCCGGTGAAAATACATTACAAAGGAGAGCATCCATCGAGGATGACCGCGAGGTTCCCATCAGCGAACTGGCTATCCTATACCGTTATCTGCGCGCCTTCCGGGGAAGGTACCTGCTCGGCACCCTGCTGCTTGCGGGAACCAACACCCTGGCGATGTTCGTCCCCTGGCTGCTGAAGCTCGCCGTGGACGCGTTCCAGCACCCGCGTCCCGACGGTCATCCCCCCTCCTTCTACGCCCTCCTGATCATGGGTGCGGCGGCCGGCCAGGGGATCGTCCGGATACTCTCCCGCACGGTTCTCCTCAATACCTCCCGGGAGATAGAGTACCTGATCCGCAACGACCTGTTCGCCCGGGTCGTCACCCTGGACCAGCTGAGTCTCGCCCGGGAACGCACCGGCGACATCATCTCGCGCTTCTCCAACGACCTGACCAACGTCCGGATGCTCATGGGGTTCGGCATCCTCAGCACCATCAACACGGTCATCATCTACCTCGCCGCCGTTTTCCTCATGTGCCGCATCAGCCCCTTGCTCACCCTGTACGCCGTACTCCCCTTTCCGATCATGATCCTCATCGTGAAACGGATCAGCGCCGCCATGTTCCACCGCTCCCGGCGCGCCCAGGAGGAACTGGCCCGCATCTCCAGCCAGGTGGAGGAGAACGCCTCGGCCGCTGCCGTCATCCGGGCCTACTGTCGCGAGGAGGCGCAGTCGCGCCGGTTCCGGGAGGCGGGGGAGCATTACCTGAAGAGCAACCTGGCCATCGCCCGGCTGCGGGGGCTGATGATGCCGGTCATGGCGGGCAGCGGCGGCGCCGGCGCGCTCATCGTCCTGTTCATCGGCGGCAGCCGGGTCATCGCAGGTACGCTCACCCTGGGGGATTTCGTCGCCTTCAACGGGTACCTGGCCATGCTGGTCTGGCCGTCCATCATCATGGGATGGATCCTGAACCTGATGCAGCGGGGGGCGGCGTCCATGTCGCGCCTGAATCACATCCTGGAGGCGAGGCCGGCGGTGACGGAACCGGCCGACCCGATCCGGCCGGAGGCCATCCGGGGGGAGATCGAGTTCCGCAACCTCTCCTTCGCCTACGACTCCTTACCGGTGCTGGACGGTATCTCCCTCACCGTCTCCCCCGGGATGAAGGTGGGGATCACCGGCCCGGTGGGAAGCGGCAAATCGACCCTGATGAAGCTGGCCGGGCGGCTGCTGCCGGTCCGGGACGGGCAGCTGTTCATCGACGGCACGGAGATCAACCGGATTCCCCTCGCCGACCTCCGGAACGCCATCGGGTTCGTCCCCCAGGAGAGCTTCCTCTTCTCCCGCTCTCTGCGCGACAACATCGCCTACGGGCGGGAAGATGCATCCGAGGAGACCGTCGCTACGGCGGCCCGCCTCGCCCGGCTTGACGGTGATATCGAGCGGTTTCCGGACGGTTACGACACCCTCGTCGGCGAACGGGGGGTGACCCTCTCGGGGGGACAACGCCAACGCGCGGCAATCGCCCGGGCCCTGGCGAAGGACCCGTCGATCCTGCTCCTCGACGATCCCCTGTCGGCGGTGGACGCCCGAACCGAGGAGGAGATCCTGGCGGGGCTTGCCGGATTCCATGGAGACCGCACCGTGCTGGTGGTCTCCAACCGCATCTCCGCCCTTCAGGGATGCGACCTGATCGTGGTGCTGGACGCAGGAAAGATCGCGGAGCAGGGTACCCACGACGAACTGCTCGCCCGGAATGGACAGTACGCCGCCATCTGCCGGGAACAGCAACTGCGTGCGGAGATCGAGGCGCTGTGAAACCGTCGATCGCGGCAGCATGCTGACAACCGCACTGTCACCCACCGAAACGGAGCGATATGCATTTCGCCGGTCTGCATGAAGAGGAAATCGTCGGCAAGGCATACGACCGCAGGCTCCTGGCCCGGTTCCTGGGCTACGTGCGCCCGTACCGCTGGCAGGCAACCCTGTCCCTCCTGCTGCTCGGCCCCATGGCGGCGGCCCGGCTCGCCCAGCCGTGGATACTGAAGCTCGCCATCGACAACCATATCGTCACCGGCCGGATGGCAGGACTGCCGCTTCTGGCCCTCTACTACCTCCTCATGCTGATCGCCGAATCGCTCCTCACCTTCGCGGAGGTGTATCTCCTCCAGAACATCGGGCAGCGGGTCATGTTCGACCTGCGGCTGGAGCTGTTCGACCGGATGCAACGCCTGCCGACGCGGTTTTTCGACCGCACCCCCACCGGAAGCCTGGTGACGCGCCTCACGAGCGACGTGGAGGTGCTGGGTGAGATGTTCGCCGCCGGCATCGTCTCCGTGGTGGGAGACATGCTGGTGCTGGCCGGCATCGTGGGGATCATGCTCTGGATGAACTGGCAGCTGTCGCTGGTCACCTTTTCGGTGCTGCCGCTGCTCTTGTGGGTCACCTTCACCTTCCGGATCAGGATGCGCACCGCCTACCGCCAGGTACGCGCCCGGCTGGCGGGGCTGAACGCCTTCCTCGCCGAATGCCTGGGAGGCATGGCGGTCGTGCAGATGTTCAACCGCCAGCGGCACGAGGAGAAGGAGTTCCGCCGCCTCAACGCCTCATACCGGGACGCGAACCTCCCGGTCATCACCTGGGATGCATCGCTCTATGCACTGGTGGAAACGCTTTCGTCCGTTGCGGTAGGGCTCATCGTCTGGTACGGCGGCGGCGAGATCCTCCGCGGTGCCCTCACCTTCGGTGCCCTTGTTGCGTTCATCCAGTACATCGAAAAGTTCTTCTCCCCCATCCGCGACCTGTCCGCCAAGTACTCGGTCATGCAGGGGGCGATGGCCGCACTGGAACGTATCTTCACCCTCCTGGACCAGGAGCGGGAAGATACGGCGGGGACGCGAGTCGAACCGGTCGGCCGTACCACTACGTCTGCCGTTGCGGCCGGCCCCGTCCAGAGCATCGAATTCCGTGATGTCTGGTTCGCCTACAGCGGCGACGACTACGTGCTGAAGGGGTTCAACCTGACGATCCGGAGGGGGGAGAAGATCGCCCTCGTCGGCGAGACGGGAGGGGGAAAGACCACGGTGACACGCCTCCTCTCCCGGCTGTACGACCCGGGTCGGGGAAGCATCCTCCTCAACGGCACCGACATCCGGGAGATGCCGCTGCCCGACCTGCGCCGCCGGATCGGCGTCGTGCTCCAGGACCCGTACCTGTTTACCGGCAGCCTGGCATACAACATCGCCCTGGACGACGAAGAGGCCCGCCGGCGGACGGAGCGAGCCGCCGTCACGGTCGGCGCCGACCGGTTCATCGAACGGCTGCCGGGCCGCTTCGACGAGGAGATCCGGGAACGGGGAAGCAACCTGTCCGTCGGCGAACGGCAGCTCGTCTCGTTCGCCCGGGCGGTGGCGTTCGATCCCGAGATCCTCGTCCTGGACGAAGCGACCGCCAGCGTAGATTCCGCCAGCGAACGGCTCATCCAGGAGGGAATCAACCGGCTCATGGCCGGCAGGACGTCGCTGGTGGTGGCTCACCGGCTGTCGACGGTGAGGGACGCAGACCGGATCGTGGTGGTGCACCGGGGTGAGAAGGCGGAGGAGGGAACCCATGACGAACTGATGATACGCAAGGGGCTCTATTATCGCCTGCACCAGTTGCAGTTCCGTGACTGACCCCGATTCGGGTGACTGCTCTAACCACAGCCTTGACCGGTTCGCTTCCCGGAGGTACTGTAAAAGCATGGTAGAATATTCCATTGCTTGATAGAATCGAGGCGGTCGGACCGGATGTGTGGCCGGCAAACGGAGAATGCTCCGCACGGGAGATGTCGGAGAAAGGTGCTGTCATGGCAGACGCGAAGGAAGTGCTCGATATGATGCGGGAAACGGCGATGATGCGAATCCAGATGCTGAGGGATGGCGTCACGTTTCACGATAACGCAAGAAGGGCGTATTACCTGCAACAATACGAAGAAAAGGTGCGCACCATAGACCAACTCAACCGGCGCATCGCCATCAGGCTGGTACGCCCCGGGGAGTCCCGCGAACCGGTGTGACGATCACGGGACCATGTACGAACAAAGGATACAGGGAGGAGGTGTATCCACGCTCCGAAATCCGGAAGTCCGCCATCACCCCCTGCCATCGTTCGCACGTCGACGGCAGAGGAATATGAGCACCACGCAGATGCCGACAAGCACGACGTTCTCCGCCACAGTGTACCACGTAAGCGGTCGCACGAGTGACGAGCCGAAGCACCCGCAGTTGAGGATCGGCTTGTCACGGAGGAGCATGTAGAGAGCCCAGCAGGTATAGGCGGAATGCAGTACCAGCGCCGTCTCCGCCGCCAGAAGCAGTTTTTTCCCCGAAGCGAGCCACCCCCCCACGAACAGCTCCACGCCGGTAACCCCGATCGCTACCGGCCAGAGGAGCTTCACCGGAAAGACCCCGTATGCCCGCAGGACCAGTACAAAGCCCGGCATATCGTACAGCTTGGCCCCCGCCGCCCCCAGCAACACGATCGCCAGGATGAAACGCAGAAGATGCATGGTAACCCCTTGTGTTCAGCAAGACAGTTGTGCCATTGTAGCAGAACTGCGCCGGAATTGTACCGCCTATCGACATGATCCGTTTTTCCCGCATCACGCTAGCCGGCAATCCGCACCGCCCAGGATGCTTTAGTAGAGAGGATTCACGTGACACTGCAGAAAGATACCTTGTACCGAAGAATCAAACACGGGGTGGGGCGGGCCATCGCCGACTTCGACCTGATTGCGGAGGGTGACCGGATCGCGGTAGCGGTTTCAGGGGGCAAGGATTCCTACACCCTCTTGCACGTTCTGGAAGAGCTGCGCCGGCGGGCACCGGTGAAATACGAGCTCTTTGCGATCAACATAGATTCCGGCTATCCGGGGTTCCGTGCCGACATCATCGAGGAACACCTCAAAGAACACCGTTTCGCCTACCATATGGAAAAATCGAACCACTACGACATCATCCGGGAAAAGCGGCGTCCCGGATCGTCGTACTGCTCCATCTGCGCCCGCCTGAAGCGGGGAGCGCTCTATGCACTGGCACAACAGTTCGGCTGCAACAAGCTGGCACTGGGCCACCACATGGACGACTTCATCGAAACCCTGCTGCTGAACCAGTTCTTCGTCGGGTCACTCAAGGCAATGGCGCCGAGCATGCTGGCGGACAACGGACAGACAACCGTCATACGCCCGCTTGTCTACGTTGAGGAAAAGGAGATCATCCCCTTCTCCCGCGCCAGCCGGTTTCCGGTAGTCTGCTGCCGCTGTCCGGTCTGCGGCAAGGCAGATCTGCAACGTCGGAAGATGAAGGAGCTGCTGACCCGCCTGGAGGAGGAAAACCGTCACGTCAAGCGGAGCCTTTTAAAGGCGCTGTCAAACGTACAGCCGCGCCACCTGCTCGACAGACACCTCGTGAAACAGGAGCCGCAGGTCTGACCGCTCGGCGCCGCCGCGCCGCCAGCCGCATCCTGGCGTGCAACCGTATGTCGCGGATCTCATCGGAAACCGTAATGCCGCCGCAATAGGCAACCAGCAGCAGACCGAACACCACTATCAATTCCATACCGGACCTCCTGAACGTCAATATGGAACCACGATACATCCGGGACACGACAGCATGTGTCACACCTCCCCATGCGAGGCATCATGTACCATCGCTTCATGCAACCGCTCCGCATCGCCATCCAGTGGTGCTTTCTCCTGTTTTCGCTGTATCTCGGCGTCCGGCTGTTCGGGTTTGTGCGGTACTGCCGCAGCGGCGGCACCGCCGCCTTCGTGCCCCGCGCCGACGGCATCGAGGCGTTTCTTCCCATTTCGGCACTCGTGAGCCTGAAAGGGTGGATCACCTCGGGAGCCATCAATACCATCCATCCGGCAGGGCTGGTGATCTTTCTGACCGTTATTGCCGTCTGCTGGCTGCTGAAACGCTCGTTCTGCTCCTGGATCTGTCCGGTCGGTACCCTGTCTGAGCTGCTCTGGAAAGCGGGGTTCCGACTCTTCCGCCGCAGCGTTCGCCCACCACGCTGGATAGATATCCCGTTGCGCGGAGCGAAGTATCTGCTGCTCCTGTTCTTCCTCTGGTCGATCCTGATCGCCATGGCTCCCGACCAGGTCGCCTCGTTCATCACCTCGGACTACAACAAGCTGGCGGATGTGCGGCTCATGGATTTTTTCCTCCACTTAAACGGCATCCCCCTGATCACCATTATCGTCCTCCTGATCGCCGCATTGCCGGTGCGTAACCCGTTCTGCCGTTACCTCTGCCCCTACGGTGCCCTGGTGGGGCTCGTCTCCGTCCTGTCGCCGGTAAAGGTAACGCGGGAACGGACAATCTGTGTTTCTTGCGGCGTCTGCACCCAGGTCTGTCCGTCCTACATTCCGGTCATGCAGAAGGATCGGGTCTTTTCCGAAGAGTGCATCGGCTGCTGGCGCTGCATCAGCCATTGCCGGGCAGAAGGTGCCCTGGAGATGAAACTGACGGGGAGACGGGTAGTCGTCAGCGGGCTGGTATTCGCCGCGCTGGTGGTCGGACTGTTCTGGGGAGGGAGCCTGCTGGGCAGGGCGACAGGCCACTGGCACACGGGCATTCAACTGCCGGAGTACCTCCGGCTGCTGACGTACTAAAGCAATGTATGCCGGTTCGCCGAATACGCACGATCACTACCGCGCGACAAAATGTATTGACTTGTGGCATACCCGATGCTAGAAACTACAATTTCGTTCGTCAAAACATAGAGGCAGTCCGCATGCTCGACATCAAATTTCTCAGGGACAATCTGGAGGAAACCGAACGCCGCCTCAAGACGCGCGGCGAAGCGGTGACTCTCGGCGCGTTCCGCGACCTGGATCTCCAGCGGCGCGACCTCCTGCAGAAAAGCGAGAATCTGAAGGCCCTGCGCAACAGGGTTTCCGACGAGATCAGCCGCGTCAAGGACAAAAGTCAGGTGCAGGACCAGATCGCCGAGATGCGCGACGTATCGCAGCAGATCAAGGCACTTGATGATCGGCTGGGAGAGGCCGAAGCGGAACTCTCCCAGTTCCTGCTTACCGTACCGAACATCCCCAGCGCATCAACGCCTGTCGGCAGCTCTGAGGCGGACAACGTCGAGGTACGGAAATGGGGGAATATCCCCGCATTCGCGTTTACTCCGAAACCGCACTGGGAGCTGGGTGAGCAGCTCGGCATCCTCGATTTCGAATGCGGAGCAAAACTGACCGGGGCGCGTTTCACCCTGTATCGCGGTCAGGGAGCGCGGTTGGAACGTGCCCTCATTAATTTCATGCTCGACCTGCATACAGAGCGGCACAATTATGTTGAAATACTTCCGCCGTTTATGGTAAACAGGGACAGTATGACCGGAACTGGTCAGCTGCCGAAGTTCGAGGATGACCTTTTCCGCCTGGATGGCGTCGACTACTTCCTCATTCCCACCGCAGAAGTTCCGGTAACGAATATACACCGCGGCGAGATTCTCAAAAGTACCGATCTTCCGCTCAGATATACGGCATACACACCCTGCTTCCGAAAGGAGGCGGGTTCTTACGGCAAAGACACGCGCGGGCTCATCCGGCAACACCAGTTTAATAAGGTGGAGCTGGTGAAATTCGTCCAGCCGGACGAATCGTACGCCGAACTGGAAACCCTGCTGGCCGATGCGGAAAAGGTACTGCAGCTCCTGGAGCTCCCTTATCGGGTTGTCGACCTCTGCACCGCCGATATCGGCTTCTCCGCCGCAAAGACCTACGACATCGAGGTGTGGCTGCCGGGACAGAACGCGTATCGTGAAATCTCGTCCTGCAGCAACTTCGAGGACTTCCAGGCGCGTCGCGCATCGATTCGCTACCGCGAAGACGATAAGGCGAAACCGGAGTTTGTCCACACACTGAATGGCTCAGGACTGGCAGTCGGAAGAACCCTCGTAGCGATACTGGAAAACTATCAGCAGGCGGACGGAACGGTGACCGTTCCCGAGGCGTTACGCCCCTACATGGCTGGAACGGAAACGATCGGATAGATTTCCGGAGGAATGGCCGAGTGGTTGAAGGCGGCGGTCTTGAAAACCGTTGAACGAAAGTTCCGTGGGTTCGAATCCTACTTCCTCCGCCAGTTTAGCAACATCCAGATAAGGAGAGATGGCCGAGTAGGTCGAAGGCGCTCGCCTGCTAAGCGAGTATACTGGGAAACCGGTATCGAGGGTTCGAATCCCTCTCTCTCCGCCACACTTTGCGACGAAGCGAATTAGGGGGAAGTGTGAAATTATACCTGAAGCGTCTGCTCCTTGTCTGTATCACGCTGGCAGTTGCAACGGGTTGCAACAACAAAAAGGAAGGGGCATCGACAACGGCAGCTCCTTCCGGCAAAACGGTTATTAAGAAGGAAGCGGTGGTCGTGGTCCCCAAGTCTGTACAGGGGAAATGGAAGGCGGTCAAGATCGCCGTGACCGACAAGAGCACTAACAAGGATACGGTATACACGGTCACAATCGGCACACCGTTCAAGATTCCGAACTCGGATCTGACCATCACGGTAAACAACTTTTTGCCCCAGTTCGTTATGGAGGGCACGACCCTGACCTCCCAGTCTAACGAGCCGAAGAACCCTGCAGCGCAAGTAAGGATCATGGAAAAGGATCAGGAGATATTCAAGGGGTGGCTGTTTGCACTCTATCCGACCACCCATGCATTCCAGCACCCAAAATACGGATTTACGCTGGTGGATTTCGTGCCGGCAAACTGAATACGCGCCCGTAGCTCAGCTGGATAGAGCACAAGACTACGAATCTTGGGGCCGGGAGTTCGAATCTCTCCGGGCGCGCCAATAAAAGCAACGCCCCGTGGGTTATACCCGCGGGGCGTTTTACGTTTCAAACATCCACGAATATCCGAACCGCGCCATGACGCACCTCCAGTCATCCAGCCACGCTTGGGACACGTCGCCTCATAGACGATCGTCGGTGAATCGGCCTACAAAAACGACCCACTTTTAGCCGAAATCAGCGTCCAATTTTGACCCACCCCAGGAGTGGAATCAATGTAGCCGTGAGGAAGAAGAATGTCTGAGCGACTACAGGAAATTGTCTGGCGGACAAACGAAGATTGCGGGAAACGATAAACAGATGTTGAAAAGGAAAAAGGCCCCGCGTACTACGCGGAGCCTTGATTTTACTGGTGCCCAGGGACGGAATCGAACCGCCGACACGAGGATTTTCAGTCCTCTGCTCTACCGACTGAGCTACCTGGGCAAATGGAAATCAAGTTTATATCCATAAAACGTTTTCGTGTCAACATATTTCTGCCGGCTGCAGCGCTCAGGCCCGCGAGATGAACCTGCCGTCGCGGGTGTCCACCTTTACCCTATTGCCGAATTCCAGATAGGGCGGCACCTTGATCTTCAGGCCGGTTTCCAGAATGGCATCCTTGGTTTCGGCAGTTGCGGTGGCGTTCTTGATGACCGGCGCCGTGTCCGTCACCGTCAACTCGACGGTCATGGGAAGCTCGACCGTGATCATACGCCCCTGGAACAGCCCGAGCACCACCTCGGTCCCCTCCAGCAGATAGAGGGATGACTCCGCGAAGGCGTCCGCATCCTGTTCGAACTGTTCGTAGGTCTCCAGGTCCATGAAGACGCCACGATCACCGTCTGCGTAGAGGAACTGCCCCTTGTGCCGCTCGAAGTCGGCTTCTTCGACCTTATCACCTGAACGGTAGGTCTTGTCAAGCACCTGGCCGGTGATCAGGTTGCGGTAGCGGGTCTTGACCATGGTATTGGCGCCGCGGGCGGACGGAGACTGGAAGGTAACGTCGATGATGAGACAGGGTGCGCCGTCCTGCTGGATGACGAGCCCCCGCTTGAAATCGGATGTGGTGAGCATAGCGAATCATCTCCTTGCGAAAATACGTCTTTGTAGCAGATATTCTGCATGAATTCAAGCGGTGTCCCAACGACACGGCGTTACCCGTACAAGCGGGAGGCCGGCATCCTTCCCGCTTGCCGAGACAGATCCACTGCTGCTCAAATCGATTGACACGAAGGTCCAGTTTGCTACCATTGTCTGGCTCAACCCCTTCCACTCTATGGCGAGGTTCCGATGAAGACAACCCGTTTGGCAGTCGTGCTGGCCGTGGGGCTATCGCTCCTTTCCTCCTGCAAGAAATCCGGCGAACCGATCTACTACGAATCCGGCAGAAAAGGCACCGCCGAGGCACCGGTCAAGGAGGTGCCGAAAGACATTCTGGCCACCCAGCAGGCATTCACTACGCTGGCACAAAAAGTCACCCCCTGCGTCGTCAACATCTCCACGGTCAGCCGGAAGCGGATCGTACAGCCGTTTTTCGAGCTGTCCCCATTCTTCGACGACTTCTTAGGCGGTCGCAACGCCCGTCCCCAGTACAAGCGGGAGAACAGCCTCGGCTCTGGCATCATTATCAACCGGGCCGGATACATCATCACGAACGACCATGTGGTAAAGGACGCGGAGAGTATCCAGGTGAAACTCTCCAACGAAAACGTCTACGATGCGAAGGTGGTGGGAAGCGATCCCAAGACCGATATCGCCGTCATCAAGATCAACGCCCGGGAAGAGCTGCCGGTGGCGGTACTCGGCGATTCCAGCAAGCTGAAGGTGGGGCAGTGGGCCATCGCCATCGGCAATCCGTTCGGCCTGGACCGGACCGTCACCGTCGGCGTGGTGTCGGCAACGGGCCGCTCCAACATGGGGATCGAGACCTACGAAGACTTCATCCAGACCGACGCCTCCATCAACCCGGGGAATTCCGGCGGCCCGCTCCTGAACGTCTACGGAGAGGTCATCGGCATCAACACCGCCATCGTGGCCGCCGGCCAGGGGATCGGCTTCGCCATCCCCGTGAACCTGGCCAAGCAAGTGGTGGAGCAGCTCGTGAAGAAGGGGTCGGTAACCCGCGGCTGGCTGGGGGTATCGATCCAGCCGGTTACCGACGATCTGGCGAAATCCTTCGGCCTGAACAGGGCCGCGGGCGCCCTCGTGAGCGACGTCCTTGCCAACAGTCCGGCGGCAAAGGCGGGGCTGAAACAGGGCGACATCATCATCCGTTACGACGGCACGTCGGTACAGGGGGTGCAGCAGCTGCAGCTCCTCGCCGCGGAAACGCCGGTGGGGAAATCCGTCAAGGTCGGAATTTTCCGGGGCGGCAGGGAACTGGATCTGACCCTGACGGTGGCCAATGCCGACAGCGCCGAGGCGCGCCAGGCACGCACGGAACGGGCGGCAACGTCATCGCTCGGGATAACGGTGGAAGAGCTGCCCGCCGAGCTCCGCCGCTCCGGGCTGTCCGGAGTTATCGTCACCGATGTCCAGGAGGACGGCGCCGCCGCGAACGCAGGGATACTTCCCGACGACATCATCGTCTCCGCAAACCAGCAGAAAATCACCAGTGTCGCCGATTTCAACCGGCTGATGAAAGAGGCGACGCGGCGGGGGACCGTGGCTCTGCTCGTGAGGCGGGGGAATGCAAACATCTATTTTGCCGTAAATTTAAGGTAGAATCTGGATCGAAGATGCGCTAGTATTCCTGAAATCGTTTCCGGTCCCGCACACCCGCGCGCAAACGGTGCTGCAGACTCAAACCTCGCTGGGGGAAACATGAACCTCATTGAAAATCCCGACCAGGCGCGTCGCCTCGCCCGGGCCATTATCTCCGATGTCGCCATCTACAACCGGGAAAAGGTGGAAGCCGGCATCAGGAACGACAACCTCTTCGACCTGCTCACGGAGCAACTGGACGAAGGGCGCCAGCATTACATGTCCCGTGTCGCGCCCGCGCTGGCCGCATCCAATATCTTCGATCTCGCCATTGTGGACGTCCTCATCAAGCGGGCCGGAAAGATCGAATCGTCCATCTGGTAGAACCCTTACCGTTACGGCTTGTTGCCTGCAAGGCGCGGTTCACGACCGCGCCTTCGCTGTTTCAGGATACTGTGCATGCACGAAATGGAACTCACCGTACCGACGGGACAGGAGCCGGAGCGCCTGGACCAGTTCATCTCCCGCGCGATTGACGGGATGACCCGTTCGACCGCCCAGCGCCTCATCGAGTCCGGACTGGTCACGGTCAACGGCGCTCCCTGCAAGTCCTCCCTCAAGCTTGTCGGCAACGAATGCATAACCGTCCGTATTCCGCCCGCCGCGCCGGCGGTTCCGGTCGCCGAGGAGATCCCGCTCGAGATACGTTACGAAGACCGTGACGTGGTCGTCATCAACAAACCGGCGGGGATGGTGGTCCATCCGGGGGCGGGGAACCCGTCCGGCACCCTCGTCAATGCGCTTTTGGCCCACTGTACCGACCTGTCGGGGATCGGGGGCGAGATCCGGCCCGGCATCGTGCACCGGCTCGACAAGGATACGTCGGGGCTGCTCGTCGTGGCGAAGAACGACGCGGCACACCAGCACCTGTCCCAGCAGTTCAGCAGGCACAGCATCAAGCGGGTCTACGTCGCCCTCGTGTACGGGGTGATGAAGGCGGATAAGGGGAGGATCGAGGGGGCCATCGGACGACATCCCTCCAACCGCCAGAAGATGTCCGGCGCATCACGCCACGGCAAACACGCCGTCACCCACTGGCAGGTCATCGAACGTTTCCCGGGGTTCTCCCTCCTGAAGCTGAGGCTGGAAACGGGTCGCACCCACCAGATCCGCGTCCATCTGTCGGAATCCGGGCATCCGCTGGTCGGAGACCCGGTCTACGGTGGGTCGGGAAGACTTTCCTCGGTGAAGGACGTGCCGCTGCGTGAGGCGGTCCGGAAATTCGACCGGCAGGCGCTGCACGCCCGGGTCCTCGGCTTCATCCATCCCGTCACCGGTGAATATCTGGAGTTCGAGGCCGCGCTGCCGCCGGACATGGCCGCGCTGCTGGAGACCTTGCGCGCCGCAACCTCCTGAACAAAAAAGACCGTCAATCCTATTTCATACGCGGAGAAACAACCATGCAGCTTAAGAAGAAGGGGAAAATTCACTACCTGGCCAGCGACCTGCTGGACGATGCCAAGGTATCGGTCCAGGGGTTCACGACCCGCCACGAGGGGGTGTCGCGCGCCCCGTACAACTCGCTGAACCTGGGGCTGAACACGCTGGATGCACCGTCCAGCGTGGAGGGAAACCGCAGTCTCCTGGCGCGCGCCTTCGGCACCCAGGTCAACCGGCTCCTGACCGTGAACCAGGTGCACGGCACCGACATCCTGGTGATCGATGCCCCCAATCCGGACTACGGTCACTTCCTGCGCCTCGACTGCGACGGCATCATCACCAACCAGCCCGGGGTCATGATCGGCGTCGGCGTTGCCGACTGCGTCCCGATCCTCCTGCTCGACCCGGTACAGCGGGTCATCGCGGCGCTGCATGCAGGCTGGAAGGGAACTGCCCAGGGGATCTGCACGAAGGGGATACAATCACTTATGAACATCTTCGGTTCGCAGCCGTCGGATATCCTCGCGACGATCGGTCCCGCCATCGGCAGCTGCTGCTACGAGGTGGACGCCCCGGTCCGCGATGCCTTCGGATGCAGCGACGAGGAGTGGAATGCAATCACCCGCCCGGCCGGCATCGACCGCTGGCAGCTGAATCTGAAAGAGGCAAACCGGCGGCGGCTGGTGGCACAGGGAATCCCCGAATCACAGGTCCAGGTGGCCGGACACTGCGTCAGCTGCTCGCCGGAGCTGTTCTTCTCCTACCGGCGCGACGGGGGTGAAACCGGCCGTCAGCTCGGTTTCATCATGCTGGCCGAGATGTGACGGCTGCGTAGAACCGCCGAAAGCGGTGGCATGACATGGCCTAATCTGCTATATAGATGGCGGACTCACGGCACCCACATTCGACAGATCAGGAGGAAGGATATGAACCGGTTACTGAAAGGGATCATCGTCGGGCTGCTCGCCCTGGCTGCGGTCGGCTGCTCCCGCAACTACTACAATATCCCCCGGGACTCCTTCGAAAGGAACGTCCGCGTAATCGGCGTCGCGCCGATATTCGTGGACACCGATTCCGACATCAAGTATCCGGAGAAGGAGGCGCTGGTCCGCCTGCTGCGCGACCAGAGCAGCACCAGCGAAAAGGAACTGATCGCGATGTTGCGGGACGGCGGCGAATTCTATGCCGTCAGGCCCGTGGAAGGGGACCCGGCGCAGCTGTTCTCCCGCCTCCTGTTCCGGCGCGAGCGCCGCGATGACGCCGACGTGCTCTACAACAAGTACTTTTTCAAGGAGCAGGAGGTCCGCGACCTGATCAAGCAGAACCAGCTGGATGCGCTGATGCTCATCGTCATCAGCGGCCTCGATCGCCCCGAAAAGATCTACTCCAGCAACCTCCTCTCCTACCTGGACACCAACTACAACGAACTGGTAATGACGGCGCAGATCCTGGACGCCAACAACACCATCCTCTGGGAATACCCGAATTTCCGGCAGAAGAGCCCCGACCTGCCGGCCCTCGTCAACCTGCAATACCCGGATTTCGACGAGGCTGCAGCGAACCAGGATGAGCGGGTTCTGGTCAAGTTCAAGACCATCCCCGGACTCACCCGGGCACTGACGAAAAAGGAGACGTCCCTCACCGGCAGCATCCTGCCGGCGTCCGCGCTGTATTACGACATCTTCGACGACATGGTTTCCATGCTCAAACCGGAACGGACCTGGTTCGGCGAGAAGAAGAAGATCGGCCCCCCCGCCGATGGAAAACAGTAGACGGAGTCGCACCTCCACGAACGCGAAGAGCCCGTACCTTGCCGGTACGGGCTCTTCGCGTTTCAGCCGTAGGTGCCGCCGTCACACCGGCATCGCCTCCGCCCCCCACTCGTCGAGCTGCCGGATCACCTGTTCCTCCAGCTCGGCCACCCGCGACGCCACCGGGGGAGACAGCTCCAGCCCCATCTCGATGCAGGCAGGCTGCACCCCGAGAAGCACCATCTCTTCAGGCGCATTCCCCTGCAGGCGGGCAACGGCAAGCAGGTCCTTCAGCCCCATCTGGTGAGGCGACACCTTGGTCTCCAGTGTCACCGGAATATCGCTGCCGGTGAGCCTCACCAGCGTGCCCGGTGAACCACCGGTTTCCACGGCGTCGACCATCAGGAGATGCGTCACCCCCTCCAGCCGGGGGAGCAGATCGAGCCCGAGGGTTCCACCGTCCAGAAGCTCCACCCTTTCGGGGAACCGGCAGCGGCGCGAGAGGTTCTGCACCACCCGTACCCCGATCCCGTCATCCGACATGACGAGGTTGCCGATACCGAGCACGAGGATCGGCCCCTCCACCGGCGCCATGCTCACCCCTTGACCCGGATACTCTTGTACCCGCCGAAAATGCTGGAGATCACCCCGCCCTTCTCCTTTACGTCCATCAGCCAGGCGCTGTAGACATGGTGGATGGCAAAGGCGATGAGAAGCCACATGGTCAGGTGGTGGGCAAGCCGCACCCCCTGGTTGGAGATGACCAGGAACAGCCAGCCGGTCAACCGGCTGACGACACCGCCGGGGGCGTACTGCCCGTACAGGGCGAAGCCGGTGAGCACCATCAGCAGGTAGAGGAGAAAGACGAGCAGATAGGTCGCCCCGGCCAGGGCGTTATGGCCGACGACGTCGGGAGGAGTTCGGTCGATAAACAGGTAATAGCGAAACGTTTGCATCATCCGGCGGCGGCCGTCCGCGGTGACGAACGGCACGAACTCGCGCCACGAGGCGTACCGGTTGCCGACGAACGACCAGTAGATGCGGGAGACGACGCTCGTGGCGAAGATGTAGCCGGTCGTGAAATGCACGAACCGCACCCATCCCATGGTATAGTCGGAGGTCGAATGGGCGACCGTCGTCGCCGCGCCGATGAACAGGCCGGTCACCGACAGGATGACGATGGAGAGCATGTTGATCCAGTGCGTCGCCCGTACCGGAACCTCCCACACGTATCTGTTTTCGAGTTTGCGCATGGCACCCCCCTAGCGGACGCTGACCCGTACCAGCTCGTTCCCCCCCGTGTCGTACAGATGCACGGCACAGGCGAGGCAGGGATCGAACGAATGGATCGTCCTCAAGATCTCCACCGGCTTGTTGGGATCGGCGATGGGGGTGCCGATGAGCGCCTGCTCGTACGGCCCCCGCTGTCCCTTGTGGTCGCGGGGCGAGGCGTTCCAGGTGGACGGTACCACCGCCTGGTAGTTGAGGATCTTCTGATCCTTGATCCTGATCCAGTGCCCCAGCGCTCCGCGCGGCGCTTCGTGGAAACCGCAGCCGCTCGCCTCCGCCGGCCAGGTGGACGGCTCCCAGAGCTCATTGGCATGTATCCGCAGGTCACCCTTGCCGATGTTCTGTTCCAGTTCGGCGAACCAGACCGTCATCTGCTGCGCGGTGATGAGGCAGTCGAGGCCGCGGGCGGCGGTACGCCCCAGCGTCGAGAAGAGCGCCTCCGGACCGACGCCGAGCTTGTTGAGCACGAACCCCACGGCGTCCTTCGTCGGTTTGTGTCCCGACGCGTAGGCAACCAAGAGCTTCGCCAGCGGCCCGACCTCCATGGGCCGCTCCTCGTAACGGGGCGACTTCACCCACGAATACTTGCTGTCCGTCTCCAACTGCTCGTACGGCGGCTTCGGCCCCGTGTAGTGCGCCTCGGTCTCCCCCTCCCACGGGTGCAGCCCCTTGCCACTGCCGGCCGAATAGGTGTACCAGGAGTGGTCGACGTACTCGGCGACCTTCTTCTGGTCCACCGGATAGACCTTCGAAAGGTCCTTCCCCAGCACGATGCCGGCGGGAAAGAACAGTGTGCCGTTAGCCGGGTCGGGGAACTCGCCGTAGGAGAGGTAGTTGCCGACGCCGGCGCCGATCCCCGCCCACTCCTTGTAGAACGAGGCGACGGCCAGGAGGTCGGGGATGTACACCTTCTCCACGAAATCCCGCGACTTCTTGATCAGCCGCCCGATCTCCGCCAGCTTGTCCGCATTGAGCGCATTCTGGGAATTCGGGTCCACCGGGATCGCCATCCCCCCCACGAGGAAGGTCTGGGGATGGGGGTTCTTGCTGCCGAGGATGGCGTGTATCTTGATGACGTCCTTCTGCCACTCCAGCGCCTCCAGGTAGTGGGCGGTCGCCATCAGGTTCGCCTCCGGCGGGAGCTTGTAGGCGGAGTGCCCCCAGTAGGCGTTGGCGAAGGGACCGAGGCGGCCCGTCTTGACGAACGCCGCGAGTCGATCCTGCACCCCCTTGAAATAGGTGGCGGAGTTGAGCGGCCAGTCCGACAGGGACGCCGCCAGCGAGGCGGTCTTCGCCGGATCGGCCTTGAGTGCCGAGGTGATGTCTACCCAGTCCAGCGCATGGAGGTGATAGAAGTGGATCACGTGGTCCTGGATGTTCTGGGACCCGATGATGAGGTTGCGGATCAGCTCGGCGTTGGGAGGAATCTTGATGTTCAGGGCGTTTTCCACGCACCGGACCGACGCGATGGAGTGAACCGTGGTGCAGACACCGCAGAAGCGCTGGGTGAAATACCAGGCGTCCCGGGGGTCCCGACCCTTGAGGATCTTTTCGATCCCGCGGAACATGGTACTCGAACTCCAGGCATCGGTGATCCGACCGCCGCTGACTTCGGCCTCGATGCGGAGATGTCCTTCAATCCGGGTAATCGGGTCAACGACTATCTTCGCCATGGATCAATCCTCCTTCGTTTCGTCAGACGTATCTTTGTGGCGCATCGCGCTGACCACGCCATGGGCGCCGAACACCGCGGCAGTTGCCACCGCCACCCCGACCCCGATCCGGTCCGCCGTCTTTTCGATCCCGAAGCCGGGTACATGGGGAAGCCGGCGGTAGAACGGGGTCATGGTGTCCCAGAACTGCGGCTCCGAACAACCGGCGCAGCCGTGTCCCGACCCCACCGGCCAGCTCGTCTTCTCGTTGTACCGCTGGGTGGGACAGTTGTGGAACGTCTCCGGCCCCTTACACCCCATGTGGTAGAGGCAGTACCCGTTACGGTGCCCTTCGTCCCCCCACTTTTCCACGTACTGCCCCGCGTCGAAGTGGGCCCGGCGTTCGCAGTTGTCGTGAATCCGCTTGCCGTAGGCGAAGAGCGGGCGCCCGATGGCGTCCAGTTCGGGGAGTTTGCCGAACACGAGGTAGTGCACGACCAGCGCCGACAGGTTGTCCGCGTTAAGCGGACATCCCGGCATGTTCACCACGGTGACACCGGGGACCGCATCCCGCACACCGACGGCGCCGGTCGGGTTTGGCGCGGCGGCGGGAATGCCGCCGAAGCTCGCGCAGGTACCGACCGCGATGGTTGCCGCAGCGCCGCCGCATACCTCGCGCGCCCGGTCCAGTGCGGTCCGGCCGCCGACGCAGCAGTATACCCCGCCGTCCTTCATCGGGATCGCACCCTCCACGACGACGAGGTATTTCCCCTTCTCGTCCTTCAGCACCTTGTCGAGGTTCTCCTCCGCCAGGTGCCCGGCCGCCGCCATGATGGTCTCCGCGTAGTCCACCGACAGGATGTCCAGCACGATCTCGGCGACCGTCGGGTTGGCCGTCCGGAGGAGCGCCTCCGTATCGCCGGTGCAGCTCTGGTATTCGAGCCAGACCAGCGTCGGCCGTTTCACCTCGTCCAGCGCCCGGGCGACGCGTGGTGCAAAGGTCGCCGGCAGGGCGAGGGCCGCCGTCATTGCCGAACAGAACTTGAGAAAATCACGCCGGGAAACCCCACGCTCTTCGAGCAGCTGCGAGATGCTCGCCTGGCCGTTCCCGTTTCCATGCCCCCCACTATGCTCATCCATGCAAACCTCCTTTACCGCCGATCTGCACTGCCTGACTCTCACCCGGACAGGGTATACCGGTTTACAATACACTGTTTTACTAATTTTGCAACTATAGTTTTCCCTCTTGTCCCGACCCCCGGCTGCACCGCACCGCTCTGCAACAAAAAAAGCGGTACGGGGAAGGCTCCCGTACCGCGATAGCCAAATTGGCCCAAAACAAGTCCGTTATTCGTTCCACCCCTCCGCATGGACCTCGCCGAGCTGTTCCCAGTGCTCCGGCGACCGCCAGAGGCTGGAGATGATCAGCTCCCGGATATGGAGGAACTCCTTCGGCAGCCGATCGCACATCTTGATGAACAGCTCCTCGTGGGCAATGATCTCGTCCTTCCACAGATCCCGGTCGACGGAGGTGAGCTCCTTGAAACGTTCCCGGGAGATGTCGAGCCCCTCCCAGTCCATGTCGTCGTACCTCGGCATCCAGCCGAGCGGGCTCTCCACCGAAGCACCGCGGCCGTTGGCCCGGTCAACGATCCATTTGAGCACCCGCATGTTCTCGCCGTACCCCGGCCATATGAACCTGCCGTCGGCGTTCTTGCGAAACCAGTTGACGCTGAAGATGGGTGGCGGATTGGAGTTGATGCGGCCGAACTGGAGCCAGTGGTGGAAGTAGTCCGCCATGTGGTAGCCGCAGAACGGCAGCATGGCGAACGGGTCGCGGCGGACGGTGCCGACGGCACCGACCGCGGCGGCGGTGGTCTCGGAACCCATGGTGGCAGCCAGGTAGACGCCGTAGCTCCAGTTGAACGCCTGATAGACGAGCGGAATGGTGCTGCTGCGCCGGCCGCCGAAGACGAACGCCTTGATCGGCACCCCCTTCGGGTTCTCCCACTCCGGGTCGATGGAAGGACACTGGGACGCGGGGGAGGTGAAACGGGCGTTGGGGTGGGCGGCGGGGCGTCCGCACGCTGGGGTCCACGGATTCCCCTGCCAATCGGTCAGCTCGGTGGGAGGCTCGTCGGTCATCCCCTCCCACCATACGTCACCGTCGGGGGTCAGGGCGACGTTGGTGAAGATCGTATTGGCGGCGCAGGAGGCCATGGCGTTGGGGTTGGTTGTGACGTTGGTGCCGGGGGCGACGCCGAAATAGCCGTACTCGGGGTTGATGGCGTACAGCCTGCCGTCGGCGGCGGGCTTGATCCAGGCGATGTCGTCCCCGACGGTGGTGACCTTCCACCCCTTCTCCCTGAACGGCCCGGGGGGAATCAGCATGGCGAAGTTCGTCTTGCCGCAGGCGCTCGGGAAGGCAGCCCCCAGGTAGGTCTTCTCGCCCGTGGGGGACTCCACCCCCAGGATCAGCATATGCTCCGCCAGCCACCCCTCGTCGAACCCGATCTTGGAGGCGATCCTGAGCGCCAGGCACTTCTTGCCCAGGAGCGCGTTGCCGCCGTACCCGCTGCCGTACGACCAGATGGAGCGCTCTTCCGGGAAATGCACGATGTACTTTTCCGGGTTGCATGGCCAGGGAACATCCTCCCGGCCCGGTGCCAGCGGGGCGCCGACGGAATGGAGACAGGGGATGAACTCGCCGTCCCCGAGCAGGTCCAGCACCTTCTTCCCCATCCGGGTCATGATCCGCATGTTGACGACGACGTAAGGGGAATCGGAGATCTCGATGCCGATCTTCGCGATGTTGGAGCCGAGCGGTCCCATGCTGAAGGGGATGACGTACATGGTCCGGCCGCGCATGCACCCGGTAAAGAGCCTCGTGAGGGTCTCCTTCATCTCTTTGGGGTGCACCCAGTTGTTGGTCGGGCCGGCGTCGTGGGGCGAGATGCTGCAGATGAAGGTGCGGTCCTCGACCCGAGCCACGTCGCTGGGGTCGGACCAGGCGAGGTAGCTGTTGGGGCGCCTCTCGCCGTTCAGGCGACGCAGGGTTCCCGCCTCCACCATCTGGGCGCACAGCCGGTCGTACTCCTCCTGGGAGCCGTCACACCAGTGGATCCGGTCAGGTTCGCACAGCGAGGCCACCTCTTCCACCCATTTCAACAGCCGTTCGTTCTTCGGAACATCGAAACTCATGCCACATTCCCCCCAGCGGTCGTGAAGTCGAATACCTGTGCAGTTGTCCGGCTGCCTGACCGATACATCGGCGAAAAATGCCGGCGGACCGACGGCTTACCGGTCACAGGATTCCGTATACGGAACGTAGCACAAAACTGTTTTAAAGTGAATAAATTTATGTAGTCTCGATAAAATTTGACAAGTGCGAACCGCATAAAAGAACAGCCGCACATCGGAATGTGCGGCTGTTTGACCGGTATCGGAACGGTGTTATCAGTATGAGGAGTTCAGGTATTCCTTGATCTTCTGCGCCAGGGTCCCGTAGATCCGTTCGCACTCCTTCTCGTTGCGCTCCAGCAGGGTAACCCGGAAACCCTGGAGAGAGGTGTTGAACGACGAGAGGGGGACGGTGCAGATGCCGGTATGGGCGAGGACGTAGTAGACGAACCGCTTGTCGGGCGATACCCCCGGGGCGTTGACGAGCGATTCCACCAGTTCGCGCACCTCGGCGTTCTCGATAGGGAGGCTCTGCCTGTCGTTCAAAAGCCCCTCCGCGAAGGCCACCGCCATGTAGAACGCGCCGTTCGTCCGGTTTACCTGGAGCCCCGGCACCTCCTTCAGGCAGTTGTAGGTGATGGTGCTCATCCGCTCGTACCGGTCGATCCGTTCCTTCAGATATACCGGGTACTCGGGATGGGTCATGATCGCCGGGATCACCTTCTGGGGGAGCGTCGTGGAGCAGACCTCGTTCATCTTGGAGGAGAGAATGGAGTTCACGTACTTCTGGAACCGCACGTCCCTGTCGTAGTTGTACACCTCGATCCAGCCGCACCGGGAGCCGGGCCAGGGGAGCTCCTTGGAGATCCCCTTCATGGCGATGGCCGGCACATCCCCCACCACGTCCGACAGCGGCACGGTCCGCTGGCCGTTGTACACGACGTTGTTGTAGACCTCGTCGGCGATGATGAACAGGTCGAACTCCCGGGCGATCGCCACGATCCGGCGGAGCGTCTCCTCCGGATAGACCATGCCGGTGGGGTTGTCCGGGTTGATGAACATGATGCCGCTGATCTGCGGGTTGTACCGCACATGGTTGCGCAGGTCCTCCAGGTCCGGGTACCAGTTGTCGTCGGGGCGCAGCTGGTAGCAGACCGGCAGCGCACCGGCATGGGTCGACTCGCCGAGGGAGTGGGTCGTGTAGGTGGGGGACGGCATGAGAACCCGGCACTCCTTGCGCAGGTTGCCGTACACCTTGGCGATGGCATCCCCGAGGCCGTTGAAGAAGATGATGTCGTCGGGGGTGATCTGCGTCCCTCCCCGCCGGTTCGTGAGCGTGCAGATAAACTCGCGCGTCTCCAGCACGCCGCGGGTGGGGCAGTACCCGTAGGTGTCGTTCTTCATCGCCTCGTCGGCGACGATCCGCTTCATCCAGAGCGGAATCTCCTCACCCTTTACGATGGGATCGCCGATGTTTTCCCAGTTGATGGTAACACCGCGTTTCTGAAGCTTTTCCGCGACGTTGACGATGTTCCGGATTTCGTAGGTGAGTTCGCCGCTGCCGGGGATGACAATGTCGTTACGCATGGAGCCTCCGCTCTGCCGGTTGATATGAAACCAGAATGTAAAAAGGCCGCGGGAAACTCCCACGGCCTGTGTCTGATACGGTTGTATCGCTTATCGGGCAGCGGGCGGACCTGCGGCGTTCAACGCCGCTGCGCTTCTAGCTCGTGCCGATGCCTGCGATATGATGACGGTGCTGTTTCGCATGTTGATCGAATACCACAGACATCACCGACAAGTCAACGCATTAGTTGGGAAATCTGTCCCGCACCTGCACCAGAAAACGGCCGTCCGCGTCCCGCCACTTGAGCCACCCGACGGCACTTCCGCCCACGAGCACCTGGACCCAGCTCTCCTGCGCCCGGATGATCCGCATCTCCTTGTTCTGCAGGGGGATGTCGATGACGGGAGCGGTTACGGACGGTGCACCGTACAGCCGGGCATCCTGAGGCTTGATGCCGGGGAGAAGCCGCGCCACCCGCCCCTTGAGCCAGCTCTCCCAGGAGGCGTACTCCCAGCTGCGTTGCCGCTCGACCCACCCCTCGCGACCGGCTTCGTCGTAGGCGATGAGCAGCCAGTCCGATTTCTTCTTCAGCACGGCGACCACCGGTGCCGTTTCCGCCGTCTGGACCACCGCCGTCAGCGCGGGGAGGGACGACGTCCGCTTCGTCGCGATCCGTTGCAGTCCCGGCTCGTCGTACAGCATCAGCGTATCGACGGTGATGTCGGGATTCAGGCTCCGTATGACCAGCACGCCGATGCCGGCCATGGGCCGGGGGGAGACGGCGGCGAAAGACGATGCGGCGCCCCGCGCCAGCAGCACGACCGCAACAACCGCCAGCACGCACCGCATTTTTTTCAGGGAGAATTTCACCATGCCACCTGTTCCTAGACGTCCACGAGCGCGATCTGGTTCCCGTCGGGGTCGGCGACCACCGCCATCTTCCCCCACGGCGAGCGTTCCAGCGGCTCGGGGAACCGGACGCCGGATGCGGAAAGCCGCGCGCAGAGCGTGTCCAGGTCATCCACCCGCAGGGTGATCCCCGTATGCCGTCCCACGAGCTTCCGTGCGTCCTCGTGGAGCGCGAGTGCGACCCCCAGCCGGGTCTCCCCGCCGAAGAACTCCAGCAGCGCCGGGCTCTCCTGCTGCAGCGGCAGGCCGAGCTGCTCCGCATAGAACCGTTTCGCACGCTCCAGATCGGTGACGAACAGCACCACGTTCTTCAAAGCAATGGACATGCTCCCCCCTCACGTCAGCCTCTCGGCAGTAGTACCAGATTCTCCACTCCCGGCGCAACCGCGAATACGGCCCCAGGAATCTCAACACGGCCCTATCTCACGCAACGCCGCAACGAACGTAACGGCACCCGAACCTTACGCCCATACGCCCACGTCGCGTGAGAGCGTTTTCCCGGGATAAAAAAGCCCCTCCGGACGCTTCCGGAGGGGCCGTGGCCAGCGGGGACCACTGATCCGTTACAGAAGCGCCTTCTGCGCCAGGTCGAAGACGAACGAGGGGACGATGCCGGGAATCAGCACCCCCGCTGCCGACACGGCGATGCAGAGCATGAACGCCGGGGTGACCCGCATCCAGTCGAACTCCTCCACCGGGTTCTTCATGTACATGAACACCATGACCCGCAGGTAGTAGTAGACGGAGGCGGCGCTGTTCAGGACCCCGATGATGGCGAGCCAGGTGTACCCCGCCTTGATGGCGCCGGAGAAGAGGTAGAACTTGCCGATGAAGCCGGCGGTGGGGGGCATCCCGGCCAGCGAGAAGAGGAAGAGGGACATGGCGAGCCCCAGGACCGGGTGCTTGAAGCCGAAGCCGGCGTAGTCGGAGACGTTCAGGTTCGCCTCCCCCTTCTTGCCGGTGAGGATGATGATGGCGAAGGCGCCGATGTTCATGAAGGCGTAGGAGAGGAGGTAGAACATGATCCCCGCGAGCCCCACCCCGTTGCCGGCGGTGAACCCCACCAGGGCGTACCCCGCGTGGGCGATGGAGGAGTAGGCGAGCATCCGCTTGATGTTGTCCTGGGAGAGGGCGATGATGTTGCCGATCGTCATGGTGAGAACGGCGAGTATCCAGATGAGGTCGGTCCAGTCCGCCTTCAGGGTCGGGAATACCGAGACGAACACCCGCAGGAACGCCGCGAAACCCGCCGCCTTGGGTCCGGCGGACATGAACGCCGTCATGGGGGTGGGTGACCCCTCGTACACGTCGGGGGTCCACATATGGAACGGCGCCGCCGCGATCTTGAACGAAAAGCCGACCCCCATGAGGAGCATCCCCGCGAGGAAGTAGACGTTGGCGCCGGCCACGCCGTTGTCGACCACGTAGGATGCGATGTTGGCGACCTTGGTCGTGCCGGTGGCCCCGTAGGTGAGCGCCATGCCGTACAAGAGAAAGCCGGTGGAGAAGGCCCCCAAGAGGAAGTACTTGAGCCCCGCCTCGTTGGACCTGAGGCTCCCGCGGTTGAAGCCGGCCAGCACGTACAGCGACACCGACAGCACCTCCAGCCCGAGGAAGATGGTCATGAGGTCGGTGCCGGCCGCCATGAGCATCATCCCCACGGTGGCGAACAGCATCAGCGGGTAGATCTCCCCCTGGTTGCACTCCTCGCGCTGCAGGTACTGGTCGGTGATGAGGACGGTGAGCGCCGCGGAGACGAGGACGATCCCCTTGAAGAAGAGGGAAAAGTTGTCCTGCTGCACGGCGCCGGCGAACCCCATCTGCACCTCGACCGGCTGGTTCCAGCCGATGGCGACGAAGTACCCCGTCGCGACGATACCCGCCAGGCTCAGGTAGCCCAGGTACCCCTTCTGCTCGCCCGGCACGAAGACGTTGAGCATAAGCAGCACCATCGCCACGACGGAGAGGATCATCTCCGGCATGATCGGCGCGAAATTGATTGCGGGCATTGCGATATGTTCCATCAGAAAATCCTCCGGGATACGGTTCTCAACGGGTTGCCGCTACAACTGCCCGTCACTGCGGGCACTGCCGGCAGTCGGCATGGTCCGGCGTCTGCACCGCGGCCGGCACGGCGTTCAGCGCCAGCTGCCTCGTCTGCACATGGGTGATGAGCCTGTCTATGGACGGCGTCATCTTCGCGATGAACGGCGTGGGGTAGACCCCCATGACGAAGATCAGGACGATCAGCGGCACCATGATGCCGATCTCGCGGGCGTTCAGGTCCGTGAGGGTCTGGTTCCTGGGGTTGTTCAGCTCGCCGAACATGACCCGCTGGAACATCCAGAGCATGTAGACGGCGGAGAGGATGACGCCGCTCGTGGCGATTACCGACCACCAGCGCAGGCTGCTGCCGAAGGAGCCGAGCAGGATCAGGAACTCGCCCACGAAGCCGTTGGTGCCGGGGAGGCCGATGGACGAGAGGGTGACGATCATGAAGATCGTGGCGAAGACCGGCATCTGCTTGGCGAGCCCGCCGAAGTCGGTGATGAGCCGGGTGTGGCGCCGCTCGTAGATGAAGCCGACGATGAGGAACAGCGCCCCGGTGGAGATGCCGTGGTTCAGCATCTGCAGCATCCCGCCGGCGATCCCCTGCTGGTTCATGGCGAACACGCCGAGCATGACGAACCCCAGGTGGGCCACCGACGAGTAGGCGACGAGCTTCTTCACGTCCTCCTGCACCATGGCCACCAGCGCGGCGTAGATGATGCCGATCACCGCCAGGGTGGCGATGAGCGGCGTGAACTGGGCCGTCGCCTGGGGGAAGAGCGGCATGGCGAACCGGACGAAGCCGTAGGTCCCCATCTTCAGGAGCACCGCGGCGAGGATGACGGAGCCGGCGGTGGGGGCCTCGGTATGGGCGTCGGGCAACCAGGTGTGGAGCGGGAACATCGGGACCTTGATGGCGAACGCCAGGGCGAACGCCAGGAACAGCCAGGTCTGGGTCGCCGGGTCAAGCGTGAGTGCGTAGAAGCGGGTGATGTTGAAATCTGCCCCACCCGCCTTGAAGTAGAGGGTGATGAGCGCGACCAGCATGAGGAGCGAGCCGACCATGGTGTAGATGAAGAACTTGACGGCGGCGTAGACCTTGTTCTTCCCCCCCCAGATGCCGATGATGAAGTACATCGGGATCAGCATCAGCCCACAGAAGATGTAGAAGAGGAAGAGATCGAGGGAGACGAAGGCGCCGAGCATCCCCACTTCCAGAAGGAGCAGGCAGATCATGTACTCCTTCACCTTCTCCTCCACGGCGGTCCAGGTGGAGAGGATGGCGATCGGCATGATGAAGGTGGTGAGCATGACGAGCCAGAGGCTGATCCCGTCGATCCCCACGAAGTAGTGCATCTGGAAGGCGTCGGTGGCGATCCAGGGGATGTTCTCAACGAACTGGTAGTCGGCTGTGTTCTGAAAACCGGTGACGAGCGGCAGCGACACCAGGAACGCCACCACGGTCACCGCCAGCGCCAGGCCGCGCAGGGCGTTGTGGCTCCTGCCGTTGATGAAGAGAAGGACGAATACCCCGACCAGCGGCGTAAAGGTCATGATGGTCAGTAACGAAGTCATGCACTGCTCCTTTGCGGCAGGTAACGCCCGTTCCGGTTACCGGAAGATGTAGAACGCCAGAATGACCACTACGCCGAGCGCCATGGTCATGGCGTAGTTGTGGACGAAGCCGGACTGGGTGTAGCGGAGCACGCCGCTGAAGCCGCGCACCACCGCCGCCACGCCGTTGACGATCCCGTCCACCACCAGCACGTCGAACCCTTTCCAGAGAAACCGCCCCAACGCCTTGCAGGGGTTCACGAACAGGAAGTCGTACAGCTCGTCCACGTACCACTTGTTGTACACCGCCTGGTGCAGGCCGGGGAACCGGGCGGTGAACCGCTGCGGGATGGACGGGCTGGCGATATAGAGTGTGTAGGCGATGCCGATCCCCAGCGCGGCGACCCCCACCGACAGCAGCATGAGCCCCCCCTCGACGGAGTGGCCGTAGTGCGTCCCGGCATGGGCGTACTGGCCGGCGTATTCCGTGGACTTCTCGAAGACCGGCTCCAGCCAGAGCTCGAACCGGTTCGGGATGCCGCCGAACAGGTCGCCGAGCAGCTTGGGGATGCCGATGAAGCCGCCGAACGTCGCCAGGAGGCCGAGGACCATGAGCGGGATGGTGATGACCAGCGGCGACTCGTGCAGATGGTCCTTCACCTTCGGGTTGATGCGGCACTCGCCGCAGAAGGTCATGAAGACGAGCCGGAACATGTAGAAGGCGGTGAGGCAGGCGGCAATCGTGCCGATGGCCCAGAGGACGACGTTGGCGGTGCCGTGGTACGGGTTCGAGAACGCCTGCCAGAGGATCTCGTCCTTGGAGAAGAACCCGGAGAACGGCGGGATGCCGGAGATGGCGATGGTCGAAACGAGGAACGTAACGAACGTGATCGGCATCTTCTTCCTCAAGCCCCCCATGTTCCGCATGTCCTGCGGGTCGTCGTGCAGGTGGCCGTGGTGCAGGGCGTGGTGCATGGCGTGGATGACGGAACCGGAGCCGAGGAACAGGCACGCCTTGAAGAAGGCGTGGGTCATGAGGTGGAACACCCCGGCGGTGAAGGCGCCGACCCCCATGGCGAGGAACATGTACCCCAGCTGGGAGACGGTGGAATAGGCCAGGACCCGCTTGATATCGTTCTGGGCCATGCCGATGGTGGCGGCGAAGAGCGCGGTGGCGGCGCCGGTGCAGGCGATGACCAGCATGGTCGTGGGGGACTTGATGAAGACGAAGTTCATCCGGCCGATCATGTAGACGCCGGCGGTAACCATGGTGGCGGCATGGATGAGGGCGGAAACCGGTGTCGGGCCCTCCATGGCGTCGGGGAGCCAGGTGTAGAGCGGGATCTGCGCCGACTTGCCGGTGGCGCCGAGGAAGAAGCAGAGGGTGGCGAAGGTGACCACGCCGCCGAACGGGAGGAGCTCGGAGGCCTGTTTCAGCTCCACGAAGTTGATGGTCCAGACGTTATGGTTCGTCCCCAGCCACCAGAAGATGGTGAAGAGGCCGATCAGGAAACCGAAGTCGCCCACCCGGTTCATGACGAACGCCTTCTTTCCCGCGTCACCGGCGGACTTCTTGTGGAAGTAGTAGCCGATCAGGAGGTAGGAGCAGAGCCCCACCCCTTCCCAGCCGACGAACATGAGGAGCATGTTCCCCCCCAGCACCAGGAGGAGCATGGAGAAGGTGAACAGGTTCAGGTAGGTGAAGTAGCGGTAGAACCCCTCCTCGCCGTGCATGTAGCCGATGGAGTAGAGGTGGATGAGGGAGCCGACCCCGGTGACCACCATGATCATGATGGCGGAGAGCGGGTCCACCAAAAAGCCGATGTCCGCCTTGAAGGTGCCCGCCTGTATCCAGGTGAAGAGCACCTTCTGGAAGACACGCTGCTCCGGTTCCATCCCGATGAGCTGGATGAGAATACCGCAGGAGACCACGAACGAAGAGGCGACCATGGCCGTGGCAAGCCCGCCGATGAACGCTTCGTTCCTGATCTTCTTGCCGAAGAGGCCGTTGATGATCACCCCGACCAGCGGAAAGAAGGGTATCAGCCAGACGTATTCTAACATTCCAGACTCCTTGGATACTTTATCATTCCCTCCCCCTCACCCCCTCCCATCAAGGGAGGGGGATCTTGGTGGCGGAAAGTTCAATGCTAATCTGCTACAGCTTCAGCAGGTTCATCTCTTCCACGTCGATGGACTCGCGGTTCTTGAAGAACGCGATCATGAGGGCGAGCCCCACCGCCGCCTCGGCAGCGGCGACCGTCATGACGAAGAAGACGAAGATCTGGCCGTCCAGGCTCCCGAGGAAATTGGAGAAGGCGACGAAGGTCAGGTTCACGGCGTTCAGCATCAGCTCCACGCACATGAAGATGACGATGGCGTTGCGGCGGGTGAGGACCCCCACGGTGCCGATGGAAAAGAGGAGCGCGCTGACGACGAGATAGTAGTGGAGCGGTATCATGGTGAACCTCCTAGATGTTCTTCTTGGCCAGGATCACCGCGCCGATGATCGCCACCAGGAGCAGGATGGAGGTGATCTCGAACGGCAGCAGGAACTGGGTGAAGAGTGCGCGGCCGATCAGCTCCGTGTGGCCGAACTGCTCGATGATCTTCGCGTCCAGCCCCCCCCTGCTCCCCGTGAGCCCCCCCTTCGCCAGGAAGTACAGGAGCTCGATCAGGCCGAAGATGCCGAGGGCGCTGCCGAAGAGGGTGGTATGGGCGCCGCGCCGCCCCGCCTCGGACCGGATGTTCAGGAGCATGATGACGAACACGATGAGGACCATGATGGCCCCCGCATAGACGATCACCTGGATGGCCGCCATGAACGGGGCGTTCAGCATCACGTAGAAGGTGGCGATGCAGAAGAAGGTCATGATCAGCGACAGGGCGCTGTTGATCGGGTTTTTGCAGGTGATGACCAGGAGACCGGAGATCACCGCCACGGCGGCCACGACGAAAAAGAAGAGGGTTTCCATTGCTGCTCCTTTAGTTCTTTTCTTGCAGCCGTTCCTTGACGAAGACGAAATCCTCGCGCCGGTAGTTGGCCAGCTCGAAGGTCTGCGTCATCCTGAGGGCGTCCACCGGGCAGGCCTCGACACAGTAGCCGCAGAAGATGCAGCGCAGCATGTCGATCTCGTACCGGGCGGCGAACTTGTCGTGGTTCGCATCCTCCCCCGCCTCCACGGTGATGCACTTGGCGGGACAGACGGTGGGGCAGAGGTGGCAGGCGACGCACCTGGCCCGGTCGTGGGACATCTTGAGGGCGTGCAGCCCCCGGAAGTCGGGGGCGACCTCCGGCCGCTCCTTCGGGTACTGGAGGGTGACCGGCTTCCTGAACAGATGGCTCAGGGTTATCCTCAGGCCATTCAAAAGCGGTAGAATCATGACTGTTACCTCTTTCCGGTTTTCACGGCGTGCAACTCTTTTCTGTTGTCAGGGGAATACCAGCAGCCAGACGGCGTTGCCGCAGATCAGGAGCAGCGTGGCCGGCAGGAACACCTTCCAGCCGAGCCGCATGAGCTGGTCGTAGCGGTAGCGCGGGTAGGTGGCGCGGATCCACATGCAGACAAAGATGAGCCCATAGACCTTGGCGACGAAGTTCACCACCGGCGGGAACGGACCGTGCCAGCCCCCCAGGAACAGGGTGGTGGTGACGGCGCAGACCGTGACCATGTTGGCGTATTCCGCCATGAAGAACATGGCGTATTTCATGGAGGAGTACTCGGTGCAGAAACCGGAGACCAGCTCCGTCTCCGCCTCGGGGAGGTCGAAGGGGGTCCGGTTGATCTCCGCCAGGGAGCAGATGAAGAAGATGATCCCCCCCGCGAACATGAACGGGTTGCGGAAGATGTTCCAGCCGAAGAGTCCCGCCTGTTCGGCGACGATCTTGTGCAGCGAAAGTGTCTCGGACGACATGAAGACGAGGATGATGGCGAGCCCCGCCGCCAGTTCGTAGGAGATCATCTGGGCCGAGGAGCGCAGCCCCCCCAGGAGCGAGTACTTGCTGTTGGAGGCCCAGCCGGCGAGCACGATGCCGTAGACCCCCACGGAGGCCATTGCGAGGATGTAGAGCACCCCGACGTTGATGTCCAGCACCCGCATGGACGTGCCGTCGTACACCGACGCGATCTGCAGCGGCACCTGGTAGCCGGCGATGGTGACCGTGTCGCCGAAGGGGATGACCGCGAAGGAGATGAACGCCGGCACGAGGGCGACGAGCGGGGCGATGAGGAACGCGAACCTGCTCGCCTGGGCCGGGACGATCTCCTCCTTGAAGAAGAGCTTGAGACCGTCGGCGATCGGCTGCAGTAGCCCGTAGGGGCCGACCCGCTTCGGTCCGATCCGCACCTGCATGTGGCCGATGAGCTTCCGCTCGGCCCAGGTGGCGTAGGCGACCGTCAAGAGCACGAACACGAACACCGCCACGGTCTTGGCGACCATGGTGATGTAGTAGATCAGCGGCAATCCCAGTATCTCGTATCCCATCCGTTCCTCTTTCCTTCGACCCGTGTGCGCAGTGAATCAATCCGCCGGCGGTCCCGGCGCGGCGGCTACCGGTCGATCTCTCCCAGCACGATATCCAGCGTCCCGATGACCGCCACGAGGTCGGCGATCATCGCCCCCTTGGCCATCTTCTCGATGGCGCCCAGGTTGACGAATGAGGGGGGACGGATCCGCATCCGGTACGGCTTCGTCCCGCCGTCGCTCACGAGGTAGTACCCCAGCTCCCCCTTCGGCGCCTCGATCCCCTGGTACACCTCCCCCTCGGGGACCGGGAACCCTTCGCTGGCGATCTTGAAGTGGTGGATCAGCCCCTCGATGGTGTTGTAGACGCTCTCCTTCGGCGGGTAGCAGACCTGGGGGTCGTCCGCCAGGATCGGGCCGGGCTTGAGGGCGTCCAGCGCCTGCTTCACGATCTTCACCGACTCGCGCAGCTCCACCATCCGTACCTTGTACCGGTCGTAGGTGTCGCAGTTGGTGCCGGTCGGCACCTGGAAGGCGTAGTTCTCGTAGCCGCTGTACGGGTTGTCCCTTCTCAGGTCCCAGTCCACGCCGGAGCCGCGCAGCGCCGGGCCGGTGATGCCGTAGTCGACGGCGTCCTCCGCCGAGATGACCCCGTTGCCGATGGTCCGCTGCTTCCAGATGGTGTTCTCGGTGAGGAGCCCCTCGTAGGTGTCGAAGTGGCCGGGGAAGGTGTCGATAATCTCCTGCACGTCCCGTTCGAAGCCGGCGTACGGCTCTTTGGAGAGGCCGCCCACCCGGAAGTAGTTGCTCGTCATCCGGGCGCCGGAGATCTTCTCGTAGATATCCATGATCTTCTCGCGCTCGCGGAACGCGTAGAGAAAGACGGTCATGGCGCCGATGTCCAGGGCGTGGCAGGCGATCCAGACGAGGTGCGACTTTATGCGGGTCAGCTCCGCCATGATCACCCGGATCGTCTGCGCCCGCTCCGGCACCTCGATCCCCAGGAGCTTCTCCACCGCCAGGACGTAGCCCAGGTTGTTGCTCATGGGGGCCAGGTAGTCGAGCCGGTCGGTCAAGGGGATGGTCTGGTGGTAGGTGCGGTGCTCGGAGATCTTTTCCACGCCGCGGTGCAGGTAGCCGATATGGGGGGTGATCTTCCGGATGATCTCGCCGTCCAGCTCGATCACCAGCCTTAAGACCCCGTGGGTACTCGGGTGCTGCGGTCCCATGTTCACTGTCATCGTTTCGGTCGTTGCCATCTGTCGCCTCTATTTCATAGTTCCGGTGAGTGTCTGCCCCGTTACGACAGGCGTCCCTTGTACGGCTCGCGGTCGGGGCCCTGCAGCGGATAGTCCTTGCGCAGCGGGTGGCCCACCCAGTCGTCGGTCATGAGGATGCGGCGCAGGTCGGGGTGGCCCGTGAACCCGATCCCCATCAGGTCCCACACCTCCCGCTCCAGCCAGTTGGCAGCGTTCCAGAGGATCGTCATGGACGCGATGGTGCAGTCCGCCTCGGTGACCGGCGCCTTGATCCGCAGCCGCTCCTTGGCGGGGATGGAGTACAGGTTGTACACGACCATGAAGCGGGGGTCCCTGCCCATATAGTCCACCGCGGTCACGTCGGTCAAAAGGTTGTACCCCAGCCCCTTCAGGTGCCGGCAGACCTCCACCACGCTCTCCTTGCGGATCGTCACCGTCGTCTCGCCCCGGAACTCCTTCACCTCCAGGACGGCCGGTGCGAACTTCTCCTTCAGCTCCTGCACTGCGCGATCATTGAGCGCCATATCCGTTCCTTCTCCCTGTATCAGCCTGGTATTACTGCCGTTCCGCGGCGGGCCCGAGCCGCTCGCCCGAACCGAGGGCCGACATGAAGCTGTTGCGCTCCCCGGCGATCTTGTCCTGGAGCTTCATGAGACCGTACAGAAGCGCCTCGGGACGGGGGGGACAGCCGGGGATGTACACGTCCACCGGCAGCGCCTCGTCGATCCCCTGCACGACGCTGTAGGTGTCGAACACGCCGCCGGAGCAGGCGCAGGCACCCATGGCGATGACCCATTTCGGCTCGGGCATCTGCTCGTAGACCGTCTTGATGACCGGCAGCATCTTCTTGGTGACGGTGCCGGCGATGATGATGCAGTCGGCCTGGCGGGGCGAGGCACGGAAGATGATGCCGAAGCGGTCCAGGTCGTGCTTGGAGGCGCCGGTGGCCATCATCTCGATGGCGCAGCAGGCGAGACCGAAGGTCATCGGCCAGATGGAGGACTTGCGTGCCCAGTTGACCAGGCTGTCGAGCGTGGTGAGCCTGACGTTATCTCCCAGCTGCTGATCTAGTCCCATTCCAGTGCTCCTTTTTTCCATACATAGATGTAGCCGACGAACAGGATGACGATGAAGACCCCCATCTCCACCAGGCCGAAGACCCCCAGCTTTTTGTAGAGGATCGCCCAGGGGTACATGAAGACCGCCTCGATGTCGAACAGGATGAACAGCATGGCGATGAGGTAGAACTTGATGGAGAACCGTTCCCGGGCGCTCCCCACCGGTTCGCAGCCGCATTCGTACGGCGCCATCTTGACCTCGGACGGCTTCTTCTGGCCGACGAGCGACGACACGACCACCGAACCGAGACCGAACAGGATGGCGATGGTGACCAGGAGTAGTATGGGCAGGTATGCTCCGAGCATTGGTTTCCTCCGGTGGGCGGGGTGAGCGTGGTGGCGGGCCGAATCTCGTCAGTGCCGGCGGCCGCGCCGCTCCTCTCCGTGCTTCGCATGGTACCGGAATCCGTTTTCGCGGGCGCTTCCGGCATCATGCATACTGTATACACTTTGGCTGGAACATTATTTTATTAACAGGGCGATGTCAAGAAAAAATGCCTCCCGGCCTCCCCGGCAACGGTATCGTTCGCCGGTGGCGGGGACGTCGCGTAAGGGGCGGAGAATACGTCATGATTCCTTGACACTGCCGGATTTTTCATGCTAACGGTAGCTAGTTTCAGAGGGGATTAATCACTACACGGAGAGCGAGGAAACTGCCATGAACTTTACAACGTCGACGAAGCTGTTCAGCGAGGCACAGCAGACCATTCCCGGTGGAGTCAACAGCCCGGTACGCGCCTTCAAATCGGTGGGTGCCGACCCGCTGTTCATCTCAAAAGCCGCCGGCCCGAACATCTACGACGTGGACGGCAACGCCTTCATCGACTACGTCGGCTCGTGGGGCCCGATGATCCTCGGCCACTGCCACCCCAAGGTCGTTCAGGCGGTGAAGGATGCGGTGGACAATGGCGCGAGCTTCGGCGCCCCGACCACCCTCGAGATCACCCTGGCGGAGATGGTGGTGAAGGCGGTGCCATCCATCGAGATGGTCCGGATGGTCAGCTCCGGCACCGAGGCGACCATGAGCGCCATCAGGCTTGCCCGCGGCTATACCGGCCGCGACAAGATCATCAAGTTCTCCGGCTGCTACCACGGCCATTCCGACGCCCTCCTGGTGAAGGCCGGTTCCGGCGCCGCCACCTTCGGCGTCCCCGACTCCCCCGGCGTCCCCAAGGACTTCGCCAAGCACACCCTCACCGCCGTCTACAACAGCATCGCGTCGGTGAAACAGCTGGTGGCGGAGAACAGGGACGCCGTCGCCTGCATCATCGTCGAGCCGGTGGCCGGCAACATGGGGACGGTCCCGCCGCGGGAAGGGTTCCTGGAAGGACTCAGGGAGCTCTGCACCGCCGAGGGGATCGTCCTCATCTTCGACGAGGTGATGAGCGGCTTCCGGGTCGCCTACGGCGGCGCCCAGGAACTGTACGGCGTAACGCCCGACATGACCACGCTGGGGAAGATCATCGGCGGCGGCCTCCCCGTGGGTGCCTTCGGCGGCAAGAAGGAGATCATGCGGCTCCTCTCACCCGCCGGCGGCGTCTACCAGGCGGGGACCCTCTCCGGCAACCCGCTGGCCATGAGCGCGGGGATCGCCACCCTCACCCTCCTCCAGGAGGACGGCTTCTATAAGCGGCTGGAGGAGAAGAGCGCCTTCGTGGCGGAAGGTATCGCAAAGGCCGCCAAGGACGCGGGATACCCCATCTATTCCACCCGGGTCGGCAGCATGTTCTGCGCCTTCTTTACGGGGAACGAGGTGCACGACTGGGATACGGCCGCGAAGAGCGACACGGCGGCGTTTGCCCGCTACTTCAAGGCGATGCTCCAGGAGGGGATCTACCTGGCGCCGTCCCAGTTCGAAACGGCCTTCGTCTCCATCGCCCACACGGAGAGCGACCTGGAGAAGACGATCGCCGCGGCGCGGAAATGCTTCAAGGCGCTCTAGGAAACTGTATACAATTTGATTGACAGGCGGTGGGCGGTATGGTATTAAGCCACAGTTCGATTGGTGCATTTTGCCACACACGCCCACCGGCACCGGTATGAACGAAGATAAAAAGGGACTGATCAAAACCCTCGCCGTCGTTTCCAGCCTGGGGCTCTCCATCGTGCTGGCGATCGCGTTCGGCGTCATCATCGGGCTGAAGCTGGATGAATGGCTGGGCACGCATCCATGGTTCTTTTTCATCTTCCTCTTCATCGGCATTGCCGCAGGCTTTCGCAACATCTATGTGATCGCCAGCCGGGAACTCAGGAAAGAAGAACAGGGTGAGGATAAACGACGATAATATTATTGGCGTTATCACCCTGGGCGGCATCATCCTCACGGCGACACTGACTGTCGCGGGGCTTTTTTCCGGCCAGCCGGAATTTTCCGCAGGGGTGGCGGCCGGTGGCGTTCTGTCGCTTCTGAACTTCTACTGGCTGCAGGGAACGGCACGGCAACTGCTCCAGATGCCCGCCGCCAGGGCCAGGACGGTTTCGCAGGTCAAGCAGCTGCTGCGTCTCGGGGCGGTCGGCTTCATTCTCTACATTCTGATCGTTGTATGCGGCGTCAGCATCGCCGGGCTCTTGGCCGGCCTGTCGGTACTGGTCATCAGTATCATGCTCCTGGCACTGTACACGTTGATCCTCAAGGGAGGCTAACACCATGGTTGAACCGTTTCTCTTTCTCCAGTTCCTAAGGGGCATCCTGGAACCGTTCGGCGTTTCGGAAAAAGGTGCCGACGCCATCGCCTACACCTGGCTCATCATCGCCCTGCTCCTGGTGCTGTCCATTCTCGCCACCAAGGCGATAAAGACGGTTCCGTCCGGCATGCAGAACTTCATGGAAGTCATCGTCAGCGGCATCGAGAACATGGTCGTCGAGAACATGGGAGAGCACGGCAAGCCGTTCTTCCCGCTGATCGCCACGCTGGCGCTCTTCATCCTCGTCTCCAACCTCATCGGCCTCATCCCCGGCTTCTATCCCCCGACCGCCAACGTCAATACCCCGCTGGCCTGCGCCGTCATCGTATTCGTAACGACGCACCTGGTCGGCATCAAGGAGCACGGGGTCAGCTACATAAAGCATTTCATGGGGCCTATCTGGTGGCTTGCCCCCCTGATCTTCTTCATCGAGGTAATCGGCCACCTGTCGCGCGTCGTCTCTCTCACGCTACGTCTCTTCGGCAACATGAACGGCCACGAACTGGTCCTTCTGATCTTCTTCGGCCTGGCGCCGTTCCTGGTGCCCCTGCCGATGATGATCATGGGGGTGCTCGTCTCCTTCATCCAGGCGTTCGTCTTCATGCTGCTGGCCATGATCTACATCCAGGGCTCCCTGGAAGAGGCACACTAATTAAAGCAGGCGCAAGGCTCAAGGTAGTTTCCCTGAGCCTTGTGCCCTGAACCTTTAGCCCGATTTTTTATTCCTATACTGTTTAGGAAAACAACCCCACGAGGAGGTAGTACGGATGAACTTTTTCAGTGTATGTGTTCTCGCAGCAGGTATCGGCATGGCGCTCGCCACGGTAGGTACCGGTATCGGCCAGGGTCTGGCAGTGAAAAGCGCCGTCGAAGGCGTTTCCCGCAACCCCGGCGCTTCCGGCAAAATCATGGTCATGATGCTGATCGGTCTGGCCATGATCGAGTCTCTGGCCATCTACGCCCTGGTTATCTGCCTCATCATCCTGTTCGTTGACCCGTTCCACGTAAAAGAACTGGCCAAGACGGTGATCGGCACCCTGCCCCCGGTAAAGTAAGCCGCATCTAAGTACGCAAAAAGGGCATGTCCGGCTGGACATGCCCTTTTTTTGTCTTCACTGTATGACCCGGCCTAGCTCTCCGGCCGCACCCCCCGCAGGTACTCCACCAGGAGCCGGACCCCGACACCCGCCGCCCCCTTGGGGGTATAGGGGCGCCCCTTCTCCTCCCAGGCGGTACCGGCGATATCCAGATGCGCCCACCGTGCATTGCCGGCAAACTGCTTCAGAAACCAGCCGGCGGTGACGGCACCGGCCCATCGCCCGCCGGCGTTTTTGAGGTCCGCCACGTCGCTCTTCATCAGGTCGCCGTAGCCGTCCCACACCGGCAGCTCCCATAACCGCTCGCCGGTCCGCTCCCCCGCCTGCAAAAGGTCGCGGACGAGTCGCGCGCTGTTACCCATGATGCCGCTCGCCTCGCTCCCCAGGGCGACCATGCAGGCGCCGGTGAGGGTGGCGATGTCGATGAGCGCGGCCGGCTTGTACCTTTGCGCGTAGTGGAGCGCGTCGCACAGGAGCATCCGCCCCTCCGCGTCGGTATTCACGATCTCCACCGTTGTGCCGGACATGGTGGTGACGATGTCGCCCGGCTTGTACGCACCGCCGTCGGGAAGATTTTCCGCCGCCGGCACGAGTCCGACCAGGTTCACGGGGAGTTTCAGCGTCGCCGCCGCCTGCAGGGTGCCGATGACCGCGGCCGCACCGGACATGTCGTCCTTCATCCGGTCCATCCCCTCGCCGGGCTTGAGGGAGATTCCCCCCGCATCGAAGGTGACCCCCTTCCCCACCAGCACGACCGGCCGTTCGTCCACCCCGGCACCCCGGTACTCCAGCACGATGAACTTCGGCGCCTGGCGCGACCCCTGGGCCACCGCGAGAATCCCGTGCATGGCGAGCCGTTCCATCTCCTCACGCTCCACGATCCGGCAGTCTATCCCCGTCGCAGCCGCCATCCGGACCGCCGCCTCGGCGAGGAACGTGGGGGTCGCCACGTTCCCCGGCTCGGAGACCAGGTCGCGGGTCAAGAGTACCGCGTCGCACAGCGCCGCCGTTTCCTTGGCGGCCCGGGTACGCCGTGCCTTCTGTTGTCCGTCGGGAAAGAGTGCCGTGACCTCGGTGAGAGAAGGCTTTTTCTTCTTGTCCGTCTTGTACCGGTCGAAGGCGTAGCTCCCCAGCCGGAACCCCTCCAGGGTGGCCCGCAGCGCGGCGTCCTCATCTCCCCCGGCGAGGTGCAGGATGGAAACGGCGGCGCGGCACCCCGCCCCCCCCGCGCCCCTGACAGCTGTTCCGGCTGCCTGCCGCAGGGCCTCGTCGGACAGCTCCCGTTTCCTGCCGAGCCCCACGAGGACGATCCGCTGCGGCGCGACCCGGCCTATCCCGTCGACCATCCGCACCGCATTCCGTTTCCCGTCGAACTCGCCTGACCGGTACAGCTCCGCGATCTGCCCCCCCAGCTTCTCGTCCAGCAACGCCAGGTACGGCGCATCCTCCAGCCGGTCGAACCCCCCCACCACCAGCGCCTCGCAGGCGCACTCGAACGGTGCGGCCACCGTGGTCCTGATCTGCATCTCACCCTCCCTTGATAAATTCAGCCCCTCCGTGGCGACACCGCCCCCGGATTGACAATTCTCAACCGCTGTGAAATAGTGCCCCCATGCGCATCATCGCCGACATGCACACCCACACCGTGGCCTCGGGCCACGCATATTCCACGGTAAACGAACTCGCCCAGGCGGCCGCCCGCAAGGGGCTTAAGGCGCTCGCCCTGACCGACCACGGCCCGGCGCTTCCCGGCGGTCCGCACCCGTACCACTTCGGAGCCATGCGGTTCATCCCCGCAACAATCGACGGAGTGCGCATCCTCACCGGCGTGGAGGCCAACATTCTGGACGAGACGGGAAGGCTCGACCTGGACGACGCCTGCCTGCAGAAGCTCGATTTCGTCATGGCCGGGCTGCACGAGGGGTGCGGCATGGACGGGCGGGGAATCGACGCGAATACCGCTGCGCTTGTCCGGGTCATGGAGCACCCGCTGGTCCGGGCGGTCTCACACCCGGGAAACCCGGCCTTTCCCCTCCGCTACGATACGGTCGTGCAGGCGGCCCGTGCAACCGGGACGGCGCTGGAGATCAACAACTCCTCCTTCAGCATGAGCCGGGAGGGAAGCGCCCCCGTCTGCCGGAACCTCGCCCGGCTCATCGCCGAGCAGGGCGCCCCCGTCGTCGTCGGCAGCGACGCCCATATCGCCCAGGGGGTCGGCGAGTTCGACGATGCAATTGCCGCGCTCCTCGCCGCCGGGGTGCGGGAGGAACAGGTAATGAACAGCTCCCTCGAACGGCTGACGGCGTTTCTCAACCTCCAGCCGCCCCCAGACTGAAAAAGGGGGCCGCGTTACCGGTCCCCTTCGCCATTTCTTCACCTTCAGCTGACCCTCACGGCCACGAAGAGCGATGAGGTACCCCGTTTCAGCAGGATCCGCAGCAGCCCGTTCTTTTTGACCGACGCCAGCGCCTTGTCGTACTCATCGAGGGTAGAAATCTTGCTGCCGTTGACCTCCTGAATGACGTCCCCCGGCTGGATTCCCGCATCAACTGCGGCACCGGCGGGAGCCACTTCGGTCACTACGACTCCTTTCGTCACGGACAGCTGCATCCGCGTCGCCAACTCGGGGGTCAGCTCCTGTACCGTCATCCCCAGCATTCTCTTGATCGCACCACTCGCCTCGGCAGCGGTTTCCTGCAGCTTGTCGATGGTCACCGTCACCTCTTTGTGCTTACCGTCCCGGATGATATCGAGCTTCACCTTCGATCCCACCGGTGTTGAGGCGACGAGCCGCGGCAGTTCGTTGAACTCGCCGAGCTGCTTGCCATCGTACGTGACGATGATGTCTCCCACCTTCAGTCCGGCCTTTTCGGCGGGGCTGCCGGCAATCACCTCACTCACCAGCGCCCCCTTTTCTCCTTTGACACCGAAGGACTTCGCCAGGTCCTCGGTGAGCGGCTGGATCATGACGCCGAGACGCCCCCGCGTCACCTTCCCCTTTTCCTGCAGCTGGGGAATGATCGCCTTGGCCATGTTGATCGGTATGGCGAAACCGATCCCCTGCCCCCCCGCGATGATGGCGGTATTGATGCCGACCACCTGGCCCTCCGCATTGAAGAGCGGGCCGCCGGAATTACCCGGGTTGATGGAGGCATCGGTCTGGATGTAGTCGTCGTAGGGGCCGCTGCCGATGACCCGCCCCTTGGCGCTGACGATCCCGGCGGTGACGGTCGCCTCGAGACCGAACGGGTTGCCGATCGCCATGACCCATTCGCCGACCTGCAGCTTGTCGCTGTCGCCGAGAGGCGCCACGGGAACATGCTCCTTGGTGGTGATCTTCACGAGGGCGATGTCCAGCTTTTCGTCCGCACCCTTCACCACTCCCTTGAACTCCCGTCCGTCGTAAAGTTTCACCTTGATCTCGTCGGCGCCATCGACCACATGGTTGTTCGTGATGATATACCCGTCATCACTGATGATGAAGCCGGTGCCGAGGCTTCGCTGGGTATGGGGACGCCGGTTGTTCTCGAAGAACCGATTGAAGAAGTCGTCGAAGGGGTCCTGGCCGAAGGGGCTCGGCCGCTGGAACATCCTTGACGGTGTAATCGTTTTCGAGGTGCTGATGTTCACTACCGCGGGCTTCAGTCTCTTGGCCAGCTCGACAAAATCGGGCATGACCGCCTTCGCAGAGGCGATCCCCGATCCGAAAAAGAGCCCCAACAGTAGTCCGGACATAACCAGTGACAATGTGCGTTTCAGATTGATGCTCGACATGACTACCTCCCGCTAGAGTTAGCTGAACAACTCATTAAGAGTAGTAAGACGTCCCCGGTTTGTCAACCAGTCCGCACGACATCTCACATGGCGGTCAGGAGGAAAGGCCTTTCGGAGAGGAGTGCATCAGACGGCTGTCAAGGGGATGACGACGCTGAAGGTACTGCCGGAGCCGGGTGCACTCCGGACGTCTATACGGCCACGGTGGGCCGTAACCAGGGCTTTCACGAGGGAAAGACCGAGACCGGTACCGCCGTCGGTGCGGTTTCGCGCGGAATCGATGCGGTAGAACGGATCGAAAATCTTCCCCTGATGCTCCGGGGGGATGCCCGAGCCGGTGTCCTGTACCGACACCACCCCGGTATTGTCCGACCGTGCAACGCAGGAGACGGTAAGGGCACCGCCGGCGGGAGTCGCCTGGATGGCGTTGTCCGTGAGGTTCATGAGCAACTGCTTCAGCCGGGCACGGTCCCCCATGACCACAACCCCGTCGTTCGCGGCAATCGAGAGGGAAAGCTCCGCCTCGGCACAGCGTCGCTCCAGCCGCTCCTCCAGCTCGCGGACGATCTCGGCCAGATCGACCTTCTCGAAGTTCAACCCCCCGCCCAGCTCGACCTTTTCCAGTTCCAGCAGTTCCTCGATCATGGAGGACATGCGGGTTATCTCTTCCAGGCTGCTCTGCAGCGCCTCGCGGAACTGATCCGGCTCCTTCGCCCAGCGAAGCGCCACCTCCGTCTCCCCCCGCATGATGGTGAGGGGGGTCCTCAGTTCGTGGGACACATCGGAGGAAAACTGCCGGATCTTCGCGACGGCATGATCGACGCGCTCGAGAAGCTCGTTGAACGTCGCCGCCAGCCGGCCGATCTCGTCGTCGGGATTTTCGATCCGCAGCCGCACGCTGAGGTTTTCCGCCGACATCCGGCGGATGGTACGCGTCATGACGTCCACCGGCTTCAGCGCCCGGCCCGCCAGGAACCAGCCGCCGGTGACGAGGATGAGCAGACCGACCGGGACGAAGACGAACATGGCGTGACGGATCTTGTCGAGGGTCTGGGCCGGCTCTTTGAGGGAAACTCCGACCTGTATGATACGCCTAAGCTTCCCGTCGGCATAGAGGGGGAACGATACCAGCCGGTACGGGACGTGGTGGGGGCCGGGAACCGTTTCGTACGTGATCTTCCCAGCGGCGGCGGACTGGAGTGTATTCCTGCCGGCGGGGAGATCCAGGTTGTCCGGCATGCCTGCCTCGACCTTCGCCGTTCCGGACGTATCGAGGATCCGGACGATCTTGCCGGTGCTCTTCTCACCGAGAAAATCCTCCAGCACCTGGCCAAACACTGACGAGTCCGCCTCACGGAACGGTTCCATGGTCGGACTCGCCAGCGATTCCGCAATCATGAGCAGGCTGCTGTCCGAGCCGGAATACAGCTGCTCCCGGACGAACAGGAACAGGCCGGAACTGGAGATGGCCAGGATGACCACCAGGTTGAGGAAATACCAGAGGGTCAGCCTGAACCGGATCGAGCGAAAAAACAATGGATCAATCCTCTTCCTTTAAGATGTAGCCAACCCCGCGTACCGTGTGGATCAGCTTCCGATCGGAGTCGCGATCGACCTTTTTCCGCAGGTAGTTGACGTACACATCGATGATGTTCGTGAAGCTGTCGAAGGTATAATCCCAGACGTGCTCGGCGATCATGGTGCGGGTGAGGACCTGGTTCGGATTGCGCATGAAGTATTCCAGAAGTCCGTACTCCTTCGCCGTGAGGTCGATCTCCTTGTCACCGCGCCAGACCTTGTGGGTAACCGGGTCGATGCGCAGGTCGCTGAAGCGGATCTCCGCACCGCGGTCCATCTCGCTGCGCCGCAGGAGGGCGCGCACCCGGGCCAGAAGCTCCGTGAACGCGAACGGTTTGGTCAGGTAGTCGTCGGAACCCGACTCCAGACCGGCGACGATATCCTCAACCGTATCCTTGGCGGTCAGCATCAGAATGGGGGTGGAAATCCTGCCGGCACGCATCTCCCGGGCCACGCTCAGACCGTCCTTCTTCGGCAGCATGACGTCCAGGACCACCAGATCAAAACTCCCCTCCGACAGCATCTTGAGCGCCTCCTCACCGTCGCCGGCCGTTTCGACCTCGTACTTTTCCTCCTCAAGTCCGCGCTTGATAAAGCTCGAAACCTTCTTCTCGTCTTCCACCACCAGAATTTTCATGTCGTCATTTCTCCTTTCCTTTTCAATCGATTGGTAATGCACAGGAAATACCTGTCAATCAGTACGCAGAGCAAACTTCTTTGCCACGATCTCCGCGGCGGACTCCTCCACCGACTTGTTCGTCACGTCGATCACCATCCAGCCGGGGTGCCTGCGGTACAGTTTCCGGCAGAACTCCAGCTCCTCCTCCACCTGCTCGAAGTCGGCGTACCTGCCCCGCGGCGGCTGGCGCAGGTTGCGCAGGCGGGACGAGCGGATCTCGATCAACCGCTTGGCATCGATGATCAGCCCCACGACCCGGTCCGGGTCCAGCCCGTCCAGCTCCACCGGCACCGGCAGGTCCTTCACCAGGGGAACGTTCGCCACCTTGTACCCCTTGTGCGCCAGGTACATGGAGAGCGGCGTCTTGGAACTGCGGGAGACCCCGACGAGCACGATATCGGCCTTGCACAGGTTGCGCAGCTCCTGGCCGTCGTCGTGCTTCACGGTGAAATTGACCGCATCCACCCGCTTGAGGTACTCCGCATCCATCTGGTACTGCAGTCCGGGCTCCTCTTTCGGCGCGGTACCGAGAAAATTGGCCAGCTTGTACAAAAGGGGAGTGATGAGGTCGATCATCTCCATGCCGTGCGCCTCGGCCTCGGTCCGCACGAGCTCTGCGAGCACCGGATTGACGAGGGTATAGACGATGATCCCCGGCTGACGTGCCGCCTCCTCCATCGCGCGGAGGACATCCTCGCGGCTGAGCAGCCGGTTGAAGCGGCGCACCCGCACCTCCTGGTCGCGGAACTGGAACATCGCCGCCCTGACGATCCGGTCGACCGTCTCGCCGGTCGCATCGGAAAAAAGATAGATGTGCCTGACCATCGGCAGGAAAACCCTCGCTCCGGAAGCCGGATTCTTTCATTAGACCAATGTTAACATGGTTTTCCCGCCATGCACATAGTCACGTAAATTTTTTCTGAAATTCGACCCGTATGCCGTTTCGCAACTCCGCGCAGAGCGCGAGGTCGACGGCCGTCAGCGCCATCGCCGTCGCCCCCTCGAGGGCGGCACACCTACCCGTCTCGGAGATCGCCGCCCGGGCGAACGCCTCGGTGTGGATACGCACCCCGTCGCCGATGGGGACGTGGGGGTGAATCGTCGGCACCAGCTGCGAGACGTTGCCGATATCCGACGACCCCTTGCTCCCCGAAGGTGTCGTGGACTCCTCCAGCCCCAGGTAGCGCAACTGGCCGGCATACAGCGCTGAGAACGTGCGGTTCACCCGAAACGGCGCGATGATACGCCCTTCCTCCTCCAGTTCCAGGGTACAGCCGGTAGCGAGCGCCGCTCCCCGGGCGCAGGCGATGACCCGCTCCCTGACCCGTTCCAGCTCCGCCATCTCCGCGGCCCTGACGTAGAAATAGCAGGCGGCCCGCTCCGGAATGATGTTCGGCGCAACGCCACCCTCGGTGATGATACCGTGCACCCGCACGTCCTGGCGCAGCTGCTGGCGGAGGGCGTTGATCCCGTTGAACGTCTGGATCACCGCATCCAGGGCGTTGATGCCGTCCTCGGGATAGGCGCCGGCATGGGCCGCCTTCCCCAGGAACCGGAACCTGACCTTGGCGAGACCGAGGGACTCCTTGATCACCTGCCGCCGGGACGAGGGGTGGACCATCATGGCGAAATCGATCCCGTCAAACAGACCCGCCCTGATCAGGTCCACCTTGCCGATCCCCAGCTCCTCGGCCGGGGTTCCCAGAACGGCGATGCGGACAAGCTCTGCTGGCAGGCAGCTCCGCAGGGAAAGCGCCGCACCGACTGCAGCCGCGGCGATGACATTGTGGCCGCAGGCGTGACCCAGCCCGGGGAGGGCGTCCATCTCAGCCAGAACGGCGATGGCAGGACCGCCGCTGCCCCACCGGGCACAAAACGCCGTCTCCATCCCCCCCACCCCGCGTTCCAGGGCAAACCCGCCGCGTTCCAGGATGCCGGACAGGAGGGCAGACGACGCGAACTCCCGAAGCCCCGTCTCCGGGTTCCGGTGCAGTTCGTCGAGCACGGACAGGATGGTATCCCTGTGCGCCCCGACGGACGCCACGACCGCAGCTTTCAACCGTTCTGCATCCACCGCGCCCCCCGAAAGGCATTTTAATGAGAATACTGGTCCAAGCGGCTCCGTTTGTCAAGGTTTTTATTGCCATTGCCCTTTCATTCTGGTACGTTAGCCGCATGGCCCACGATCCCGCACCAGTTCAGGCGTTACCGGGAAATGCCCCGTCATGGACGGAGGTCTCCTGCGACGTGCCGTCCGCGATGGTTGACGCACTTTCCGAATTCCTGATGCAGTACGCCACGTCGGGTGTCGTCGTGGACAACCGCGCCGTCGACACCTTCTCCATCGACACCATCGAGGAAACCCCGCTTGCCGCCGTCACCTGCTATCTGCCGGACGACGGGGCACTGCCTGGCACCCTCGCCGCCATCTCCGCGTACCTGCAGTCGGCGGCGGCATCCTTTCCCGGATACCGTTATGCGCCTCCGCGCACCGCACAGGTCCGTCAGGACGACTGGGCGAACTCCTGGAAGGAGCATTTCAAGCCGGCCCGGATCGGCAGGCGGTTCGTCATCAAGCCGTCCTGGGAGGAGTATGCGCCCGACGCGGACGATATCATCCTCGAACTGGACCCCGGCATGGCGTTCGGTACCGGCACCCACCCCACCACCAAGATGTGCCTGGAGTTTCTCGAAGCCATCCGGTTCGGCGATCCCCCCTTCGACGCGGTACCGCCCCGCCCGGTTGCCTCCGTCCTCGATGTGGGGACCGGCTCGGGGATCCTCGCCCTGGGGGCCGCAAAGCTCGGAGCCGCCCGGATCGAGGCGATCGACATCGACCCGCAGGCGGTGACCGTTGCCCGGGAGAACCTGGACCTGAACGGCATCGGCGACGCCGTCTCCGTCTCCGTTACCCCGCTTGCGGAGATCTCCGGCAGCTTCGCCATCGTGCTGGCGAACATCCTCGCCGAGGAGCTGGTCCGCCTGCGGAAAGAACTGGTCCGGCGGGTCGCGCCGGGCGGCTATCTCATCCTCTCCGGCATCCTCGCCGAGCGGGAACGGTTCGTCGTGGACGGCTTCGCGGATACCGGCCTCGTTCTCGCCGGCTGCACACACGAGGCGGAATGGAGCTGCCTCTGCTACCAGGCACCTGCCTGACATGCGACGCTTCATCGTTCCGAACCTTTCCGTGACCGACGGTAGTGCGACAGTTGACGGCGATGCGTACCGCCATATGGCGACGGTGCTCCGGCTCGGAAGCGGCGACCGCGTCATCCTCGCCGACGGCGCGGGGCGGGAATACCTGGGGACCATCTTAGAGACAACGTCAGGCGCCATCATCGTCCAGCTGGAGGAACAGGCAGCCGCGGCCGATTCCGACGCCGCTCCCCGCATCACCCTGTACCAGGGGCTTCCCAAACCTGACAAGTTGGAACTGATCCTGCAAAAGGCAACGGAACTGGGGGTATCCCGGATCGTCGCCTTCCCGGCGGAACGGTCGGTGACGAAGCTGGACCGGGAGCGGGGTGCCGACCGGGTACGCCGGTGGCAGAAGATCGTGCTCGAAGCGGCTCGTCAGTCGAACCGGACCTCCGTTCCCGAGGTACGCCTCGCCGGGGGACTGAAGGAGGTACTCGCCGAGCCTCCCGGCGACATCAACCTGATGCTCTGGGAAGAGGAATCGGACGTGCGACTGCGCGACATCCTCGCGACCGCCGCCGTCCCCCGAAGGGTCTCCGTCATCGTCGGACCGGAAGGGGGCCTTTCCCGAAACGAGGCGGCCGCGGCAGGGCTGGCTGGCTTTGCCACCGTCTCCCTGGGAAAACGGATACTGAGAACGGAGACCGCCAGTCTCGCCCTGCTGGCCATCGTCCAGCACTGCTGGGGCGACCTCGGCTGAGCTTACAACCCTCCCCAACGACAAGGAGTACGCCATGAAATGCCCGAAATGCGGCTATAACAGTTTCGAGCACCTCTCCGCCTGCAAGAAATGCAGCGCCGACCTGACCGCCTACAAGGAGAGCCTCGGTATTCGCCCCACGGTGCTTCCCACGTTCCTGCAACCGGCGACACCCGCCCCTCAATCCCCTGCGGCAACGGTCGCACCGTCCGAAGTCACGGACGACCTGTTTTCCTGGGACATTGCGGAGGATGCGGCGACCGGGGCGGAACCGATGCCGTTCGAACCGGTTGCCGCGGCTGAGGCCGCCCCGGCGACGGACGGGGATGACTTCGCGTTCAGCTTCGACGACCTTCAGGGCGTTTCCGCCGCCCCGAAGGCTCCTCTTCCGGGGGGAGGAAACGCCGGCACAGAGGCGCCGGCACCGTGGGAGACCCCGGCCAAAACCGGCGGCGACGTGACGAGTTTTGCCGGGATGCTGGAAAGTATCGAACGGGAGGCACCGGCACCGGAGATGCCGGATGAATTCAGCTTCGACGGACTGGAAGGGTTTGAAAAGGTGGATATATTCGCAGAGGGTGCGGAACAGAAAGAAAAGCGGGTCGAACCCGCGCCGTCCGACCCCGATGACTTCGACGCGCTCTTCAGCGATGAGGAAAAGTCCGCCAGCTAGCGCGGAATGCTAGGCGCCGGATTCCGCCAGCCGCTGCAATTCGGCGCCGAACTCCTCTCGCTGCCATTCCTTGAGGAACGGTTCCGCCTGGGCATACGCCCGGGGTCCCGAGGGCAGATCGGCCAGTATCGTCAGGAGGGCGTTGTTGGCAAGCACCCCCGGGTCCATCTCCAGCGCCGCCGCCCGGCCGGCACGCCACTCCTTGAACCGCTTCAGCCGCTCCTCCCGGCGCGGGTCCCGCGACGGTGCCGCCTTCTGGGGGAAACGGAAGAGCTCCCCTTCCGGGACCGCACAGCCACGGCTCACCGCCTCCAGAAGCCCCTTGCCGTACCGCTGCAGGACCCGGTCCGTCGCCCCCGCAACCGCCTTCAGCTCTCCTTGTGTCCGCGGCAGCTGTTCAGCCAGCTCCCGCAAGAGGTCGTTGCCGAGCACCTTGAACGGTGGCAGATCACGCTGCCGCGCCCGCTCCTCGCGGAACTGCAGGAGCTCCTCCAGCACCGTCAGCTGCCGGGGGCTCAAGCGGGCCGCCCCCTTGAAACGCATGCAGAGCGGCTCGTCGCCCCGCTCCGTCGCCCGCACCTTCGAAAGCAGGTTAAACTCCTCCTCCACCCAGGTGAGCCGCCCCCGATTCCGCAGCTCCCGCTCCAGTTGCTTGTAGAGCTCAAGGAGCAGCGTCGTATCGCGCATGGCGTACTCGATCATCTCGCCGCTCAACGGGCGTCTGCTCCAGTCCGCCTTCTGGAACCGCTTGTCCAGCTCCACGCCGAACCGCTTCTTGAGCACCGCCGCCAGCCCCACCTCCTTCTCCCCCAGGAACTGGCAGGCGATCATGGTGTCGAACAGGTTGTGCACCTCGATGGCGAAATCGCGGTAGAGTGACCGGATGTCGTAGTCGGCGCCGTGAAACACCTTGCGGATCGCGGGGTCGGCCATCACCCCCGCCAGAGGGGAGAGATCCTCCACCTCCAGCGGGTCCACCAGCACCGACTCGGACGGAGTGGAGAACTGCAGCAGGCAGACCCGCTCCCGGTAGTGGTGCAGCGAATCCCCTTCCAGGTCGCAGGCGATGAGCGGCTCACGGCGCAGCCTGCCCGCAAAACGCTCCAGGGCGTCACGGTCGGTAATTATCTCGGGTTGCAGCTGCTTTTCAGTCACTACGCTTCTCCACTGTTTTCGAATTCCCGGACGATGTCGTACAGGGTCGTGCGCTGGGCGGCGCGGAACCCGGCGCCCAGGATCAGGTCGATCATCTCTTTGCGGGACATGCGGAACGAACAGCCGGCCGCCGCCACCACGTTCTCCTCCAGCATGGTCCCCCCCAGGTCGTTGGCGCCGAAGAAGAGCGCCACCTGGGCCATCTTGGCCCCCTGGGTCACCCAGCTCGCCTGCACGTTGGGGATGTTGTCCAAGACGATCCGGGAGAGGGCCAGCACCTTCAGGTATTCCACCCCCGAGGCGCTTTTACCTCCCAGCTCCGTGTTCCCCGGCTGGTAGGTCCAGGGGATGAAGGCGGTGAACGAGCCCCCTTGCGCCTGCAGCTCCCGCACCCGGAACAGGTGCTCCACGATATCCTCCGGGGTCTCGCGGCTCCCGAACATCATGGTGGCGGTGGTGGGGAGCCCCTGCCTCGCCGCCTCCCGCATCACCGCCGCCCACCCCTGCCAGCCGATCTTCCTGGGGGAGATCGCCTGCCGCACGCTGTCCACCAGGATCTCCGCGCCGCCGCCGGGGATGGAGTCGAGCCCCGCCCCGTGCAGCCGGCGGATCGTCTCGGCGATGGAGAGCCCCGACACTTCCGCGATGTGGGTCACCTCCGCCGGCGAGAGGGAGTGGTTGCGGACCGCCGGGAAGCGCTGTTTGATGCCGCGGAAAAGATTCTCGAACCACTCGATCCTGAGGTCCGGATGGAGCCCCCCCTGCATGAGGAGCTGGGTCCCCCCCGCCGCCTCCAGCTCGGCGATCTTCGCGAATATCTCCTCCTCCCCCAAAAGGTAGCCGTCGGCTGCCCCCGCATCGCGGTAGAAGGCGCAGAAGGAGCAGCGCGACAGGCAGATGTTGGTGTAGTTGACGTTACGGTCCACCACGAAGGTCACGAGCCCCTCCGGGTGGAGCCGCCTGCGGATCGCGTCCGCCAGCTTCCCCGCCTCCAAGAGATCCGCCTCCGTCAGCAGGAACAGCGCCTCGTCACGGGTGATCGGTTCACCGTTGCCGCTCTTGGCCGAGATCGACTCCACCATCAGTAGGTCCTCAGTTCGTTGTACAGCGTGTCCCGCTCCACCGGGATCCGGCCGGCGGCGCGGATGAGCCGCACGATACCGTCCCGGCTCATGGTCTGGGGGGAGTCGGCACCGGCGTCGTGGCCGATCCGCTCCTCCACCACCGTGCCGTCCAGGTCGTTCACCCCGAAGCAGAGCGCGGTCTGGGCGATCTTCTCCCCCAGCATCACCCAGTACGCCTTCACGTTGGCGAAGTTGTCCAGGTAGAGCCGCGCCACCGCCAGGGTCTTCAGGTCGTCCACCCCGCCGCTCATGGGGTTTTTCAGGTGGCCTAAGGGGTTGTTCTCCGCCTGGAAGGAGAGCGGGATGAACACCTGGAAACCGCCGGTCCGGTCCTGCAGCTCCCGCAGCCGCCGCATGTGGTCCACCCGGTCTTCAAAAGTCTCCACATGGCCGTAGAGCATGGTAGCGTTGGACTTCAAGCCCGCCCGGTGCACCTCCTCCATGATAGCGAGCCACTCCTCGCCGGAGATCTTCTCGGGGCAGAGCCGGTCCCGCACCTCCTTGCGCAAGATTTCCGCACCGCCGCCGGGAAGGGAGCCGAGCCCCGCCTCTTTCAGCTGAGCCAGGGTCACGGCCACGGAGAGACCGGAGATGCCGGCGAGGTAGGCGATCTCCACCGCCGTGAACGCCTTGATGTGCAGGAGCGGCGACACCTCCCGCACCGTCCGGAGCATGGCGAGATAGAACTCGAACGGCAGGTCGGGGTGGAGCCCCCCCACCATGTGGATCTCCGTCGCCCCCTGCCGGAGCGCCTCCGTTGCCCGGTTGCGGATCTCCTCCAGGTCGTAAGCATAGGCCCCCGGTTCGTCCGCCGTGCGGGAGAACGCGCAGAACTTGCAGCGATTCACGCAGATGTTCGTGTGGTTGATGTGGCGGTTGACGTTGAAGAAGACCCGGCGGCCGTTCTTGCGCACGTTGGCGTACGCCGCCAGCTCCCCCACCGCCAGCAGATCCGGGCAGCGGAACAGGAACAGGGCATCGTCGTCGGTGAGGCGGATGTTGTTATGTACCTTCTCTTTAATATGTTCTATGGTCATGTTTTTATTGGCTCTAAGCTGGCGGCACGGGAGAAGCCCTGTAAAAGTACCGAAGTGACTTCTAGGCCTCTTTCTCCAAATGTCTAAAAATGTCTGAATTGATTTCTGACTATCCCTGTTTAGACATTTTCCAAACCTTGCCTTTTGGGCAAATAATCCTTTTATTTTAAGCTGTTGTAAAATATTTTGATCTTCTTATACTAATAAGTCTCACCAAAATGGATAGAAGCCAACTCAACTTAGACGATTTGACTTGTTACCAACAATGTACTTGGAATTCATGCACTCGGAGCAATATATCCACCGTAAGCTAGAACTGTCCGCATATTATCTTCGAGCGCACGAAAAGCCCGTACTGAACGTAGCGGAGAAAAGTCAGCAATTGATTGCGACACTAAAAACGCACACTTGTGAACATTTAGTTTCTTCAAGCGTGCACCTTTCAGTTCGCTCGCTTTACGTATCAGGTCAAACAAATACGCTTTCGGATCGCTGAGTCCCTCAACGTCCCGCCATCGTGGCAGATCCAGAATGGTCGTACCATTAGGATTGCCTGCAGCCCTGCGGATCGCCGATCTGTCGAAAAGTAGCCATGCCTCTTGCATCCTGACGGGGATTACGCAGATAACCGGCGGAATATCCAATCCTTGAACAGAATCATTGATTTCCCTAATACGAGCATCCAATGATTCTCTTTCAGCATCCCGATGAATGAACAGAATATCGCACGGATTTAGGTCAAGTGCTGTTCTAATTTTATCCGATAATGTTTTCGGTGGTCGAGGAATTCTGCCAAGATCTGCCCAAGCTGAATTAACCGAATATTCAGGACAGTGTTGGTAAAGTAACCAGTCCAATATCGGCATCAACATCCTATCCGAACTCCCATCCGACAACAAGGTATAGCTGATCGTATTCATTCTGACTCAGCCACTAGCATATTTGGCAAATACAGCTGTAAATCAGGTCGATCAATCACTCGGCGTTTCAAGGAAGATGGTTTATCTTTATTACTGGTTTTTCCGTAACCATGTTCCCGTTCCTCGGGTGAAACAGGGTTCAGATAAGCCAACAACTTTCCTTTGGAAACAACCGCAATCTCGCCATCTTCCTTCTTTTGACGCCAAGTACCCGGAAGCGGGCTGAAACGCACCACTTTGAACCGTTTGCCTGATAGATTGCATTCAATTGACTCTGCTACAAGCAAACTGTCATCTGGTATCTGAGAAACAACGGCCGGAGAATGAGTGTTAATTATGACTTGTCGAAGTGGGTTGTCAGAGCCGATGGGTTCATCTGTATCCATGGCAATATCCTGCAAAAGATTTAGCATGGCAGGTATTCGTTCAGGATGAATGCCATTTTCCGGCTCCTCTAAACAAATCAACCCCGAAGATTCAACGTCAAGTTCTAGAACCGCTAGCGCCAGAAAGCGCAAGGTACCATCTGAAAGTGATCGGGCAGAGTGCGGCGTCCCATCACGCCCCGTAACTATTGCTGTCAGAAGTTCTCTCTTCTCGTCGTAGTCAACCGATATCTCTTTGACATCATCAATGAGATCGGCCAATCGGTTGGCAACCTGTGCATATAGAGCTGATGCGGATTTATCTGCATCTGTATTTATTTGTTCAGCACGAGTTCGTGATTTGGGTAGGTGATAAAGTGTCGCAGCGAGATGGGAACCGTCAGCACCAAGTTTTGTTGGGGCAGATATCTCATCTGGTTTGCGCAAAGCTGCAGGTTCAAGCTGTAATAAGCGCCATGACTGTATTTCACGCTTTGCCATAAGCGCGGTCGGATTCTCTGCTGCATTAGTCGTCGACAACACAGTTCGCGGCAAAGTTGCAGCAAGTATTGAGCGGGGCCTGCCATGCCCGCCACCATCTTGATGAAGTTTAATGACGCGATCTTTTCCTTCACCTTCAGTAGAGATAAAATCTCCACCGCTTCTGCGCCCAATCACAGCGCTGCTTCGCCAATTGCTAACAGAATGTGGGAAAAGAAAATGTTTCGACGCATCTCCCTTGTTAATATGCGTCAACTCTTCCCTCAGCAGTTCCAAGCCACCTAACTTATGGTCATTATCTGCCCGATAGCCGATTGTTATGGCATAGCGTAACGATGTGATACTGGCTTGAGCTTCTTGCCCGAGATCGTCAGTGCCTTTCAATGGCACGATCATTTCCATTTCGAAAGACATCTGCGTGTCAAAGTCGTTACCGACTCGATGAAACAATGTGCGGATGTCTGAGGTTCGACCTTCCTCATCACGAACAGATTTTGCCGCGTCCAGCAATGGCCTGTCAGCCAATGCGCTCAGAAACATGATTGCATCGAAAAGATTGGACTTGCCTACACCGTTTACTCCAGCGATACAAGTAAATGGACCAAATCGGACATCTACATCGACAAGATTTTTGAAGCCTGTCACCTTCAATCTGGTCAGCATGGAAGATGCCTCCTGTATAATGATTGTTTGCCCCGGAATTGTTCAATTCGACAAACTTATGCTCCCCATCTTTTGTATAGTGAATGTTCCACCCCCACCTGGTCCAGCACCTTCCCCACCACGAAGTCCACCTGGTCCTCGATCGTCTGCGGCCGCTGGTAGAAGGCGGGCATGGCGGGGACGATCCGGACCCCGATCCGGGCGAGCTTCAGCATGTTCTCCAGGTGGATGGCGGAAAGCGGCGTCTCCCGCGGCACGAGCACCAGCGGGCGCCCCTCCTTGATCTGCACGTCGGCGGTCCGCTCCAGGAGGTTCCCGGAGATGCCGGCGGCGATCCTCCCTAAGGTCCCCATGGTGCAGGGGCAGACGATCATGGCGTCAGGCGCGGCGGAGCCGCTGGCGATCGGGGCGAAGAAGTCGCCCTCCGCGTACCAGGTGACCCGGTCCGAGGCGAAATGCGCCCGCACCGCCTTTCCGGTGTCACCCGCAGCGGCCCAGTCGATGCCGCACTCCTCCTTCAGCACCGCGAGGCCGCAGCCGCTGACAAGCAGGCTCACCCGCACCCCGGCGGCCAGCAGCTCCTGCACGAGCCGGACCCCGTAAATCCCCCCCGAGGCCCCGGTGATGGCGACGACCAGATGTCGGTTCATAGGGCACCTCCCGCGACGAACAGGTCCACCAGGGTGGCGGCGAAGATGATGATGCTGATGTAGCCGTTCATGGTGAAGAAGGCGAGGTCGAGTTTCGTGAGATCACCGTCCCGCAGGAGCCAATGCTCGTAGCTGAGAAGTCCGATGACCCCCACGATGCCGCACAGAAACGGCATCCCCAAAGGCAGCAGCCAGTAGACCCCCAGGAGAAAAACCACCATGAGGAGCGAAAAGAGCCGGGCCAGCCAGAGCGACCGGGAAACGCCTAACCGCACCGGGATGGAATGGAGGCCGGCGTTGCGGTCGAACTCCAGGTCCTGGAGCGCATAAAGGATGTCGAACCCCGCCACCCAGAAGAGGACCGCCAGCGCCAAGAGGACCGCCGGCAGCCCGAACGTTCCACGGATGGCGATCCAGGCCCCGAGCGGCGCCCCCGCGAGGCAGATCCCCAGCACCACGTGGGCCAGGGAGGTGAACCGCTTGCAGTACGAGTAGAGCACGAGGAAGAAGAGCGCGACCGGTGCAAGATAGAGACAGAGCGGGTTCAGCCGGTAGGCGGCGAACAGCATGAGAGCAACGGCGAGGACGATGAAGGCAAGCACCGTCCCCTTCCCCAAAAGCCCCGCCGGGATGGCCCGCCCGCTCGTCCGGGGGTTTTTGGCGTCGATCTCCGCGTCGATCAGCCGGTTCATCCCCATGGCTGCCGTGCGCGCCCCCACCATCGCCATGACGATCCAGAACAGCTGCCCCGCCGACGGCAGCCCCCGCGCCGCCAGGAGCGCCCCGGTCAGGGCGAACGGCAGGGCGAAGATCGTGTGGGAGAACTTGATCATCTCCAGGAAGACGGCAATCCGCCCCCACTTTGTCTGTTCCGTTCCGTTCCGTATCATGACAGTCCTTACCTGACGCTCCGCCTGATCAACGTCTCGACCCGGTGCAGTTCTTTATCCACCGGTACAAGATCGAACATCCCCGGATACTCTTCGTAGGGATACCGCTTGGAGAGGGTCTTCAGCTCCCCATCGCTGTCGTACACGTAGGACGCGCGCATCTCCAGGGCGGGGATATCCAGCGCGACCGTCGCGCCGTCTCCGGCGGGGCGCACCGTCACCCGGAGCTCGTAGTAGTAGTCGCGGCCGCCGACCGGCTGGCTGATCCCCGTATCCTTGTGAAAATAGCGGTACTCGGTGACCAGCGTATCCGTGTTGTCGTCGTGCCGATCGAAATAGAATCCGTCCTGGGAGAGAACATCGGAAATCACGTCGAATGCCCTGTCGGGGGTCATTGCCACCGTGAACGCCTCGCGCTGAAGCGGTTCCGGATTCATCCGCATATGGTAACAGCCGGCCAGGAGCAGCCCCGGTATCACCACCGCCACCGCCAGACACACCAGCCGAAACGTTACAGTCCGTACTCGTTCCACCGTTCGTTCACCATCCGTACTATCGTATCGTCCTGCCGAAGTGCGCACCTGCCGCTGCCGTCACCACAACGGGTCAGATCGATCCCCATCCTGCCGGCGCCCCCGGGGAGCCACGCCTGCCGCCGGGCATCGGCGGCATCGGGGGGGACGACCACCAGGTCGCGCTGCCAGTCCACCCGGTTCATCAGCTTCCAGGCCACACCGGCCAGGTCCTGCGGATCGGTATCCCGGTCCACCAGGATCAGGAGCCGCGCCCCGGAGAGCCAGCGGCTCTTCCAGAGACACGCCATGATCTCCCGGCCGTGGTCCGCATGCTCCACCGCCGCGGAAATTATCGCCGACCGGTGGAAGATCCATTCCAGGGGGAAGTTGAGCTCCGCCAGCTCCGGCATCTCCCGGCGCAGGAACGGCAGCATGACCCGCTCGCCCGCCTTGGCGAGCCAGCAGTCCTCCATGGGGGGCGGGCCGACCACCGTCGCGGGAACGATCGCATCCCTCCGGCGGGTGATCGCCGTCACGTGCAGGACCGGCACCTCCGCCGACGGGCCGTAGTAGCCGGTATGGTTGCCGAACGGGCCGTCCGGCAAGGTCTCGCCCGGCTCCAGGTACCCCTCGATCACGACTTCCGCATCGGCGGGGACCGGCAGATCGCAGGTCATGCAGCGCACCATGGGCACCGGCGCCCCCGCAACCGCGGCGGCCAGTGCCGTCTCCGTCAGTTCTTCCGGCAGGGGCAGGCTCGCCGCCAGGAGCAGCGCCGGACTCCCCCCCAGCGCAACCGCAACCGGCATCCGCCGGCCGGCCTCCTGATATTTCCGGTAATGACCGGCGCCGCCCGACGACGGGTACCAGTGGATTCCCGCCCGGTCCCGGTCGAACAGCCGGACCCGGTACAGGCCGCAGTTGACCGCGCCTGTCGCCGGGTCGTCGGTCATGACGAGCGGCAGGGTCAGGAACCGGCCGCCGTCACCGGGCCACCCCTGCAGCGCCGGCAGGGAAAGAAGGTCGAAATCCTTATCAACGACCTCCCGGCAGCGGCCGGCGGGAAGCAGATCCGGCGCATCGGCTCCGCCGGAAGCCAGCAGCGCCTCGACCTTGTCCGTCAGCTGTGAGAGGGCTGCAACATTGAGGGCACGCGCCATCCGCGCAGGCGAGCCGAACAGGTTGGTAGCGACCGGCAGGGCAGATCCCCTAACCCGCTCGAACAGGAGCGCCGGACCGCCGCCGGGCGACTTGCAGACCCGGTCGGTGATCGCCGCCACCTCCAGCACCGGGTCCACCTCCGCACCGATCCGGCGAAGCTCGCCGTCGCGTTCCAGCCCGGCTATGAGGTCATGCAGATCGTGGCAGGCCATCAATGCCCCTCGTCGCCGCCCCGCGCAGGGCGCGACTCTAATCTTTAACACTTACTACCTGTAATGACAACGCTTTTTATTCCCCCGCATACCGCCGGACGGTACGGATGATTCTCCCCTTTTATGTGACGATGCAATTTTATCTGTTGACAAACCTCGCCGAAACGGCTAGTTTCACATCCTTGTCGGGGCGTAGCGCAGCCTGGTAGCGCACCTGCTTCGGGAGCAGGGGGTCGGAAGTTCGAATCTTCTCGCCCCGACCAAAAATTCAGGGGGTTACGGCACAAGCCGTAACCCCTTTTTTGTTGTGCGGAATCCCGTTCCCGTGTTAGTTGAGAAGCACAAACGGGCAACGATGCCGGATTGCCATTGTTTGCTTAAGTACAAGAAATGCTGTGCCGGCGGACAGCTACCGTCATATATGCAGCAGCGCAGTCAGGCCCCCATCCAAGACTTCCACGGCCTGTCAACGGAGCAGATGCACCGCTTGATGTTTCGCCCACCAGCAAACCTGATTCGGCACTAGATTCATCCACTCATTGCTTCTGCTGCGTATACCGGATGACGTTCACTTTTTCCAACGTGATCATGCCGCTTCCGATCATCTCGTCGAGCTTCGGCAGGATTTCGTCAATCCTTTCCTGCGAATCGATCACCTCGATCACGATGGGGAGGTCGGCAGAAAGTTCCAGCAGTTTGAGGGTATGATACACATGATGCGAGCCGAACCCGGACACGCCGCGCAAAACGGTTGCACCGGCGAACCCCTCACGTTGAAACAGATCGACCAGCGCCTCGTAGAGCGGGATATGGCCGAACTTCTTCATCTCGCCCGTAAAAATCCTCATAAGGACCTTTTCGCCGATAAACTTTGACATGGCTTCCTCCTAAAGTGCGCGTGCCGTGACGATGCCGAGCCAGACGAAAAACAGGCAGATGGCGACGCTGGCCAGGACATTGGCCGATGCGATGAGAAATTCACCCTCTTCCAGCAACCTGAACGTTTCGTAACTGAAGGTGGAAAACGTACTGAGACCGCCGAGAAAGCCGATGGTCAACCCGGCCCGGAGTGCGGCGGGGATGAGTACGCTTTCCATACTGAATTCCATGATGAACCCGACGATGAATGCCGCCACGACGTTTACCGCCAGCGTCCCGTAAGGGAATCCCCTCCCCAACAGTTCATAGACGCGGGCCGACAGGTAATACCGCGAAAGACAGCCGAACGCACCAAAGCCGGCAATCAGAAATATAGTATACATCGTGTCCTCCCTATCGGTAGATGTAAGAGGGGGGTGACGTCGCGCTTACCGCCGCAGGCAGAAACCCGGCCGACACGTTGACCGGCGGACGGCGGCCAACGGGGTCATCTTCCCAATTCCATTCTCTCTCCATTTTCAAAATCTGCCAGCTATGCGAGAACATGTCTACGGCGCCCCATCCACCAATCTACTCTGTTATTTTTCCGAAGCGCCCGTATCGCAGAGCAAGCGCTGGCATTATAAGCAGGTTGAGGGCGGTGGATGTTACGAGACCTCCAAGTATTATCTGGGCCATCGGACCTTCTATTTCACGCCCCGGCGCGCCGCTGCCGACGGCAAGAGGTAGTAATCCGAGGGCCGTGACGGATGCCGTCATAAGGATCGGGACAAGGCGCTCCGATGCGCCCCGCACCGCAGTTTCAAGCCCCCATTCCATTTCTTCCACGCTCACGAGGTGTTCGTAATGGGATATGAGCATGACTGAATTACGGAGCGTTATGCCGAAAAGGGTTACTAAACCCACCAGAGACCCTATTGAAAGAAATCCTCCTGTGGCGAGGGCCACGAAAACGCCTCCCGCAAGAGCAAACGGCAGGTTGAGAAGTAGCAGCAAAAGGTTCCTGTAGCTTGCCGTCACAACGGAAAGGAGCAGGATTATCCCGATTGCGGCCAGTACAGAGTGGACGAACAGGTCTCTTCTGGCGCGCGCCTGTTCCTGAGCGGTGCCCGCAAAATCGATATACGTTCCCGGCGGAAGCTGCAAACTGGAACCGAGCGCCTTTTGGGCCTCGGCCACAAACGACGTGAGACTCCTCCCCTGCACGCGGCAGGTGATGGTTTGAACGCGCCTGGCCCCGTCGTGGAGGATTGCGAACCTGGAGGGCATCTGCCGCACATTGGCCAACTGCGACAGTCGTGCGTAAGTCCCTCCGGAATTTCTGAGGGGCAGGTTCCCGAGGTTGGTTATGCTCGCCCGCTCTTCGGGGTCAAGGATAACGGATACATCGAAGACCCTGTTTCCCTGGAATACCTGTCCCACGGTCTTTCCGGCAAAGGCCGTGTGCACGGCATCCAGTACCTGTGCGGGCTCAAACCCCCATCGCACCAGATTCCGTTTATCAAGCGATACGAGAAGCTCCGGCGCGGATGGCGGGGCCTGGAGCCTCACGCCGGCGGAGCCGCGGATGCCGCTCAGTATCCCCACTGCCTGGTTTGCCTTTTGATCCAGCGTGTTCAGGTCATTCCCATAGATATTCACCACCACCGGGGCCCGGTAGCCCGATACGGTCTCGCCTATCCTTTCAGTAAGAAAAGTGTCTATCGACGTGGCCCAGCCTGGGAATTTTTTGACGACGTCCCCGATCTGCTTCTTTGCAACGTCGAATTTCGCTTTATCCATCGCTTTGAGCGCCAGATCGAATTCGCTCGCGTTTGTCCCCCTGGCCTCCTCCCCCTCTTCAGCCCTGCCGGCGCGCTGGGCTACCGACCTCACACAGGGAAGTTTGGCGAGCTCGCCCGACAGAAGTTTTCCGGTCCGCAGGGTCTCTTTGAGCGACGTTCCGGGGGCTGCCGAGACGTGTATTATGAAGTTCCCCTCTATAAGTTCCGGCAGGAACTTCCCTTCCAAAAAAGGGATGATGACGAGGGTGGCTGCGACGAGTACAGCGGCCACCGTCATGACTGCCTTGGGGTGTCTCTCCACGCTGCGGATGACTTTTACGTAACGCTCCTTCGCCCAGCGCACGACCGGCGGTTCTTCCCCCTTGAGCTCTTTGGCGCCGAGCATGACGAGGGAAAGGGCCGGCGTTACCGTCAGCGCCACCAGAAGCGAGCAGAAGATGGAAAATATGTAGGCAAGGCCGAGCGGGGCGAAAAACCTCCCCGAAACCCCGCTCATGCTAAGTACCGGTATGAAGACAAGGACCACTGCAAAAGTGGCGTAAACGACTGCGCTTCTTACCTCTACGGATGCCTCGTATACCACGCGCAGCGCGGGGCGCGGATTTTCAAGCAGCCGGTTTTCCCTCAAGCGCCTGAGGATGTTCTCAACGTCTATCACCGCGTCGTCCACCACCTCGCCGATGGCGATCGCCAGCCCGCCGATGGTCATCGTGTTCAAGCTCAGCCCCAGGCGCTCCATTATGACGATCGCACCAAGGAGCGAAAGTGGTATCGCCGTGCACGATATGGCGGCGGTCCTGAAGTCGAACAGGTAAAGAAAAAGCACGATGATGACCAGCACCGCACCGACGATGAGGGCGGTGCTCACATTGTGCAGAGCGGTGTCTATAAAACTGGCGGCGCGAAAAATGTCGGGATACATGGCAACTCCCTCCGCTTTCATCGCGGGAGAGAGTTCCGCAATGGCCTTGTCCAGCCCCGCGGTGACTTCCAGCGTGTTTGCGCCGTATTGTGCCGACACCACCATCAGCATGCCGGGCTTGCCGTTTATCAGCGCCCCTCCGATCTGGGGGGCCGGGGCACCGACCACACGGGCGACGTCCCCTATGGTCACATTGGCCCCGCCCTTATGCTCAAGGACCGTGCCTGCGATCTCCTGGGCCGTAAGGGGCTGTCCTTGGCTTCTGACGGTTATCCGCTGGTTGGTCCCGTCGATGAAGCCGGCTCCCTCGATGCCCGTGGATTTCCCGGCGGCGGTCACGACGTCCTCGACGGACAGGCCGTACCTTATCAGGTGTTCCGGCCGTATCTGTACCTGCAACTGCTGCTCCTGGCTTCCGAAGATCGCCACCTTCGAAACACCGGAAACCGCAAGGAGACGGGGCCTTACCGTCCACTCCGCGACCGTCCTGAGCTGCACGGGCGTCAGGTTGGCCGCAGTCAACCCGATCGCCATAACGGTGCCAGTTGAGGAGGTAAGCGGGGTAATCGCCGGGGTTATACCTGCCGGGAGTTCCCCTGCAAGGGTGGAGAGCCGCTCCGTGATTTTCTGCCTGGCGAGGTAGACGTCGGTGCCGGTCCGGAACTTTATGGTGATGACCGATACCCCCTGCACCGATCTGGACATCATCGATGAGATGCCGCCCACGCCGCTTACGGCGGTTTCAACGGGGCGCGTGATGAGCTGCTCGACCTGCTCGGGCGAAAAGCCGGGGGTTTCGGTGTGGATGGTGACCTGAGGCGGGGCGAACTCGGGAAATACGTCGTATCGCGCATTGGTGAGCGCATAGATGCCGTAACCGAGAAAGAGCGCGGCAAGCGCGATGACTATGCCGCGCCGGCGCAGGGCGAAACGGACTATGGTCCCCAGAATGCCGTCATGCTCTTCTTCGGTTCTCAATCCCCGTCCTCCTCATCCTCTCCGCCACCGCTGGGCGCCTTGGGCGTGCTCTCCGCAGAGAGGAGGGCTTGAGCGCCCCGGGTCACGACCAGGTCTCCAGAGGAAAATACGCCGGAGACGAAGTAGCCGTTTTCGACAGGTGTCGAGGTCGGCACGTCCACCCTGGAAAAACCGGTCTCGCTCTTTTTGACGTAGGCCCAGGCTCTGTCCTGCATCCAGACGACGGCAGATGCGGGGATTACGACCCCTCTCTGCACCACCGCTGAGGGGAGCTGTGCGGCGACGTTCATCCCGGGCAAAAGAGTGCCGTTTTGGGACGGCGCAAGGTAAACGAAACTCAACCCCTGCAGCGCCGGGTTGGTGCTGGTGGCGCGCGATACGAACCTTGCGGAGGTCGAGGCTCCCGCCGGGGTGGTGATGCGGACGCGCTGGGGGATGCCCTTAAACGAAAGGGATGGCGGAACGGTGATCTGTACCAGCACGTCCTTTGTCTCGAAGACCCGTCTCAGTACGGGTTTGTAGCCGAAAACCCATCCCGAGATAGTCGGTCCCCATTTAAGACTGACGGCGTTCTTTGCCGATATCAGATTCCCCGATGCGGCTTTTGCGTCCGCCTGGTCCGCCTTGAACCGTGCGGCCGCGGCCTCCAGTTCCTTGTCGGAAACGTTTTTGTCGCCATTCAGTACCTTCAGCCGGGCATATTCCGCTCCGGACGCCTTGACCTGGGCCCTCGCCCTTTCGAGCGCGGAGCTTGCGGCGATATATCCGTTGTAGAGGTCGCTTAACCTGTCCGGGGCGAGTACCTCGCCATAGGCCGTCAACTTTTGTTGATAAAGGCCCGTCTTTAACGGCGTCGTCGTTATGCCGCCGGTCCGTTGCTCATCCTCGCTCACAATCACCGTATACCCCGAAAGCCGGGTAACGGTTTTCTTGCTGGCCGAACCATCGTCGCCCTTCTCCTTTGCCCCGCTTAACAGGAAAAATGCGGCAACGGTTGCCGCAATAAAAACGAATGCGGCCGCGAAGATTTTCAGGCTCCTTTTTTTCACTTCCCTCTCTCCTTTGCCGGACGGGGATTCGCCTCCACATTTACCGACGACGGTCCCGCTACCGCCTCCGCTGGCCGCTGGAGTGCGTCTTCCAGAGCCCTGCGCGCCTGCAGCACCCTTGAAAGAGTTTCGAGACGATCGATAGCGGCGCTCTCCAATTCCAATGATGCGCTCTCTAGCGCCAGCCGGTCCGTCTCGCCGGCCTTAAAGAGTGCCTCCGCGGCCTTTTGCCGGGTTTGTTGGACTGAATACACCGCATCGCTGGTAGCAAGCGTGTCAAGAAGGGCGCGGTACCCCGCAAGCGCCTGATCGACCTCGCCGACAACCCGCGCCTGAAGCGCAGTGAACCGTGCGGCGGTTTCTTTGCGGCGCGCCTCGGCCTCGGCAATGGGACCCTGGTTGTGGTTGAAGAGCGGAAGCGTTACGGAGAAGCCGAGGGACCACCTGTTGTCGCCCTGGTCCCACTCATAGCCGGGACCGAGACGGACATCCGGGTACTGTTTGGCGATCTCGAGCCGCAGCGCAGCTTCGGCCGCTTCGTAATCGGAAAGGAGCGCGAGGATGTCGGAGCGGTTGGTGAGCGCCTGACGCCTCAGGTCCTGTGCGGAGGGCAGGGATGGGGACGCCTCAATCAAAAAGGAGATTTTGATTCCATCGGCGGCCTCCCGTGGCACCCCCAGTGCAGAGGCGAGTGCCACATGGGCTTCGGCGAGGTGCTTGCGGGCGCCCATCAGGAGGAGACGTGTCCGCTCAAGCGCGAGCCGCGCCCGGGTCACATCGGGAAGGGATGCCCCGCCCGCGGAAAGGCGCTTCTCTAGAAGTGTCACGATCTCCGATCGTACCGTTACTTCACGCTGCAGCAAAGGCTCGATCTCTGTCGCCGCATAGAGGTCGAAGAAGCGGGACTCCAGACGGCTTCTTACCCGCCATGCCACGCCGGCGATGCTGAGGCGGGCCGCGTCGGATAGCTTTTCGGCCCGTGCAATACGGTAGCCCCGCTTTCCGGCGGTTTCTATCGGGATGTCCAGATTGAAGCCGAGAGTCCAAGGGGAGAGAGTTCCGCCGGCAGTGTCGGAATGATGCTCCGGCGCGAAGCGGAAGCTCGGGTTGGGACGCTGCCCCGCCGTAATTTTCCCGGCCTCGGCCACTCCCCATACGGCCCGCGCTGTGTCCAGGTCGGGATGATAGTAGAAGGCCGTCAAGGTGAGCAGATGTAGGTCCCACGACTCGGGAGGCCAAGGCATGACCTTGCGATGGAGGTTCTTCTCCAGGAATTTTTTTAGCTCCGGGTTGTCCAGGGTGCGTGATTCGAAGGCGGCAGCCGTCCGCGTGGGCTCCAGCGGCCTGGGCTTGTATACGGCGCAGCCGGCGCAAAGTGTCGTAACCAGACAGAGAACGAACAGCTTCATTCCAGCCTCCGTTGTGAACTACCCCTTTGGCGGTTTCCATCACGAGGAATGGCAACCGCCACTTTGAGCCCTTTGCCTCCCCCCCCCTCGCCAGGTTCCATTGCCCCGTGGTGCCGGTCGACGGCGGACGCGACGATGGCCAGGCGCGATCGCAGCAGGAGGAGTTCCCCCTGCGCCGGGAGAAACGGTCAAACACCCGCTCCCTCTCTTCCCGGGGAATGCCGGGGCCGGTGTCGTCAATCTCAACGACGGCTTTATCTATGCCATCTCGTACCCATATTCACGATCCTCCCTGGAGGAGTATATACCCTGCTCCGATTTTTTCCTCAGGTTGTGTACGTGGACCTCCACGGCGACGAGTTCGTCGAGGCGGGGCGCACACGGCGGATCCGCCCGTCGTGATGCAGGGCCCGTTGCCCTCGTCGTGCTGGATGGCCCGGACGAGCTCGTTCTTCTTCATCTTTCCCGGCTGCATCCCCTGGAGGCGGCGATCTCCTTGATCTGCCCCGGTTTCATCGTTCTTGCTCCGTTCTCTGTGGTCTATGCGTCGCCCGCCGCGCGGCGGTCTTGCAGCTGATGGGCGGCGGAAAAATAGTGACGATACCCCTGCAGGAGTACGAGATACGAGGTGATGGCGACCGCCCCGGTAATGGCGCACATGATGGCGATCTGGTAGCGTACGGCGATCACCGGCGCCGTGCCCGAGAGGATCTGGCCGGTCATCATGCCGGGGAGGGCGACGATGCCCATGGCTGCCATGGTGTTGATGGTCGGAATCAGCGAGGCGCGGAACGCGTTGCGGATCGCGGTGTCTGCCGACTGGCGGGCCGTGGCGCCCAGGCAGATGGCGGTTTCGATCTCTTCGCGCCGTTCCCCGATCTCGGCAGCCAACCGCTCGGCGGCGAGGCTCGCCCCGTTCATGGAGTTGCCGATGATCATCCCGGCCAGCGGAATGAGGTAGCGGGGGGCGTACCAGGGGGTATATCCCACCACCAGGGCGCAGAAGAGGAAGGTCACCGCGCCGCAACCGACGAAGATCGAACTCCCCATGACCCGGTAGAACCCCGGCATCTTGCGGCGAATCCGCGCCCCCAGCACCTGCAGGGAGAAACCGGCCATGACCACGAGCACGAGCACCACCGGAAGCGGACGGTTGATGGCGAAGATGAAATGCAGGAGGTAGCCGACCGCGATCAGCTGCAGCCCCATCCGCACCGAGGCCCAGAGCATCTGGCCCTCCTGGCCGATCCGCTGCAGGCGGGCAAGGGCTATGGCCAGCAGGACCAGTCCATAGGCGAGCGCCAGGTTCACCAGATCCAGATTGATGACGCCCTGACTATGCATGGGTACGCTCCTTGGTGTCGGGTTCTGCCAGGAACCGGCGGAGTTCCGGGCTGGCGGGATCAGTCAGGAGCGCGTCCGGGCGCCCCGCTTCGCAGATGCGTCCCCCTTCCAGGTAGACGAGTGCGTCGGCGGTCTTTTCTGCCAGTCTGAGATCATGGGTGACGAGGATGACGCACAGGCCCTGCGATTGGCAGATCTCGCGGATGGTCCCGGCGAGCCGGTCGCCGGTCGGCCGGTCGAGGGCGCTGGTCGGTTCGTCGAGGAGAAGCACGCCCGGTCCGGTGATCAGCGCCCGAGCGAGGTTGACCCGTTGCTGCTCCCCGAGGGAGAGGGTCCGGGCATCCCGCGTCAGGAGGCCGGCCGCAAGACCCGCCAGTTCCATGGCGCGCCGCACCTCCGGACTCCCTTCCACCGGCGGCGGCACGCTACGGAAGAGAAAGGGGCGCTGCAGGTTGTCGAGGACCGTTCCCTCGAACATGAACGGCTTCTGCAGCACCATGGAGACCCGGCGGCGCAGCTGAAGCGGGTCGAGCCGCATGATATCCTCGCCCGCCAGAATTATCCTCCCCGTGGTCGGGTCGTCGAGGCGGTTTATGAGCCGGATGAGCGAGCTCTTCCCGCCGCCCGACGGGCCGACGATGGCGGTGATCTCGCGCCGGCGGGCGGAGAACGAAATTTCGGTCAGGATGGCAGTCACGTTCCCCTTGCGGTCATGACGGATCAGCCCCACCTGTTCCATGCTCACCATTTCGGGCTGTTCGATCGATTCACCTTCTGTCATTCACTATTCCTTTGCTCGATTTTCCATTTCAGGGCGGAGCTGTTTTGTCAGGCCGTTCTCTTGTAACTGTCGTACTGGCGCCGAACCGCGACAAAAATCCGAATGGCCGCCAGTTCCAGCACGGCACAGAAGACGATCGTCGCCGTAATCGACCGGCCGTAGAGAAGGACGATGGCCGTCAGCACCCCTTCCCGCCGCAGCGCGACCGGTCGACGTCGCGCAGCTCCAGCGCTTCCCGCTCGCCGGTCGAGGCACCGGATGGAACGATGGCCCGTCCGGTGACCCCCGATTGCAGGGTCACCTCTACCTCGACGGTCGGATTGCCACGTGAGTCGAGCACTTCCCTGGCATGTACGCGCTTAATTCCGCTCATGATATCCTCCTGCACGCTTTCACTCTTCTCGGTTGAGGATCGTGCTCGTCCCCCCCACGGTCACCCCTGCACATCGGGGGGAAGGTCCGCATCCAGTTCATCCACGTCGGACGGGGAGACCCTGAGTCCGTGAGCGCCGACCGTCCAGTGCTCCATATGCTTGTAGACGAGGACCTTGTCCTTGAGCAGCTCCCCGTGGGTGCGCACGAACAGCTCCAGGTCCTTGCGGGGCGAGATCAGCTCCACGCACAGATTCAGCGCCGTATTCGGCATGTCCGACATCCTGCCCGATTCGATCCTCCCCTCGCCGCTGTACCCGTAGTAGGTGTGGTGCGCGGTCGCGTTGAGGATGCCGGCCTCCTTGGCGGCATGGATGATCTCCTGATACAGCGACCTGCCGAAGAGCTTCTGGCGCACGCCGTCCGGCTTTCGCTTTTCCTTGGGCGTCATGTAGATACGCAACTGGCCGATCTCCTTCGAAACAACCCTGTGACGGTGTGGCATCGTTTCCCCTCCTTTGTCGTCGATTGGTTCCTGCACGTCTTCAAACACGGCGGCCGGCGTCTTCACCACGGTGAGCAGCCGTTCCCTGAACGTGGGCAATCGTTCCCGGGCAAACCTCAGGGAGGCCTCCGGCGGGAGGAGCGGCGCATCCGTCTTCGGCACCGCGATCCGCTGCGACAGACAGATCCCCGTGTGCCCGCTGAACAGATAGGCAGATAGCAGGCAACTGCTATGTACACGAGTGCATGTGAGCCGAACGGCTCGCCCCCCAGGATCGTGCATCCCGGCGAAATGGCATGGTTACCTCTCACATGTTATTTTGAATGTAACACCACCGGTGGGGTGGTCAACCTGACACCACGGGCCGGTTATGCACGCATCCCGGCACCATGGGCGTGTTCACGGGAAGAGGCCGGAGATAAAAAAACTCCTGCCTCGGTTCCGAGAGCAGGAGTCATCAGCTTTTGCAAGCGGTTTTGGCGAACTTCATCGCCGTAAATTTTCACCCCGTGTTCCGCAGGCCGGACGCGATGCCGTTGATGGTGGCTGCCAGCACGTAGTCCAGCTCGTCGCTCTCCATCCCCGCCCGCTTGCGCCGCAGCAACTCGATCTGGATCAGGCTCAACGGGTCCACGTAGGGGTTCCGGAGCCTGAGCGAGCGGGCGAGCGCCGGGTTCTTCTCCAGGAACCGGCTCTGGCCGGTTACCGCCAGGACCATCCGCCGCGTCCGGCGGTACTCCTCCGCCACCATGTCAAACACCCGCTCCCGCAGTTCCGCGTCGGGAACCAGCTCCGCATAGAGCCTCGCCAGCGGCAGGTCCACCTTGGTGAGCGCCAGTTCCACGTTCCGGATCATGTCGAGGAAGAACGGAAACTGCGCCATCATCTCCCTCAACGGCGTAACCCCGCCGCTGAAGCTCTCCAGGGCATGACCGACCCCGAACCAGCCGGGGATGACGTGCCGGCTCTGCATCCAGCCGAACCCCCAGGGGATCGCCCGCAGGTCGGCGATGTTATGGCTCTGGGTGCGCCGCGCCGGGCGGGAGCCGATCTTGGCCAGCTCGAACTCCAGGACCGGGGTCGCCTGTTCGAAGTAGGGGATGATGTCCGGGTTGTCGGCGATCCGCTCCCGGTAGAAGCGGTACGCCGTGTCCGACAGCTCGTCCATGGCCGCCTCCCAGGCCGGGTTGTCGTTGCCGCCGTTCCCGGATAGCGCCAGCACGTCGAGACAGGCCGCCACCATCAGCTCCAGGTTCCGCTCGGCCAGGGTCGCGTCGGAGTATTTCCAGTTCACCACTTCACCCTGCTCCGTGAGGCGCAGCGCGCCGCCGAACGCATCGGGGGGCTGGGCCGTGATCGCCCGGTAGGTGGGTCCGCCTCCCCGTCCCACGGTGCCGCCCCGGCCGTGGAAGAGCCGCAAGCGTACCTTGCACTCCGCCGCCGTCCGCTGCAGCGACCGGTGCGCCTTGTAGATCTCCCAGGAGCCGGTGAGCATCCCGCCGTCCTTGTTGGAATCGGAATAGCCGAGCATCACCTCCTGCCGTCGGCACCACGAATCCAGGTAGGGACGGTAGGCGTCCCGGGTCCAGAGGTCACGGCAGAGCTCCGGCGCCCGGCGCAGGTCCTCGATCGACTCGAAGAGCGGCACCGGCATGAGCCCCGGGTCCGCCCCGCGCGGTTCGCCGACGACGCGAATCCCGGAAAGCTCCATGAGCCAGACCAGCGACAGGACGTCCTCCACCCGACCGGCGCCGCTGATGACGTACTGCCGCAGCGCCTCCGGCGGGTACTCTCGTTTAAGCCGGGCGATGCTCCGCAGGGTATCCAGGAGACCGGCGGTCTCCGCCGACGGCGTGGCCGGCAGGCCGGACGACACCCCCGCGCCGGCGGCCAGCTCCCGGACGGCACGCTCGTGCACCTTGGCGTGCTGACGGATATCGATGGCGTGGAGATGGAAACCGAACGTCTGCACCTGCCGCAGGATCGGGTCCACGTAGGCGCGGGCGAGCCGCTCCCCCCGCCCCGACGCGAGACCGTTGCGGATCAGGGTCAGATCGGCGGCAAAGGCGGCGGCGTCGGGATAGCCGTTTGCGCTTTCGGCGCGGGTGCACTCCAGCCGGTACCGCACGCAGGTGAGGAATTTGCGGTGGAGTTCGCAGGCGGGAAGCGCCGCCACCACCGGTGCCAGGGAGGAGATCTCCCGCAGATAGCGGTCGAAGGCGGCCTGCAGTGCCTGGTCAGTGCCGACGCGGCAGAGGGAAGAGGTCAAGAGTTCCCGCAGCTCGGTCACCGCGTCGAGGAAGTACGCCAGGGCCGTCTCCCGCGCCATCCGCAACGCCGTCCGGGTCGATTCCGGCGTCACGAAGGGGTTGCCGTCCCGGTCGCCCCCGACCCAGGAACCGAAGCGAACCACGGTCGGCAGCTCCCGCGGAGGGATCTCCATCCCGTACACCTCGCGGAACGCCTCGGCCATCTCCGTGTAGAATTCGGGAAGGGGAATGATGAGCGATTTGGGATAATGGTCAAGCCCCATCCGGATCTCGTCGTTCACCAGCGGCCGTTCCCGGCGCACCGTGTCGGTCTGCCAGATGGCCGCCACCTCGGCGAGGATCGCGTCCTGTCCGTGCGCCGCGGCCGCCGCGGTCAAGGGGAGCCGGTCGAGCTTCTCCAGCTGCCGCGCGATGAGGCGGCGCTTGTGCAGCACCACCCGCCGCGCCACCTCCGTGGGATGGGCGGTGAATACCGGCGTCACCTCCACCCGTTCCAGGTAAGCCAGGGCATCTTTTCCGCCGATCCCCGCCTCCCGCATCCGCACAAGCGTCCCACGCAGGGAGCCCGGCTTGTCCGCGCCGCTCCCCAGACGGATCGCCCGCAGCCGTCGCTTCAGGTGGTTCGTCTCCGCCAGGTTCGTCAGCTCGAAGTAGGTGCCGAACGCCTTGACGATCTGGTAGGCCTCGTCCACCCCCATCCGCCGCACGATCCGGACCGCCCGCTCCTGCAGCTCCCGCTCGCCGGGGAGGCCGAGGGATGTCTCCCCCTCGCCGTGTCCCAGCTTGCGGTGCCGGATCGCCAGCTGGCGCAGCTCCTCCTCCGCCTCGTACACCTTTATCCCGGCCTGCTCCCGGATCACCTCCCCCAGGAGCATCCCGAGGGAGCGTACGTCCCGCCTGAGCGGCAGCTCCTTCAGCGCGGGGTCGTCCCCCAGGAGTTCGGCCAGCCGTCCCGCCTGGTCTCCGGTTGTCCAGTACAGCTCCCGTTCCGCCATCCATGCTCCTTCCCGTCCCTGATTATGCCCGCGGTTAAATTGTACCCGCGCAAGAGACCGCTGTCCAAACCGTAAACATTGGCACACCGCGCATCGCGCAAATTTTAGTCAAAGCCGCAGAACGCGAAAAAGGGGGCAGCGACGCTGCCCCCTTTTTCGCGAATCGTATGCCGGTTGCCGCCTTACTGCGGATTGGTCAGGTACTGCTCGAACTGCTTCTTGTCACTGGCACAGCGGTACGCCTCCTCCGGCGCGACCCGCTTCGTCTTCAGGAGATCGAGGAGGTGCTGGTCCAGGAGCTGCATGCCGTCCCGCTTGGCGGTCTGGATGATGGAGGGGATCTGGAAGGTCTTCCCCTCCCGGATCAGGTTGCCGATGGCGGGTGTTCCCACCATGATCTCCAGCGCCGCCACCCGTCCCGTGCCGTCGGCGGTCTTCAGGAGCTGCTGGCAGACGACCCCCTTCAAGGACTCGGACAGCATGGCCCGCACCTGTTCCTGGGCGTCCCGGGGGAAGACGTCGATGATCCGGTCGATGGTCTTGGCCGCCGAGTTGGTGTGCAGGGTGCCGAACACCAGGTGCCCCGTCTCGGCGGCGCTCATGGCGAGGCTGATGGTCTCCAGGTCGCGCATCTCCCCCACGAGGATGACGTCCGGGTCCTCCCTCAAGGCCGCCCTGAGCGCCGCCGTGAAGCTCTCGGAGTGCTCGCCGATCTGGCGCTGGTTCAGGAGCGACTGCTTGTTCTCGTGGATGAACTCCAGCGGGTCCTCCAGGGTGAGGATATGCTCCTTGCGCGTCGCATTGATCAGGTCGATCATGGCGGCCAACGTTGTGGACTTGCCGGAACCGGTGGGACCGGTGACGAGCACGAGCCCCTTCTTGAGCATGGTCATCTTCCGGACCCCCTCCGGCAGCCCCAGGTCGTCGGCAGAGAGGATCTTGCTCGGGATGATCCGGAAGACGGCGGCCACCCCCCGGTGGGTTATCATCATGTTCCCGCGGAACCGCGCGAGCCCCGGTACGGCGTAGGCGAAATCCAGGTCCTTCTTCGCCTCGAAGTCCTGCCGCTGCTTGTCCGTCAGGATCTCGTACAGGATCGCCAGGATTTCCTCGTGGGAGAGGGGCTTGAAGTTCGATCGAACCATCTCGCCGTGCAGCCGGAACAGGGGGGGAGAACCGGAGGAGAGGTGCAGGTCCGAGGCCCCCTGGTCGTGCATCAACTTGAACAGTGCATCTATACGTGCCATTTTCAGCTCCACCGGGGTCTTTACCCCGCGTTGTTATACCTGCAACCGGCAGTGCCGGCCCTCAGATGACGATCGATGCGACAAACTCGTCCAGCGATATCTCGCCCCGCTGCAAGAGTTCCAGCCCCGCCGGACCGATATCCAGGACGCCCGCTTCGGTCAGCTGCGCAAGCAGCAGTTCCGGATCGTCGGCGGCCTCGAACAGCTCCCGCACCTCCCGGGAGAAGGGGATGACGTCCAAGAGGTAACGCCGGCCCGCAAAACCGGTCTGCCCGCATGCGGGACAGCCGGCCGGCCGATAGAAGCCGTCCGGCAGCCCGGGCAGCCGCACCGCCGCCAGCTCCGCCGGGTCAGGTGCGTGCGGCTGACGGCAGGCGGAGCAGAGGGTGCGCACCGCCGTACACGCCACGACACCTTTCAGGCCGGCAGGGAGGAAATGGTTCCGGCGCCAGAGGGTGAAGAGGAACCGGACGAGCCCGGCGGTATCGTGCAGATCCACCCCGGCCAGTACGAGCCGGTCGCCCAGGGCCGCCTTCACCGCCTCCGCCGCGGTGTCACCGTCCGTCACGTCCGCCACGACGAGGATGTCGGGGGCATGTTCCAGTACGGCCGGGATCAGCTTCTGCGCCGCATCGTTCCGGGCAGGTGAAAGCGGGATACGCGGGAACCGTTTCGCGCCGTGCCCCGGGCCGTCGCCTATAAGCAGCACCGACCGGTTCTCCGTGGAGATCTCGCCCAGGAACAGGTCCAGCAGGCGATGCCGCTCGTCGGCGTTCTGCGCCGCGAAGAGGACGAGCCCGCGTTTCAGACCGGTCAACGAGCGGACGGCCTCCGCCTGCCGCGGTGAAATCCCCGCCGCCGCCAGGGTCGCCGGAAACGGTTCGTCGACCCGCAGCTTCAGGGTGACGTAGTCGCCCCCCTCCACGGCGAGGAGCCCCACCCGGAACCGCAGCTCTGCACCGCGCCAGGGAAAGGAAAGTTCGCCGTTTGCCGTCGGCTCGCCGGTGGCTTCGATCCCCGCCTGCGTCCTGATCTGCCGGAGCAGGTCCGGGTAGTAGGTCGCGGCCAGCTGTCCGAGGGGAAGAAGCCGGCCGCCCCGCCGCCCCGTCACCTGTACCGCATCCCCCACCGGCTGCAACGCCAGGGACGCGAGTCCGCCGCGCAGGACCTGCATCAGGAGCAGCTCCAGGAGCCTCCCCCCCGAGAGGTCGCCGTTCGCGGCCTCCTGTTCCTCAGGCGAGAACAGCTGGGACGAGAACCCGAGGGTATGGGCACCCTCCACCTCGCCGTACAGCAGATCCAGCATCTCGCGGATTTCGTCCGCCTGCGCCACGGAGACGGTGATCTGGCAGCCGGTAACCCGTGCCAGTTCATCGATCGCCAGATCGTTGAGCGGATCGGCGATGGCGATGCTCAGCTCGTTGCCGACCCGGATGAGCGGGACCAGCTGGTGGTGCCTGGCGAGCCCGGCGGGGACCAGCTCCGCGGCGCTACGGTCCAGGAGCTCCTTTTTCAGCCGGACGTACGGTATGTTCAGCTGGCTGGAGAGCGCCCATTCGATATCTTCCTGGGTGACGATGCCGAGCTTCAGGAGCGCCTCTCCGAACCGGCAGCCGGTGGCCTGCTGCTCGGCCAGCGCCGCCCTGATGTCGTCCTCGGTGATGATCTCCGACTGGTACAGTATGGACCCCAGCGACCCTTCCCGTGCAAGACTGCTCATCGTTACCCCCGGCGGTACGCCCCGTGGCGGGGCACCCTGTCTTTTGACCATAGGTTGTCTCGCGGTCTGCCGGACGGTTTCCGCCCGGCGCATCCCGCTCCTCCCTTTACATCGGCAGTTTTGGTGTGGTACTTTAGCGCTTCGCGGAACCCGGCGCCCCGCCGCAACCGTAAGACCATTCCCATCGTGCACAGTGTGTACCGGATTCGTGGCCGGCCCTTCCGTTCAGACGTCCGCCATGCATCACCAGGAGCCAGCCATGCAACGTAAAGCCCTCGCCCTCCTTTCCGGAGGACTCGACTCCACCCTTGCGGTCAAGGTGCTTCTCGACCAGGGGATCGCCGTCGAGGCCCTCAACTTCACCTCCCCCTTCTGCACCTGCACCGGCAAGAACGCCGGCTGCAAATCCGAGGCGGTCCGGGTCGCCCAGGAGTTCAACATCCCCATCAAGGTGATGAACAAGGGGGTCGAGTACCTGGAGATCATCAGAAACCCCAGGCACGGCTACGGCAAGGGGATGAACCCCTGCGTCGACTGCCGGATCTACCTGCTGAAGAAGGCGAAGGAGTACATGGCGGAAAGCGGCGCGGATTTCGTCATCACCGGCGAGGTGCTGGGTCAGCGCCCCATGAGCCAGCGGCGGGACACCCTGCGGGTCATCGAGCGGGAAAGCGGCCTGGAAGGGCTCCTTTTGCGACCGCTCTCCGCCAAGCATTTCAACCCGACCATCCCGGAACGGGAGGGGTGGGTGGACCGGGAGAAGCTTCTGGCCATCTCCGGCCGCTCCCGCAAGGAGCAGATGGACCTGGCGGCCGAGCTGGACGTGAAGAACTACCCCTGCCCCGCCGGTGGCTGCCTCCTGACGGAGGTTTCCTTCGTCCCCAAGATCCGCGACGTCTTCGACCACTCGGACGCGCTCAACCTGCGGGACTTCCGGATGCTGAAGGTGGGACGCCACTTCCGGATCGGCCCCCGCACCAAGGTGATCGTCGGCCGCGACGAGGCGGAAAACGGTGTCCTCGAGCGGTCCGTGGAGGCGGGAGAGGCGGCCATCCGCTGGCTCGACGGCCCCAGCCCCACCGGCATCGTCACCGGAGCACTGGACGATGAACTGCTCATGACCGCCGCCCGGATCCTCCTGCGCTACACCAGGGCGGAGGCCGGCGCGAGCTGCACGGTCAAGGTGGAGGGAAAGGGCGACGAACGTCACCTCTCCGTGGTCCACGCATTCGACGACCAGCTGATCGAACCGTTCCGTATCTGACTACCGTTCCGGATGAACAGATGAAAGAGCCCGCAGATGCGGGCTCTTTCGCATCGTGATACCCGAGGTCATGCCATGAAAACCGTGCTTCTGTTCCTCGCCTGCCTGCTGCTTTCCGCTCCCGCCGTTGCCGCGGACCCAAAGCCCGACCCGCTTGCCGTCGAATACCTGGTCCTCTCCGGCGGGCAGGCCACGTTTGATGCCTCGCTTGCCTCCTACGCCGACCAGATCGCCTTCCTCAACCCCAGTGTCGGCAAGGAGGAGATCATGAACTACCTGAAGGCGGCCGTGGACTGGGAAACGCTGAAGGGGCCGGCGGCGGGGATCGTCGACGCCACCTTCTCCCCGGACGAACTGAAGGCGCTGAACGCCTTCCTGAAGACCCCCGCCGGACAGGCCTACGCCCGGAAATCCCGCCAGCTGTCCCTGGAGCTCACCACGCTGGTCCGGAAGAGCATCGAAAAGGCGGTCACAGACCACAACGAGAACAGCGCCCCACCCGCGCCACACTGACACGTCGTCGCATCGGAGGATTCCGGGAATGATCCAGGACCCGACGGACCGGTACATCGCGGCCATCCTGACCCGCTGCACCATCGCAGGAAAAGAGATTCTCGATATCGGCTGCGGCAAAGGGAGGATCACCCGGGACCTCGCCCGGCACGCCGCACGGGTGGTGGCGATAGATCCCGATCCTGCAGCACTCCGTGCCGCACGGCACAGCATACCGTCTGAAAGGGTATCGTTCCTGCCGCCGGCCGCCCTGCGGTCCCTGCCGACGGCCAGCTTCGATCTGGCGTTCTACACCCTCTCCCTTCACCATATCCCCGCCCAGGAGATGACGGACAGTCTGCGCACAACGGCCGGTCTCCTCCGGCAGGACGGCTTTTTGGTGATCATCGAGCCGGGTGACGGCGGTTCACTGACGGAGGCAAAGGAGCGGTTCGGTGCGGGAAGCGGGGATGAACGGTCCGCTCGGGAGGCGGCCGTGCGCGCCATGCACGCGCTGGACGGGTGGTCGGTGGGAGAGACGCTGGAGTTCACGGTCCTGTTCCGTTTCGACGACGAGCGGGATTTCTTCGACTCCCTGTTTCCCGACCGTCAACGACGCCCTTCACCGTTCATCCGGCAGGTGGAGGCGTTTCTCCATAGACACCGGACGGCGGACGGGATCGTGCTGGACGCCGGACGCCGACTGAACGTCCTCTACCGGCGCTGACCGCGCGCTTCCGCTTACTGCCGCCCCTCTCCGGCGGGGGCAGGGGCGGGTAGCGCTGGCTGGGCGCCGGACGCCGGTTCCGTCCCTTTCTCCGTCCCGGCCGCCCCCTCCGGCGCAGGCGGCGGCACTGCGGTCGCCGGCGCCTCTGTCGGCGGCAGCGGTAGAGCGGCACTGGAGAGCGGCGCCTGCACCGGCTCCGGCTCCTTCGCCAACGCGGTATCGACCTTGCGCTGCAGCCCGGCGATGTTCGGCGTCTCGGCCAGCGCCTGGCGGTACTCCTCCTCCGACAGGACCCCCTTGCGGCGCAGGAGCCCCAGGATCATCTCCGACCGCTTCATCACCTTCCCCAGGTGCCGGTAGGGGTTGTAGGCAACCCGGGGCCCCGGCAGCATGGCGGCGAGGAAGGCGCACTCCCGCGGTGTCATGGCCGACGCGGGCTTGCCGAAATAGTACCGGCTGCCGTGCCCGATCCCGTACACCATCGGCCCCAGCTCCACCACGTTGAGATACAGCTCGATGATCCGCCCCTTGGTCAGTTCCCGCTCCATCTCCCGGGCGAGGATGATCTCCTTCACCTTGCGGGTAATGGTCTTCTCCCGCGACAGAAACAGATTCTTCGCCACCTGCTGGGTGATGGTGGAGGCGCCCCGGGCAAAGCTCTTCTTCTCCAGGTCGTACCTGATGGCGTTCTTGATCGCCTTGACGTCCACCCCTTCGTGCTTGTAGAAGTTCGCATCCTCCGCCACGATCACGGCCCACTTCATCTCCGGCGGGATAACGCTCCCGGGGGTCCAGTCCCGGTTCTTCGGCCCGACGACGAACGGATGGAACCGGCCATGCCAGTCTTTTACCTGGATCGTCATGCTGAGACGGCGGTTCTTGAGCCCCTCCACCGGCGGCAGCGCTCGGAGCGAAAGGGCGATGTACGCGACGTATGCCACGACCAACGCGATACCTGCCAACAGGATACGCTTCTTCATCCGTTACCGTTCTCCCCGCGCCTTCGTTTCCGCCATCGAGATCGCCGTCCTGAGCGCTGCGAGCATGCTGCCGGCGGACGCACGGCCGGTTCCCGCCAGGTCGTAGCCGGTGCCGTGGTCCACGGAGGTCCGGATGAACGGCAGTCCCAGGGTGACATTCACCCCGTCGTCGAAATGCAGCAATTTCAAGGGAATGAGCCCCTGGTCGTGATACATGCAGACCACCAGGTCGTACGCACCCTGGGCGGCGAAATGAAACAGGGTGTCGGCGGAAAACGGTCCCCGTACATAGATCCCCTCGGCACGCGCCGCGGAGATGGCCGGTTCGATGGCGGTCCGCTCCTCGTCGCCGAACATCATCCCCTCGCCGCAGTGGGGGTTCAGCGCCGTCACCGCGATGCGCGGCGCACCACCCAGGTAGAGAGACAGGTCGCGGTGGGCGATGCGCAGGGTATCCAGCACCCGCTCCTTCGTGATGAGTGACGGGACACGGCTGAGCGGCTCGTGGATGGTCACGAGGCAGACCCGCAGCCGCTCCCCCGCCAGCATCATGACGTAATCCTCCACACCCGCCAGTTTTGCGAGGAGTTCCGTATGGCCGGGGTAGACGTGCCCGGCATGGTTCATCGCCTTCTTGTTGATCGGGCCGGTGACCATGGCGGCGGCATCCCCCCGCATGCACCGCTGTGCCCCCTCGACGATATAGCGGTACATGGCATCGCCGGCGGATTCCGTCGGACGGCCGTACGCCATCTCCCCCTCCGCCAGCCGGCTTAAGGGGCAGAGCAGCAGCTCGTCCGGATCGATCACTCCGGGGAGCTGCCACCCCACCACCTCCCGGACGGTCTGGCCGCTCCGCGTAACAGCGATCCCCCGCTTCATGGCGGCTGGATCACCGATGACGACCGGCAGGCACTGCTCCAGTATCTCCGGTACGGCCAGGGCCTTGGCGATGACCTCGGGTCCGATGCCGGTGGGGTCCCCCATGGTGACGGCGATGATCGGTTTCCGCACGATTTCCCCCGCAAAAAAAAAGAGTGGCCTGAAGCCACTCTTTTACAGCAGTTTGCACATCTTGTGAATCTATTTTCTGGCGGCCTTGCCGGCGACCTGCATCCGGATGAGGGCGCGCTCCAGGGCCGCCTCCATGACGCGGTAGTCCTTATCCTCGGGGGAGAGCTTCTTCAGCGCCTCCTCGGCACGACCGAGCGCCGCTTTGGCCCGCTCCAGGTCAATCTCGTCGGAGCGCTCGGCGGTCTCCACCAGCACGGTAACCGTGTCGTTCTCCACCTCGAAGTAGCCCCAGTTCACGGCCAGGTGGCTTACCGCCCCACTCTTCTTGTAGGCGAACTCCCCGATCTTCAGGGAGGTGAGAAACGGGGCGTGGCCGGGAAGCACGCCGAACTCACCCAGCGAGCCGGTGGCGGTGATCTCGTCCACCTCTTCCGAAAGGACCTTGCGATAGGGGGTAACCAGTTCGAGTCTCAGTTTCTCTGCCATATACAAAACCCTTTGGGCTCAAGGCTCAAGGCTCAAGGCCCAAGGTTAACCCCTGCGCCCTGTGCCCTGTATCCTGTGCCTGTCTTATTAAACCGCCAGCTTCTTCGCCTTCTCGATCGCTTCCTCGATGGGGCCGACCATGTAGAACGCCTGCTCGGGGAGGTCGTCGTGCTTGCCGGCCACGATCTCCTGGAACCCCCTGATGGTGTCCTTCAGCTCGACGTACTTGCCGGGGGAGCCGGTGAACGCCTCGGCGACGTGGAACGGCTGGGAGAGGAAGCGCTGGATCTTCCGGGCGCGGGCGACGACCAGCTTGTCCTCCTCGGAGAGCTCGTCCATGCCGAGAATGGCGATGATGTCCTGCAGGTCCTTGTACTTCTGGAGGACGTACTGGACCTGACGCGCGGTCTGGTAGTGCTCCTCGCCGATGACCTGCGGGTCGAGAATACGGGAGGTGGAGTCCAGCGGGTCCACGGCCGGGTAGATCCCCAGCTCGGCGATCTGGCGGGAGAGAACCGTCGTCGCGTCCAGGTGGGCAAACGCCGTGGCCGGCGCCGGGTCGGTCAGGTCGTCGGCCGGGACGTAGATCGCCTGGACGGAGGTGATGGACCCCTTCTTGGTGGAGGTGATCCGCTCCTGCAGCTCGCCCATCTCGGTGGCCAGGGTCGGCTGGTAACCGACGGCGGACGGGATGCGGCCCAAGAGCGCGGAGACTTCGGAACCGGCCTGGGTGAACCGGAAGATGTTGTCGATGAAGAGGAGCACGTTCTGCCCTTCCTCGTCACGGAAGTACTCGGCGATGGAGAGCGCGGTGAGCGCGACGCGGGCACGGGCCCCCGGCGGCTCGTTCATCTGGCCGTACACGAGGGCGGCCTTGTCGATAACGCCCGAGTCCTTCATCTCGTGCCAGAGGTCGTTACCCTCGCGGGTCCGCTCGCCGACGCCGGCGAAGACAGAGAAACCGCCGTGCTGCTTGGCGATGTTGTTGATCAGCTCCATGATGAGAACGGTCTTGCCGACGCCGGCGCCGCCGAACAGGCCGATCTTGCCGCCGCGGGCATACGGTGCGAGGAGGTCGACGACCTTGATCCCGGTGGTAAACGCCTCGACCTTGGTGGACTGGTCCTCGAAGGCCGGCGCCTCGCGGTGGATGCCATACTCCTTCTCGGCGCCCACGGGGCCCATTTCGTCCACCGGCTCGCCGATGACGTTCAGGATGCGCCCCAGGGTCTTCTTGCCCACCGGCACGGAGATCTGCTTGCCGGTGTCCTGTACCTGCTGGCCGCGCACGAGGCCGTCGGTGGAGTCCATGGCGATGGTGCGCACGGAGTTCTCGCCCAGGTGCTGGGCGACTTCGAGCACCAGATTGAACTCCCGGTCGTCGATGGCGGGGTTGGTGACCCTGAGGGCGTTGTAGATCGGGGGAAGCTTGCCCGGCTCGAACTCGACGTCGATGACGGCGCCGATAACCTGCGAAATTTTTCCGATGTTCTGACTCATGTAGCCTGTTCCTCCTGCGGCCAGTGCGGCCTTCTATTGTATAATCCTTGAAAGTTTATCCCTTGATGGACTCGGCGCCGGAGATGATCTCCATGAGCTCCGTCGTGATGGCCGCCTGTCGGGCCCGGTTGTACTGCAGGGTCAACTTGCCGATCATCTCCGTCGCGTTCTTGGAGGCGCTGTCCATGGCGGTCATCCGGGCGCCGTGTTCCGCTGCCACCGACTCCAGGAGCGCCTTGAACAGCTGCACCTCGATATGCTTCGGCAGGAGCTCCTCCAGGAGCGCCGCCTTGGACGGTTCGTAGATGTACTGGGGCGGGTTCTCGCTCTCTTCCGCCTCTTCGGGCACGATGGGGAGGAGCCTCGTCAGGGTGATGTCCTGGGACATGACGCTGCGGAACGCATTGAAGAGGAGGTAGACCTCGTCGTATTCCTCCGCCAGATACCCCTCCACCGTCTCCTGGGCCAGGAGCGCCGCGGTCTGGTAGTTGAGACCGTGCAGGATGTTCGCGTAGTTCTTGTGGATCGCCCGGCGGTTCTTGAGGAACTCGTACCCCTTGCGGCCGACGGTGGTGACCAGCATCTCGCCGGCGTCGGTGCCGCGCTCGCGGATGAACCGCTCCGCCGCCTTGCAGATGTTGGCGTTGAAGCCGCCGCAGAGGCCACGGTCGGAGGTGACCACGATGAGGAGGGTCCTGTTGACCGGCCGCGCCTGCATGAGCGGGCTGCCATCGCCCCCCTGGCTCGTGGCGAGGCGGGTTAAGACCTCAGCCAGCTTGCCGGCGTAGGGACGGGCCGCCACCACGTTTTCCTGGGCGCGGCGGAGTTTCGCGGCCGAGACCATCTTCATGGCCTTGGTTATCTGTCTCGTGTTCTTGACCGAGACGATCCGCTTCTTGATGCTCTTGAGACTTGCCATAGGTGAAGACCGTCCTTAGCTTAGGCAGTGAATTCCTTCTTCAGTTCGTCCAGCGCGCCGACGATCTTGGCCTTCAGGTCGTCGTCGATCGCCTTTTTGTCGCGCAGTTCGGCGAGGATGTCGCCCTTCCTGCTGTCGAAGAAGGAGTACAGTTCCGTTTCGTACCGCTTCAGCGCCGAGACCGGGTAGTCGTCCACATAGCCGTTGTTGGCGGCGAAGATGACGAGGACCTGCTTCTCGTTGGGGATCGGCTGGTACTGGGGCTGCTTCAGGATCTCAACCAGACGCTCGCCGCGGGCAAGCTGCATCTGGGTCGCCTTGTCCAGATCGGAGCCGAACTGTGCGAAGGCGGCCATCTCGCGGTACTGGGCGAGGTTGAGGCGCAGGGTACCGGCGACCTGCTTCATCGCCTTCACCTGGGCGGAACCGCCGACGCGGGAGACGGAGAGGCCGACGTTGATGGCCGGGCGGACGCCGGAGAAGAACAGGTCGGACTCCAGGTAGATCTGGCCGTCGGTGATGGAGATGACGTTGGTCGGGATGTAGGCGGAAACGTCGCCGGCCTGGGTCTCGATGACCGGAAGTGCCGTGAGCGACCCGGCGCCGCAGTCGTCGGACAGTTTGCAGGCACGCTCCAAAAGGCGGCTGTGGAGGTAGAAGACGTCGCCCGGATAGGCTTCGCGTCCCGGCGGACGGCGGAGGAGCAGGGAGAGCTGCCGGTAGGCGACCGCCTGCTTGGAGAGGTCGTCGTAGATGATCAGGGCGTGCTTGCCGTTGTCCCGGAAGTACTCGCCCATGGTGACCCCGGTATAGGGGGCGATGAACTGAAGCGGGGCCGGTTCCGAGGCGGTGGCGGCGACGACGATGGTGTAGTCCATGGCGCCGTGCTCCTGCAGCTTGGACACGACCTGGGCGACGGTGGAGCGCTTCTGGCCGATGGCGACGTAGATGCAGATCAGGTCGCCCCCCTTCTGGTTGATGATGGTGTCGATGGCGACGGCGGTCTTGCCGGTCTGGCGGTCGCCGATGATCAGCTCGCGCTGACCGCGCCCGATCGGTACCATGGAGTCGATCGCCTTGAGGCCGGTCTGCATCGGCTGGTGCACCGACTTGCGCTTGACGATGCCGGGGGCCTTTACCTCGACCTTGCCGTAGGTAGCGGAGTTGATGGGGCCCTTGCCGTCGATCGCCTGGCCGATGGCGTTCACGACGCGGCCGATGAGCGCATCGCCCACGGGGACCTCGACGATCTTGCCGGTCCGCTTGACCGTGGAGCCTTCCTTGATGTTCTCGTTGTCCTCGCCGAGGATGGCGGCGCCGACGTTGTCCTCTTCCAGGTTGAGGACCATGCCGGAGACCCCGCCGGGGAACTCGAGGAGCTCGCCGGCCATCGCCTTGTCCAGGCCGTGGATGCGGGCGATACCGTCACCTACGGAAATGATGGTGCCGGTCTCGGCGACTTCCACCTCTTTGCCGTATTCCTTGATCTGTTTCTTGATGATCTCGCTGATTTCTTCCGCTCTGATTTCCATAGGAACGTATCACCCCTTCTGTAATATATCTTCAATCCTGTTGAGCTGGGTCTTCACACTACCGTCGTAGATCATGTCACCGATCTGGGTCACGACACCGCCGATGAGGGCGGGGTCGACCTGCACCGTGAGTTCCACCTGCTTGCCGGTCTTCTCCGCCAGCGCCTTCCGGATCGACTCTACCTGGCTCTCGTCCAGCGTTAGTCCCGAGGTGAGGGTCGGACGGAGGACACCGGAAAGCTCGTCGGCAAAGGCACGGAAGCTCTCGGCGATCTGCGGCAGGAACTGCACGCGGTTCCGGTCCAAGAGGAGCTGGACGAAGTTGCCGACGGTCGCCGACAGCGCCAGCGCCGCGACGATGTCCTTCAGGATCTCCTTCTTCGCCTCGATGCCGTAGGCCGGGTTGGCGAGAATAGCCGCCAGTTCCGGGTTGTCCCGCAGAGTTTTGCAGAGGTCGGCGAGTTCCGTGTTGAACCGGTCAACCGCATTCTCCTCCGTCCCCAGCTGCACCAGTGCCTTGGCGTAGCGCCGTGCTATCGTGTTCGTAATCAATGTAGCTCCACCACCTTGGTAAGATATTCACCAACCAGCCGGTCCTGATCGTCCTTCTTCGTCTCTGCGCGCAGGGTCTTTTCGGCCAGCTCCACCGCCAGCCGTGCCGCCTCCGCACGCAGCTCGGCCCTCGCCTTCAGGACCTCCTGGCCGGCCGCCTGGCGCGCCTGCTCGCGGATCCGCTCGGCCGCGGCCTGAGCCTCGGCGATGATCCGCGTCTTTTCCGCCTCGCCCTCGCGCTTGATGGCGGCATAGATCCCGTCGACTTCCTTGTTTGCCGCCGCGAGTTTCTCGCTGTATTCGGCGTGTTTCCGCTCGGCGGCCTCACGGGCCTCCTCCGCATCCCGGAGCGCCCTCTCGATCGCCGCACGGCGGCTTGCAAGCGCGCCTTTCACGTCGGCCTTCTTCAGCGCCCAGAAGAGGATCGCGAAGAGGACCCCGAAGTCGATCACACGCCACATGAAGTCCTTCATCTGGGCGGCGGTATCGATCGCCTCGTGCGCGCCTTCCGCACTCTCGGCAGCGAAGCCGGCGGCGGCACACCCCACCAGCAGCAGACAAACAAACGCCGCAGCGAATACCTGACGATTCGAGCCGCGGCCGTTGATGATGCGCTTCATCTAGAAACTCCTCCCGAGAACCTTCTCACAGATATCCTTCGAAAGAACACGCGCCTGCTCCTGCAGCATCGTGCGGGCCTCGGCGGCCTCGCGGGCCACCGTTTCACGGATGGTGGCGAGGGTGCTGTCCGCCTCCTTCCGGGCGGCTTCCAGGGCGGCGGCCTCTTCGGCCAGCGCCGCCGCACGCAACGCGCTGCGCTCCTCGCCGGCCTTCCCCTTCGCCTCTTTCAGGTGCGCCTCGTACTGAGCGACCTTCTCCTGCACTTCGCTGTCGACGGCTTCGGCCCGCTGACGGGCTCCGTCCACCGTCGCCGCGCGGTCGGCGATCGCCTTCCTGATCGGCTTGTACAGGAAGATATTGAGCACTATCATCAGGACAAGGAAATTGATGACCTGGAATACGAAGGTAAAATCGAGATTAATCACCCGCCGGCTCCTCATAAAAAAAGTGTGTAACCTGGACACACTGTGTAATTTCCCCACAACCCAAAAAGCATAGGATAGCTACCATACCGCCATCCCGGATGTCAAGCAATTTTATCGTGTTTACCGTATGTCTTGCCCCGTCATTCCGATGCCAACAGGAGCTCCACGATCCGCGTCAGCTCCTGCTGTCCGCTGAAGACGATCTCGATCTTTCCCCCCTTGCCGGAGGTACGGATGGCCACCTTGGTCTTGTACAGACGGACGAGCTGTTCCGTCACATCGCTCAGCGCCGCATCCGGCTTTGGCACATTCTTGCGCACCGGCTTGGCGGACTTGAGCTTTTTGACCAGCGCCTCCGCTCCGCGCACCGTGAGGTTCCCCTTGACGATCTCGTCCCGTGCCAGCTTCATCTGCTCGGGACTGTCCAGTGCGAGGAGCGCCCGGGCGTGCCCCATGGCCATCCTCTCCTCGACGATATCCCGCTTGATCTCGGCCGGCAGCTTCAGCAATCTCAAGGAGTTGGCTATGGTAGAGCGGTCCTTTCCCACCCGCCTGGCGAGCTCGTCCTGGGAGAGGGTGAACCGCTCCTGCAGTGCGTGGTACGCCTCCGCCTCTTCCACGGCATTCAGGTCCTCGCGCTGGATATTCTCGATGAGCGCCATCTCCAGGGCCGTGTCCTCCGACACGTCCTGGATCACCACCGGGACCTCCCGCAACCCCGCCTTCTGGGCGGCGCGCCAGCGGCGCTCCCCGGCGATCAGCTCGTAGTGTGTCCCTTTTTTCCTCACTACCAGCGGCTGGATGATCCCCTTCTCCCTGATGGAGGCGGCGAGCTCTTCCAGCTTTTCCGGGGTGAAGGTCTTGCGCGGCTGGCCGCTGTGCGGCTTGATATCCTCGATGGGGCAGCGGAAATACTCCTTGCCGCTGTTATCGGCGGCCACCGGCAGGAGTGCCGCCATCCCCTTGCCCAGTCCGGTCTTCTTAATCATGCGCGTTCTCCCGCTGTATGAGCTCGCGGGCCAGTTCCAGGTAGCTTGAGGCACCGCGGGACGTGATGTCGTAGGACAGGATCGGCTGTCCGTGGCTGGGGGCCTCGGAAAGCCGTACGTTGCGCGGGATCACCGTCTGGAAGGTCTCCCGCGGGAAATGGGCCCGAATCTCCTCGCTCACCTGCCGGGCCAGGTTGTTGCGCCCGTCGTACATGGTGAGGAGAATCCCCTCGATGGAAAGCGCAGGATTCAACCCCCGCTGGACCAGCTGCAGGGTCTTCAGGATGTGGGACAGCCCCTCCATGGCGTAGAACTCGCACTGGAGCGGGATCAGCACCGAGTCCGCCGCCACCAGGGCGTTGACCGTCAGCAGGCTCAAGGAGGGGGGGCAGTCGATGATGATGTAGTCGTACCGGGCGGCAACCGTAGCGAGGGCGTTTTTCAGCCGGGTCTCGCGGCCGCTGAGGGCGACCAGCTCCAGCTCCGCCCCGGACAGTTCGGTGTTGGACGGCAGGAGCTGCAGCTGCGCGAAATCGGTGGCGACGATCACCCCCGCCGGATCGGCGTCGTTGATGATGACGTCGTAGATCGTCTCCCCCAACCCGTCGCGGTCCACGCCGACGCCGCTGCAGGCGTTCCCCTGGGGGTCCATGTCCACGAGCAGGGTGCGCTTTTCCGCAACCGCCAGCGATGCGGCCAGGTTGACGGCTGTGGTGGTTTTCCCCACTCCGCCCTTCTGATTCGCTATGCAGATGGTTTTTGCCATAAATCCTCTATTCGTAAATCGGGAGTGATCAAGTGTCGGGATACCACGGGGCAGGAGAAGCGGGGAAAATCTAGCATACTACCGGTGGCATGAAAAGGGTTTTTTAATCGATAGACCGATGCCGGGTGCGGATCTGCGGCACCGCAGGGGACTGCGGGCGACACCGTAGCAGACGGGGGTTAAGACAAGGTTTCGCCCGTGCAACATGCGGGTGTCGAAGTCCCGGCTGGGGGCGTTACCGGCCGCCACCCTCGGCAGCCAGCCGGTGACCGCGGACGACCTCCAGGATGCGGCCCACCAGTTCGGAGTGGTGCTGCACGTGGAAGATGTAGCGCGGCACCTTGTGGCTCGGCGTGCGGGCCATGAACGGCTCCCCCCAGAAGCTCAGGAGACATTCGGTTTCACCGTCCCGGTCGATGTCGGCGACGATGGCCGACACCCCGCCGGAGATGGTGGTCCATCGGGTCTCCCGCACCTTCTGCTTTCCCGTGCAGCGGAGAATCTTCGGCAGCACCTCCGCTTCCCACGCCTCACGGTCGCTCAGATCAAGGATGAACTGGATCGACGTCACCGCCGGGTTGTCGATGGCCGGCTTCAGGAGCGCATCGAACAGCTCCTGGCGACGGAACATGAGGGGACAGACGTGAAACCAGATCATTTCGTTCCGCGCCCGGCGCGCGAACTCCTCCATGATGCGCCGGATATGCTGCGGCCCCACGAGGACGGCATCCGCCGGCGTGAGCCTCCCGAGGATATCCTTTACCCCGCCAGCCGTATCGCGCAGGGAGTCGCTGATCTTTTCCGCACGCTCCTCCCGCCGCAGGTCGCGGATGAAGAGGAGCGCGATCAGCACCACCGCGATCATCAGGAGCAGGTCCGACTCCCCGATGTGCAGAAAGTGCATGACAATCGCGGCAAAGGCCGCGACGATGCCGGCGATGGCGTCCCAGTCGTAGCGGAAGATCCGTTTCATTGCCCCCAGCATAGAGATTTTTCTGAGATTTGCAACCACGGCGGAGAAAGAATGTCCGCATAAACGGCATCACAATCAGTGCAGAGCATCCCATGTGCATACCGATCCGGCGGGATACTCTCGATTAGTGTATACGATACCGGCGCCAGCCCACATCAAATTGCCACGTATTGTGAACATGCCAGGATAGATATAGGTCCCATCGGGTTCAATCTGGTTCCTGACCGCAGTCCCGTTATGCGTGTAAGTTTGCGGGAAGTGCGGATAATACCAGTCGTCATTCGGGTCTGTTTTCAACCAAAGAACCTGGTTACTGTGTTGAATATCGTAATCCGAAAGGACGAAACCCAGGCGCCGGTAACTGTTGGTAAAAAGTATCCCCGACGACTGAAATGTGAATAAGGATTCACTGACGGAATCGGTCGCTGTGGCAGCCGATATTTTGTAGTAGATATCGGCGACATCATGGGGGTAAGGATCAAAAATACCAGGGGGAATACCATAGATGAAGGACAAGGCCACCACATCAGGATCGCCGGCGTTTTTCCATTGGTCGCTGATACAGATCATGTCCGCATTGTTGAAGATGTCCACCGGGGTCGGCTCGGAGATGTCGCTATAACCGATAGCCAACAGCTTTGACGTATCCGGATCAGAATAGACAACGTTAACGTAGACGTCGGTTGCCCAGACCGGCAACGGTGCCGACGACAGGTCGAAGACCAGTTCCACAGGTTCATTTTCCGGCAACCCGTTCACACCGTTTTTTTCACTTGCCCGAATGATGTAGCTTACAGCGTTATCGGGAACAGTAGCTACCGGCTGTGACAAGAAGGGATCTTTGGTTGCCAGGCGATATTCAAGAACAAGCGAGAAAACTCCACCGGAAATCCCGCCGGGAGTGTCGGTCTGGGCGGTTACGCGCAGCTCGTTGAATGTAGCGTTTGAGCCAATGTTGGAGGTCTTGGCGTATATGCCGTCTGAAGGAAGAGGGAGGGCGATATTTGTGTAGACTTCGCCGATGGGCGACAGCTTGCTGACTGCCACAGATCCCTCCTCGTTGCCGAGCTTCCCCTTGAAGACGAGTTGCATTGTCATCTCGTCAAAATTGTAGGGAAGCGGGTCGCCGGAGAAGTCGAACGTCAGTTCCTGCGGGGTGGTCAGATCAACATTCAGCGGTGCAGAGACCTTGTAGGCGTAATCGGCGATGCCGGTACCTTCCGTCGGGTTGTTCAACAGATATTTGCTGCCGCCCAGTGGCGTTTCCGGAAGTGCCTTGTAGCGGATCACCAACCGCGCTTCGCCGACCCCCATCGTTTCGTTGGGAGTGCTGTTCTGGGCGGTAAGCTTGATGGAGCGGAATGTAATGCCGTTTGTGGCGGGCATGATGGAGATGTTGCCACGGAAGAAATAATCAAGAAGAGCGGCTGAGTAGCCGACGGCACGGGGGAGCAGGAGTTGTGCGTAATCGACATAGACTTTATCATCCAGCTTCAGACCATAACCGGAGCTTTTCATTGCCGTTGGCAGGTATTTGTAAAACCATCTACCAGCAGCAATATGCTCAACATGCTCACCGTCGCCTAACTTGCGAAGGTAGGTTCGCTTTGTAGCTTTAGCCGGATCTATGATGTCGTCCCACTCCTGCATTGCTGCCCAGCGAGGAAATGGATAGCTTGACGAGAATATTGTATCGGGGCTGAAAAAATTTGCGTTGGTGTATTCTGACAATCCAAAGGAAAGGCCGGGTGTTGTATCAGCTTCGCTACCGACATATTGGTTTGTGTCAAAGAGGTTTGCGACAGGAACCGGGGCAGAATTGAATCTGCTTTCCTGATATAGCAGATTGCTATCGGGGGATTTCGGATTTAATAGCGCCGCGTCGACATACTGCAAACTTGATTTTTCTTTTAACCATTCCTCATACGCCGGCAGCGCATGGAAGTCATTCCGGGCATGCTCAGGCACGCTCATATCCTGACTGAGATGCATCAACTGGCCTACTCCCCGGAACGTCTCAGCAAGCCTCTCTTCGCGAATTGCTTTATTGGTTGATACCAGCGCGTTGAAAAAATTATCGCGTGTATCGGCCCATGAATAATGCCCCCCTACCCATTGTTGTCCTGATGGCTTCTGGGACCAGATGATCGCTGATTCTCCAGACAGCTTGGTAAAACCATTATCTGTTATGGGATCATGAAAATGATTTGCAGAGCGGACGTATGGTAGCACCCCAGGGGGTTTGTCTTCATAGAGTCCACCATCGCGTAGTCATTCAGAAGCATTGAGACTATTATTAGAAATAGATGACACCAATTGTTCATAAATACCTTTTTGTAGCCCAATATCATCTTTAAGATATCCGTCCAAAGAAAATTTGTTTAATAGTTTTTTTGAAATAGCATTATTAATATACTTGTGAGTATCTACATCTAATGCTAAACACATAGACTCAATCATAAAATACGCTATTACAGTAAACAACACCTTATAATTCATAATTCACCTACCTTTTATGAAAATAGTTTGTTCTTCTTTAGTTACCATATTATAAAGCAATGGGACTTCTGATTTATCAATTTCTGCTCCCCAGATGCCTGCATTTCCCCATGAATTTTTCATATCTTGGATATTTGTTAACTTTGGGACTTCAATAGTGCCATTAGGTAGAAACCTAAATACAAGATTATTATTCCAAAGAGCCTTTCGTTCAAAAGTTTTATTAGCTTTGCCAGAAAGCTCTTCCTCAACCGGCTCCTTTCCTAAATTCCCATATCCTGCTTTATAGATCAAAAACTCACAATTACCGGAGTAGGCGAGTGGATGAATGAACGTCGTGTATGCGGGGAAATAGAAACCACCATTCTTGTCCGTCAGGGTTTCCTTGACGTGTATTACGTTTGAGTAACTGCCAGCTGGCGGATTCAGGGTGCTTTTATAGTAGATAGCCACCACCACTACGCCTTCAATAGGTTCTTTTGTATCAATGTCTACTACATGCCCCCTGAATTCAGGCTTGTGATACAAAAGCCAGGATGCATTGCAGGTGGATGAAAAAATAGTGAGCAAGAATAAAGTGAGGACGAGATATTTTGAAATCATGACCAAGCTCCTTGACTGTTCTTCTAAAATTCGTACAGTGCCCATAAACCGTTGCCCTCTCTGATAAACAGCACTTCGTAGGAGTACAGTGTGCCGTTTTCATTTGTGATTAATTCGTATTTAGCCCGTCTATTATTGACCGAAATAATATTGAACTGCCGCTGACTCGCGGCTATGGATTGTAGCTGGCCGCCAAGAGCTGTGATCATTGCCTGATACGTTGATCTGGCTTTTGAGTGTATTACGCTTAGAGCATTTGTAACATTTTCGGCGGCAAGGCCATCGACCAAAACTTTCCACTTTTCTTGTAGAATCGTATCCGTCTGTGATTGGGACACTACTGTAATCGTCGCGGTGTTGCTGTACGTCTGCCCATCCGGCCCAACAGCACTGGCAGTAATGGTGTAGGTGCCCTCGACCGCTATCGTTGCCGAAAATTCCGACTGTTCTGTGCCCGGCACAAGAGAAACCGAAACCGGTCCGGTGATGCTGACTGACGGGTTGGCGATGGTGAAGCTGCCGTCCAGCCTGAGCGAAATATCCAGCGGCGCGGTCCCCGACTCCACGTTGGGCACGATGCGCAGATAATGACCCGCCTGGGCGGTGACACTCCGGGTTGCCGTGCTCGTCAGTCCATTGGCATCGGTAGCAGTGACGGTGAGGGTGTTGGCCCCCTCCTGCAGCGGCACGTGGTTGACGACGAAGCGGCTGCCGCTGACGGTGGCAACCATGCCGTTCACAACCACGCCGGTCTCGGCGCCGGCGGTGTTGATGACCGTGCCGCTCACGTTCACGTCCAGCCCGGTGATGGTGGCGCCGTCCGCCGGGGAGTCGATGATGACCGACACCGAGGGGGTAACGCCGTTCACCCCGCCGATCCCCCGGGTCAGTTCTGCAAACCGTCCGGCCCAGGTGCTGCGCAGGGTCTCGATGGCCGCAGGGGCGCTGCCGGCGGGCGTGCCCGGCCGCGTGAGGAGCACGAAGCCGACGTTGAATTTTTTCGGTGCGTTCGTCACGTCAGGCACCCGCGCCCCCTCGGCGGCGATAATGTCGTCGATGGTGACCATCCAGGCCGTGCCGGTGATCATCTCCCCCAACTGCGGCAGCTGGGTCGCGTCGATGTCCGGGTTGTCGATCAACAGCATGGGCGGCACCTGCTCTTTGCCTATCATCCCCATGAGGTACAGGTCCAGCGGGCTGAAACAGCTCTGCTTCGCGACGGAGGTAAAGGTACCGTCCCGGTTATCCCGCCACCCGTTGCCGTACATGAGTGAGCCCTGCGTGTCGAGGAGGTAGCTCCAGTGGGCGTCGTCCTTGCCGAGGAGCGCCGTGTTCAAGGTGCCGTCGGGGTTCCTGAACCGCACATACGCCCCGAACCGGTGCATCAGCTCGTGGTTGAGCGTCGCAACGGTCTCGTCCAGTTTCGGCCCGTAGGGATAGGCGGCAAGGGTCATGACGTTCCCCAGGTCGATGGTCCCCTGGAGCCGGCCGGCACTGCCGAAGAAGGCGGTGTTATCCGCAATCGGCTGGTTGATACCCTGCACGTCGTTCTTCACCGGCAGGTAGAACCCCTGCGCACCTGCCTCAGGCATGGCGTAGTCGAAGGTGGAGAGCATGACCAGGAAGTCCACGTCGCCGTGAGTCTTGAAATATTCCGTGGATATTACTTTGCGAGGATACTCGTTATAGGTGCCGCCCGCATTCTTTCCGTCATAATTGCCCTCACCCTCCATGACCGCGACGTTTCCGACGTCGTTGACAAATTGAACAGCGAACGTGGCAAGCGGCACGTCAAGCGCCAGAGCCTCTCCCTGACCGATGGTGCGTGAAAAGGTCTTCGGCAGGTAGCCGTCCCCGCTTACAGTCACAGTGGCCGGGCCGGGGGAGAGCTCGGTAATGGTATACCGTCCGTCGCTGCCTGTTGTAGCCGTCCGGACCATTGCTTCTGCATCGGTAACCGTGACCGTTGCTGCCGGGAGCGGCTGACTGGTTACGGCGTCGGAAACGATACCCGACACCTTCCCTCGCGGATCAAAGTTTATCGTCAGATTGGCTGTACCGGTTTGGCGATAGCGGTTGGTTGCGGTGGCATCGACCCGCACCAAACCCCTAGTCAGCGGAACCGACGCCGTGTATGCACCGTCTGCCATAACTGCGGAATACTGCCCGACAACCCCGTTGCTGGTGGTCGATACCGTTACGCTGTCAGCATTCTGCACACTTCCCGTGACCACCAGGGGCGACGAAACTACCAACGTCCCGCTCGTGGGTGTGGTTATGGACAACGAAATAGGCGCCGGTGTCATGACAGCATTCACCACGCCAGTCTGCCCCTGCGACAGTGTACCGGCAACCGCCTGCGGTACCAGTTCAAGGGCAGCAAAATTGACGGTGTAATTTCCCGGCACCACACCACTTACCAGAAAGTTACCCTGCACATCACTTACCGTACTCCTTGACCCCGCCGGATCTGTCACCGTGACGGTTATGCCGGCCAACGGGCTGCCATCGGCAAGTGTCACTTTCCCCTGCAACATGGCCGGAGGTATCTTCGCAAGGGTGTTTGTGGGGTTGATCACCTGTCCGGGCGCAAGTGAACCGCTGGCGCTTCCCGTGACATAGGCGACGTTGTTAAACGTAAGTGTGTAAATCCCGTCAGGCAGGGCAGGAAAGGAATATCTGCCGTTTGCATCGGTAACGGTAGTCAGGGTGCGGTTGAAGGTAATGTCGAAGTAATCCGTAACCAGGCTGGGACGCCAGGTTCCATACGCCCAAACCTTAACTGTAAGCCAGCCATCCGGCTCGTAGTAGCCGGCCGGCGCCGTATTGACCGTCGCATCGAAGGTCAGGTCGTCACCATTAAACAGGTGATATCCGTCACTGTCGATAAAGGACGTGTTGATCGTGGCATAGGAATACCAATTGTTAAGAGCCGGTGAATATACTACCGTTCCCACCTGCCCGTCATTGCCTCCAATCATCTGCAACCAGGAATAACCATAACCGTAGCTTGTGGACGGTATCGTTGCTATGTCCGGCTGATTGTTCATATATGCCTGAAACGCTAAGGATTTTCCCAACTGCTTCCAGACACCACCACTCCTTTCGTAGGCAGTTCCGCCGGCATAGCTGTCGGTGAGCCCCCAACTGATGTTGTCAAGATAACCGCTATAGCCGTACCAATCGAAAATCGTACCGTTAATCTCCAGATAATACGTCTGCCCGGCAACGAGCGTAACCGGTGATGAGAAGGCAAAATCGACCCACAGCGGCGCTTTCCCATATAGCTGTTCAACATTTACCGGATCGCTTTTTGCGAGATAGCTTCCCCGGTCTCCCCCCAGTGCGGACTTGAGCAGTAAATACACCGGCCCCTTCAGATTGATGCTGGTGCTGTTCGGAAAGTAAAGACTTACTCTCGTCAGCGTCCCACTAACGTTTGGCTTGAAACTCTGAGCGTTGTATTCGATGTCTGGTGGCGTCCCGCTGCCGGGAGACATGGCACTGACACCGTTCCAGTGCACCGTGAAAGGATCGGTCCCGTAAGGATTTCGAACCTTGAAAATCATGATGCCGCCTGTAGTTGCCGTGTCAGGACAGATGAATTTGCTGCCGTCGTTCACCGCGGTCATGACATAATCCTGCGCAGTGAGCGGTGCGCCATTACAGGCGTGTAACCGGTCGTCCGGATTTCTGTTGGTTATGCCGGACAATGTAAGGGTTACATTCACGCCGGGAAGCGGGGCGCCTGTCGCTTGATCCGTAACTGCCCCGGCGATTGTTCCGAAACTCATCACCTCTATGCTCAACGTCTTGTCGGCAATTGTATGGTCGGCATCGACGACACGGACGGTAAATGAATACATGTCCGCAACGGCAGGCACCCCAGAAATTGCACCGGTGTCTGCATTCAGCGTCAACCCGACGGGCAGGCTGCCATCGATAATCGACCAAGTATACGGACCAACTCCGTCGTTCGCCGTCAGTGTCTGGCTGTACGCCAGTCCGACATAGTCTGCATAAAGCGTAGACGTGGCTATACTCACGGCCGGATTGACTGTTAACTGAAATGTTGCGGTGTATGTAGAATTGTTAGTGTCTTTCACCTGGATCGTCACGATACTTGTTCCTGCAGTGGTCGGCACACCCGAGATAAGGCCGGTAGATCCATTCAGAGTTACGCCGGCAGGCAGGCTGCCACCGGTGCAGGACCAGGTATAAGGTGATTTCCCGCCCGTTGCCGTTAAAGTCTGGCTGTACGAAATCGACACCTTACCGTCAGGCAGGGCGGAAGTCGTTATTGTGAGAGGGATGATGGTAATGGAAAGGGCTTTGGTAGCTGTAGCTTTTGATTTGTCCTTGACCTGCACCGTAAAGCTGCTTGTACCTGTGGCTGTGGGGGTACCGCTGATGACACCTGCCGTAGAAAGCGACAATCCTGCGGGCAGACTGCCGCTCTTTCTGGACCAGGCGTAGGGTGTCGTCCCGCCGCTGGCGGCCAAGGCCTTGCTGTATGTCGCGCCAACCGAACCGGCCGGAAGACTGGCCGTGGTAATGCTAAGCGATGTTGCAGATGGTGCAGCCAGCAGCGCCCTGTCTGACGCATTGAGCTTTCCCAGTAACGTGTCAGCGTCTAGTGGTCCACGAACCGGCCAGACGAAGCTTTTACTTGCACGATCAGACTTGCTTTGACCAAGAATCGTTCCGCTCGGCGACACATTCCAGGCATCGTCCGTGTGTGAAGCATCTGTACTGGATGTCCAGTAATGGGGTTTCACATCGAACATCCCCTGCCAGGTCAGCCAGGCAAAGGAATTGGGTTCAACGTAGTTCATGATCGAGGCAAGCTCCAGCCGGTTAGGCAGCCGCCAGTCGCTGGATCCCGCAAATCCGTCGTGGTTGAGCCGATGTACCGAATCAAGCGCTTCCTGCCAGTCTACCATTACGTCTGCAGCACCACCGTTCGTACCTCGTGACGACAGTAGATTGGCATCCCGAGGCCATATCAACCCGGTCAGGTTGTCGGTAACGGTTTGATCGCCGTTGTCACCGAAACGCGGCAGAGGCCACGCGACTCCCCGCTGCAGTTCACCGTCCTGGCCCGTTCCGGCGCACGACACGACTTTGCCGGATGTGTCGTAACACTCGTTCTGTCCGGTTTGAGGCAGATTGACCGGGGATGCTGGCACTTCTCCACCGCGCACCGGCCAGACACGGCCCGAGCCTGATTTGGAGAGGTACCGCACAGCCCCGTCGGTCGCGTCCATCGTCCATGCATTGTCAGGTTTCTGCACACAGGTACTTGAGGTCCAGTAAACAGAAGAAGCTATCCCGGTGAACCCCTGTCTTTTAAGCCACGCGGCCGGACTTTCCTGCCCCTGGTAGATCAACGACGCAAGCTCGTTCAGATTGGGCAGTCTCCAGTCACTGAAGCCCAGATAGTTTTCCGCATTGAGCCGTCCGATGCAGTCCAGCGCCTGTTGCCAAGAAAGGGCACCATCTCCCGCGGCAACGTGCTCCCGTATGATGCCTTGAGGTGGAGCGGCATGTCTCGTCCAGACGAGTCCTGTCAGGTTATCGATTACCGTACCGTCTTGGTTATCGGTAAAACGGGGACTCGGCCAGGAGGTTCCCGTACGAAGTGCACCGTCGTCCGTCGGGGCATACACTGCAGTCTGCCCGCTCTGCGGCAGCCTGATTGCTGCGGCATGCACCGCCGCAGAGTTCATCAAGATGAGAATCAATACAATGATGTTGAATTTTCGCATGGTTGGCACCCTCGGGAACTAATCTCGGCTGGCAGACATGATTATCGCAATATAATTGAAATGAACTTATATAAGTCCGATTGGGATATGTCAAGCGGTACTATTGCACCTTACCAACATTTTTTGTATTGTCCGCGTTCCCATTCGCCGTAACGTACTCCGATTGCCCTTTCCGCCTTGCCTCTCACCGTCCTGCCGGTATACTTGTCCCGATATCGACACGGAGGCCCGCATGTCCCGGTTCGGCAACCTGAAGATCAGCACCAAGTTCAATATCATCGTCGCCATATTCTTTGTGGTCCTGCTCGCCGCGAACGCCTTCGACGACTACCACCGCCAGCAGGCCCTCGTCATCCACGACGCCGTGGACAACGCCCGTATCCTCGCCAAGGAGATCATCCAGTCGCGCGACTACATGTCCAGCGTCGTCCACAACGAACCGGAGCACAACTACGCCCTCGTTCCCCAGGTGGTGGCGACGCAGATCGCCAAGAGGATCACGGAGGGGACCAAGTTCTACGTCCGCCAGGTGTCGCTGCGCTACCGCAACCCCAACAACCGTCCGGACCCGTACGAGACACAGATGCTGGAGGCGTTCAAGGGGCATCCGGCCGAGGAGGACTACCAGGTCGTCACCGACAACGGCCAGCAGGTCTTCCGCTACATGCTTTCCATGACCGCACAGAAGTCCTGCCTCGGCTGCCACGGCAGCTACGACGCCGCGCCGGACTTCGTCCGCGCCCGCTTTCCCCGTGGCCACTTCTCCTACAACTACCACCTGGGCGAGGTGATCGGCGCCGTATCGGTCAGCATCCCGATGGAGGCACTGTACCGTCAGATCGGCACGAACCTGAAGAGCGACCTTTTGATCAGCAGCGGCATCTTCTTCCTCATCATCACCCTCATGAGCAGCCTGATCAGCCGCTTCATCATCCGGCCGATCCAGTCCGTATCGGAAAGCATCGTCCACGTCACCAGGACCGGCACCTTCAGCGACCGGATACCGGCACGATCCCGTGACGAGATCGGCCGGCTCATCGACAGCTTCAACGACATGATGGAGGAGTTGGGACGCCGGATCGAACAGCGGATGGAATCGGAGGACCGCTACCGCAAATTCATCGAGATGGCCCGCTCGGCCGTCATCACGTTCCTCGACGACGGCAAGATCGTCATCACGAACCAGCAGGCCGAAGAACTGATCGGGCTTTCGCGGCAGGAGTTCCTGGGAGAAAACATCTATTCGTTCATCGTGGAGGGGGATGCCGTACGGCACGGAATCGAAACATACCTTAAAGACGGGGAAAACGGCATCGTGGGAGCGACATCACGCTGCCGCCTGCGGGACGTGCGGGGCAAGACGATCGAGCTTGAGATGGCAATTTCGGCATCGAAGGGGGAAGCGCGGCCGATGTTCACCGCCATCTTTCAGGAACCGAGGGAGTAGAGCCAGGTTCGTCTGACACCTGCACGGAAATGAAAAAGGGGCCTGATAGCCCCTTTTTCAGTCTCTCCGCTGTGCCGTGGGCCTGAGGGCCTCCGAGCGAGTTCCCTACAATGTGGGCGCCTTTGTTCCGCTTCAGGCAAATCCCGCGCAATGGGGCAGCACACCACGGTCTGAAAGGCTCCCGGTCGACTAAGTATTCCGCCTGGGCTGTGCGACCTCACGTACCCAGCAGAGAGAACCAAACGTGGCTAGAGTGTAACCCATCGGCCGGGCGGAATCAAGCGGGATTTGCCGGTGCCCGCGATCCCGTAGACGCCCTGCCGGCAGTCATCCGCGCCGAAACGTTCCGCGGTATTGCAATTTGATACGGAATCGGTAGAATGGGGCCATTATTGCGCCACGCGAAAGGGTGAACATGCACCTGAAGGACGACCAGATTGCCCGTATTGCCGAACGGATCCTCGCGGACCTGACCGCGTCCGGACTGATTACGGCCAAGAAGGAACGCGGCGTGCTGGTTGCGGCAGTACGCGATACGATCGGCTCGAACATCAAGGCGGAGGCGATGCTGGAACGCGATGCGGAGGCGCTCCTGGAGCAGACCCTGCGCTCCATGGGTGGCGGCGCCGGCATCGACCGGCACAAGATGCTGAAGATGATCAAGGACAAACTGGCGAAGGAACGCAAATTCGTTCTCTGAATCGCGACCGGCGTCGATCCCGCATATACCGCGCTCCACGCCGTTAACAGCCGTACCGGAGGTTTCCGTGCAGATTTCCGAAGACCGGGTTTCCCATCTGGCCCATCTCGTGTTCGACAGGCTCTGGCGCGACGACCTGGCGGACTTTCCCGACGAATCGCGTGCGCTCGCCCGTATCAAGGAAAGCATCGCCGGCCACTTCGCCGAGCTCTCCGCCATCGACGAAGCGGTGCGGAAAAAACTCGCCTCCTATTCGACCGCAAAGGTCCCCGGCAGCAGGGAGTGGGAAATCCTCTACCAGAAGTTCTACCAGGAAGAACTGGCCAAACGTAAATGGTGAACCGCATTCCAAAATCGATACGTCCGCTTGTTCTGCTCGCGGCGGTACTTCTGTCGCTGGCCGCCGCCGGCTGCGCCCCCACGGCCCGGGTGTCCGTCAATCCGGGGTTTACCGTGCCGCAGGACATTGACACCGTCTACGTGGTGCCGTTCGTCGACACCCTCGTCCCTCCCGACGTCAGCAGCGCGGTTTTCGACCAGTTCGTGGACATGCTCAACGACGGCAGGTCTGCCACGCCGGTGCAGCAGTTCGTCATCATCAAGCAAGACCTCGCGACGGTCGACCCCGCCTGGCTCGCAAAACAGCTCTACGTAACGGGCGAGGTGTGGGGCTACCTGGAGAATTCCGGCTGCTGTTCCACTGAGATGCGGATGAAGGCCCGCGCCTACCTGCATGACCGCGGGGCGAAGGCCCCTGCCGCCGAGATCACCGTCCCTCTGGAAACATTCTTCGATCACGACCGCGCCACCACGAAAACCGTCCGGCAGCGCCTGGCACGCCAGGCGGCCAAAGAGCTCTCCGCCGGTATCCTCGACGCCCTTCACCGCTAAAAAAAATTCCATAACGGACTTGATTTTTAAAAAAGACGTCGTTATATTCTGTTAGCACTCAGCAGATGTGAGTGCTAATTTTTTTCCACTGCCAATAACTTACATCACGACAGAAAGGAGTAGTGTAGATGAACCTGAGACCCATGCAGGACCGTATCATCGTCAAGAGAGTCGAGGAAGAAACCAAAACCGCCGGCGGGATCTTCATCCCGGAAACCGCCAAGGAAAAGCCGCAGCAGGGCGAAGTCGTCGCCGTCGGCAAAGGGAAGGTGAAGGAAGACGGCACCGTTATCCCCCTGGACGTGAAGGTCGGCGACAAGGTACTTTTCGGCAAATATGCCGGCACGGAAGTGAAGCTGGAAGGGGCTGACTACCTGATCATGCGCGAAGACGACATTCTGGGCGTACTGGGATAATCTAGCCGAACACCAATTATACATACTACCAAGGAGGACAGTATCTCATGGCTGCAAAACTCATCAAATTTGACCAGGAAGGGCGCAACGCCATCCTGAAAGGTGTCAACACGCTGGCCGACGCGGTCAAGGTAACCCTCGGTCCCAAAGGTCGCAACGTTGTCATCGAAAAATCCTTCGGCGCACCGCTCATCACCAAGGACGGCGTCACCGTCGCCAAGGAGATCGAGCTGGACGACAAGTTCGAGAACATGGGTGCCCAGCTGGTGAAGGAAGTCGCCAGCAAAACATCCGACGTCGCCGGTGACGGTACCACTACCGCGACCGTCCTCGCCCAGGCCATCTACCGCCAGGGTGCCAAGCTGGTTGCCGCAGGCCACAACCCGATGGAGATCAAGCGCGGCATCGACAAGGCCGTGGAAGTAATCGTCGGCGAACTGAAGAACATCTCCAAGCCGATCAAGGACCACAAGGAGATCGCCCAGGTCGGCACCATCTCCGCCAACAACGACAAGACCATCGGTGATATCATCGCCGAGGCGATGGAGAAGGTCGGCAAGGAAGGGGTTATCACCGTCGAGGAAGCCAAGGCGATGGAAACCACCCTGGAAACCGTGGAAGGGATGCAGTTCGACCGCGGCTACCTCTCCCCCTACTTCGTAAGCGATCCGGAGCGGATGGAAGCCAGCCTGGAAAACGCCTGCATCCTGATCCACGACAAAAAGATCTCCAGCATGAAGGATATGCTCCCGATCCTGGAGCAGACCGCCAAGGCAGGCAGGCCGCTCCTGATCATCGCCGAAGACATCGAAGGCGAAGCGCTCGCCACCCTGGTGGTCAACAAGCTGCGTGGCGTGCTGAACGTCTGCGCCGTGAAGGCCCCGGGCTTCGGCGATCGCCGCAAGGCGATGCTGGAAGATATCGCCATCCTCACCGGCGGTACGGTCATCTCCGAAGAGCTCGGCTTCAAGCTCGAGCAGGCCACCCTCGACATGCTCGGCCGCGCCAAGAAGGTTACCGTCGACAAGGACAACACCACCATCATCGACGGCGACGGTAAGGAAGAAGACATCAAGGGTCGTATCTCCGCCATCCGCGTGCAGCTCGATCAGACCACCAGCGACTACGACAAGGAGAAGCTCCAGGAGCGCGTGGCGAAGCTTGCCGGCGGCGTTGCCGTTATCAAGGTCGGTGCCGCTACCGAAGTGGAAATGAAAGAGAAGAAGGCACGCGTGGAAGACGCCCTGCACGCCACCCGCGCTGCCGTTGACGAGGGAATCGAGATCGG